>JARKNW010000005.1 GCA_029976075.1 Pleomorphomonas sp.
GGAAGATGGCAGGGAGCCTTGATGACACCGGGTGAAAACCCGATCCTGCGCCCGGTCGCCTGCCACCGGCCTCTCCGGGGCGTCAAACCAACCGGAGAGGCCGCCTTCAACTTACCGCAGCTCAGACGAACAATCCTGCGCATGGGCCTCAATCCCGCTTACGACGTGGAGCGGGCGGAAACCATCCTGTCGCGCGTTGTCACCGCGGTGTTGGAAAATGAAGCGTCGGTGGCCGTTCCCCTCTTGGAAACGCAGGGGTGAAGCCACATGTCTGCGCGGATTACTTTCGTTCATGTTTTTCGGCTGGCACGGATCAGCCTCGGGGACGTTTCGTCATGAAGTTCTGGGTCAAGCCTTTGGTCGTCGCGTTGCTGGCAAACTCGATCGTAACGTTGCCGGCGCTCGCCGAGGACGCGACCGCGCCTGCTGCCTCTGCCACCCAGGAAGTGGTGCCAACGGTCAGTGTCGTCAAAGCCGGCCGGCAGGCCTTGAGCCAGAAGGTGATCGTCACCGGAACGTTGGTGGCGCGCGAGCAGGTGCTGGTAACGCCGGGCGTCGAGGGACTGAAGATCGAGAGCATCGCCTATGACGCCGGCGACCGGGTCGAGGAAGGCGCCGTGCTGGCGCGGCTCGCCGTCGACACCATCGACGTGCAACTCGCCCAGAATACCTCGCAGCTGGCTTCCTCCGACGCGCAGATCGCCCAGGCCAAGGCACAGATCACCTCCGCCGAGGCCCTGGTGGCGCAGACGGGGCTGGCCTTCGAACGCGGACAGGCCCTGGTGGGCAACAACTCCATCGCCAAGGAAGCCTTCGACCAGCGCAAGCTGGCGGCCGACCAGGCCAAGGCGCAGTTGTCGGTGGCTCAGCAGGCGCTGACCGCCGCCGAAGCGGGGCGCAAGCTCATCGAGGCGCAGCGGGCAGAACTGGAACTCCGCCGCTCCAAGACCGAGATCAAGGCGCCGCGTGCCGGCCTGATCCTCAGCCGCAACGCGGTGGTCGGCCAGATCGCTTCGTCCGGCGGCAACCCGTTGTTCGTCATCGCCGAGAAGGGTGACATCGAACTCGATGCCGATGTCACCGAGACCCTCATGCCCGAACTCAGCGTCGGCCAGAAGGTTTCTGTGCAACCGGCCGGCATGGCGGCGCCGGTGGAAGGCGTGGTCCGCCTGGTCAAGCCGGAGATCAATGCCACCACCCGCCTCGGCAAGGCGCGTATCGCTCTGCCCGAGGGCAAGGGCCTCCGCGTCGGCGCCTTCGCGCGCGGTACGGTGGAGGTGGCTCACACCGAAGGTCTTGTGCTGCCGGTAACGGCGGTGACCGACGAAGAGGGCGTGCCGACGGTGCAGGTGGTGAAAGACGGCGTCGTCGATACGCGCAAGGTGAAGACCGGCCTCACCGATGCCGGCCTCATCGAGGTGAAGGACGGCCTTACCGACGGCGAACTGGTGGTCTCCAAGGCCGGAACGTTCCTGAGGGGCGGCGACAAGGTCAAGCCGCAGATCATCGAAGGCGTGGGAGTGAAGGGATGAACTGGAATTTCTCCGCCTGGGCGATCCGCAATCCGGTGCCGCCCATCTTGCTGTTCGTCTGCCTGATCGCGCTCGGCCTCTACTCGTTCGCCAAGCTGCCGATCACCTTGATGCCGAACATCGACCTGCCGCTGATCTCGGTGACCATCACCGATTCCGGCTCGGCGCCGTCCGAGCTGGAAACGCAGGTGACCAAGCCGGTGGAGGATGCTCTTGCCGGCATCTCCGGCGTGCGCCACATCACCTCGACGATCACCGACGGCGTTTCGACCACCGTGGTCGAGTTCAATCTCAACGTTGCGACCGACCGGGCGCTCAACGACGTCAAGGACGCGGTGGCCGAGATCCGCAGCGATCTGCCGGGCACCATCGACGAGCCGGTCAGCCGGCGCATCGACGTCGAGGGACAGGCGATCATCACCTACGCGGCGGCTTCGCCCGCCATGACGCCTGAAGAACTCTCCTGGTTCGTCGACGACAAGGTGATCCGCGACCTGCAATCGATCAACGGCGTCGGCCGTGTCGAGCGCATGGGGGGCGTCAAGCGCGAGATTCAGGTTCAGATCGACCCCGACCGGCTGATGGCGCTCGGCATCACCGCTGCCCAGGTCAACTCGGCGCTGAAGGCGGTCAACATCGACCTCTCCGGCGGCAAGGGAGAGGTGGGCGGCCAGACGCAGGCGGTGCGCACGCTCGCCAGCGTCCATTCGCTTGACGATCTCGCCGCGACGCGCCTGCCGCTCGCCGACGGCCGCAACATCCGTCTGAGCGATGTCGGCAAGGTGGTCGACCTCTGGGCCGAGCCGAAGTCGTTCGCCCGCCTAGATGGGCGCCCGGCCGTGGCCTTCGCCATCTACCGTGCCAAGGGGGCGAGCGATGCCTCCGTGTCGGTGGCGGTCGGCAAGGTGGTCGACAAGATCGCCAAGGAATACCCGGACGTGTCGATGAAGCGCATCGACGATTCCACGGTGCAGACCTACAACAGCTTCGAAAACTCGATGAAGACGCTGATCGAGGGCGCCTTGCTCGCCGTCATCGTCGTCTTGCTGTTCCTGCGCGATTTCCGGGCCACCATCATCTCGGCCATCGCGCTGCCGCTGTCGGCCATCCCCACCTTCTTCGCGCTCGACATCCTGGGCTTCTCGCTCAACATGGTGAGCCTCTTGGGCATCACGCTGGTGACCGGTATCCTGGTGGACGATGCCATCGTCGAGATCGAGAACATCGTTCGCCACATCCGCACCGGCAAGAAGCCTTATCGCGCCGCCGTGGAGGCGGCCGACGAGATCGGCCTCGCGGTGATCGCCATTTCGACGACCATCATCGCCATCTTCTCGCCGGTCAGCTTCATGCCCGGCATCCCCGGCCAGTATTTCCGTCAGTTCGGCCTGACTGTGGCGATCGCGGTGTTCTTCTCGCTGCTGACCGCCCGCCTGATCACCCCGATGCTGGCCGCCTATTTCATGAAGACGCCTTATACCGGCGACGGTGAAGACGGCCGGCCCGTCTATCGCGGCTTCGTGCGCACAGCGCTCCGTCGCCTCATCTGGTTCGTGCCGCTCGGCGTGCTCGCCTATTTCGGCATCAACTGGCTGAAAGATCACGGGCCGCTCGGCGACAAGTCCGGCATCTTCGAAGGCGTCGATGCCGCCGTCGACTTCCTCACTCGCTCGGGCGGCGAAATGACGGCGCTGTGGGTGGCGGTGGGCGTGGTGTTCTTCGCCCTGTTCTCGGCCTGGCTGACGCGGCCGCACCCGGAAGAGCACGAGGGTGGCCCCTTCGTGCGGGCCTATACCGCCTTCCTGAGGGTGACACTGTGGTCGCCCAGGCTCAGGGTGCGCGGGCATGTGCTGCGCGTGCCGGTGATGCCGGTGGTGACCATCGTCGCCTGTCTTGCCACCTTCGTGTTCGCCATGGGGCAGGCCTCCAAGCTGCCGACCGAGCTGTTTGCTCCTGGAGATCAGGCGCGCATCGTCACCTCCATCGAACTGCCGCCGGGCTCGACGCTTGACGACACGCAGGTGGTGACCGATGGCATCAGCCAGCGCATGCACGCCTTCCCGGAAGTGAAGAGTGTGTTCGTGATGGGTGGTACCTCGCCGACCGGCACGCTGGAAACGCGCCGCGCCGCCGTCATCGTCAACCTGGTGCCGCGCAACGAGCGCACCCAGACGCAGAAGCAGATGGAATACAAGGTGCAGCAGGTGCTGCGCAGCATTCCCGACATCCGCTTCTTCTTCGTCAACGAGCGCGGCGACCGCGAGGCTACCGTCGGCGTACTCGGCAAGGATGGAGACGCCGTGGCCAAGGCGGCCGCGGCACTGGAAAATGACATGCGGGGCGACCCGATGTTCTCCAATCCGTCGGCCCTGTCGTCGTTTGCCCGGCCCGAAATCCGCGTGACGCCGCGCCGCGACGTCGCCTCCGACCTCGGCGTGTCGACGGATGCGCTGTCGCAGACCCTGCGCGTCGCCACCGTCGGCGACGTCGATGCCAATCTCGCCAAGTTCACCGATGGCGACCGGCAGATCCCGGTGCGCGTGCAGCTCGATACCGCCGCTCGTGGCAACATCGAGACGCTGGCGGCGTTGAAGATACCCACGGCCTCCGGCACGCCGGTGCCGCTGTCGGCGGTCGCCGATCTCGGCTTCGGCCAGGGGCCGTCGACCATCGACCGGTACGACAGGGCACGCCTCGTCAAGGTGGGGACCGACATGATGCCGGGCTTCACCTCGGGTCAGGGGCTCGACAAGATCAACGCCCTGCCGGCGGTCAAGGCCTTCCCGGCCGGCGTGACCATCCAGAACACCGGCGACGCCGAAATTCAGGCGGAGATCTTCGAGGCCTTCGCGGTGGCGATGATCGCCGGCCTCACCATCGTGTTCATCGTGCTGATCTTGCTGTTCAACAGCGTGTTCCAGCCGATCACCATCCTCGGCTCCATTCCGCTGTCCATCGGCGGCGTGGTGGTGGCGCTGCTCGTCAGCGGCTACGCCGTGTCGATGCCGGTGATCATCGGCATCCTCATGCTGATGGGCATCGTGACCAAGAACGCCATCATGCTGGTGGACTTTGCCGTCGAGCGCCAGAAGCACGGCCTCAGCGAGGCCGAGGCGATCATCGACGCCGGCCGCAAGCGTGCCCGCCCGATCATCATGACGACCATCGCCATGGTGGCCGGCATGTACCCGGCGGCGCACGGCACCGGCCAGGGCGCCGAGTTCATGGCGCCGATGGCCATCGCGGTGATCGGCGGCCTCTTGGTCTCCACGGTGCTGTCGCTGGTGTTCATCCCCTCGTTCTACCTGATGATCAACCGGCTCAACCGGGCCATCGGCTGGGTGTTCGGCAAGATGGCCGACCCCAACGTGTCCGACGAGGCGGAGATGGAAGCGGAAGCCGCCAGCCAGGGCCATCCGCCCGCGGCCTACCCGCCGGCACCGGCTCGCCCGCATCTGGTCTCGACCACGCCGGTCGGGCCGAGGCCGAAGATCCTGGGGCCGGACGGCATGCCGCTCGCCGCCGAGTGAGGGTGGACAAGAGATGACAAAGCCGCGCTCTTCACGACGGTGAGGGGCGCGGCTTTCTTTTGGGGGACTCTTTGCTACCAAGCTTACTTGCCTGCCCGCGCGCTTTCTTGTGCCGTCCTTGTATGATCGAGGCTAAAGCCGGCCATGGTAAGTGGCCGAATTATGACTGGATCGTCATGGATAAGTTGCGTTTAGTGTTTCGACATAGTCATTTACGTTATTGCGCAGAACGTAGTCAGTCTTCGCGACGAAGGTTTTGAGGCGCTCTCCGTAGCGACGACCGGGGGATCGGTTGCCGCCAGCCAAAACCGCGCGGATCAGAATCGTCCGCATTTCTCCTTCCAGTCCAGTCCTCGAAAGAGAGTCGATATCTCGCAACACGCACTCGTGCAAATATCTAGCGAAACTGTCGCCAATCCTGTTCGAAAGCGCGACGGTCATCATAGCATCGCCCAGAGCCAAGGCGGCATCCGCAGGAATGACGCTCGACGGATGCACCCCCTTACCTTTGATCGCAGCGTGCGGAGATGCCTTGTCGAGATACCGTAGATTCTGGATCCAGTCGCCCATGGCGTTGAACACTTCATACATCAAACGAGCACTTCGGGTTGGGAACTCGTCTTCCGTATCAACGTTATTGGTAGATGTATCATAGATTTTTTCTAGTTCTGTCACGAAACGAGGCATATAGAACAGCCACATATGGTAGGGGACAGACTGAACCATGGCTGCCTTGACCATGATGTCGAAGAAGCGAATGCTTACAAACGTAATGTCCCGCCATGTTTCAACGTCGAGTCCATCGTTGGGTTCGTTTAGGTACTCGTCATAGCCACTTTGATGTGCCATGCGGATCGCATTGATGGTGGCATCGCCTACCGGCTTCCAGACTCCTAGGGTATTTGCTTCTTCAGCATTGCCGAAGAAAAACTTTAGTAGAACGTTATCGTCTGGGATTGCATAGCAGCCATTGTCTGCAATGTTTCTATTTTCTTCGATTTCCTGATAGAGTCTGCTGCCTTTGTCAGCGATCAAATCTCGGAGGACCTTGTCTGAGAATTCGAAGCGAGGTTGTAATTTGATCGATAGGAGGTCCGGCAAAGCATCGGGCCGCATCGTGACTAGGAATCTTCTGAGTTCGTCGGAGCGCAACAACACGCGGACAATACTCTCGGCCAACTCTTGGGTTTTGTGACTGTCTGGCACGAAGTGTCTCGTCCACCGAATTCGCCGCCGAAAGGTCTCGTAGCCTCGCTTGCCAATGCTTTCGCTCGACGGCTGCTCATTTTCCCACAACACACCACCCGGCTTGAGCTCGCGGATTTGCAAGCGGCTAAGCCAGTTTGCATTTGCCAGCCAGTCATGCGTTTTCTGCCAAAGCAGTTGCCGT
>JARKNW010000031.1 GCA_029976075.1 Pleomorphomonas sp.
GACCTCTGCGAGGTGCTCGCCCGCGTCCTCGATCTCGCCCGCCCGGCCGCGACCGCCGAGGGCATCACCCTGGCGCTCGAGGGCTGCGACGCCGCCCGCGCGGTGCGCGGCGATCGCGAGGAACTGGTCCAGGTCTTCACCAACCTGGTCGAGAACGCCGTCAAATACGGCGGCAACGGCGGCTCCGTCGAGGTGACGGTGCGTGCCGAGGGCGATCTCGTGCTGGCGACCGTGCGCGACCACGGCGACGGCATCGACCCGGTCCACCTGCCGCGCCTGACCGAGCGCTTCTACCGCGGCCATTCCGACGGTGCCGGCTCGCGCCGCGGCACCGGTCTCGGCCTCGCCATCGTCAAGCACATCGTCACCCGCCACGGCGGACGGCTCGACATCTGGAGCCGGCGCGGCGAGGGCTCCGCCTTCACCGTCGCGCTCGACCGCTGGAAGTCGTGAAGCGCTTCGAAATCAACAGTTTGGAGCGTCATCAAACTGACGTCTCCGCGTCATAGAAACGGGGCGACCCGGGCCGGTTCCGCCGGACGGTTCGCGCCAGTGGAACGAGGTTCGCTCGATGACCAACCATACCGTCGTCGCCTACGATCAGGAACTGAAGGAACTCGCCGGCCGCATCGCGGAGATGGGCGGGCTCGCCGAAGGTCTCGTGACCGACGCCGTCACCGCGCTGGTGCGCGGCGACACGACGCTGGCGCAGAAGGTGGTCGCCACCGACGCCCGGCTCGACCGCCTGCAGCACATCGTCGAGGAACAGGCGATCCTGATCATCGCCCGGCGCCAGCCGATGGCGCTCGACCTGCGTCACATCTTCGTCGCCATGCGTCTCGCCGGCGACCTCGAGCGGGTCGGCGACCTCGCCAAGTCGATCGCCAAGCGCGTCATCGCCATGAACGGCGGCGTCCGCCTGAAGAGCGTGCTGATCGGCGTCGAACATCTCGCCGAGATCGCGCTCGAGCAGCTCAAGGCCGTGCTCGACGCCTATGCCGCGCAGGATTCCGACGCCGCGATCGTCGTGCGCGATCGCGACGAGCAGATCGACGCGCTCTATACGTCGCTGTTCCGCGAGCTCCTCACCTACATGATGGAAGACCCGCGCAACCTTACGTTCTGCATCCATCTCCTGTTCTGCGCCAAGAACATCGAACGCATCGGCGATCATGCCACCAACATCGCGGAATCGGTGCATTACGTGGTGACGGGTCGGTCTTACGAGGACGAGCGGCCGAAGGCCGACGCTTCGATCGCCAGCACCATCGCCGGATCCTAAGCTGCGGAGCTGAACACGACCATGGCCAAGGTGATGATCGTCGAGGACGAGGAAGCTGTGTCGCTGATGCTGCGCTACAACCTGGAAGCCGAGGGTTTCGAGGTGGAGCAGGCTTTCCGTGGCGACGAGGCCGACATTCGCCTCAAGGAGATCACTCCCGATCTGCTGTTGCTCGACTGGATGCTGCCGGGCCTCTCGGGCATCGAACTTTGCCGTCGCCTGCGGGCAAGGCCGGAGACCGAGCGGTTGCCGGTCATCATGCTGACGGCGCGCGGCGAGGAATCGGAACGGGTGCGTGGGCTCGCCACCGGTGCCGACGACTATGTCGTGAAACCTTTCTCGGTTCCCGAGCTGATTGCCCGCGTCAAGGCCATGCTGCGGCGTGCCAAGCCGGAAACGGTGTCAAATCTTCTGACTGCCGGAGATATTGAACTAGACCGCGAAACACGGCGAGTTCGCCGCTCGACGCGCGAAATCCATCTCGGGCCCACGGAGTTCCGGTTGCTGGAGTTCCTGATGCAGTCACCGGGGCGGGTATTCTCGCGCGAGCAGCTTCTCAATGGTGTCTGGGGTCATGACGTTTACGTCGACGAGCGCACCGTCGATGTGCATGTCGGTCGCCTCAGAAAGTCGATCAACCGTGGCCGCGTGCGTGATCCCATCCGCACGGTGCGCGGTTCGGGCTATTCCTTCGACGAGAAATTCGCAACCGGTTGAGCGCGGCGGCCCACGGGCCGCTTGCCTTCTACTCGCCCTTGCGATGTCCGCTCTCAGCTTGGCATGTGCGGATCCATCCGCTTGTCGCTTACCTTTCGAGTCACGATGGTCTAGGTTCCCCTCGAAACGTGCAAGAGAGGGCCGGGCATGCTCGCTGGCAAGCGCATACTGATCATCATCGGCGGCGGTATCGCCGCCTACAAGGTCCTCGAGGTGATCCGACGCCTCAAGGAGCGTGGTGCCCAGGTACGCGTGATCCTGACCCATTCGGGCAAGGAGTTCGTGACGCCGATGACGGTGGGCGCACTGTCCGGCGAGAAGGTATTCAGTGATCTTTTCGACCCCACAGAAGAGCAGGATATCGGCCACATCGTTCTCTCTCGCGACACCGATCTCATCCTGGTGGCGCCAGCAACTGCCAATCTGATCGCCCGCATGGCCAACGGCATTGCCGACGAACTCGCCACGGCGAGCCTGCTCGCCGCTGCCGCTCCCATCATCGTCTGCCCCGCCATGAACCAGCGAATGTGGGCGCATCCGGCGACCCAGAGGAACGCCGGGCAACTGGCAGCCGATGGTGTCCGGTTCATTGGGCCGGCAGAAGGCCGGATGGCCGAACGCAACGAGGCTGGCGTTGGTCGCCTTTCCGAACCGATGGAGATCGTCGCTGGCGTCGAAGCTTTTTTCGCAGAGGCCGACCAACCGAAGCCACTAGCCGGTCGGCATATTCTCGTTACCTCCGGCCCGACCATAGAACCGATCGATCCGGTGCGGTTCATCACCAATCGGTCTTCCGGCAAGCAGGGACACGCTATCGCAGCGGCGGCAGCCCGCGCCGGTGCGCGCGTGACGCTCGTGTCCGGTCCGGTCTCGATTGCCGATCCCAAAGGTGTCGATACCGTTCACGTCGAGACAGCGCGAGAAATGCTCGAAGCGGTTTCTTCTGCCCTGCCGGCCGATGCCGCGGTGATGGCTGCCGCCGTCTCCGATTGGCGACCAGCCGAGGTGGCAACCGAGAAGATCAAGAAAGCCGCTGGAGATCCGCCACCGCTCTCCTTCCTGGAGAATCCCGATATCCTGGCGACACTTGGTCACGATGCACGACGGCCGAAAATCGTCATTGGATTCGCTGCCGAAACGACGAATGTCGAAGCCAATGCCGCTCGCAAGCTGGCAGTCAAAGGGGCCGACTACATCGTCGCCAACGATGTATCACCATCAAGCGGGGTATTCGGTGGCGATGCCAATCGCGTCCAAATCCTTTCGAAAGCCGGTGTAGAAATCTGGCCGACGCTTTCAAAGGACGAGGTGGCCGATCGCCTCATCGCGCTGGTTGCCAGAACTCTTGGCTAATCTTCGATTCGCATCCGCAACGAACCAATCTTTCGAGGTTTCTCAATGGTCGACGTCGCTCTTGTGCGCCTGCCACATGCTCATGGCCTGCCGCTGCCAGCCTACCAGAGCGAGGATGCGGCGGGACTAGATCTTGTCGCGGCAGTCGAAGAACCGCTGATCTTGCAGCCGCTCGGCCGAGCCCTGGTGCCGACGGGTCTCGCCATGGCGTTGCCATCTGGCTACGAGGCACAGGTACGGCCGCGATCAGGTCTTGCCGCCAAGCACGGCGTAACGGTTCTGAATTCTCCCGGCACCGTCGATGCGGACTATCGCGGTGAGGTGAAGGTGATTCTGGTCAACCTTTCCGATACCCCATTCACCGTCAACCGAGGCGAGCGCATCGCCCAAATGGTGATTGCGCCGGTCAGCCGCGTCCGGCTTGTGGAAACGGAAGCGCTCGACATGACCAACCGGGGTGCGGGCGGCTTCGGATCGACGGGTCGTTCCTGACGATCAGGTATTTAATTCTATAAATCACTCCTCTTACAGTATCATTTTCCAATCCTGATCACCGCTGCGACCTCGGTTGACTGGTAGCGTTCTGTGGCCGCCGGTAGAATGGTGCCAATTCCAAGGGCCTGCTTCAACGAGGACTTCCCATGAGCGATCTGTCCCGCCGCGGTCGCGGCAAGATCTACGCCTCCATTACCGAAACCATTGGCGACACGCCGCTTGTCCGCCTGGACAAGCTGGCCAAGGAGAACGGCGTCAAGGCCACCATTCTTGGCAAGCTGGAGTTCTTCAATCCGATCGCTTCGGTCAAGGACCGCATCGGCGTGGCCATGATCGAAGCTTTGGAAGCACAGGGGAAGATCAAGCCCGGCGAATCCACTCTTGTCGAACCGACTTCCGGCAACACTGGAATTGCACTTGCTTTCGTCGCTGCTGCCAAGGGCTACCGACTTATCCTGGTCATGCCGGAGTCGATGTCCATCGAGCGGCGCAAGATGTTGAAGCTGCTCGGTGCCGAGCTCGAGCTCACTGAGGCAGCCAAGGGCATGAAGGGCGCCATCGCCAAGGCCAATGAGCTGGCCGCCACCATTCCTGGCGCCATCATCCCGCAGCAGTTCGAAAATCCGGCCAATCCCGAGGTGCATCGGGTCAGTACCGCGGAAGAGATCTGGAACGACACCGACGGCAAGGTGGATATCTTTGTCGCCGGCATTGGTACAGGCGGAACGATCACCGGCGTCGGACGCGTACTGAAGGAACGCAATCCCTCTGTGAAGGTCGTTGCGGTTGAGCCAAATGAAAGTCCCGTGCTGTCGGGTGGGAATCCTGGTCCGCACAAGATCCAGGGCATCGGTGCCGGTTTTGTGCCCGCCGTCCTCGATACCAAGGTCTACGACGAAATTCTTCCGGTTCCCTCCGAAGAGGCGCTCTCAACGGCCCGGCAGGTTGCCAAGTTGGAGGGCGTGCCGGTCGGCATCTCCTCGGGCGCAGCGCTGGCAGCGGCCGTCAAGCTTGGCCAGCGCCCGGAAAACGCCGGCAAGACAATCGTGGTGATCGTACCGTCGTTTGCTGAGCGTTACTTGTCGACGGCGCTCTTCGAAGGGCTGGCCTGATTTCCTTCAGACTCGTCGGACGACGCGAGAGCATTATCGGCGGTCGGTATCTTCAAGGTGCCGGCCGCTTTTCTTTTGGCGAGATCCACGAAGAACGCAAGAATCAGATCCCCGACACCGGCGTCGGACACCAAAGCGGCCGCGTCGACCGGATTGAAGAAGCGAACCTCGCGTTGTCCCTTTTCCTGCCAGTCATCGAGTTGCTTCTCGATGGCGAATGGGAAGACATCGACCAGAACCTTTTCCTGGCGTTTCGGGAACTGCTTTATGTAGGTGAAACGGCCGACAGGCTTCGGCTCGGCGCTGCCGATCAGACCTGCTTCCTCCATGGCCTCCGTTTCGGCACTTTCGTGACGTTTCAGGCCTTTGATCGGCCAACCCTTCGGCAATATCCAGCGGCCACTGTCGCGGGTAGTAATCATCACCACCTCGTATCCATGCGCCGTCAGTCGATAGGGCAGGGCGGCGACCTGCCGAAATTTCTCGAGCGTCGCCTTAGCCACAACAGACCCCTTTGGAGATTTGATCACCAAGGCGCCCCCCGTTCCAAAAGAGGTGGGAAAGAGCGCAAGGGCGCTCTATGACATAATTCGCCGGCTAACAACACCCCGAGCAGCTCCGCTCGGATAAATCCGCAATTTATCTTGGGAGATTCAGGCCGTCTCCGCCTGATCGCCCTCATTCAAATAGACGTTCCAAAGTGCCTTTTCCCCAATCATGGCGATGAACGCCGCGTGGGCTTCGGCTTCGGCAATAGTAATGCGCGGCGACAATGGTGCCGGGCGCGGCGGCAGAGCAACACGACCACCTGTTTCCCCCGCCGAAGTTGCCTGTGCGGACACGCTCAGGTCCAAACCCGCCTGGCGGCCGCCTGTCAGTTCCAGATACACCTCTGCCAACAGCTCGGCATCGAGCAAAGCGCCATGCTTGATACGCTTCGACCGGTCGATCCCGTAGCGATTGCACAGCGCATCGAGGCTAGCTGGTGCACCCGGGTGCTTGCGACGAGCCATCATCAAGGTATCGACGACTCGTTCGGCGCCGAAGATCGCGCGACCGGAAGCCTTCAGCTCGAAATTGATGAAGCCCATGTCGAAGCTGGCATTGTGAGCGACCAACTGCGCGTCACCAACGAAGGCAACGAAATCATCGGCAACGTCGTCGAAACGCGGCTTGTCGGCCAAGAATTCATCTGACAGGCCGTGAACGTCAAAGGCTTCCTGGGGAACCGGCCGTCCCGGATTGATATAGACATGAAAGTTGCGGCCAGTCGGAAAGCGGTTGACCACTTCCACGCAGCCTATTTCGACCAGACGGTCGCCTGTCTTGGGATCAAGGCCCGTGGTTTCAGTATCAAAGACGATTTCGCGCATGGGCGAATCCTGCCCGCCTATGGTGCCTAATTCAAGGAAATCCGGTCTGCTTGTCCCCCGACATTTGCTCAGATCGGCAACTGATGCAGAAACGAAGCGACCGAGGCCTTTGCTGCGGCGAGGCCATCACCGGTCGGTACGACAAAATCGGCCCGCGCTCTTTTTTCGGCATCCGGCATCTGCCGGGCGAGAAGCGCCTCGAACTTCTCGATGGTCATGCCTGGACGAGCAAGCACGCGGGTGCGCTGCACATCGGCTGGAGCCGAAACGACAACGATTTTATCGAAATCGCGATGGCGACCGGTCTCGAAGAGAAGAGGGATGTCGAGCACGGCTGCCGGCGCTCCGCCAGCCTTGGCGTGCTCAAGAAAATCGGCTTCTGCTTGTTGCACTGCCGGATGGACGACGGCCTCCAACCGCTGAAAGGCCTCCGCATCGCCGGAAAGCCGCGCAGCAAGTTTGGCGCGATCCACTCGGCCTTCGATCGTCGTTCCTGGAAAGGCCCGCTCGATTTTGGCTGCGAAGGGGCCGTTATAAAGCGCATGCACGGTAGCGTCGGCGTCGAACACCGGCAGACCTGCTTCCCGGAACAGATCGGCAGTGGTGGTCTTGCCCATGCCGATCGAGCCGGTGAGACCGATGACGATCAAAGGTCGGCCTCAATCAGCACGCGCAATTCCGCCGTCACGGTGGGTCGATGCCCGAACCAACGGGTAAAGCCGGGAACCGCCTGGTGGAGCAACATGCCCAGACCATCGACAGTCCGAAGACCCCGCGCTGCGGCGGCCTCAAGAAATGGCGTGACGAGAGGAACGTAGACGATATCCGTTACCACGGCGTCGCATGATACGACATTCATATCCAGATCGACAGCACCATCGCCCTTCATGCCGAGCGACGTCGTATTGACGAGAAAATTGGCTGTTGCCGCATATCGATTCGCCTCCGAAAGGACATCGGCGGACACTTGGCCTGGATAACGGCTGGCCAAGGCTTCGGCCCTCGACAGGGTTCGATTGACGACACGAACCATGAAGCCACGCTCGACCAATGCATCGACCACCGCCGCAGCGGCACCGCCGGCACCGATCACCAGGGCTTCGCCCTGGGTGTCCCAGCCGGGAACACGTTCATCAAGGTTGCTGACGAACCCAATACCGTCGGTGTTGTCGGCGCAGAGTACGCCGTTCTCCAGCCACAACGTATTGGCCGCTCCGATCCGTTCGACGACCGGCTGCCGATGACCAGCGGCACGCGCCGCAACTTCCTTGTAGGGGATGGTCACGTTGCAGCCGGCAAGGCCGCTATCGGCGAAGTGAGCAAGAAAGCTGTCGATCTGGCCGGGTTCGATTGCGATGCGGCCATAATCGCCATCAATGCCAAACTGCTTCAACCAATAGCCATGGATCAGCGGCGAGCGCGATTGACTCACCGGCCAGCCCAGAACGGCAGCACGGATCATTGTTCGATCATCCTTTCCTCGCGCAGGAACTCGAGCAAGGGCAGCAAGGGCAGGCCGAGAATGGTGAAATGATTGCCATCGATGGCCTCAAAGAGCTGAACCCCGTAGCCTTCGAGCTGGTAGGCACCCACCGAGCCCAGCACCGCCTCGCCAACCACAGCGAGGTAATGACTTATGAAACGTGTCGACAACGGTCGCATCGTCAGCTTCGCGCTATCGACGGCGCGATGAAGAACTTCGCCGTTGCGGGCCAACGATAGAGCCGAATGAAGCTCATGGGTACGACCGGAAAGATGAACAAGCTGCCGACTCGCTTCCTCGCGGTCACGCGGCTTGTGGAAACGCTCCTCGCCAAGCGACAGGGTCTGATCGGCACCGATGACCAGATCGCCGGGTCTGCGAAAGGAGACCTCGACGGCTTTGACGTCGGCGAGAGCCTGCGCCACATCGGTTGCCGAGAGACCGACGAGATCTTCCTCGATCAGGCGCTCATCGACATCGGCGGGTATCCGTTTGAAGATCAGACCGGCACCGGTCAGGAGATTGGCGCGCGCAGCGCTCGCCGAAGCAAGGACAAGGCTCATCGTTCAACCCGCGTCGGAGAAGGGGTCGAGCATTTTTCCATAACGATGCTGATCCCAGAGGGCGAGGATGGCAGCGGCCGTTTCCTCGATCGAGCGGCGGGTCACGTCGATCATCGGCCAGCCATGCTCGGTGCAAAGGCGCTTGGAATAGAGAATTTCCTGAGCGATCGAAGCCTTGTCGACGTAGGTCGAGTTCTGGTTCTGGTCGGCCAACGCCAACAGACGGTTCTGCCGCACATGCATGATGCGCTCAGCAGTGGCGATGAGACAAACGACCAAAGGCCGTCGCGCAGCTATGACTTTCTCGGAGATGGGAATACCGGGCACCAGCGGCACGTTGGCGGTGCGGATGCCGCGGTTGGCCAAATAGATCGACGTGGGCGTTTTCGAGGTGCGGCTGATGCCGATCAGAATGACATCGGTCTCTTCGATGTCGTCCGGTAAGGCGCCGTCATCATGCGCCAGCGTGAAATTCAGAGCGTCGATGCGCTTGAAATAGTCTGCGTCCATGGCGTGCTGGGCACCGGCCTTGCCGATGGCCTGCACCTTGAAGAACGAACGGAACACATCGAACACCGGCCGCAAAACGTCGATACAAGGAATGGCCGCTGCCTGGCAGGCTTCCTCGAGCTTTATGGCCAAGTCCTGTTGCACCAGAGTGTAGAGAACGATGCCCGGAGCGGCCTCGATGTCGGCGATGACCCGCTCGATATGCCGAACCGAGCGAACTAGCGGGTAGATATGCTCAATCGCCACCATCGATTCATATTGCGCGGTGGCTGCCCGACCCACGGCGAGCAACGTCTCACCAGTGGAGTCGGAAACAAGATGGATATGGAAATAGGTCTGGCCCCGCTTCATGGCCGGCATGCTCCGATAGAACGGCAAAAGCCAGCATCTCAGAAGGCACTCTGCTTGGCGAGCTCTTTTTTGCCGCTTCCAATCAATGGCTTGGCTTCTATCACGTGTTGGAAATCCACAGGACTGCGCACTGTACTGGGATGGACGTGGAGAAAGATGGCCTGGCGATCGTTGGCTCCTGCCCTCTGTGGGTAAGGCAGGAAACCATCAACAGGACGAAGAAATGGGCATCGCGTAAACGGCACCTGTGGGTGCTGTGCAAAAGCGAAGCTGGCGCTTAACGGTTCATTAACTCTTCGGTGGTCATCCCCATTAACCATTCGTTAAGAATTGCGGCATTCCGCCATTCGTTAAAGTTTTCCACAAAAGCCACAGCCTTGTGCTTCGAATGAAACTCCGACAGTGAGGAGAAGGGCCCCCACATGGTTCCGATTGTGGAGGGACGATAATCCCTGCTATCCCTCGGCAATAAGAAAAAGAAAATCTCTTCAAATAGGATTCTTGACTTGGATACGGCGGACGGCACGAGCACGACGAAGACGGACAAGGCGATGAGCGAACGTCGCGTTCTCAGAGTTCTCGCTGGAGAACGGCTGTGGCCTCCACCGGTTTGGATGATGCGTCAGGCAGGGCGCTACTTGCCCGAGTATCGAGCGACGAGAGCCAAAGCCGGATCTTTCCTTGATCTCTGCTACTCACCGGATTTCGCTACAGAGGTGACCTTGCAGCCGATCCGTCGCTTTGGCTTCGATGCGGCGATCCTGTTTTCCGATATCCTGGTAGTACCGCATGCACTCGGTCAGAAGGTTTGGTTCGTCGAAGGCGAAGGCCCTCGGCTGGAGCCGATCGATCTTGTTCGTCCTGGTCTTGAGCCCGATCGCTTGCTCGATCGGCTGAAGCCTGTCATCGAGGCGGTGTCGCGCATCCGCGGCGAGCTTCCTCGCGAAACGACGCTGCTAGGCTTTTGCGGTGCTCCCTGGACGCTTTTGACCTACATGATTGCCGGACGAGGCACGCCAGACCAGATGCCGGCACGGCGAGCCTCACTGATCGATTCTGTTGGTGTTGATCGGTTGGTCGACGTGCTTGTCGACGCTTCCATCGACTATCTTGCCGCCCAGTTAGTGGCGGGCGCCGACGCAGTGCAAATCTTTGATACCTGGGCGGGTGTGCTGGATGATGCCGGCTTTCGCCGTTTCGTCATCGAGCCGACCCGTCGGATTGTCGAGGGTTTGAGAAAACGAGTACCTGGAGCGCGGGTGATCGGGTTCCCGAAAGGGGCAGGTGGTCATCTTCCCGCGTTTGTTCGTGAGACAGGGGTTGATGCGGTGGGCGTCGACTGGCAGGCGTCGCTGGATTTCGTGCGAAGCGCCATCCAGCCTCTTGCCCCCGTACAGGGCAATCTCGATCCGTTGTATCTCGTCACCGGTGGTAAGCCGCTCGACGCGGCGGTGGACCGAATTCTCGAGCGACTGGGCGAGGGAAGACTGGTCTTCAACCTGGGTCACGGAATTACGCCGGATGGTGCGATTGCCAATGTAGAGCGCATGCTGGCGCGGGTACGGGATGCTGGGGGACGGTGATGGGCGTGGGTTATGATTGGATCAAGATCGGCCATCTGTTTTCAGTGATTGCCTGGATGGCGGGAATTTTCTATTTGCCGCGCCTTTTTGTTTATCACGCTGACGCCGAGACAGGTTCCGTCCAGTCGGAGACGTTCAAAGTCATGGAGCGCCGCCTGCTCAGGGGCATCATGCGGCCGGCCATGTATGGCACATGGGTTTTTGGCCTTTGGCTCGGCGTGAAGGGAGGATGGTTTTCCGCTTCGTCCTGGCTTTGGCTGAAGCTGCTTCTGGTGCTTGGCCTTACCGTCTATCATTATCAGCTCGACGCTTGGCGGAAGGCGTTCGAGCGTGACGCCAACAGGCACGATTCGCGTTTCTTTCGGATGATGAACGAGCTTCCCACGCTCATCTTGTTCGCCATCCTTATCTTGGTCGTGCTGAAACCCTTCTGAGAATGGGTATGATGCCGGAGCACCGCTTGCCGTCTTGCCGCGCTTGGCGGAACAAGGTATAGCGAAATCTGTCCCTCGCTTCGCGTGCAGGCGTTTTCCGGACGAGGAGGTCCGGGAAGGTTCTCCCACGACGGTTCTCAGCCGTTGCTGCCAGCCCGCGTTTTTCGGAAAAGATCGTCGATGTGTATCCCCGATAGGGGAGTTTTCTGTTTTCGGCTTCGATTCCCATTTTCCAACCAAGAGATGCCTTGTCCATGTCGGAGATGAAACTCCAGGATCTCAAGAAGAAGACCCCCACCGAACTTCTTGCCGTTGCGGAAGAGGTCGAGGTGGAAAATGCCTCGACCATGCGCAAGCAGGAACTGCTGTTTGCGATCTTGAAGCAGCTCGCCGAACAGGAAGTCGATATCATCGGCGAGGGCGTCGTCGAGGTGCTTCAGGATGGTTTCGGCTTCCTGCGTTCGCCCGACGCCAATTATCTGCCGGGTCCTGACGATATCTACATCTCCCCGGCTCAGATTCGCCGCTTCTCGCTTCGTACGGGCGACACCGTCGAAGGTCAGATCCGAAGCCCAAAGGAAGGCGAGCGCTATTTTGCGCTGCTCAAGGTCAATACGGTCAATTTCGAAGACCCTGAGAAGGCACGTCACAAAGTACACTTCGATAACCTGACACCGCTTTATCCCGATGAGCGGTTCCGCATGGAAGTCGAGGGCGTGCCGTCGAAGGATTTCTCGGCTAGGGTCATCGATATCGTCGCGCCGCTTGGCAAGGGCCAGCGTGCACTGATCGTTGCTCCGCCGCGTACCGGCAAGACCGTACTGCTGCAGAATATCGCCCACTCGATCACCACCAATCATCCCGAGTGCTATCTCATCGTTCTCTTGATCGACGAACGTCCTGAGGAAGTGACGGACATGCAGCGCTCGGTGCGCGGCGAGGTGGTTTCCTCGACCTTCGACGAGCCGGCGACCCGCCACGTCCAGGTAGCGGAGATGGTCATCGAGAAGGCCAAGCGTCTTGTCGAGCACGGCCGCGACGTCGTCATTCTCCTCGATTCGATCACCCGCCTCGGCCGTGCCTACAACACGGTGGTGCCGTCTTCCGGCAAAGTTCTGACGGGCGGTGTCGACGCCAATGCCCTGCAGCGGCCCAAGCGCTTCTTCGGTGCGGCTCGAAACATCGAACAAGGCGGATCGTTGACCATCATCGCTACGGCGCTGATTGATACCGGTAGCCGCATGGACGAAGTCATCTTCGAAGAATTCAAGGGCACCGGCAACTCCGAGATCATTCTGGATCGCAAGATCTCAGACAAGCGTGTGTTCCCGGCCATCGACATTCAGCGTTCTGGCACCCGCAAGGAAGACCTGCTGGTGGTACCGGACAAACTCAAGAAGACCTTCGTTCTCCGCCGCATTCTCAATCCGATGGGAACCACCGATGCGACCGAGTTCCTGCTCGATAAGCTCCGGCAGACACGGACTAACAGCGATTTCTTCGATTCGATGAACACCTAACGACCCGGTTTGGTGTTTCACGTGAATCATCGGCGGTCATCAATTCGGCGCCGGTTTGATTTGGAAAATGAATCAATGGGCCCTTATGGGGCCCATTGTCGTTTGAAATCATAGCTTAAGGTCGTGGTTCCAACATTTTGGGCCGGTCATCTGGTTAGTCAAATGATGAATCTGGATGTAAGGATTGAGTCGTGACCGATACGATTTTTGCTCTCTCTTCTGGGGCGCCCCCGAGCGGTGTTGCGGTGGTCCGTGTTTCAGGGCCCGCTGTTCGATTCGTACTCGAAACAACGATCGGTGAGACACCAAAACCCCGATACGCGGCGTTGAAAATGATCCGTGACGCGGCTCGAGAGACGATCGATCAAGGGCTTGTCCTCTTTTTCCCGGGGCCGGCCAGTTTTACCGGTGAGGATGTTGCGGAGTTCCAGTTGCACGGCGGACGCGCCGTTATCAGCTCCTTCCTTTCCTTTCTTGGCGCTCTGCCTGGGCTGAGGCTGGCGGAGGCCGGAGAGTTTACCCGCCGTGCTTTCGAACATGGTCGCATCGACCTTACGGAAGCAGAAGGCCTGGCCGACTTGATTTCAGCCGATACCGATGCCCAGCGGCGACAGGCGTTGCGGTTGGCGGGTGGTACGTTTCGCACTCGGGCCGACGGTTGGCGTCGATCGCTTATCGATCTTCGGGCAAGTGTCGAAGCTGATCTCGACTTTTCGGACCAGGATGACGTTCCGGCGGAAATCTCCACTGAGGTGTATGCCGGCATTCGTGACTTGCGGGACCAAATGGAACGCGAGTTAGTGGCCGGTCTGCGTGGCGAGCGTATTCGCGACGGTTTCGAGGTGGTGGTGCTCGGTCCGCCCAACGCTGGCAAGTCTAGCCTCGTGAACGCGCTGGCCGACCGTGACGTGGCTATTGTTACCGACATTCCAGGAACCACGCGCGATCTTCTGGAGGTCCGCCTCGATCTCGAGGGGTATGCCGTCAACCTGGTGGATACGGCGGGGCTCCGAGATGGCGGTGATGCTATTGAGGCGGAAGGTATGCGGCGGGGCAGGGCGAGAGCATCCGCCGCCGATCTCATCCTCTGGCTCGACGAAGGGGACGCCGTGCCGCCGAATGATGTGGCAAGCCTCGGCGTCGAGATGCTTTGCCTGAGGACGAAGGCTGATCTTCGTGGCTGTCAGGACGCTGAGAGCTCCGTCTCGGTTCATGATCGCGGGTCAATCGACACGCTTCTTGGTGTGTTGGCTCTAAAGGCGGCAGGTCGCCTCCGTGGCGAACCGCCATTGGTCAGTCGGGCGCGTCAGCGCTTGTGCCTTGAGCAAGCGGTAGAGTCGCTCAAGAAGGCGGAGCTTGAAGGGTTACCCACGGAGATTGTTGCCGATCACCTGCGCCGGGCCGGCGATGCGCTGGGCCGGTTGACCGGACGTATCGATGTGGAGGAAGTTCTTGGATCAATATTCTCGACGTTTTGCGTGGGGAAATAACCGATTCTCTCCCGAAACGAATCGAGACGATTTTGGCCTTATGAGTTTGTGTTGAGGGTCGCGAGATTAGGCCGAGTCGTAAAAAATTAACGGTGTTTCACGTGAAACACTCCACAGCTTGTGGAAAAGTCATCGGATTCGCCTCCGAACCGAATCCGGAAATCCGGCATGCGGCTCTCCTCGTACCCCGGAAAGCGCAGAAAACCGCGCTTTCGGCTTTGACCTAGCAGGCCAACTTGCCCTATTAAGGCCGTCCTGAACATCGGATCCCAAGGCGATCAGCCGGGATCGAGCGTGGATAACACTAGTCGATCCACTGTGATTGGCATCCATGTTTAGTAGAGACAGGCAGATATCGGAGCCAAGGTGAGCGATTTCGAACGCTTTGACGTGATTGTCATTGGAGGCGGCCACGCGGGCGCCGAGGCGGCACACGCGGCCGCCCGCAGCGGAGCCAGAACGGCGTTGGTCACCCACAACTTCTCGACCATCGGCGCGATGTCCTGCAACCCGGCGATCGGCGGCCTAGGGAAAGGCCATCTGGTGCGCGAGGTCGATGCCCTAGATGGGTTGATGGGGCGGGTGGCGGATGCTGCCGGAATCCAGTTCCGACTGCTCAACCGACGCAAAGGGCCAGCTGTCCGCGGCCCGCGCGCCCAGGCTGATCGCAAGCTCTATAAGGCTGCGATGCAAGCCGCGATCTCGGCGACAGCCAATTTGGTCGTCATCGAAGGGGAGGCCGACGATCTCGAGATATCGGATGGCGGCATCACGGCCGTTATCATGGCAGATGGCCGTCGTCTCTCATGTGGTGCGGTTGTCTTGACTACCGGAACGTTCCTGTCAGGCCTCATTCATCTCGGACCCAAAACGACGCCGGCTGGCCGCATCGGCGAGAAGCCAGCCATGGGTCTCTCGAGAACGCTGGCGCGGATAGGTCTGCGCCTCGGTCGTCTCAAGACGGGCACTCCGCCTAGGCTCGACCGACATTCGATCGATTATGCATCGTTGGAGGCCCAACCCGGCGATGACGAACCCGAACCTTTCTCAACGCTGACAACGGCTATCACCCAGCCGCAGATTGCCTGCCATATCACCCGAACCAGCGATGCTACCCACCGGGTCATCCG
This sequence comes from Pleomorphomonas sp., assembly GCA_029976075.1. Classification (GTDB taxonomy): domain Bacteria; phylum Pseudomonadota; class Alphaproteobacteria; order Rhizobiales; family Pleomorphomonadaceae; genus Pleomorphomonas. Next base: position 15,397 of record JARKNW010000031.1, read on the forward strand.
GGACAACGTCCATCGATCGCCAATGTACTCAGGGCAAATCGGCAGCCGGGGACCGCGCTATTGTCCATCCATCGAGGACAAGATCGTTCGCTTCGGGGACCGCGATGGTCATCAGATCTTTCTGGAGCCGGAAGGCCTCGATAGCGATCTCGTCTATCCAAACGGCATTTCGACCTCGCTGCCAGAGGATGTGCAGGAGGCGATCATTGCCTCCATTCCCGGTCTCGAACGGGCGCGCATCGTCCAGTATGGCTACGCCATCGAGTATGATCATATCGATCCGAGAGAGTTGCAGCCCACGCTGGAAGCCAAGAAGTTGCCCGGGTTGTTTCTCGCCGGCCAAATCAACGGCACGACCGGCTATGAAGAGGCGGCGGCACAGGGAATGGTCGCCGGGATCAACGCAGCCCGTCGTGCCGGTGGAGCCGACGGCATCACCTTTGATCGAGCCGAGGCCTATCTCGGTGTGATGATCGACGATCTCGTTACCAAAGGGATCAGCGAGCCCTATCGGATGTTCACCTCGCGCGCCGAGTATCGGTTGTCGCTGCGGGCCGATAACGCCGACCAGCGCCTGACGGAGCGCGGCGTTGCGTTGGGCGTCGTTGGATCGACGCGCTCGCTCGCCTTCACGGCGAAAATGGATGCACTGGGACAGGCGCGACAGGTGGCGCGTTCGTTGTCGCTCAGCCCGCGTGAGGCCGAAGGGTACGGCCTGGCGCTCAATCAAGACGGCGTGCGCCGGACCGCCTACGAGCTTTTGGCCTATCCGGACATGTCGCTTGCGCGCCTCGCCACGATATGGCCGGAGCTTGGTGGTCTGGATGAGGTGACGACGGCAGCGCTGGAAACCGAGGCGCTTTATGCCGTCTATCTCGATCGGCAGGATGCCGATATCGCGGCATTCCGTCGCGACGAGGCTCGCGCGCTGCCCTCCGATCTCGATTATTCAACAGTTACCGGTCTATCCAACGAGGTCAGACAGAGGCTCGAAGCCGTGCGCCCTGCGACGCTGGGCCAAGCAAACCGTATCGACGGCGTAACGCCGGCCAGCCTGACCTTGCTGCTCGCCCATCTGCGCAAGCTTGCAGCTCAGTTGCGGGGGGAGGTGGCCTGATGGCCGGTAAGGATACAGACAGGACCGTCCTGAAAGCAGCAGACGATCTTGATGCCGTTCGGGCAATCCTGCCGATCGACGTCGATATGGAGGCGCGCTTCGTCGCCTATGTCGAGCTGGTTCGCAAATGGCAGCCAGTAAAGAACCTGGTGGCACCCTCGACACTGCCAGACATCTGGCGACGTCATGTCGCCGACGGGGCGCAGGCTTTCGCTGCGCTACCAACCGCCAAAACTTGGCTTGATCTCGGATCCGGGGCCGGTTTTCCGGGGCTTGTCACTGCCATTCTGCTGGCAGGCGTCGAAGGTGGCTCGGTGACCCTCGTGGAATCCAATGGCCGCAAGGCTGCGTTCCTGCAAACCGTGGCACGCGAACTGAAGTTACCTGCCAAGATCCTATCTGATCGGATCGAGTCGATACCGGAACGATTGACGGGCAATCGATTCGAGGCCGTGTCGGCTCGTGCGCTCGCCTCGCTCGACAAGCTCTTGGTCTATGCCGAGCCTTGGCTGGTAGCCGGCGCGAAGGGTGTTTTCCACAAGGGCCAGGATTTTGCTGCCGAACGCCGCCAAGCCGCTCTCTCGTGGGGCTTCGATCTGGTAGAACATCAAAGCCGGATCGAGCCCGACAGTCGTATCGTCGTCCTAGACAATGTCCGCCGGCTGCCCGCTGCCGGTTTTCCAGAGCAGGATGCCCGCTGATGAACCGCCTTCCTTCAAGCCCTCGCGTGTTATCGCTGGCCAACCAAAAAGGTGGCGTCGGCAAGACAACGACCGCGATCAACCTCGGTACTGCACTGGCGGCCATCGGTGAGGAGGTGTTGATCGTTGACCTCGATCCGCAGGGCAACGCATCGACCGGCCTCGGCATCGATCGCAAGTCACGCAAGGTTTCGACCTACGACATTCTGATTGGCGAGGCCGAACTGCGGGAAGCGTTGGTGCCGACTGCGGTGCCGCGCCTTACCGTCGCGCCGTCGACGCTCGACAATCTTGGCGTCGAGCTGGAGATCGCCAGTTCCGGAGATCGCGCCTATCGCCTCAGGAAGGCGATCGCCCGGCATGTGGAAGCGGTGGAGGAGCAGGGGGAAAAGCGCTTCACCTACGTGCTGATCGACTGCCCGCCGTCGCTCAACCTCTTGACCATCAACGCGCTGTCGGCGTCGCATTCCATCCTGGTGCCGCTGCAGTGCGAGTTCTTCGCCCTTGAGGGCTTGTCGCAGCTTCTTTCGACCGTGGAGCAGGTCAAGCGCAGCCTGAACCCGGAACTGGGCATCCATGGCATCGTGCTGACCATGTACGATGGTCGTAACAATCTCAGCGCCCAGGTGGTTCAGGACGTTCGAACCAATATGGGCGATACCGTTTACGAGACGATCATTCCTCGTAACGTCCGCGTTTCCGAGGCTCCGTCCTACGGTAAGCCGGCACTCCTCTACGATTTGAAGTGTAGCGGTAGTCAGGCCTATCTGAAGCTGGCCTCCGAGATCATCCAGCGTGAGCGCCGCTTCCGTGCGGTGGCCGCGTAAAGCGTTTCTCATCCGAAACGAGGCCGTTTCGGTCGGACGCATGGCAATGGGACCCTCTGGTTAAACCCGGGGGTCGATGAAGAGAGCGAAGGTGAAGTCATGAGCAGCGTCAGCGACGAGAGCGGACGTCGGCGGCTCGGCCGGGGACTTGCGGCGCTGATTGGCGACGCCAGCTCGGAGTTCGAAGTGGTCGAGCGGGTGCGGGGCATCCGCAAGGTGGCGATTGATCTCATCAAGGCCAATCCGAAGAACCCTCGTCGGTTGTTCAAGGAAGAGGATCTCGACGAACTTGCTGGCTCGATCCGCCAGCATGGCATGATCCAGCCGGTTGTGGTTCGTCCGGCCCCGAACGGCGGCACCGGTTATGAGCTGATCGCCGGCGAGCGGCGCTGGCGGGCGGCCCAGAAGGCAGGCCAGCATGAGATTCCGGTCATCATCCAGGATGTGACCGATCGCGAAGCGATGGAGATTGCCATCATCGAAAACGTCCAGCGGCAGGACCTGAATCCGCTGGAAGAGGCGATGGGTTACGATCAGCTCATCCAGGAGTTCGAATACACGCAAAACGACCTTGCCGCCGTGATCGGCAAGAGCCGGAGCCACGTCGCCAATACCCTACGTCTCCTCAAGCTGCCGGAACCCGTGAAGCAGTATCTCAATGATGGAGCACTGACGGCGGGTCACGCCAGGGCGCTGATCGCTGCACCTGATCCGGCGGCGCTTGCCAAACGCATTGTCGAAGAAGGCTTGACGGTGCGCTCGGCCGAAACGATGGCCCAGGCAACCATTTCGGAGCCGCATGGTCGTGCCAAGGCAGTCAAGCCTGACAAGGACGCCGATACGCGCGCGCTCGAGAAGCGTCTTTCGGACGAGTTGGGGTTCTCCGTCGAAATTCGCCATAAACCCAATGGTTCAGGCGAGGTGAGGCTGCGCTACGCCAACCTCGATCAGCTGGATGACATCGTTCGTCGGCTGGAGTCCTGACGACTTATCAATCGATAAGCCACCGAAAGATTCGCAAACGAAACGCCCCGACGATCACATCGTCGGGGCGTTATCATTTCGGGTCCGTATATTGGCTGTCGTCACCAATCTGCCTGGCAGCAGGACGATCAGCGCTGTGACAAGGACTTCACCATCCGGTCGATGCCTTCGTCCAGCAGTGCTCGCGGACAACCGAAGTTGAGGCGGACGTGCCCATCATCACTGCCAAAACTGGGGCCGGGATTGAAGGCGACCTTGGCCTTGTCGAGGAAGAAACGATAGGCATCGCCGAGTTCCAGGGCCGTACAATCCAACCACGCGAGATAGGTAGCGTCCGGGCTCACAAGGCGTATTTCCGGAATCTCCCGGCTCAAGCGGTGGGACAGGTGATCGCGGTTGGCTTCGAGATAGGAGATGAGCGCCTGTTTCCAGGGGCGGCCATGGCGGAGGGCCGCTTCGGTCGCCACAAGGCCAAGCACATTGGCTCCCTCGCTCATCCCCAGATTGGCTGCGACGAAGCGGCGACGCAGCTCGGCATCCGGAATGATGGCGTAGGCGGTCTTGAGACCGGCGATGTTATATGTCTTGCTGGCGGCCATCAGCGTGACGGTACGGTTCGCGATCTCGGGCGAAAGAGAGGCAATCGGTATATGCTTCTTGCCGCCGTAGACGATATCGCAATGAATCTCATCCGAAATGATTACGGCACCAGAAGCGAGGCAGGCCTTGCCAATTGCTTCCAGTTCCGATCGCGTCCGCATCATGCCGGTAGGGTTATGCGGGTTGCAAAGCAAGAACGCTTCGGCGTCTCCCAAGGCAGCCGTTAGCCGGTGAAGATCAACCGTTGATCCTTCGGAGACTGACCGCAGCGGGACTTCCTTGCGGGTCAAATCCCAGTTCCCGGCGGCGGCCAGAATCGGAGGATAGACGGGCGTTTCGACTACCAGGCGATCGCCGGATTGCGTGAAAGCCTTGAGAGCCTGATTGAAGCCAGGCACGACGCCCGGCAGGAACACGACGTCGGCCGGCGAAATGGACCAGCCGTAAAGATCCTGCATGTCGGCGGCGATCACGTCGCGCAACGTCGCAGGACCGGGACCACCGTATCCGAATACCGGATGATCGAGACGGTCACGCAGGCTGGCGGTAATGGCCTCGGCGACGGGGAAGTCCATGTCGGCCACCCACATCGGCAGCACACCCTCCGGGTAGCGGTCCCATTTGGAGGTGGGTACTCGCCGTCTGTCCATGACGGCGTCGAACTCATTGGCAGCCATGTGGAAAATGTCCCTATCCTGAAAATTGGTCGGGCGACACTAGACCCAAAGGCTTGAATTGATCCAGCCCTTCCGGTCCCAGGTGATAAGGATGAAAGGTGGTCAACTCGCTCGCTTGGGCTCGATGAGATCCCAGCGGTTGCCATAAAGATCCTCGAAGACGGCGACGGTGCCGTAAGCTTCGAAGCGTGGCACTTCGAGGAAGTGGACGCCGCGATCTGAAAACAGGGCGTAGTCGCGCGCGAAGTCGTCGGTTTCCAGAAAAAGGAAGACACGTCCGCCTGTCTGATCGCCGATGTGTGCCGCCTGTTCCGGCCCGTCGGCTCGGGCAAGCAACAGGGCCGTGCCGCCACCGGTAGGCCCTACGCGCACCCAGCGTTTGTCGTCACCAAGAGGCGTATCCTCAAGGAGCGTAAACCCGAGCTTGTCGACGTAAAAAGCGATCGCCTCGTCGTAGTCGGCAACCAGCAGCGCCAAGCCAGCGATCTTGCGGCTCATGCGGAATCCTTGGGAAGGGTTGGCTGTTCCAGAGAATGACGGGACAGAAGCGGCAACTGGGCTACAGAGAACAGCAGCGTCAGCGGCATGATGCCCCAGACCTTGAAGGCGATCCAGAACTCCGTCGTCTGTGTGCGCCAAATCGCTTCGTTGAGAATGGCGAGCAATAAGAAGAACAGTCCCCAGCGGATCGTCAGCTTGCGCCAGCCGGTCTCGTCGAGATGAAAGGCGCCGTCGAAAACGTAGCCGAGCAGAGTTTTCCCGAACAGGAGTCCGCCGAGAAGCACCCCACCGAACAAGGTGTTGACGATGGTCGGCTTCATCTTGATGAACGTGTCGTCGTGCAGCACCAGCGTCAATGTGCCGAAGATCGCAACGACAATTCCGGTAACCAGCGGCATGACGGCGAGGCGTCGATTGATCAGCCAGGAGGCTATCAACGCCACTGCCATTGCGGCCATGAAAGCGGCGGTCGCAACGAAGATGCCAAATCGCCCGTTGGCGAAGAAGAAGACAATAAGCGGTCCGAGTTCCAACCCGAGTTTGAGCCAGGGGTTCTCGGCCTTGCGGCCTGTTGCGGGCACTTCGGTCATCGATCACTCCTGGCGGACAGCTTACTTGTATTTCGAGTAGTTGATCTGGAACCATTCCGGATTGGTCGGGGTGCCGATCTTGGTTTCATAGATGGCGACGGTGGTGTCCAGTCCCTGATCGTCGGTTACGGTCCACTGCTTCAGGTCGGTGGTCTTCGCATCGAAATAAAGCGTCAGATGGTTGGTTACGAAGGTGCCTGGATCCTGAAGGCGGATGACGATGAAATCAGAATCGGCACTGACCGATTGGACCACCGCTTCCTCGAGAAGGTCGATGTTCTTGTCGAGCAGGAAGCGCAACGGCGTTTCCGACAGAAGGTAAAGTGTCTGCGACTGCATCGCCTTGTCGTCAACTGCCACGGTCCGACCATCGACAGTGATGTCGAGCTGAGCGGGCGGATAATAGCGGAAGCGCATCTTGCCAGGACGATCGATGACAAAATAACCGGTGGTCTCGCTGCCGTCGGGTGCCGTCTGCAGGAACTTACCTTCGAAGGTGGTAATCGAGTTGAAATAGCGATTGACCGCCTGCACCGTCGTGAGCTGCTCCGGCGAGAGATTGGCGAGGTTCGGCTTGGCTGATACGACCGTCACCGCCAAAGGCAACGTGGCGGTGGTGACAGCCAACGCCACGCCGGCAGCGCCAACACCTTTGAGGAACGTTCGGCGCCCCAATCTCTGGGTTTGAAACATCGCTAGCACCCTCTGCTTTGTCGCCTCCCGCGCCGGTGCGGGACGTTTCGGCAAATGACCGTCTTCACTTAAAGATCAGAAGATGGCGAAACAAGGTGGAGATTTTCTCCTCATCTTGACAAGGCGACCGGCGACGCGAAAGACAGGCTGGGCAAACGGCACCCGGTGCCAGCCCGCTTGGCAGGCTTTGGCCGTGTTCCGGGGTAACCTCGCCGGCAAATGGAGGAAAACATGACCATTTCCGAAGCGCTTGGACGGATAAGAGCGACGATCCAGGGGGCCGAGGAAGAGGCGGGGCGGTCGGCCGGCTCCGTTACCCTGATTGCCGTCTCGAAAACCTTTCCGGAAGCCGATGTGCGCGCGGCCATCGCCGCCGGACAGCTCATTTTCGGAGAAAACCGCGTTCAAGAAGCAGCGGCCAAGTTTTCCTCGGTAAAGGCCGACTTCCCCTCCTTGGAGCTGCACCTGATCGGGCCGTTGCAATCGAACAAGGCCCACGAGGCTGTCGCATTATTCGACGTGATCCATAGTGTCGATCGGGACAAGATCGCCGCTGCTCTCGCAAAGGAGATGCAGGTTCAGGGTCGCTTCCCGAAGCTGTTCGTTCAGGTCAACACAGGCGAGGAACCGCAGAAAGCCGGGATTGCGCCACGGGAGACCGTTGATTTCGTGAAACGCTGCCGCGAAGTTCATGGACTGACGATTGATGGCTTGATGTGCATTCCACCGGCCGGTGATCCGCCAGCGCCGCATTTTGCGTTGCTCGACGAACTTGCGCGGCGAGCAGGTGTCGTCCATCGCTCCATGGGGATGTCGTCAGACTACGAAACGGCAATCGGGCAGGGCGCAACGTATGTGCGCGTTGGCAGCGCTATTTTCGGTCATCGCGATTATGGTGCCGCTTGAGCGGAAAGCGCCTTCTCGACTGCCGGCATCAGTTCGGCTGAAATCCGCTCCGGTGTAAGCGGGCCGACCAGCTTGGCCGCGATGTTGCCGTTGGCCACCACGAAAGTCTCAGGTACGCCGTAGACCCCCCAGTCGATACCGACGCGACCATTCCTGTCAGCGGCGACGGCGGCATAAGGATTTCCGAGACCGTTGAGGAACCGCAGGGCTTGGTCGTCGGCATCCTTGTAGTTGAGACCGAGGAGACTGATCCGCCGATCTTTGGCGATGTTTGCCAGAAGCGGGTGCTCGGCCCGGCAGGGGGCGCACCAACTGGCGAAGACGTTGACGACGAATACGCCTTTTGCCAGATCGGTCGCGGCAAAACCAGGAACCGGCATACCGTCCCGATCGAGGCCGGCAATGCCATCGAGCCGGAAATCAGGTACCGGTTTGCCTATCAGTGCCGACGGAACCTCCGAGGGATCGCCCGCGCCGAGGCGTGCGTAAAAGAGAACGGCGAGTGCAAGAAAGAGAGCGAGAGGGATCAGCGCCAGAAATCGGCCGCGGCGGTGTTTTCCAGTGCTCAAGCGCGCGTCTCCAGCGGCACATCGGATGCCAGGCGGGCGGCGGCGCGTGCCGATCGGCGAGTGAGACCGCGCGCTTCGAGGGCAGCCAGCGTGCTTTTGAGCCGCCTATGTTCGAGAACCACCCAAAGCGTGAGGCCAAAGGCGGCGAGTGCCGCGGCGCCGTAACTCAGGAGAATGAACCCGGCGTAGGGACCGAGCAGGGAAATCATCGGACGGCTCCTGCCACGGTCAGGCCGAGGGCGCGGATGCGCCGACGCAAGATCTCATTGCGCATGGCGGCCAAGTGAAGCGTAACGAGCAGCGAGGTGAAGGCGAAAGCCATCGCAGCAAGCGGGACAAGCATAGTGGCATCGATCGTCGGGCCGCCAATGCGGAAGACCGAGGCGGGCTGATGCAGGGTGTTCCACCAATCGACCGAGAATTTGATGATCGGCAGATTGACCGAGCCGACTAGGATCAGAATGGCAGCGGCCCGGGCACCTCGCGTCGGGTCCTCGATGGTGCGCCAGAGGGCGATGAGGCCGAGATACATGATGAACAACACCAGTACCGAGGTCAGTCGGGCATCCCATTCCCAGTAGGTACCCCACATCGGCCGGCCCCATAGCGAACCGGTTACCAGGGCCAGCGCGGTAAAGGTCGCGCCGATTGGCGCGGCGGACCTAGCGGCGACGTCGGCGAGCGGATGACGCCAGACCAGTGTTCCGAGCGCGGAAATTGCCATGATGGCGTAGGTCAGCATCGACAGCCACGCGGCGGGAACATGGATGTACATGATCCTGACCGTTTGACCCTGAAGATAGTCGGCAGGTGAACGGGCCACCAGCGCAAGGCCGGCAACGAAGAGCAAGAAGGTCAGCCCGGCGAGCCAGGGGATCAGGCGGCCGGCGAACGCCAGAAATCGGGTGGGATTGGCCAGATCGGCGAGGAACATGCTTGCCTCAGGGCGTGGGCGACAGGCGCTGGTCGTGGCTTCGACGCATTCCAGACTGCACACATAACGGCTTCGTCAGTGGGCGGCAATGCGCGGCAGCCGTGGGAAACTTGACCGTTAGGCGTAGCGTCAATCACCGAGTCCGGCAATGGCGCGGGCAAAGTCGGCGGCCGCGAAGGGTTCGAGATCGTCAATCCCTTCACCGACACCGATGAAGTGCACGGGCAGGCCGAACTTTTCGGCAATGGCCACGAGAATTCCACCCCGTGCGGTACCGTCCAGCTTGGTCATGACGAGGCCGGTTACGCCAGCCGTTCGACCGAATGCTTCCACCTGGGAGACGGCGTTCTGGCCGGTGGTGGCATCCAGCACCAGCAGAACGTCATGCGGCGCAGTGGGATCGATCTTGCGGAGGACGCGGACGACCTTTTCGAGTTCGGCCATCAGCTCGGCCTTGTTCTGCAGGCGTCCGGCCGTGTCGATCATCAGCACGTCGATGCCCTCGGCCTTTGCCCGGGTCAACGCATCGAAGGCAAGGCCAGCCGAATCGGCGCCCACTTCGCGAGCGACGATCGGCACGTGCGCGCGGCCGGCCCAGACTTTGAGCTGATCGATCGCTGCGGCGCGGAACGTATCGCCGGCGGCCAGCATGACCTTCTTTCCCTCGGCGGAAAATTTGGAGGCGAGCTTGCCGATGGTCGTGGTCTTCCCTGAGCCGTTGACGCCGACCACCAGCACGACCTGCGGCGCCTTGTCGATCTTCAGTTCGAAGGGGATGGCGACTGGCGCCAGGACCTTCTCGACTTCAGCGGCCAGGATCGTCTTTACCTCGTCGTCGGTGATGTCCTTGCCGTAACGCTCTGCCGACAGTCGGTCGGCGATGGCCGACGCGACGTTGACGCCGAGATCGGCCTGAATCAATACATCCTCAAGCTCCTCCAGCGTTTCGGAATCGAGCTTGCGCTTTGTGAAAATGGAGACGATGCCGCCGCCGATCGCCTGCGAGGAACGCGACATGCCGTTTCTGAGGCGATGGAACCAGGGCTGGCGTTCGGCGACAACCGGCGCGGTTGGCTCAGCCTGTGATTCACGTGTGTCAGTGGTCTCGCGTTTACCGCCAAACCAGCGACCGATGAGCCCCGGCTTCTTGTCGTCCGACATGTCGTTCGTCCTTCGCCTCAGGCGGCCTTGGAAATAAGGGTGCGGTCGGTACGACCGGTAACGATGGCCGGAACGATCTCGCCTGGTGCTCCCCGATCGATTTCGGTGAGCGTGAACTGTTCTGTTCTGCCGAGCCCATCCTTCTCGATCAGCACGGCATGTCGACGACCGGCCTCAGCTTCGAGGTGGGCACGAAAAGCGGCCTCACCCTTTTCTCGCAATCTGGACGCGCGGCTTTTTATTTCCACTCTTTCAACTTGTGGCATCCGCGCAGCTGGCGTGCCTGGTCGCGGTGAATAGGGGAAGACGTGAAGGTGGGTCAGGCCACAGTCGTCGACGATGGCGAGCGAGTTCTTGAACATCTCCTCGGTCTCGGTCGGGAAACCGGCGATGATGTCTGCTCCGAAGACCATGTCGGGCCGGAGGCGTCGCGCCTCGTCGCAGAAGCGGATCGCGTCGGCCCGAAGATGGCGCCGTTTCATGCGCTTCAAAATCAGATCGTCGCCGTGCTGCAGCGACAGATGCATGTGCGGCATCAGCCGCTCTTCTTCGGCGATGGCTACCATCAGGTCGGCGTCGGCTTCGATCGAGTCGATCGAAGAGATGCGAAGACGAGAGAGATCGGGCACTTCCTTCAGGATGGATCTGGTCAGGCGGCCGAGGCGAGGGCTGCCCGGCAGGTCGTCACCGTAGGACGTGAGGTCGACGCCGGTGAGCACTACCTCGGCATAGCCGTTCTCGACGAGGCGGCGGACCTGCGCAACCACGTCGCCCATGGGAACCGAGCGAGAGTTTCCGCGACCGAAGGGTATGATGCAGAAGGTGCATCGGTGGTCGCAACCATTTTGTACCTGAACGAAGGCCCGTGTGCGGCCCTCAAAGCCATCGACGAGATGCAGTGCCGTTTCGCGCACGCTCATGATGTCGTTGACACGGGTCTTTTCTTCCGCCGAGACGCCAAAATCGGGGATGGCCTGATAGGCCGCCTCGGTTAGCTTATCGGCGTTGCCGACCACCAGATCGACCTCAGCCATGCCGGCGAACAGCTCCGGCGAGGTCTGGGCGGCACAGCCAGTGACGACGATGCGGGCACCAGGGTTGGCGCGTCGGGCGCGTCGAATGGCCTGCTTTGCCTGCCGCACCGCTTCTCCGGTGACGGCACACGTGTTGACCAGCACGGCCTCCGAAAGACCTGCTTCCATCGCCTTCTGACGCATCACTTCCGATTCCGCCGTGTTGAGGCGGCAGCCGAAAGTGATCACCTCGATTGCCATGCTTTCGTTCCGATGCTCGTGTTCAAACCGGCTATATGGCGGAAAGGCGCGGAAATTGCCAGAGCGGAAACCGCGCGGCGGGCTCCTCAACCGGGTAGTCGGGCGCGCACCACGTGCTGACCGAAATCGCCACGCTCCGCCGACGACTCGCCGAGATAGCGCAAGCGCAAGTCCTGCAGGCCCAGGTCTTCGATATTGGAGAAGCCGTTGACGGCGAGCTCGGCGGCAAGCGTCGCTGATGTGACGAGGCCGAGCCACGGCTCGCCGGTCCTGGCGGCTTCGACCATCAGTCCCTCGGTGATCGCACGACCTCGCGGGTCCTGACCCTCGGCCGGCGTCGAGTAGTCGAGAACGATCTCGGACGCCGGGACCTTGGCCGCGAAGCTAAAAAGTGCCTGCCGCGTCGCTGCTGGCAGATAGATGACGACACCGAGCAGTTGGAAAAAGGTTGGCTCGCTCGCCTGCCAACCGGCCGCAACCAGCGCCGCAGCGACATCACTTTCGCCGAATATGGCAGGAACCAGCGAGAGACCGGCTGGCAGCCGGGGGCCGAAGCGCAGAAGGCGGCGTCGCTTGTCGGCCTGGGTCGCCGGATGGTCGATCTCGAAGATGCGCAGGCCCACTGACCGGTAGGGGTTGCGGAGACCAAGAGTGTCGAGGCCGGCGCCCAGCACCACCACCTGGCGGCAGCCTCGTTCCACCGCTTCCGCCAGCGCGTCGTCGGCAAACCGGCTGCGAGCCGCCATGAGAAAGCGCATGGTCCGATAGCCGGGCATAGTGGGCAGCCCCATTGTCAACGAGGCGCCCTCGGGTCCCAACATGTCTTCCGCGTAGGGATCACGAAAAACCCGACCATCATCCTGTGTCTGGTGCGCTGCCCTAAGAGCCGCCACGACCATAGCTGTGGAACTGGGTATGCCGTGTTCCATTGCTACTCCGGAAAAGAGCCGCCTCAGGCGGCGGCTGGCGTGAAGATGCTCTCCGCGAGAAGGCCGTCGTGCTCAAATTCAGTGGCGCCGGTCATCAGAATACGATTCTCAGCAGTCCACTCGATGACCAAGTCGCCGCCAGGAAGTGTTACGCGTACCTTGCGGCCTGTCCGCCTTGTTCGAGCCGCCGACACTGCCGCTGCACAGGCTGCCGACCCGCAAGCACGTGTCAGGCCGGCGCCGCGCTCCCACACCTTCAGTGTCAGTGCGTCGGAGGCCGTCACATGCGCCAGTGAAATGTTGGCCCGCTCGGGGAAGATGGGATGGTTTTCGAGCATGGGTCCGATGGCAGCGAGGTCGTAGGCCTCGACGTCATCCACCCAGAAAATGGCGTGTGGGTTGCCGACATTGGCAACCGATGGGGAATGCAGGATCGGTGCGTCAATCGGTCCGATCTGCAACTCGATGGCGCGGGTGTCTGCGAAGGGCTCGGCGAGCGGAATGGCATCCCAGGCAAAACGAGGCTCGCCCATGTCGACGGTCACAAGGTCCCGTTCGGCCTTATCGACGCGTAGCAGACCGGCCCGCGACTCCAGGAGAAAGGACGACGGTGCGCCGCCTTCAAACAGGCGCGTTCCCACACAACGCGTGCCATTGCCGCAGGCAAAGCTCTCGGAACCGTCGATGTTGAAGATGCGCATGAACGCCAGAGTATTGGGCGTTCGTGGAGCATAGAGCACCATCAACTGGTCGAAAGGCTCCCGAGCACCAATGGCGCGGGCCGCATCGGGCGTCACGGTTTCCGAACGATCGCGCAAGTCGAGCACGACGATTTCGTTGCCGATGCCGTTCATCTTGACGTAGGGGATGCTCATCGCGGGTCTCTTGGTTGCCTGTCATTCCTTAGCCGATCGGTGACTTCAACGAAAGCCAAAGTCATCGAAGCTGGGCGAGAACGCCGGTTTTCCTTGACTTGGTGACGGCTTGTCGCTAATGCCCCCTCTATTCTCGTTCTGTTGCGACAGCCGAGCCGCCGACCGGGGCATGATCCCGGAGGTCAACATCCGCCAGCGCGTTGCGCCCGCGGATGCCTGCGGTGCTTGGGTTTCGCGGCGGATGGGGCCATATGAGCGGTCCGACAAATCGCTCGACGAGGACCGCCGATGTTTGAAAGCCTTTCCGATCGCCTTGCCGGCATTTTCGACAAGCTCACCCGCCGCGGTGCGCTGTCGGAAGCCGACGTCGCGGAAGCCATGCGCGAAGTGCGCCGGGCGCTGCTTGAGGCCGACGTGGCGCTCGACGTCGTCAAGTCCTTTACCGACAAGGTGAAGAACCGCGCCGTCGGCGTCGAGGTGGTCAAGTCGGTGACCCCGGGCCAGATGGTGGTCAAGATCGTCCACGATCAGCTCGTGGAGACGCTTGGTTCGGACGCCCAGCCGATCGATCTCGAGGCGCCGGCGCCGGTTGCCATTCTGATGGTCGGTCTGCAGGGCTCGGGCAAGACGACGACGACAGCCAAGATTGCCCGGCGTCTCACCGAGCGGCAGCGCAAGAAAGTGCTGATGGCCTCGCTGGACACCCGCCGTCCGGCCGCCATGGAGCAGTTGAAGGTTCTCGGCGAGCAGAACGGCATCGATACGCTGCCGATCGTCGCCGGCCAGTCGGCGCAGGAGATCGCATCGCGTGCATTGATGGCCGCTCGGCTTGGTGGCTACGACGTTGTGCTGCTCGACACTGCCGGTCGCGTCACCGTCGATGATGCGCTGATGAGCGAGGCGGCCGATGTCAAGCGCATCGCTCAGCCGCATGAAGTGCTGTTGGTCGCCGATGCTCTGACCGGTCAAGACGCCGTCAACACGGCGCGGGCGTTCGATGGGCAGATCGGCATCACGGGTATCGTTCTGACGCGCGTCGACGGTGATGGTCGCGGCGGCGCGGCGCTTTCGATGCGTGCCGTCACCGGCAAGCCGATCAAGCTGATGGGCGTCGGTGAAAAGGCCGATGCGCTGGAGGATTTCCATCCGCAACGGGTTGCCGACCGTATTCTCGGCATGGGCGACATCGTGGCGCTGGTCGAGAAGGCCGCCGCCAATATCGACGCCGAGAAGGCGGCCCGAATGGCCGCCAAGATGGGCAAGGGCGAGTTCGACATGAACGATCTCGCCGAACAGCTTGGGCAGATGCAAAAGCTCGGCGGCATGAGTGGTATTCTTGGCCTTATGCCAGGGATGGCGAAGATGAAGAACCAGCTCGCCGCGGCTGGATTCGATGATCGTCTCCTCAAGCGCCAGCTTGCCGTCATTCAGTCGATGAACAAGAAGGAGCGGTCCAAGCCCGCCCTTATTGACGCCAAGCGGCGCAAGCGCATCGCTGCCGGCTCCGGTACCGACGTCTCCGACGTCAACAAGGTGCTGAAGATGCATAGGCAGATGGCCGACATGATGAAAGCGATGGGCAAGCAGAAGGGTGGCCTGTTCGGCGGCCTCGGCAAGCTCGGTGCCATGATGGGTGGCGGCGGCTTGCCAGATCCTTCGAAGATGGATCCGGCTCAGCTTGAAAAGATGGCCCGCGACATGGGCATGGGCAGCGGTCTTGGCGGGAAGGGCGGCTTGCCACCTGGCATGCCGGGAACGCTGCCGCCCGGCCTTTCCGGTCTGCCGGGGCTCTCGGGCGGGCGCCTGCCGGGATTGCCGGGGCTTCCCGGCTTGCCGAAGGGGCCGAAGAAATGACGACGCTCGATCCGGTCATGGCAGAGCTTCTGGAACTGCGCAGTTCGATCGACAATATCGACGCGGCGCTGGTTCATCTCCTTGCCGAGCGCTTCAAGTGTACCCAGAAGGTCGGTCGGCTCAAGGCGGAACATCAGTTGCCGCCGGCCGATCCCTCCCGGGAAAAGGTTCAGATCGAGCGGTTGAGGGCGCTTGCCGCCGATGCTCGCCTAGACCCAGATTTTGCAGAGAAATTCCTGAACTTCATCATCACGGAAGTGATCAGGCACCACGAGGCTCTTCGCCGCTAGGCGGTGCCTCTCTTCCACCCCAAGACAAACCAACCTGGAGTATCCACTATGTCCCTCAAGATCCGTCTCGCCCGTGGCGGCGCCAAGAAGCGCCCGCACTACTCGATCGTCATCGCCGACGCCCGCTCGCCGCGCGATGGCCGCTTCATCGAGAAGATCGGCACCTTCGACCCCATGCTGGCTGACGATGCCGAGAACCGCGTCGTGTTCGACGCCGATCGCGCCAAGTATTGGCTCGACCAGGGCGCGCAGCCGACCGATCGCGTGCTGCGCTTCCTGGACAAGGCCGGTCTGGCCAACCGTCCGGCCCGCAACAATCCGAAGAAGGCCGAGCCGGGCGACAAGGCCAAGGAGCGCGCTACCGAGCGTGCCGAGAAGGCTGCGGCCGCCGAAGCCCCGACCGAGTGATTTCGATCTGATATCCCTCAAGGGACCGTCCCGCCCTGCGGGGCGGTCCTTTTCGTTACTGGAGACCTGCCGTGGCTGAGCCGCAAAAGTCCATCCTGATTGCCGAGATCGGTGCCGCTCACGGCGTGCGTGGCGAGGTGCGCGTCAAGGCGCATACCGCCGATCCCATGGCAGTCGCCGACTACGGGCCTCTCCACGACAGTCGTGGCGGCGTCTTTCGCGTGAAGTCGCTCCGGCATCTCAAGGATGACATGCTGGTCGTCGCCTTCGAGGGCGTGACCGATCGCAATGCCGCCGAGAAGCTCAATCGCACCAAGCTCCACGTCGATCGGTCCGCACTGCCTCCTCCCGAGGAGGAGGAATTCTATCACGCCGACCTGATTGGTCTTGCCGTCGAGACGACAGGCGGAGAGACGATTGGCACCGTGGTGGCGGTGGTCAATTTTGGAGCTGACGATCTTCTCGAGGTTCGTCGGCCAGGCGCCAGATCGGTCTACATACCCTTCACACGCGCCGTTGTTCC
This sequence comes from Pleomorphomonas sp., assembly GCA_029976075.1. Classification (GTDB taxonomy): domain Bacteria; phylum Pseudomonadota; class Alphaproteobacteria; order Rhizobiales; family Pleomorphomonadaceae; genus Pleomorphomonas. The sequence goes on from JARKNW010000031.1 coordinate 31,810, forward strand.
AACGCTCGATTTCCCGGCGGGCAAGGCTTTCATCGATCCTCCCGACGGTCTTCTCGACGAGGGGGGCGAGCCGCCGGAAGGGGAGGACGTGTCGTGACGGGTTTCTCCGCTGACGTGCTGACGCTCTACCCGGACATGTTTCCGGGACCGCTTGGCGCCAGCCTTGCCGGTCGGGCGCTCACCGAGGGCGGCTGGTCGCTCAACACCACTCAGATCAGAGACTTCGCCGAAGGCCGTCATCGCAATGTCGATGACACACCGGCCGGCGGTGGCCCCGGCATGGTCATGCGTGCCGACGTGTTGGCGCGTGCCATCGACGCTGTGTCGCCGGCCGACGATCCCCGGCCGCGCCTGCTGATGACGCCGCGCGGGATTCCGCTCAGGCAGGCTCGCGTCCGCGAACTCGCCGCCGGTCCCGGTGTGGTCATCGTCTGCGGGCGCTTCGAGGGCGTGGATGAACGTCTGATCGGGCATCGACAACTCGAGGAGGTATCGATTGGCGACTATGTGCTGTCAGGCGGCGAGGTGGCGGCCATCGTGCTTCTTGACGCAGTGGTGCGTCTCTTGCCCGGCGTGATGGGCAACGACCTTTCCGGCCTTACTGAAAGCTTCGAGGGTGGGCTGCTGGAGCATGCCCAGTACACCCGGCCACCCGTGTTCGAGGACGAGGCTATCCCGCCGGTCCTGCTGTCGGGGGACCATGCAAAGGTCGACGCCTGGCGCCGTGCCGATGCGGAGCGGGTGACACGCGAGCGGCGACCCGACCTCTGGGCGGCGTATCCGGTAACCGAACGCCGGAAATGAGCGCTTTAGGGAAGGTTTTTGGCAAAGAATCTGGGTGGAAGTGGTCGACAAACCTGTCAGCCTCGTGTAGGAACCCCGCCCATAGTTGATTGACGTATCGCCCCTTCGTTCGATGTGACGATGTTCGGGCGCTCTGGTCGGCTCAGGAAAAAGAAGGAATCCAAAGATGAGCAAGATCATCCAGGAGCTCGAGGCCGAGCAGATGGCCGTTGTCAAGGCTCAGCGCGAGCTGCCCGAGTTTTCTCCCGGCGACACCGTTCGCGTCAACGTGAAGGTTACCGAAGGCACCCGTACCCGCGTGCAGGCCTATGAAGGCGTTTGCATTGCTCGCAAGGGCGGCGGTCTCAACGAGAGCTTCACGGTACGCAAGATTTCCTACGGTGAGGGCGTCGAGCGCGTCTTCCCGATCTACTCGCCGATGATCGATTCGCTGGAGGTGGTGCGCCGCGGTAAGGTGCGTCGGGCCAAGCTCTATTACCTGCGCGATCTGCGCGGCAAGGCGGCCCGTATCTTCGAGGCGAACAACGCCCGCGCCCGCAAGCTCAACGACGCCGCCAAGGCCGACAAGTGAGCACAGCCAAAGGCTGACTGACCGTTTCGGGCCCGCGTGCTTTTTGCTCGCGGGCCTTTTCACGTCCGGAGACCCCTAGAGCATGCGACAGGTCAAGATCGCCACCTGGAACATCAACTCCGTCCGCATGCGCCGGCTCATCGTCGAGCGGCTGCTCAACGAGGCGGAACCCGATGTGCTGTTCCTGCAGGAAACCAAGTGTCAGGACGGGCAGTTTCCGGCCGCTGATTTCCGCAAGCTCGGGTACGAGCATATCGCCCTGAACGGTGGCCGCGGCGGTTACCACGGCGTTGGCATCGTGTCGCGGCTGCCGCTCGGTGACGTGCAGGTCCATGAGTTCTGCGAAAAGGTGGGCGATCCGCGGCATATTTCGGCAGTGATCGGCGAGGGCAGTTCTGCCTTCCGGGTGCATAACTTTTACGTACCGGCCGGTGGCGACGAGCCGGATGTTACGATCAATCCGAAGTTCGAGCACAAGCTGCGCTTTCTCGACGAGATGAAGGCCTTTCTGCCGACGGCGGGGAATGGACTGCCCGATGTCGTGGTGGGCGATCTCAACGTTGCTCCCTACGAACACGACGTCTGGTCGCACAAGGCGCTCCTCAAGATCGTCAGTCATACGCCGATCGAGTGCGAGAAGCTGGAGGCGGTCCGCTCATCGGTTGGCTATGTCGATATCGCCCGGCGGTTCGTGCCGCCTGAGGAGAAGCTTTATTCCTGGTGGAGCTACCGGGCCAAGGACTGGCGGGCCGCCGACAAGGGCCGCCGGCTTGATCATATCTGGGCTCACCCCGACATGGCTGGGCGCTTGAGCGATTTTCGTGTCCTGAAGGACGCGCGCGATTGGGAGCGCCCGTCCGATCATGCGCCGGTCGTGGTCAGCATCGAGGTTTGATTTCTGTCGGGATCAGTTTCCCAGCCGATCGAGGCGTTCGCGTACCGTCATCAACCTGGCGGTCGTGTCGCGCACGTTTGCCGAAAGACGCCGGTGCAGTCCCGCGGCAATTTCCGGAAACTCGTCGAGCATGCGCCGGAACAGCGGCCGACGGATCAGGATGGTTTCGACCCGGCCCCGAGCCACGGCAGTCATCGATCGCTCGCCATCGACGATGAGGGAAAGTCCGCCAAGAAGAGCGCCGCGCCCCACGACCTCGGTGGCGGTCTCACTCTCGCCCGGAGGAAAAAGAGCCACCTCGCCCGAAGACACGACGTGGGCGCAATCCGCGCGGTCGCCGGCCGAATAAAGGCGCTGTCCGTCCCGGAAGTCACGGCTCTCGGCCGAAAAGGCGAGCAGGCGCAACTTGTCCTCCGTAAAATCGGAGAGCATGGACACCGTGCCGAGCAGCTTGATATCGGACTCGAGACTCATGGATGGCCTGGCGCGGGCGAAACAAGGGGCAACAAGACGTATGGATCACGCACCATGCGTGCCCAGATTCAGTAGCATGTCGCTTGCAGAAGGTTAACCGGACAATGCCCAGCCTACAGGCGCAGGCTGGGTTTTCCACCCCGAAGGGCTACAGGCGTCAGGGCACCAGCTTGTAGCCGCCGCCCTCGGTTATCAGCAGCTGAGCATTGGCGGGGTCTTTCTCGATTTTCTGGCGCAGCCGGTAAATGTGCGTCTCGAGCGTGTGCGTGGTGATGCCTGCGTTGTAGCCCCAGACTTCATGCAGCAAGACGTCGCGGGTAATCACTTTGTCACCGGCGCGATAGAGAAACTTCAGGATTGAGGTTTCCTTCTCGGTGAGACGAATCTTGCCGCCCTTGGCGTCCACCAGCAACTTGGCCGAGGGGCGGAAAGTGTAAGGACCGATGGTGAACACCGCCTCCTCGGACTGCTCGTGCTGGCGCAACTGGGCACGAACGCGGGCAAGGAGAACGGCAAACTTGAACGGCTTGGCGACGTAATCGTTGGCTCCGGCCTCAAGGCCGAGAATCTGATCGCTGTCGGTATCGTGACCGGTCAACATGATGACCGGCGCTGCGAAGCCGCCCTTTCTCAAGATCTTCACCGCTTCGCGACCGTCCATGTCCGGCAGACCGACGTCCATCAGCACGAGATCGACGTGAGCCGTGCGCGCGAGCTGCATGCCCTTGGTGGCAGTTTCCGCTTCTAATGGCTCGAACTCGTCGAACAGCGATAGCTGTTCGAGCAGCGCCTCGCGGAGGTCGGGGTCGTCGTCGACGATCAGAATTTTTCGAGCGGTCATGTCATCCCCGTCAAAGATGATCGCCGCCAGTAGCTCGCCTCTCGTCTTCGAGGTGCATTGCGCCGGCTTGGCGATTCATCCGATCTCTGCCAGATTATCACGGCAGACCGGATACTTCACAAAATTATACCGTCTGTCGGTCCTTCGCGGCCGTCTGTCAAGCAAGGCCGAAAATATGCACGGCAAGTTGAAATCGAAGGGGCTTCCGCTCACGCTCCTTCACGTTTGCGTGAGATCGTCGCATGCCACCCGTGGACGACTCCTGGGGGGCGGGGTCGATATGGCAGCGGCCATCGGCAGATCGGGTTTGACGGCCCGAAAGCGGGAAGGAGATGGGGCCAGTCCGCGCGGCGAGTTCCGGATTCTCGGCGGTTTCTATCGGCCGGACCGCTTCAGAGTGAAACCACGCTCGGGTGTGCCGCTTCTTCCCCTGCGGCAGGACGATGGTTGGTGCGATGATCCGGCTGACCGCAACTATAATCGTGTAGTCGCCCATCCCTATCCAGCGAGCCACGAGGCAATGTGGCGTGACGACCATGTCTACGACATCGTGCTGGTGCTCGATTTCAACATCAGACCGCGCATCCGTGGTGGGGGGAGCGCCATCTTCTTCCATCTCGCACGTCCGGACTACCGACCGACGGCCGGTTGCCTCGCGTTGAGCCGCGCAGACATGTTGAAGTTGTTGCCGCGTCTTTCGACGCGAACCGTCGTGGCTTTCGGCTGACGCCTTGTCGGTCAGATTGGCTCGCCGACGATGAGGCGCGGCGATGGTCCCGGAGCACCCGCCGCCGCATTGGCGAAGACGCGTTTGACCGGCGGCATCCGATCGACGAGGCCCAGACCGAAATCACGGATGAGGCGCAGCGGTGCGAGGTCGTTGGAGAACAGCCGGTTGAGGCCATCGGTCATCGCGGCCATTTGCAGCGTATCGAAGCCGCGCCAGCGCTGATAGTCATCCAGCACGTCGGCGGTCCCAGGGTCGCGGCCGGAGCGCAGCGCAAGGGCCACCACTTCGGCCAGTGCCGCCGCATCCTTGAACCCCAGGTTCAAGCCCTGACCGGCTATCGGATGAATGGCATGTGCCGCGTCGCCGATCAGGGCGAGCCGGTCTGCCGTAAAGCGCCGCGCCAGCGTCAGGCCAAGCGGAAAGGCTTGCCTTGCTCCAACCAGGCGCAATCCGCCGAGACGATGACCTATCCGGCGAACAAGCTCCGTATCGAACAGGAAGGAGTTACCCGAAACGAAGCGTTCGGCGATATCGGTCCGTTCGCTCCAGACAAGTGATGAGCGATGCCCCCCCTTGAGTGGAAGTACCGCAAAGGGTCCAGCTGGTAGGAAATGCTCCTCCGCTCGTCCCTCATGGGCGCGATCATGCTCGATGGTGGCGACGATGCCGGATTGACCGTAGCTCCAGGAGTTGATTCCGATGCCAGCCTCCGAGCGAAGCCGTGAGCGTGCGCCATCGGCAGCCACCAACAACGAAGTGATCAGCGTCTTGCCGGACGCGAGGGTCACGTGGCGACCGCCAGGACCTGGCTCGGTTGCCGCAACACTGTCGGGTGACAGGAAACGGACACCGGCCGCCTCGGCAGCGGCACCGAGTGCGGCAACCAATGGACCGTTGGGTAGCATGTGGGCCAGCGGATCTTTGTCCGCTTGTCGTTCGAACGTGAGAAAGACCGGCCTGATCAGATCGTCCGGGCGGGAGTCGGTGACGATCATCTCACGGACCGGCTCCGCCTCATCGACGAGCTTATCCCAGACGCCGAGAGCCGAAAGCATGCGCCGGCCGGCGGCCGCCAGGGCAAAGGCGCGCAAATCGTCCGACGCCTCACGCCAGGAACGTGGATCAACGAGTGCCACGCGAGCACCCGGAACCGAGGCTGCGAAGGCCAGGGCTGCGGAAAGGCCGACGTAACCGCCGCCTGCGACCAGCACATCCACTCTGTCGTCGTCTGTCTTGGTCATCTCGTCTTTCCTTGCCTTGGCGATGGGACGAGGGCGTGAGCATAGTAGGATTGCTGATGCCGGCCAAGAACCCGGTGGCGACTTTATGAGCGGAACTGGGCCGCTAAGGGCATGCCAGGCGCTCCATAAGGGCAATTACTGCCCATCAAATAGGCAACTGCGGTTGGCGGTGCTGATCTCAACATAAGCATATTGAAGTTTTTGCCGGGGAATTGGTCATGGAGACCGGTCAAGCCGCCGTCAAAACCGGCGAAAACAAGGCATTTGGTTAAGGAAAAGCAGAATCTGCCGCATACGCGGTCGGCTTGGCACAAAGATTGATTCTAGGAAGGGCATCGAGTTCCGCGACGGGGCGCATCGCGGGGGTGCGTGTTCGGTCCGAGGGACCAATCGATGGAAGGAACCCCATGAAAATCGTCATGGCCATTATCAAGCCCTTTAAGCTGGACGAGGTGCGCGACGCACTCAATGCTCTCGGCGTACACGGGCTTACGGTGACGGAAGTCAAGGGTTATGGCCGTCAGAAGGGCCATACCGAAATCTATCGCGGCGCCGAGTATGCCGTCAGCTTCCTCCCCAAGCTGAAGGTTGAGGTGGCGGTGGCCACCGATCAGGTCGACAAGGTCGTCGAAGCCATTTCGTCGGCGGCCAAGACCGGCCAGATCGGCGACGGCAAGATCTTCGTCACCTCCATCGAACATGCCGTCCGCATCCGCACCGGCGAGACAGACGGCGAGGCGCTCTGACCCATTTGGGAAGCCTCTGGGCTTCCGAGGCACGCCGTCAGCAACTCGTCTCGAAGAGATGCCGGCGGATAGTCGATAACCGATCCAAGAGGATTTCGATGAAGTATCTCAAGCCACTTCTCGCGGCTGCGCCCGTACTGGCGCTTTCGGCCGCTGCGGCTTTCGCGCAGGACGCCGCGGCGCCTGCGGCCGCCGCCGCCCCGGTTCCCACCGCCGATCCCGGTCACACTGCCTGGATGTTGATCTCCACCGTTCTGGTCGTCATGATGACGGTGCCGGCGCTGGCCTTGTTCTACGGCGGCCTCGTACGTTCCAAGAACGTGCTGTCGATCCTGATGCAGTGCCTGATCGGCTTTGCCGTGATGGCCATCCTCTGGATCACCTACGGTTACTCCATCGCCTTCACGATGCCGAGCGCACCGACTGCCTTGTCACCGTTTATCGGCACGCTCGACAAGGTCATGCTGGCCGGCATTACGCCAGCCTCGGTTTCGGGCTCCATTCCCGAGATCGTCTTCGTTGCCTTCCAGATGACCTTCGCCTGCATCACGCCGGCACTGATCATCGGTGCCTCGGCGGAACGTGTTAAGTTCTCGGCGATCATCTTCTTCCTGATCCTGTGGTTCACCTTCGCCTACCTGCCGATGGCCCATATGGTCTGGGGCGGCACCGGTTCCTATATTGGCAGCGGCTGGGGCGCTCTGGACTTTGCTGGTGGCACCGTGGTGCACATCAACGCCGGTATCGCTGGTCTTGTCATTGCCATCATGGGCGGCAAGCGTATCGGCCTCGGCCGTGACAACTTCGCCCCGCACAATCTGGTTCTGACCTATATCGGCGCCATGATGCTGTGGGTCGGCTGGTTTGGCTTCAACGCCGGCTCGGAACTGACCGCCGACGGTGTCGCCGGCTATGCGCTGGTCAACACCATCGTCGCCACCGCCGCCGCTGCCATTGCCTGGCCGTTTGCCGAGTGGCTGACTCGCGGTCACGCCTCTCTGCTGGGTGGCGCCTCGGGGGTCGTCGCCGGTCTCGTTGCCGTCACCCCGGCTTGCGGTACCGCTGGCCCGTTCGGTGCCGTGATCATCGGTCTCGCCGCTGGCGCGATCTGCTTCTGGGCTTCGACCTGGGTCAAGTCCAAGTTCGGTTATGATGACGCGCTCGACGTGTTTGGTGTCCATGGCGTTGGCGGTATCGTTGGTGCCATCCTGACCGGTGTGTTCGCCAACCCGAGCCTCGGCGGCATCTACGCCAGCTACCCCGGGTTTGGCACCCAGGTCACCGCTCAGGTCGTTGCCGTGGTCATCTGTATCCTCGTGTCGGGTATCGTGTCGGTGATCGCTCTCACCATCGTCAAGGCGATCGTCGGTCTCCGGGTTACCGAGACTGCCGAACGTGAGGGCCTCGACGTTACCACCCACGGCGAGCGCGCCTACAACTGAGGCTGAGCTCAACTTTTTGATAGAGTCGACGGGCGGGTTCCAGGCGGAATCCGCCCGTCGATCGTTTGCGTTGATCGCCGGAGGGATCATCCTTTCGATGCAATTGCCGGGGAAGCCCGAGGGTAGGATGGCTTTCGCCCTATTTCCCTCTTGGCGCGTACGCCTGTCACGCTATGGTCGGTATATCGACCGGGGATGAAACGCCGTTGCGTCTCGTCTCGCGGTTAACCGGACAAGAGGTGCTCCATGAAGATCGTGACGGCCATCATCAAGCCCTTCAAACTCGACGAGGTTCGCGATGCATTGACCTCGCTTGGCGTCCATGGCCTGACGGTCACGGAGGTCAAGGGTTACGGTCGCCAGAAGGGTCATACGGAAATCTATCGGGGCGCCGAGTATGCCGTCAGTTTCCTGCCGAAGCTGAAGATCGAGGTAGCGGTGCCTGCCATCGAGGCTGAAAAGGTAGTTGAAACCATTGCGGCGGCAGCCAAGACCGGTCAGATCGGCGACGGCAAGATCTTCGTTTATGCCATCGAGCATGCCCTGCGCATCCGCACCGGCGAGCAAGACGAAGAGGCGCTTTGAGACGAAGGCGGTGGCAAGGTTAAAGCGCGTTTAACCATGGATGCCTAGAGTGACCGGCAGAACGAAAAGGTCCGGCCGCTTCTTGCGGTGGCGGGCCGAATCACCCGTTGCCGAGCTCTGGTGTTCATGTCGTCTCGCGTGCCGCTTCCGCTTTCTCCCTTTCAGCGTCTCGGCCGGTTGATCGCCGGTGTCGAGCCGAGCCGCCCGCCGATTGACGTATCGGTGGGCGAGCCGCGCCATCCAGTGCCAGAGTTCGTCGGTCCGGTCCTTGCGGACGCGTTGGCCGATTTTGTACGTTATCCGCCGATCAAGGGCACTCCCCAGTTCCGCGCCAGCGTTGCCGTTTGGGCGGAGAAGCGATTCGGACTCCCCGGTGGGGCGATCGATCGGGATGATGGCGTGCTGCCCCTCAATGGTTCGCGTGAGGGGTTGTTCCACGCAACGCTCACGGCTGTACGGCTTGCCGGCGATACCAAGGGCGCACGTCCGGCGATTTTGTTGCCGAACCCATTTTATGCCGTTTATGCGGCCGCAGCCGAGGCTGCCGGCGCCGAGCCGGTCCTTGTCTCAGCCAGGCGCGAGGATGGGTTCCTGCCATGCTTTGACAGGCTGCCAGCCGATCTCCTTGCACGCACCGTTGCCGCCTTCCATGCCAGTCCGGCCAATCCCCAGGGAGCTGTGGCGGATCTTGCAAGGCTCAAGGATCTTGTCCGGCTGGCCCGTCATTATGGTTTCCTGCTGTTTTCCGACGAATGCTACTCGGAAATCTGGCGTGGTCGGGCGCCGGACGGTGTTCTTTCCGCAGCGTTCGAAACCAGCGGAGACTTCAGTGGCGTCATCGCCTTCAACTCGTTGTCCAAGCGCTCAAATCTGGCAGGTGCGCGGTGCGGATTTGCCATCGGCGATCCCGCTTTTCTGAAGGCGTGGGCAGCGCTGCGCAATGTCACGGCGCCACAGGTGCCGATGCCGATCCAGGCGGTGGCCGTCGCGGCACTCGCCGACGAGGCGCATGTCGTTGAGAATCGCCGGCTCTACGATCTGAAATATGCTGTCGCGGACGAGATTCTGGGAGATCGATTTCCGGGTCTCGTGCCGCCCGGTGGCTTTTTCCTTTGGCTCGATGTCGGTCGTTGGGGTGGCGGGGAAGTCGTCGCGGCCCGCCTATGGAAAGAGGCAGGCGTCAAGGTGGTCCCGGGTGGGTACCTATCGGCAATCGACTCCGACAGCATCAATCCGGGTGCCGGATTCATTCGCATTGCCATGGTCGAAAGCCTTGAGACGAGTCGCGAGGCGCTGAGCCGTCTCTCGGAGGTTCTGTCATGAGAGCAGAAATGAGGACCAGTCCCCGCCTTCGCGAGACCGGTGGTAGGCTCGATGGGCCCTATGAACCACGTCCGGTCAATGCGCGCCGTGCCGCGAATCTCAAGGATCTCGATCAGCGGATGCGCCGAGCCGCGCCGACTCGTGAGGATCGTCTGCGTCAGGCGATGCTGCGCAACATTGCCGGCGCGTCCGGTTTGCTGCTGATCGCCGGCGTTGCCGCGCTGTCGGCAGCGCTTGCCACCTGGTCGGTGGACGACCCGAGCTGGAGCCACATCGCAGACGGGCCTACTCGGAACGTCATGGGACCGATCGGTGCCGTGACGGCCGATTTGATCATGCAACTCATCGGTCTCAATGCCGCGCTGTTTCTGGCGCCGGTGGTGATCTGGGGCTGGCAGCTCACGATCGGACGCATTCCTCATGTGGCCCGTAACAGGCTGATCGGTTGGCTGATCGGGACGCTGATCGGCGCTGCCTTCATGGGCGCGCTACCCCCAACGTCCGGTTGGCCGTTGCCGACTGGGCTGGGGGGCGCCATTGGCGATCTTGTCCTGCAGTTGCCGGCGGCGTTCAACAATGGCGTGCTCACGGACACGCTGCGTCTTGTCGTGTTGATCGTGACGGGTCCGCTGGCGCTCGCCGCTATGATTTATGCTTCTGGCGTGCCGGGGCACCGCATCGGTGCCAAGCCACCGGTAGTCGATGACGATCTGGACGATGATGAAGAAGAGGAAGGGCGGGAAACTCGCCTGGGCGCCTTGATCGGCATCGCCGGCCATTGGTGGCTGACGCTGCGCGCCGGTCTGGCGCGGCGCCTGTTCCGTCGTCCGGCTTTTGCCTATCCGGGCGAGGAGTACGCGGAAGACGAGGACGATTACGAGCCTCCTGTGACCCGACGTGCCGAACCGACATTGGCTCCTCGCCCGCGATCCGTTGCGCAGCCCGTCGATGAGGAAGAAGACTACGAGCCGCCGGTCGTCGAACGGCGCGGCGGTCGGGTGGAGCCGTCATTCTCGCCGGCGGAACGGCCGCGCGCCGACGTCCAAGAGCCCGTCGTCGAAGATGATGATGAGGAGGAGGACGCGCCGCCTTTCGCGATGGACGATCGTCTCTCCGACTATGACGAGACGGAGTTGATTGCCCCGCCGCAGCCGGTTGCCGTGGCGCCCGCCCCTCGTACCTATGAACCTCGTCCAACGCCGCTTCGTGGTCCTGCCTCGCGTATTGGCAAGCCCGCCGCGCAGACCGAGAAGCCAACTGCCCGCGTCAAGGCACCTGCGCCGCCGATGCAGCCTGGCAAGAGGGCCAAGGGCGGAACGCAGCTCTCCTTGCTTGACGAGGGGGGCTTCGAGTTTCCTGCCATCGAACTGCTCGCTGAGCCCAAGGGCGGCAATGGCGTTCAATACACGCCCGACAGTCTCGAGCAGAATGCCGGGTTGCTTGAGGGTGTCCTCGAGGACTTCGGCATCAAGGGCGAAATCTTCAACGTTCGTCCCGGCCCGGTGGTGACGCTCTATGAACTGGAACCGGCACCCGGCATCAAGTCCTCGCGCGTAATTGGCCTCGCCGACGACATCGCTCGCTCGATGAGCGCCGTTGCCGCCCGTGTCGCCGTCATTCCCGGCAAGAATGCCATTGGCATCGAGCTGCCGAATCAGCGGCGCGAAATGGTTTATCTGCGTGAGCTGATCGCCAGCCAGGACTTCGAGAAGTTCAAGGGACGCCTGGCGCTTGCCCTCGGCAAGACCATCGGAGGCGAGCCGGTGATCATCGATCTGGCCCGCACTCCGCACATGCTGGTGGCCGGTACCACCGGCTCCGGCAAATCGGTGTCGATCAATACCATGATCCTCAGCCTTCTCTACCGCATGACGCCGGAAGAGTGTCGCTTGATCATGATCGATCCGAAGATGCTGGAGCTGTCGGTCTATGACGGCATTCCACATCTTTTGACGCCAGTGGTGACCGATCCGCGCAAGGCGGTGGTGGCGCTCAAGTGGACGGTCCGCGAAATGGAGGACCGCTACAAGAAGATGTCCAAGGTCGGCGTGCGCAATATCGAGGGCTTCAATGCCCGCGTGGCGCAGGCGATCGAACGTGGCGAGAGCATCAACCGCACCGTCCAGACCGGCTTCGACAAGGAGACCGGCGAGCCGATCTTCGAAACCGAGGAGATGGAGCTCAAGCCACTGCCCTTCATCGTCGTCATCATCGACGAGATGGCCGATCTGATGATGGTCGCCGGCAAGGAAATCGAAGGGGCGGTGCAACGCCTCGCCCAGATGGCTCGTGCCGCCGGCATTCATGTGATCATGGCGACGCAACGTCCCTCGGTGGACGTCATCACCGGTACCATCAAGGCCAACTTCCCGACGCGCATCTCGTTCCAGGTGACCTCGAAGATCGACAGCCGCACCATCCTTGGCGAGCAGGGCGCCGAGCAGCTCCTGGGGCAGGGCGACATGCTCTACATGCAGGGGGGGGGCCGCATTCAGCGTGTCCATGGTCCGTTCGTCTCCGATGGCGAGGTCGAAGCGATCGTCGCTCATCTCAAGACGCAAGGGACACCCGACTATCTCGAGGCCATCACCGCCGATGAGGAAGAGGAAAGCGGCGGTGGCGACGCTGCGCCGCTCGATGAAAATGCCGATCTATACGATCAGGCGGTGGCGCTGGTGTTGCGCGACAAGCGGGCGACCACGAGTTACATTCAGCGCCGGCTCGGCATTGGCTACAATCGTGCGGCGTCACTTATCGAGCGTATGGAAAAGGAAGGGCTCGTCGGCCCGCCGAACCACGCAGGCAAACGCGAAATACTGATGCGTACCGACGAAGATTGACGTCCCTCTTCCAGCACGGGACAACAAGGCGTCTTCCACACCAGGAAGGCGCCTTTTCGTTTTTCGGTGGTTCCATGGATCGCATTCTCGTTTCCGCTTGCCTGCTTGGTCGCCCCGTTCGTTACAACGGGAGCGGCAAACCACTCGCCGATCCTCGCCTCGAGCGTTGGCAGGCCGAAGGACGTCTGGTGCCGGTCTGCCCCGAACTGATGGGGGGGCTGCCCGTGCCGAGGCCCGCGGCGGAGATCGCTGGCGGTACGGGGGAGGATGTGCTGGCCGGGCGGGCGCATGTGATGACCACGACTGGCGAAGATGTGACGGCAGCTTTCGTTGCCGGTGCCCGAGCGGCGCTCGATCTCGCGCTCCGGACTGGTTGCCGTCATGCGCTCCTCGTCGATCGCAGTCCTTCCTGTGGCAGCGTCCAGATTTATGACGGCACATTCTCGGCGCGGCGGATCGCCGGAACCGGCGTTACCGCTGCGCTTCTTGTCGCGCATGGCATCGGTGTTTTCGGCGAGGCTGACATTGATCGCCTTGCCGAGGCTGTGGAGACCGAGGCGTAGCGGGAACCCGACGCGGGGAGCGGGCGTTGTCTACTCCGCCGGCCGTTTGGCCGGAGCGGATTTACTGACGGAGTCCCCCATGGCAGACAGCATCCTTGTTTTCGGTGCCACCGGTACCATCGGTCAGCTGGTCGTTTCCGATCTGGTGGCCAAGGGCGAGACCGTGAAAGCGGCCGCGCTGGATGGGCAGACGCATCCGGATGCCGAGGTTCTGAGGTTTGATTTTCGCGATCCCGTCAGCATTGCTCCCCTGTTCGAAGGGGTGGACCGTGTGTTCGTTCTCATGCCGTCGGAGCCGCTCGACGTCATTGCCGCACTGATGCCCGTGATGCGACACGTGGTCGATCGCAAGATCAAGGCGGTGTTGCTCTCGACGATTGCTGCCGATGCCTCCGAGGACAATCCCTATCGCCGTGTTGAGGAAGTTCTTGAAAACTCTGGGCTGCCTTTCGTCATCCTCAGGGCGAACTGGTTCGCCGACAACTTCCGTACCGTCTGGAAGGATGATGTCAAGAAAGGCGAAGTTGCGTTGCCCGCCGATGAGGGCCTCATCAGTTTCGTCGATGGTCGCGATGTCGCGGCCGCCGCGGCCGTCGCTTTGACTTCATCCGAATTCGACGGTGAAGTGCTCGTTCTGACCGGCCCGGCCGCGTTGCCCTTGTCGCGGGCCGCTGAAGTCCTGAGCCATGTCATCGGCCGACGAGTCATCTTCAAGCCGATCTCTGCTGCCGATTATGAAGCGCGTCTTGTCGCCGAAGGCGTGCCGGAAAAACAGATTGCCGAGCGTGTTGCAGAGTTCGATACCATCCGCGACGGCAGGGCGTCGATCGTCAGCCCGGCAATCGAGAAAATGACCGGTCGAGCTCCACGCTTCTTCGAAACCTTTGTCAGGGACCACGCGACGGATTTCATCGGCAGTTGATTTCGTCGCTTCCGGTCGTCGATCTCGCAGCGGTTGGACGGAAAACACCGGCCTCTTTGTTCCAAAGCATTGACCCTAGGGACCGTTTCTGATGATGGTCATGCCGTGAGTTTTTCGCGCGGCCGTGTGCCCTTGGTACTGTCGACCCGCGATTGGCGTGGATCTGAACAGAAGACGAGACGATGGCGACCGAGCGATACAATGCGCGCGAAGCGGAAACGCGCTGGCAGAGGGCCTGGACCGAAGCCAAGGTTTTCGAGACGAAGAACGACGACCCGCGTCCCAAGTATTACGTGCTCGAGATGTTCCCATATCCGTCCGGCCGTATCCACATGGGGCACGTGCGCAACTACACAATGGGCGACGTGGTCGCGCGCTACAAGCGCGCCAAGGGTTTCAATGTGTTGCATCCCATGGGATGGGACGCGTTCGGCATGCCGGCCGAGAATGCGGCGATGAAAGGCCATGTCCATCCCAAGACGTGGACTTACGAGAACATCGCCACCATGCGCGGCCAACTGAAGAGCATGGGGTTGTCGCTCGACTGGAGCCGCGAGTTCGCCACCTGCGACGAAGATTACTACACGCAGCAACAGAAGCTGTTCCTCGACTTCATGAAGGCCGGCCTCGTCGACCGCAAGAAGTCGAAGGTCAACTGGGATCCTGTCGACATGACCGTGCTCGCCAACGAGCAGGTGATCGATGGGCGCGGCTGGCGCTCCGGGGCTTTGGTCGAGCAGCGTGAGCTGACGCAGTGGTTCCTGAAGATTTCCGACTATTCCGACGAGCTGCTGTCCGCTCTCGACACGCTCGACCGCTGGCCGGAAAAGGTCCGGACCATGCAGAAAAACTGGATCGGTCGGTCGGAAGGTCTCAGGGTTCGTTTCGAGGTCGACGGGCCAACCGTGACCGGCGATCCAACCATCGAGGTGTTTACCACCCGCCCGGACACGTTGTTCGGCATGAGCTTCCTGGCTCTCTCCGCCGATCATCCCGTGGCGAAGGCGCTTGCCGACAAGGATCCGGCGGTTGCCGCTTTCTGTGACGAATGCCGACGCATCGGCACCTCGGCGGCGGCTCTCGAGACGGCCGAGAAGAAGGGGCTTGCCACCGGTCTTTCGGTGAAGCATCCCTTCAATGGCAAGAGCTATCCGGTTTATATTGCCAACTTCGTGCTCATGGACTACGGCACCGGTGCCATCTTCGGTTGCCCGGCGCACGACCAGCGCGATCTCGATTTTGCTCGCAAGTACGATCTCACGGTCACGCCAGTGGTGCTGCCCGAAGGCGCCGATCCCGCTGCCTTTGCGGTGGGCAATGTTGCCTTTACCGACGATGGCAAGCTGTTCAACTCAGCCTTCCTTGACGGCATGGAGGTTGAGGCGGCCAAGGACCTCGTGGCAAGCAAGCTCGAGGCGACGATGCTCCATGGCGCACCAGCCGCCAAGCGGCAGGTGAATTATCGTCTGCGCGATTGGGGAATTTCACGCCAGCGCTACTGGGGCTGCCCGATCCCGGTCATCCACTGTGAAGCCTGCGGTGTGGTGCCGGTGCCAGCGAAAGACCTGCCAGTGCGTCTCCCCGAGGATGTCGAGTTCGACCGCCCCGGCAACCCGCTCGATCGGCATCCGACCTTCACGAAGTGCGTCTGCCCCGAGTGTGGCAAGCCGGCCCGGCGCGAGACGGATACCATGGATACGTTTGTCGATTCATCCTGGTATTACAGCCGCTTCACTGAGCCGCGCGCTCAGACGCCGACAGTACCTGAAGTCGTCAACTCGTGGCTGCCGGTCGATCAGTACATCGGTGGTATCGAGCACGCGATTCTGCATCTCCTCTATTCGCGCTTCTTCACCCGCGCGATGAAGAAATGCGGGCACGTCGGCTTTGACGAGCCGTTCCGTGGCCTGTTCACCCAGGGCATGGTGGTGCACGAGACCTACCAGTCGGAGAGCGGCGAATGGCTCTCGCCGGCCGACATCGAGATCGTCGAGGAGACAGGCGCTCGCAAGGCGCGGCTGCTTTCCTCGGGGGCACCGGTGAAGATCGGTCCCATCGAGAAGATGTCGAAGTCGAAGAAGAACACGGTCGATCCCACCGATATCATCGACAGCTTTGGCGCAGATACGGCCCGCTGGTTCATGCTGTCCGACAGTCCGCCGGAGCGTGACGTCGAATGGACGGAGGCGGGCGCCCAGGGAACTGCTCGCTTCCTCCAGCGTGTCTGGCGCATCGTGTCCGAGGCTTCCGAGCTGGTCCCGACGTCCGACCGGTCCGAAGGCGGCGACAAGCTGGCGCTTTCCTTGCGCAAGGCGGCCCACAAGGCGCTGGCTGCCGTCGAGGAGAATATCGAGGGGCTGCGCTTCAACGTGGCGCTGGCCAAGATCTACGAGTTGGTCAATACGCTGGCCGGCGCGCTCACCAACGACAAGACGCTGCTGGCCGCCGATGGCACTGCTGCGGCTGCCCTGATCGAAGCGACCGGTCTGCTTGTCCGCATGATGGCGCCAATGACGCCACATCTTGCCGAGGAAAGCTGGGCTGCGCTTGGCCATGATGGGTTGGTCGCGCTGGCTGACTGGCCGGCTGTAGATCAGGCTTTGCTCGTCGAAGATGAAGTGACCATGCCCGTCCAGGTCAACGGCAAGAAACGCGCCGACGTCACCGTGGCGCGCACGGCCTCGCCTGCCGAGGTTGAGGCGGAGGTGTTGAAGCTCGAAGCCGTGATCAAGGCGCTCGACGGCAAGAGCCCGAAGAAGGTCATCGTCGTCGCCCAGAGGATCGTCAATGTGGTCGTCTGATCTCCTCCGCCGCAGCGCTTTGCTGCTGGCGGCTGCGGCCCTTCTCGCCGCCTGCCAGGTGCGGCCCGTTTATGCGCCTGTAGGTGCGTCAGCGGTGGGTGGTAAACCTGCCATGGCGACCGAGCTCGCCTCGATCGCCATCGATGTGCAGACCGATCGCGTACCGCAGGTGTTGATGAACGAGCTGATCTTTCAGCTGCGCGGTGGCGGTTCTTTGGTCAAACCCAAGTATCGTCTGCACCTCATCGTGACGGAAAGCGTCTCGGATCTGGCCATCAGGGCCAGTGAAGATATTGCGGTGGCGAAACTGGTGTCACTGACGACGACCTATACGCTGACCGAGATTGCCACGGGGCAGGTGATCACGTCGGATAACGTCTACACCACGTCCTCGTTCGACGTGACATCGCAGCGCTACGCCAATGTCCGATCGGCGCAGGAAGCCGAAGATCGCGCGGCTCGCGCAGCGGCGGCCGATATTCGCTTGCGCCTGTCCTCGGCGTTGATCGGCAAGGGCTGAGACGATGGTGGCCGCGCGTGCTCAAGAGGCTGACCGCCTCGTTGCGCGGCCGCCGAAAGATGTGGCTTTCTATCTTGTCTACGGTCCGGATACCGGGCTGGTCTCCGAACGTGCGAAGACGATCGCCGCTGCCTTTTCCGACCCCGGCGATCCTTTTGCGTTGGTTCGCATCGAAGCGTCCGAGCTCACGGCCAACCCATCGCGGCTCGCCGACGAGGCTTATGCGGTGTCGATGTTCTCAAGCCGGCGGGCCATTATTCTGCGTGATGGTGGGGCGCGTACGGATCTTGCGAGCCGTTTCCGGGCGCTTTTCAAAGAACCGCCGCCTGATACGGCCATCGTCGTCGAAGCGGGTGATCTCAAGAAATCCAATCCGCTGCGGGTACTGTTCGAGCAGGAAAGCCGGGCTTATGCCATTCCCTGCTTCGCCGACGATGAACGATCGATTGGTGCACTGATCGATGAGGAAGTAAGGGCTTCAGGGCTTTCGATTGCTCCGGAAGCGCGCGCGTTGCTGGTCTCGCTCCTCGGTGGCGACCGGTTGATGACGCGGGGAGAGATTCAGAAACTCTGTCTGCATGCCCACGGAGCTGAAGCCATCACACTCGCCGATGTCGAGACGCTGATCGGCGACAGTTCGACGTTCGCAGTGGATGAAGTTATCGATGCTGCCGCCAGCGGAGCTCTGACAGAACTTGCCGAAGGGTTGGCGAAGGCGCGGGCCGAAGGGGTTGATGCCGGCCAAATTGCTGGCGCGGCGCTTCGGCATTTCATGTTGCTCGACGAAATACGTGCAGCCGTGGACTCCGGCGTCTCCCCGACCGATGCTGTCAATGGCGCTCGTCCGCCGGTTTTTTTCAAGCGGAAAGGCAAGGTGGAGACGGCTCTTGGCCTCTGGACACCGGCCCGGCTTGCAAGAGCGATCGTTGTGCTCGGTGAGGCAGCGCGTGACGCTCGTCTCAATCCGGTGCTTTCGGCTGATATCGTAGGCGAGACACTTTTGACGCTCGCCCGCGCCGCTGACCAGGTGGCCGGCCGGCGGCGCAGGTAAGCTCAGGCTGCGCCTATATCCTCAAAAATGCTTGCCACGCGGCCATACTGCTGTCGCCGATGCAACGGGGCCACCGAGGGCATTTCGGCGAGCGAGCGCCAACGCCACTCCAGAAACTCGGGCGGCTCGTCTGTATGGGTTGCCGCAATGGTGATCTCGTCTTCGCTGCCAGAGAAGCGAAAGGCCACCCAGCGCTGTCGCTGTCCCCGGAATGGGTAGAGCTTATGGATTCTCGCCCCGCGAACAGGGAAGTCATAACTCCACCATTCGTCGGTCACGGCAATCAGTTTGGCGCTGCGGACCCCTGTTTCTTCCCAGAGTTCGCGTCGGGCCGCCGCGACGATGTCCTCGCCGGGGTCGATCCCGCCTTGTGGCAGTGCCCAGTCGGCGCCGTCCGTGAAGATCTCCGGGTCCGGCCAGCCAAACGGATTGGCGTAAGCTCTACCCGCGAACACCAGCCCCTCCGCATTGAACAGGCAGATACCGACGTTTGGCCGATAGGGTAGGTCTGGCAGCAGCGGTTCCCGTTCCGACGGGCTCGGCGGTGCACTGGCGGCGGGGATGCGGGCGGTCATGTCGGCACCGCCAGACTGGCGAAGGCAGTAGCCAGCTTTTCGTAGATTGGCCGCTTGAATGCCACAACGAGACTAGGAATTTCGGGAAGCGGCCTCCAGGCCCAGCGAGAGAACTCAGCCGGATGAGCACCGCCGCCGGGGTTCTCGATGTCGATTTCACTATCGTTGCCAAGAAAACGGAAGGCGAACCACTTCTGTGTCTGTCCGCGCCACTTCCGCTGGAAACGGCCGGTGGCAAGTTCGTCGGGAACGTCATAGCGATACCAGTCCGGCGCTTCGCCAAGAAGCTCGACCGAGCGGACCGAGGTTTCCTCCCATAGTTCGCGGCGGGCGGCTTCGAACGGCGTTTCCTCCTCATCGATCCCACCTTGAGGCATCTGCCAGGGAGCGGCCTCCGGCGCGTCCTCAAGGTCGGCGCGATGGCCAACGAAGACGAGGCCGGCGCGATTGATCAGCACGGCCCCTGCGCAGGGACGGTAGGGAAGATCGGCTCGGGAAGTCATGGTTCGTCTCAATTCTGCTTGGGAACGGCGGTGATCGGGACCAGCGTGATGCCGCGGCTGTCCAGTCCGCCTGTCCAGCTGGTCAGTGCCTTCAGCGTTGCCGGTCTGGCGCTGGCCACGCCGACAGCAAGACCCCGCGTACGGGCAATCTGTTCGAGCTGGGCCAGACGTCCTGTGATCTCGTTCGGGGTCGGCACAGCGTCGATGACGAGATCGGCCCTGGCAAATGCGGTCTTGAATTTTCCGGCTGATTGCTCCGCGACGCTTCGGGGCGAGCTTCCATCGTCAAGGTACAGAAGCCCGCGCAGCGCGATCTCCTGCAAGACCGGATCGAGCGCCGCTGCCTCGGATGTGAAGCGGGCCCCCATATAGTTGACCACGCCGACGTAGGTCGTCAGTCGCCCCATGACTCGGTGCAGGTTTTCGATGTTCTGACGAGCGTCCTTGCCAACCAGCAGCGTGTTCTCGCCAGGGTCGTTGTCAGGATAGTCGAAGGGTTCGAGCGGTACCTGCAGCAAGAGTTCGTGCCCGTCCTGTCGGGCCTTGGCGGTCCAACGATCGAGGCTGGCTCCATAGGGAGCAAAGCCCAGGGTCACTTGGGGCGGCAGCTTGGAGAGCGCTTCTTGTGTTCCGGTCTGGCTGAGGCCGAGATCGCCAACGACGATGGCAATTTTCGGCGAGGCACCGACGAAGCTGGGAACGGGACGGGCGTAGACGTCCATCGGCTTGCGACCGTCGGCAGCGATTCGGGGCAATGGTCCGAAAGGCGATGCCTCGGTCAGCGCCGCATCCGCCTCAACTGGCAACGCTACCGTGGCCTCCGCCTCTTTCGGGCCTTCGACCGTCACTCCGGCTTGTGGTTTGCTCTCCGTCGGCGGAGGCAATAGCTCGCCGGTGCCAGATTTCACACCCACCGTCGCGATGTCGGCACGCGCGTATCCGGTATCGGAAGTCTCGATCTTGGCGCGCGCATAGGGCTCGCCGCCGAGCGGGTCGTTGACCACCATCAGCCAGACGGCGAGGCCGGCAAACAGACAGGCCGTAATGACGGCGGCTATGGCGCCAACCGGCACGCGAAGCCTTCGGCTGCCAGAGCCGCCGAAGCCGAGAGGATTGGTCAGGTCGTTCATGGCGCGTGGAATCCGGCTATTGGCGATCGCCCTGATTCGGTCTTCCGGAGCTTAGTTCAATCCGCGACCGTGCGGTATGCCAGTGAAACGCAACGGGCCGAGGTAGAACCCCGGCCCATCGGTAGTTTCAGCCCGCTGTTCTTCGCTCAGTTGGCGACGGGATCGTCACCCTTCGGCGGGAAAGCGGCATTGGCCTGCAATCCGCGCAGCAGATCGAGCGCGAGATTGAGCTGCTTGTCGTCCTTGGCGTCCGGCGGCACGTAGGCCTGGCTGCCGGAGCCTTCCGCTCCTTCGGTTTCGCTCTTGAGGTGACCCTTGAGCGAAGCCTCACCCTTTGTTTCGGTTACCTGATTTTTCAGGTCTTCGGGCAGGTCCTGCAGCACCTCGATATCAGGGTGAATGCCCTTGGCCTGGATAGAGTTGCCCGACGGAGTGTAGTAGCGGGCGGTGGTCAACCGGATGGCGCCATTCGAACCCAGCGGGATAATGGTCTGCACCGACCCCTTGCCGAAGGAGCGCGTACCGAGGATCGTGGCCCGACGATGGTCCTGAAGCGCGCCGGCGACGATCTCCGAGGCCGAGGCCGAACCACCATTGATCAGCACGATGACCGGCTTGTCGCCGACCAGTTCGCCAGCCTTGGCGGCATAGCGGCGAGTGTCGCTGTCGTGGCGTCCGCGTGTCGAGACGATCTCGCCCTTGTCGAGGAAGGCGTCCGAAACGGCGATCGCCTGGTCGAGAAGGCCGCCTGGGTCGTTACGCAGATCGAGCACGTAGCCCTTCAGCTTGTCGGCAGGGATGGCGGCATCGATCTTGTCGATGGCGGTCTTGAGGCCGTCGAAGGTTTGGGCAGTGAACTGGGAGATGCGGATGTAGCCGACATCTTCCTTCACCTCGTAACGCACCGACTGCATCTTGATGACGTCACGAACGATCTTGACGTCGAATGGCTTGTCCGTGCCGCGGACCACACTGAGGGTGATCGACGAATTGACGGGGCCGCGCATCTTGTCGACCGCTTCGTTGAGGGTCAGGCCCTTCACGTCGGTGCCATCGATGGCGGTGATCAGATCGCCGGCGCGGATGCCTGCCTTGGTGGCCGGTGTGTCGTCGATCGGCGTCACCACCTTGACGATACCGTCCTCCATCGTGACCTCGAT
The DNA here is from genome assembly GCA_029976075.1 of Pleomorphomonas sp. Lineage (GTDB taxonomy): Bacteria > Pseudomonadota > Alphaproteobacteria > Rhizobiales > Pleomorphomonadaceae > Pleomorphomonas. Next base: position 53,527 of record JARKNW010000031.1, read on the forward strand.
GCCGAGCCCGCCGAACTCGCCCTTGGTCTGAACCTGCATGTCCTGGTAGCTCTTGGCATTCATGTAGCTTGAATGCGGATCGAGCGAGGTCAGCATGCCGTTGATCGCCGCTTCGATCAGCGCGGGCTCATCGGGTTCCTCGACATAGTCGGAGCGGATTCGCTCGAATACGTCGCCGAACAGGTTGAGCTGGCGATAGGTATCGACGCCGGCAGCCACGGCCGACCCGAAGCCGGGCAGACGGTGCTCGAGGGTCAGGGTGGTAACGCCGGCGCCCAGTACGGCACCCGCTGCGAGTAGCGACAGTTTTCTGATCATCCGCTGACCTTCCGATCCTGCGATGCGACCCACCAGGGGGAGGGATCGATCGAAGTTCCACCTTTGCGAAATTCGACGTAAAGCACGGGCTGCGTGACGCTGGCATCCATCGCGGCGGCGCTGGCCAGCCGCTGGCTTCCCATGACACCGACAGGCTCGCCCGTCAAAACAAATTGGTCCAGCTGGACATCGATCCGTTCCATGCCGGCGAGAACGATATGATAGTCGTCGCCTGCGTCGAGGATCAAGAGCTGTCCATAGGAACGGAATGGCCCGGCGTAGACGACGCGACCATCAGCCGGCGATACGACGCGGGCACCGGCCCGCGTGGCGATCGATTGGCCCTGCGAGATGCCGCCCAAGCCATTGTCGTCGCCGAAGGCCTGCAGGTTGACGCCGCGCACGGGCGGAATGAGCCGTCCCTTGGCATCGGCAAAGGCCATTGCCGGCCCAAGGCGACTTCCGGCACTGGGAGCAGTCGTCGCCGTTGCTGGCGATCCGGTCCGTGACGCCGGCAGCGCCTTCTTCATGCCGCCGATCAGTTCCTCGAGGCTGCGGGCATTCTTGGCCAGCTCTTCCGCCCGCGCCTTCTCGGCCGCAAGATCGGCCGTTCGCGCTTCGCTTTCGGCTTTTTTCTTTTCGATGAGCAGCGTCAAGCGTTGCCGTTCCTCGGCGATGGCAGCCGCGTCGGCCCGGAGGCGATCGCGCTCGGCCGCAGCGCGAGTCCGCTCTGTCACGAGGGCGTCGAGGTCGGATTGCAGCGCCTCGGCTTCTATGCGGATCTCCGGCAGCACGGCACCGACCACGACCGCCGAACGTACGGCTTTCAGAGCATCTTCGGGGCTGACCACGAGCGCTGGCGGCGGCTGGCGCCCGATGCGCTGGGCGGTGGAGAGCACGGCAATCAGCACGTCGCGTCGGCTGGCCAGCGATTTGCGAATGCGGGCCTCATTGTCGGCCCCTCGGGCGAGGCGCTCCTCGCTGTCGGTGATGGATTGCTCCAGCGCCTGAACGCGCGCCGCCGATGTCACGAGCTGATCGTTGAGGGCCTGCTGGTCACGCGAGAGGCCGGCGATCTCGGCGGCTATTTCCGCCTGCTTCTCGGCCGAAAGCTCCATGGAGCTGCGCAGCTTGGCCAGCTCCTGATCTTTCAACGCACGCTCGGCGTCCAGGCGATCACTGTCGGTGGCGCTCGTTGAGACAGAAGTCGGCCTGACCATGTTGGTTGCTGGCGCGAAAGCGGTCGCCTCGGGTGGCAAGCCGTCTTGAGCCAGGACATGACTCGGCAGCGCCGCGACAACGGCGGCGATAACGAGGCGATAGGCTCCAGGACGTCGCATTTCGGGCGGCATGGACGGTGGGCTGTCCGGTGGCTGTGCGTTCAAGCGGTCAAGCCTACCGGCCTTTCCGTTAACGCTTCGTCAACCAAGGTTCGATGGCAGCGAGGCGTCGGTGCGGATCAGGGCCGATGATAGGGGTGGCCACTCAAGATAGTGACCGCACGATAGATCTGCTCTGCGGCGAGAATGCGGACGATCTGATGTGGCCATGTCAGCCGGCCAAATGAAATGCGATGACCGGCGCGCGACAGGAGTTCCTGTCCGTGACCATCCGGTCCGCCGATCAACAGGACTGTGTTCGGAGTGCCGCGATCGCGCGCCTCTCCCAGCATTTCGGCAAATCGTTCGGAGGTTGGCGAATCACCTCGTTCATCAAGGGCGATGAGCAAGGCCCCCGGTGGCAGGTCGGCAAGAAGCTCGCGCGCTTCTTCCTCCTTGCGCTGCAAGGCCTCACGCGCCCGACTTTCGACTATTTCACGGGCGGTGACAGAGGAAAAGCCAATGGATCGACCGGCCTTGTCGGCGCGATCGAGATAGCGGTCGGCAAGCTCGCGCTCGGGACCGGCCTTCAGTTTTCCAACAGCGTGAATGGCGATGCGCATAAGTCTCTTCTTGTTCGGCGCACACACCGTACCGGCGGGGCCAGCGGCCCCGCACGTCGGGGTCATGAGAAGCTTCCGAACCATTTCTGGATCATTCTGCGTTCGAAAAGTCTAGCGCCTTCCGAACGGGCTAATCCAGATCGCGTATCAGCTTTGCCCCAAAAGTTCCGCACTTTTGGGCACACGCCTCAACGGCGGCCCACGGCAGGCGCTGAATCCGGCGCCCAGATCTTCTCAAGATGGTAGAACTCACGCACTTCCGGGCGGAAGACGTGAACAATGACGGAATCGGCGTCAATCAGTACCCAGTCACAGGTCGGCTGGCCCTCGACGGCAACGCTGCCAAAGCCGGCATCCTTCAAATCCTTGACCAGATGGTCGGCTATGGCGCCGACATGGCGGCTGGAGCGGCCCGTGCAGATCACCATGTGGTCGGCGATCGGCGTCTTGGCGGCGACGTCAATGTCAACGACCTCCTCGGCCTTGGCATCGTCAAGGCTGGTGAGAATCGTGTCGAGCAGGGATCGAGGAAGAGGGGGGACATCGCCGGAGAACGCAGCGACGTCGGCAAACGAGTTGGCGCTGTAGGCGCTCTCAGTGAAGGGCATGCTCAGGGGGGCACCTCGTGAAGTGGCCGCAACGGCCGGCCCCATGCCGACGATCGCGGACGATAAAAGGATGAACCTTGATGGTGACGTTTTCAAGATCGACCGGAACCAAAGGCTAGGCCTGACCGGCCGACCGACGAAGATCGCTCGAAGACAGCGGTACCTTGACACCGGCGATGAACATCCAGGCGGGCGGCGTAAGGGTCGACAGCAAACGGCCATCCGGCTCAGGGACGCGGGCCTTGGCGAACATGCGGGCCGCTGGCGAGGCCAATGCCGAGAAGGTTGCGCCAGGTCGGTCTATGACGGCGATCGGGACGAGGTGGGCAATCTCGCGCCATCCGCCCCAACGATGGAAGGTGGCCCAGTTGTCAGCGCCGATGACCAGCACGAAGCGGACCGCTGGTCTGAGCGCCTTCAGGCGGCGGACGAGGTCAATCGTGTAGCGGGTGCCCAGTTGCGCCTCGAGATCGGTCACCACGGCGCGCGGATGGTTGGCAATGCGCCTTACCGCGGCGAGACGTTGGCCGACGTCTGGCAAGCCTTCGGTCGACTTCAGAGGATTACCGGGGCTGACCAGCCACCAGATTCGATCAAGTCCCAGACGTTGGAGAGCCAGCCGTGCCACGTGAGCATGCCCTCGATGCGGTGGGTTGAAAGACCCGCCGTAGAGACCGATGCGCATGCCTGGAAACGTGGCTGGAAGGCGAAGTGTCGTCAAGGTCGCGTCTGGCCGTTGCCGCGTACGCGGTATTTGAAGGATGTCAGCTGCTCGACGCCGACCGGACCGCGCGCGTGCATCTTTCCCGTTGCGATGCCGATTTCGGCACCCATGCCGAACTCGCCGCCGTCGGCGAACTGCGTCGAAGCATTGTGGAGCACGATCGCCGAGTCGACGCCCGCCAGGAAGCGAGCGGCGGTGGCCTCGTCGGCCGTAATAATGCTGTCCGTATGATGCGAGCCGTAGGTTTCAATGTGCTCGATGGCAGCATCGACGCCGTCAACCAGCGTTACCGAAATGATCGGCGCCAGGTATTCCGTCGACCAGTCCGCATCCGTGACCGGCACGGCCGAGGGGAAGCGTGTGCGGATCTCTTCCGTCGCCCGGATTTCGCAACCGCGTTCATGAAGCGCCTTCAGAATCGGCAGGAGGTGCGTATCCGCCACGGCGCTATCGACGAGCAGCGTCTCGGCCGAGCCGCAGACGCCGACGCGTCGAAGTTTTGCATTGACGGTGACGGCGATGGCCATGTCGAGGTCAGCCGCCCGGTCGACGTAGATGTGGCAGATGCCTTCGAGATGGGCGAACACCGGCACCCGCGCTTCGGCCTGCACGCGGGCAACGAGGCTTTTGCCGCCACGCGGAACGATGACGTCGATCGACCCGCCGAGACCGGTGAGCATCTCGCCGACCGCGGCGCGATCCTTGATCGGCACCAGCTGAATGGCGTCGTCGGGCAGGCCAGCGGCGCGAAGACCGGCGGCAAGCGCGGTGAGAATCGCCTGTGATGAGCGAAGCGAATCGGAACCGCAGCGCAGGATGGCGGCATTGCCGGCCATCACGCAGAGGGCACCCGCGTCGGCGGTCACGTTGGGCCGGCTTTCGAAGATGATGCCTATCACACCGAGCGGCGTTGCCACGCGCTCGATGGCAAGCCCATTCGGCCGTGTCCAGGCGGCAAGCACGCGTCCGACCGGATCGGGCAGGGCAGCAATTTCCTCGAGCGCCTTGGCGATTGCTTCGACGCGAGACGGGTCAAGCGTGCCGCGGTCCAGGAAGGATGCGGCGACGCCATTTTCCTTCATGGCGGCGACGTCGATGGCGTTGGCCTCGAGAATGTCGGCCTCCCTGGCGCGGACCTCGGCAGCCATGGCGGTGAGCGCCGCTGTCTTCTCCCTGGTGGTTGCGCGGGCGAGGCGGCGGGCGGCGGCGCGAGCGCGTCGCCCCATGTCGACCATCAGGTCATGAACGGAAACGTCGGTCGTTGCGGTCATTATCAGTCTCCGATGTCACCCTTCAGGACAAGGTCGTCGCGGTGGATCATTTCGGTGCGGCCGGGCGCTCCGAGGATATCTTCGATCACTGCCGAGTTCTGGCCGCGGATACGGCGCGCATCTTCGGCATCATAGGCCACGAGGCCACGGGCCAGCTCGACACCGGCCTCGTCGACCACGATGACCGTGTCGCCGCGGTGGAAATCACCCTCGACCCGGGTAACGCCAGGCGGCAGCAGGCTGCGCCCCTGCTTCAAGGCGCGAACGGCGCCAGCGTCGATCGTCAGAACGCCGGGTGCGTCGATGTGACCGACGATCCAGGCCTTGCGGGCGGTAACCGGGTTGGCCTCGGCGCGAAACAGCGAGTGTGGTCCGCCCGCATCAATGCGGGAGAGCGGCGCCGCCACCTTGCCCGAAGCGATGATCATCGCCGTTCCTGCGACGGTGGCGATCTTGCCGGCGTCGATCTTGGTCTTCATGCCTCCGCGTGACAGTTCCGAAGCGGCACCACCGGCCATGGCTTCGATCTCCGGCGTGATGCGATCGATCACCGGAATCAACGTGGCATTGGGATCGGCCTGTGGCGGTGCCGTATAGAGGCCATCGATATCCGAGAGCAGAACCAGAAGGTCGGCACCCATCATGGCGGCGACGCGGGCGGCAAGCCTGTCGTTGTCGCCATAGCGGATTTCGGTGGTGGCCACCGTGTCATTTTCGTTGATCACCGGCACGGCGCCGAGCTTCAGGAGCTTGCCGATGGTGGCGCGCCCGTTGAGATAGCGGCGTCGCTCTTCGGTGTCGCCGAGGGTCAGCAGGATCTGGCCGGCAGTGATGTCGTGGTCGCCGAGCACTTCGGCCCAGGCTTTCGCCAAGGCAATCTGTCCGACTGCGGCGGCGGCCTGGCTGTCTTCCAGCTTCAACTTGCCTTTGGGCAACTTCAGTACGCCGCGTCCCATGGCAATGGCGCCCGAAGAGACAAGGAGGACGTCGGCGCCACCGGCCCGCAGACGTGCGACATCGGCGGCGACGCTCTCCATCCAGGTGCGCTTCAACGTCCCGGAACGCCCTTCGACAAGCAGGGCCGAGCCGATCTTGATCACCACGTGGCGATAGCCGGACAGCGGCCCGGTGAAAGCTTCAATAGTCGTCGTCATCGTCGTCTCTGTCGTCATCGCTATCGCGGTAAATGGGCTGCCAGATGCGCGTTGCGGTCGCCGCCCGCGATTCCTCGTTCTCAGCCCGGCTGGTTTCGACGGCTGTTGCCATGGCGCGCAAGACAGCTTCGACGCCGGTGCCGGTGATCGCTGACAGAAGAATGGGCGTTGCCTTGGCGGCCCGCTTCAGCTTCCTGGCCTTGGCGGCGAGTTCGTCCTCAGGCACCAGCTCGCACTTGGACAGGGCAACAATCTCGGGTTTCTCGCCAAGCGCCTCGTCGTAGGCATCGAGTTCTGCTCGCACCGTGCGCCAGGCATCGACCACATCCTCCTGGCTGGCATCCACGAGGTGCAGCAGGACACCGCAGCGCTCGACGTGGCCGAGGAAGCGATCGCCAAGCCCTATGCCTTCATGGGCTCCCTCGATCAGGCCGGGAATATCGGCGAGCACGAACTCGCGCGCATCGATGCGGACCACGCCGAGGCCGGGGTGAAGCGTGGTGAAAGGGTAGTCGGCGATCTTTGGCTTGGCAGCCGTCGTGCGGGCAAGAAAGGTTGACTTGCCCGCGTTGGGCAGTCCGACAAGGCCTGCGTCGGCGATCAGCTTCAGGCGCAGCCATAGCCACTTCTCTTCGCCGGGCAAGCCCGGATTGGCCCGGCGCGGTGCCTGGTTGGTCGACGTTTTGAAATAGGCATTGCCGAAGCCGCCGTTTCCGCCTTTGGCGAGCAGTACCCGCTGGCCGATCTCGACCATGTCGGCAAGAAGCGTCTCGCCGTCTTCCTCGATGATCTGAGTGCCGACCGGTACCTTCAGCACGATGTCGCCCCCCTTGGCGCCGTGCCGGTCGCGGCCCATGCCATGACCGCCCGTCTTCGCCTTGAAGTGCTGCTGATAGCGATAATCGATCAGGGTATTGAGGCCGCCGACGCATTCGGCCCACACGTCGCCGCCGCGGCCGCCGTCGCCGCCATCCGGCCCGCCGAACTCGATGAACTTCTCACGCCTGAACGATACGGCTCCGGCTCCGCCATCGCCGGAACGGACGTAGACCTTGGCTTGATCGAGGAACTTCATCGGGACTTTCCTGGAATGGCAGCCGGAGCCGCGCCTTGTCTTGCGCTGCCAGTTGCCTGTGATTTCGGTCGACGCCGCACTGCCCACCGCTTTGAGGTAGGCCGCAGCTTGCCCTTTAGAGCATCGTGCGACGAAAATGAACGGATTTTTGGGATAACGCGGAGCCGAGGGTTACGGTCGCCACGGTCGGGCCGCGTGGCGCGCCCTAGTCAAACGCGTATCGACGTGGTCAAGCAGCCGCTCTTCGATCAGCGATGGGCGGCGGCTCATGCCGACGACTTCGAAGCCTTGGCGTGCCTGGATCGTCAGCGAGGCCACGTTGCCCTGGAAGGCCCCGGCTGCGATGTCGTCGACATCGAGGCTTGCATAGGCCCAGGTCAGGGTGGCGTCGACTGCCTCGCTCATCAATCCATGTCCCCAGAAAGGCCGGCCGAGCCAGAAGCCTATTTCAGGTCGGGTGTCGAGGCTGTGCAGCGCTACTATGCCCCGCAGGATGGCACGATCATCGCCGCGCACGACGAGGCCAAGGGTTGTGGCTGTGCCGAGGCTGGCAGTCGTGCAGCACTGGTTGATGAAATCGGCGGCGTCTTCGATGGAGAAGGGGTGCGGTACGCGAACGAGCCAGCGCGCCACCTCGATATCACCGAGATAGACCGCGATGGCTTCGGCATCGACGGGCTCGAGCGGCCTGAGAACGAGGCGGCCTGTCTCGATGCGCGGGGAGAGAGCCGCGCGCGGTCGCCAGGAACCAAAGGCACCGGAAAGCAACTTCATTCCGTACTCACCTCTCTAGCGGTCCGGTTTTATCATCCGCATTGGCTTCAACATTGCGGCGGATGAGAAATCCGACTCACTAGTACTCACTGATCCAGTGGAGAATTTGACATCCGGAAGCCTTTCGGCTCCGCGCGGCTCAAATCCGATCCACCGGTGTCCGAAAACCCGCATGCCGCTCGTCCAATCCGGCTCTTTCAGCCGCATGGTCGTGGACCCGCAAAGGCTCCCAGGCTCTGATACTCTCCCAGGTGCTGCGATCAATGCGAAAACGATCGATGGCCACTGCCGCGCCGCTGCCGACCACCGAGGCCAGTTCTTGCGCAACCATCTGGAACCCGCATTTCTCGATCACCCGTCGTCCCGCCGAGTTGGTCACGCGGCAGGCAAACAGCAATCTCTCATGTCTCTGGTGAACAAAGGCATAATCGATTGCGGCGTGACAGGCTTCCGTGGCGAATCCTTGTCCCCAGTGACGTTCGCCGAGCCAGCAACCTATCCAGCCGGGCCCCGCCCGTCCGCGCATATCGAGGGTGACAACGCCGATCGGGGTTGGCGCCGCGTTGAACCCCTTGCGGCAGACAAGGTGACGCTGGCCGCGTGGGTCAACCGGCTCGGCAAGCCAAGCCCGCGCATGCTCGATGCGATAGGGGTGAGGCATGCCGACAAGGTTCCGGGCCACGGCGGCGGAGTTCGCAAGATGCGCGATTGTTTCGGCGTCCTCTTCGACGGGTGGTCTCAGGATCAACCGTCGTGTCTCGATTGCCGGCCTTACCGCCGCCATCAGCGGCCAGCCGCAAGGACTGTCAGGCTCCTCGGTCTCGCTCAGTTCCGACATGGGGCTCTCCTAGCGCTCCAAATGAAATCAGGGGAAGTGGCGCCCCACTTCCCCTGTTACATCGCGCGCTTGGATCGCGGTCCGTCCGGGTCCGTGGGACGCCGGCGGGCCGCTTCAGCTCCATCCGGCTTACTCAGCTGCCGCCGTCGTTGGTACGACCGAGACATAGACTCGGCCGTTGCTCTTGGTGGCGAAGGACACGTTGCCTTCCTTGAGGGCGAAGATCGTGTGATCGACGCCGATGCCGACGTTGGCGCCCGGATGCCATTGAGTGCCGCGCTGACGAATAATGATGTTGCCGGGAATGACGGCTTCGCCGCCGAACTTCTTCACGCCGAGGCGTCGACCGGCGGTATCGCGACCGTTACGGGACGAGCCGCCTGCTTTCTTATGAGCCATTTCAGTCTCCTGTCTGTCGTATCGTCCACTGGCGGAGCCGTTCGGCGCTCAACACCTAGATGGACGGTTATCGGGTCAGGTTCCGGCAGCAGTGTGTCGGAAAGGAATTTCGTCAGGCGGCGTTGATCGCGGTGATCTTCACCGTGGTCAGGAGCTGCCGATGACCGCGCTTGCGCTTCGAATTCTGGCGGCGACGCTTCTTGAAGGAGATCACCTTGGGACCGCGGGTCTGCTCGACCACCTCTGCGACGACGGTGGCGCCGGCAACGGTGGGGGCTCCGACGGTAACGCCTGCGTCGGAACCGACGGCCAGCACTTCGTCGAAGGTGACGGCGGCGCCGTCCTCAAGCTCGATCTTCTCGATGTCGAACACGTCGTCAACGGCAACCTTGTACTGCTTGCCGCCGGTCTTGATCACTGCGAACATGGTCATGCCAGTCCTTCTTCAGATGGTTCTTGGCCGCGCCGCACCTGCATGGGCGCGCGACTTTTCGGCAAAAGAGAAAAGCCCGGACAGTTGACCGGGCTCCCTTTCAGCCGCGTTTTCCCTACACGGAAAGCCCCGACCGGTCAACGCCGAAGGAAGCATTTCCGCCAACCGTTGCCCACGAGGCGCCGATTGCGCTGCGAGGCGGTTCAAAAAAGCGTTCCGATCGGCTTTTGCCCCTCTTGCCAGAGGCTTTGGTCGCGGTTATGGTCCGCGCCGCTTTCGACCGGGATAATATCCCAAAGAGCACCGCGGAGAGGTGGCAGAGTGGTCGATTGCACCGCACTCGAAATGCGGCATACTCGCAAGGGTATCGGGGGTTCAAATCCCTCCCTCTCCGCCATTTTTCCGAGATTTATGTTTCCTTATGGATGCGCCGGACGAGGCGTTCAACCGGATGCGATGGCCTTCTTCGGTGTCAACCGGTCAAGGGCGGTGGCGGCGTCCACGGGGCGGCAGAACAGGTAGCCTTGCCCTTCCATGCACCCTAGCTGTCGTAATGTATGTGCTTCTGCCTCGGTCTCTATTCCTTCGGCGATGGCGACGACACCGAGTTTTCGCGCCAGCGCGAGTATATTCTCCACCACCAACTGGTGCCGTGGGCTGGCGTCGATACCTGTTATGAAGGAGCGGTCGATCTTCAGTCGATGGAGGGGCAGGGCCGACACGGACGCCAAAGAGAAATAGCCGGCTCCGAAATCGTCGATGGCGATTCGCGCCCCGATGCTTGCCAGCCGCGATAGATCGGCCTCGGCGAGATTGAAGTCGAGAATGGCTTCCTCGGTAATTTCGATCTCGATCCGTCGGGGATCCATCCCACGAGGCGATAGAGCGTCGATGACGGTCTGAGCGGGCGAGGAGTGACGGAACTCGACCGGTGAAATGTTGATCGCAACGATACTCGTATTGTCGCCGGCGGCTGACAGTCTGGCGAGAAAATCACACGCCTTCTCGAGTACATAGGCGGTGAGGCGATCATCGAGATAGGCGTTCTGGGCTGCTGCGACAATTTCCGGCGGGGCTACGTTCCCGAGGTCTGGATGGGACCAGCGGATGAGAGCTTCGTGACCTACGGTGTCGCCCGTTTTCAGATTGATCTGCGGCTGGAAGACAACGCCGAGCTGATTGGCTGAAATGGCTATGGCGATGTCGCTTTCGAGACGTTGCTGGCGTTCGAGCGTCCGCTTCATTGCAATGTCGAAAACCGCCACCCGGTTCTTTCCTCGACGCTTGGCTTCATAAAGTGCGATATCGGCCGAGGCGAACAACTCGTTTGGCGAGCGAGCATGCTCGGGAAAAAGGGCCAGTCCGACCGAGGCTCCGACGATGGGCTCGTGACCGCCAGCTTCAATCGGTTCTCCGACCTTGGCCACCAAGCTGTTGGCGAGGGCGGTCGCCACGTCGAGCGCGTCCGGACCGGGTATGATGATCGCGAACTCGTCTCCGCCGAGCCGGGCAAGAAACTGGTCGCCAACTCGTATCGCATCAAAACGGTTCGCAATCTTGCGCAAGGCTTGGTCACCGGCTGCGTGTCCCTGGGTGTCGTTTATGACCTTGAAGTTATCGAGATCGATGATTGCCAGTGCCATCCCCTGACCGTCACCGGTCAACGCTTGAATGCGCTGTTCGAGTTCCTGGTTGAACGAGGCGCGGTTGTTCAGGCCGGTAAGAACGTCGTGCGTCGCCAACTGGCCAAGCCGGGCATTGGCCGCGACGATCTCCCGATTGGCTTCGCCAAGGGAGTTCGCCAGCGAAAGGGCGGAGAGCCGAAGGCGCTCCCTCTCGCAATAAGCCCCTGCATTTCGGAAGGCCTGGTTTGTGAACAGCCACACGAGCAGCACGATATCGGCGCCGATGATGTAAGCCGCCCATGCCCCCGTGGCAAACAGGGCAACGGCCATCGGCGGCAGGGCCGGCAGCATGAACAGAAGGTTGGCCGGCGCGTAGGAAAGGTTTTGGGTCAGGGCTGTCGATGTCGTTCCGACGACGATGAAAGCCGAGAAAGCCAAAGTGGACGCGGTGATGTTGCCGCCGATTTCGGCAAGTGGAATGGCGCCCCACAGGCAACCTGCAGCCAGACAGAGAGCTCTGAGCTCACGCAAGGCCTTGTCTGCAGGATAGTTTTCGATGCCCACGATACGAATATGCCTGTAGTGAAGCACTCGCCCCGTCGACACGACAAGCGACATGGCCAGCCAGATGAAAACCCAGATGCTCGTCGTTTCCGGAAGCAATACGCCGACTTGCGCCAACGTGAGCGTTGTATTGGCCCCTATGGCGTTTGGCGTGCCCTCGATGCATGAACGTGCCTGGCTGGCATAGATTTCAGCATCGCCGGTTGCATCCGTGTCGCGCATGTCCAGCCGATCCCCAACATGGAATACATGGAAGTATTTCTAATAATACTTTCAGGGGCGTGAACATTTTTCATTCTCAATGTGGCCAAAGCCGGATTGCTGGCCCCGGTTTAGCGGGCCCGGTTACCGCTTGCCGTCGGGCCCCGATGCTCTTGTTTACCGAGCGCTGCGTTCGCCGCTCGCTTTGAGTTCTTGTAAAAAAGCGTTTCCGGCCAGGTGGTTACACATCACGGTGATGGTGCTCATCCACCAGAGAATCGGTCGGGCGGGAGCTGGAGATTTCGTCAGGGTAGCCAGACCGATGGTACGGTCACCTCGGCGATACCCTTGGCCCTCAGGGTTGCGGCGACGGCTTCGACACCTTCGCGCGGCATGGCCGGCCAGTTCGCGGCTTCTCCCCGCACGCCATGGTGCTGGAAGGCATTGAGCCGAAGGCGGGTGTCCGGACCGAGTTCGTGCGCCAGCGCTGCGAGCGCCTCGATCTCTTCAGGGCGATCGGTCTCGCCGGGAATCAGCAGGAAGCGCAGTTCGTAAAGCTTATCGGCTGCGGCTAGCAGCCTTGCTGAGGCGAGCGACAGGTCGTTGTCAGCCCCGGTGAGGCGGCGATGACGTTCGCTGTCGAAGGCCTTGATGTCGAGCATCGCGCCGTCGGTGAGCGGCAGCACCCTTTGCCAGCTTTCGGCGGGCAGATGACCGTTGCTGTCGATGAACAGCGTCAGGTGCGCAAGATCCGGTGCCGCCTTGATGGCCGCGAACAGGCCGATCAGGAAGTCGAGCTGCAGCGTCGCCTCTCCGCCAGATACGGTAAGACCGTTGAGGAAGGGCGCGTTGCGGCGGAGAAGTCCAAGCACATCCTCCACCGTCATGCGCTTTACCATGGGGTTGGCGCGAGTCGGGCAGGCAGCAAGGCAGCTGTCGCAGGCAATGCAGACACTGGCGTCGTGGGTGACCTTGCGGCCGGCTCGGCTCAAGGCGCCTGACGGACAGACGGCAACACAGCTGCCGCAATCGCTGCAGATGCCGATGGTGTGCGGATTATGGCAGGTGACGCAACGATAGTTGCAACCCTGCAGGAACAGCACGAAGCGGTTTCCCGGCCCGTCGACAACCGACCAGGTCAGAAACTTGCTGACGGCGACGATGCCGTCAGACACCTGAACCTGCCATCAGCTCCAGTCCGACGACGCGCGGCTTGCGATCTAGGATATGCACGGTGTCTGCCGCTTCCGCGCCCAGCGCCGTCGTGTTGACGCGCGATCCTTTCGCGGCATTGTAGAGCTTGATGTCGGAAAGACGGATCATGAAGCCGGTGACGCGGACCAGATCGTTGCCCGCGACATTGGCGGTGAACTCACGGAAGCCGAGTTGAAGGGCGCCCTTTGCGAGTTGGAATACCGCTTCCGGATTGGCTCGCACCGTCTCGTCGAGAGTGAGGATTTCCGACACGCCGGACAAATAGTGCCGGTGGTGCGGCAACAGGGCCTGCACGTGGCTGACCGGATCGGGCTCGCTGCCGTAGGGAATGCGAACGCCTGGTGTGGTGCCGGCATCGCTTGAAAGACCGGCTTGGGCATGCAGCATGGCAACCCCGCGCCAGAGGTGGTCCATCGGCTCCTGGGAGACCAGTTCGGCGAGCCGCGCCGAGATCCGGTGGCCAAGCGCGTTCGCCGTCTCGTCAAGTCCGTAGCGGCCCGGTCTGCCGGCGAGATCCTGCAGATGATTGACCGCCTCGGCCATGGCAAAGATGCCAAACATCGCGGTGAAGCGATCCTTGTCGATCCATCCTTCCTCAACCAGGAAGTTGCCATCGAAAAAGCCCGACTGCCGAAATAGATAGTCGATACGGGCACGCATCAGGCGGGCGTTGAGGTTCACGTATCTCGGCAACTGGACATCGAGAAAGTCGATTTCGCTCGTACTCGTCTCGGCGACCTTCTTGAGATTGACGCGTGCGAGCGATGCGGCGCCACCTCGAAGAGGCAGGGCGTTGTAGCAACTGACGATGGCATAGCCCGGCGCGTCGAATACCTCGCGATGGATAGGGTGGTTGGCGATATGAGGCTTGGAGCAGGCAACGATGTTGTCGGTGCAGAGGCGCAACATCGCCTCGCCACTGACTTCGGGATCGTAGAGGAAGGTGAGGTTGGGTGCGACCTGCTTCAGTTCGGCATCGACCCTGAGGATGGCGCGAGCGACACGGTTATCGGTCGGGCCGATGTCGGCATGCAGGAAGGCATCCGGCAGCACCCGGTCGATGTAGCGCCAGAACAGCTTGATCTTGCGGTAGAGGTCGTCGTCGGAGACATCGTCGCAGAAGGGCAGCAATAGTGCATCGAGATGGCCGATGAACACCGGCATGCCGGTCACCGAGGGCACGTGGTGGTAGGCGATCTGCAGCGTGTTGATCGCCTCGTCAAGCGTTTCCGGCTTCGGCAGTTCCAGGTGAGCGGAACCGTTTTTCAGGACCACTTCGTAATCGGGCAGGACGTAGCGCGGCTTGTAGGGAGCGTTCCCTTCGTACATGTCGCAGATGATGCGCTCATCGAGCGCGGCGCGCGTCTCGGCATCCAGCAACACGTAGGGCAGCATATTCTCGGCCGCGACAGCCAGCGCATGCTCCTTCTGCTTGAAGCTGAGGGTTCGGTCCTGTGCGATCCGGCGCAGTTGGCTCAGCGTTTCGGTCATGGCGGTTCCTCTTTGTCGGGCTCGCTCATGATACGCCGCTCAGGGCGGCGCGACCATGGTTCGGCGGCATCAAGCGAGATAAAGAGTCTCTTGTCCAGCCGGAGGGTTACCGATCACCGAACAGCGACTTGGGCGCCCTCATTCATCGCCATTGTCAGGAATTGCCAGGAGATGGCCGCAGGCCTTGCAATGGACCGCGTCCGGTTCATGCCGCATGAGGGCGCATTTCGGACAGCGAAAAGTGATCTTGTAAGGGCGAAACAGCGCCTGGGCGAGGCGGACGAACAGCGAGATGCCGACGATCATGGTGACGATGGATGTCAGCTTGCCGGCCGTACCGGGCAGCGTGATATCGCCAAAGCCGGTGGTGGTGACGGTGGCTACGGTGAAGTAAAGCGCATCGATCCACCCTTCCATGCCCGAGCCGGGGCGGGCGAAGGCGGTGTAGACGAAGCCAGTGATGACGAAGAGGCAGGTGATGAGATTGATCGATGCTCGTCCGACGTCTTCCCACTCCGGGTAGCCACGCCGGCGTAACGAACGCCAGAAAATGTCTTTCTTCGATAAAGTCCAGAGACGCAGGATGCGCAGGAAACCGAGGTTGGCGATCCAGAGGGGAGCCAGGAGCGTTCCCAACACGACAAAATCCACCCAGACAGAGGGTCGCCTTAACCACTGTCGCAGGCTGAGAGCTGCCGTTCCCCGCGCAGTCAGATCGATGGCCAGCACAAAGGCAACGGCATAGTCGAGCCACAGAAACGCCGGCCGCTCCTGCAGCACCGGGCTTAAAATGAAGAACCCGATGATAATCAGGTCCACCGTGGCGAACGCCCATTGAAACCGCACCGCCTGCGGATCCGTTCCGACATAGAGCTGTCGCAGGCGGCGGCGCCAGTAAGGCCGGCGGGGCATTTCTTCCGGCTCTGGTCCATGGCGATGCCGGAACTCGAGAAGCGTCTCCACGCTGGGATCATGTGCCTTCGATTGCGGCGAGGCGGCGGAGGATGTGACGGGCGATTCGGTCGTCACTATGGAGCAAATCCTTCTTTGAAACGGTCGGGCGTGATCGGAAACAGGGGATGGCGTTTGCCGATGTGCGTCGTCTGCCTGTGGCACTCAAGGACGAACAACATCTGGCCGGGGCGCCGGGTTCCGGCCGTGCCGTCGCACCTTGGCTGACCAGCGGAAGGCCACATGCCCTGCACGCGTCTCCGGAAAGGTAAAGGATAAGCTAACGAGGTTTTTAGATTTTCTTTGGTCGGCCTTCAGTGAATGCGACTTTCGTATATGCGGGTGACAGCCTATATCAGCGGCGCCGGACAATGGTGGTTCGGCATAAGGAAAGGAAACCGAGATGTTCGCCCAGGCTCCCCTCAACAGGACGTTCCGCGAGTCTCGCGCCGTCGAGCGGGACACTAGCTACGTGCGCGGCTTCGGTTCGGAATTCCGTGAGCGTCAGTATGTCCGCGCAGGCAGCAGCCGGATCGCCGGTCTCTGACAACCAACCGATTCAAGAATATCGAGCGCCCGATCCGCAAGGATGGGGCGCTTTGCATTTTGGAAGGTCTCGATATACGGCCGCGTCCGGCACGGCTCGCGCCATTGGCGTTGGGGAGTTGCCATCACGCACGCCTCTTCCTTCCGTGTCGGTGAGCTATTTGGCAACGGCTACATCGGCGAGATCCGCATCCGTCGGCACGGTTCGGATATTCGCGTTTGCACGGGGTAGAGCCCGTCCCGATTCGACCGCCGGGGCGAGCGCGCCCAGGAACTATGCACAGGCCACCTCAGGAGAAATACGAGAGGCAGCCGAGGTGCATTGACCCGACTCATTCGCCGGTGGATACCATAAATTGAGCCGAGGTTCTCCAGATGCCACAACATCTGGAGCGAAGAGGGAAGCTGGTCAAATACCAGCGCTGCCCCCGCAACTGTAGGCGGGAAGGGAACGATCCACCTTTGTCACTGGCGCCAGGCGCTGGGAAGACGGATCGGTCGCGTTGACCCGCAAGCCAGGAGACCTGCCCCGGCCCGTTGAAATGTCCTCGGGCGGGGTGCACCGTTGGATCGTCGTCGACACGTGCCCGGAGCTCGGCTCCGTCCGTCGTGCCGGCTGCGCTCCCTCGTTCTCTGCCCTTCATTCGGTGCAAGGAACGATGTCGGAAATCACTCCAGTCAAGCCGCCTCTCAGCGTCCTCAAGCGATCGGGCGCGCTCGCACCCTTCGATGCCGACAAGATTTGCTCGGCGATCGAGCGTGCCGGAGCCGCCACTGGCGAGTTTTCCAGCGCCGAGGCGCAACTCCTTGCGATGCAGGCCGTGAAAGTGGTCGCCCACCGCTTCGTCGGGCGTACGCCGTCGATCGAAGAGGTCCAGGACATCGTCGAGCAGGTGCTGATTTCCGCCAATCATTTTGCCACGGCCCGCGCCTACATCGTCTACCGTGAGCAGCGGGCACGCCTTCGCCGCGATGCCAACGCCGTCGTCGACGTGGTGTCCTCGATCGACGAGTATCTCGAGCGCGCCGATTGGCGGGTGAACGCCAATGCCAACCAAGGCTACTCGCTCGGCGGCCTCATTCTCAACGTCTCCGGCAAGGTGACCGCCAACTATTGGCTCTCCCACGTCTACCCTCCGGAAGTCGGCAAGGCACATCGCGACGGCGACATTCACATTCACGATCTCGACATGCTCTCGGGCTACTGCGCCGGCTGGTCGCTGCGCACGCTATTGACCGAGGGGCTGAACGGTGTACCGGGCAAGGTGGAAGCAGGACCGCCGAAGCATCTTTCGAGCGCTGTCGGTCAGATCGTCAATTTTCTCGGCACATTGCAGAACGAATGGGCTGGAGCCCAGGCCTTTTCGTCTTTCGACACCTACATGGCTCCCTTCGTTCGCAAGGATCGGCTTTCCTACGAAGACGTCCGGCAATCGATCCAGGAGTTGATCTACAATCTCAATGTTCCCTCGCGCTGGGGGACGCAGACGCCGTTCACCAACCTTACCTTCGACTGGGTGTGCCCCGACGACCTCAAGGACCAGGTGCCGATCATCGGCGGTGTCGAAATGGGGTTCCGCTATGGCGACTTGCAGCCGGAGATGGATCTCATCAACCGCGCCTACATGGAAGTGATGACGGAGGGGGACGCCAAGGGCCGTGTCTTCACCTTCCCGATCCCGACCTACAACATCACGTCCGATTTTCCCTGGGAGAGCGACAACGCAACGCGCCTCTTCGAGATGACGGCCAAGTACGGGCTGCCTTATTTCCAGAATTTCCTGAACTCAGAGCTGACGCCGAACATGGTCCGCTCGATGTGCTGTCGATTGCAACTCGATCTCAGGGAGTTGCTCAAGCGCGGCAATGGACTGTTCGGTTCGGCCGAGCAGACGGGATCGGTCGGCGTGGTCACGCTGAACTGCGCCAGGCTCGGCTATCTGCACAAGGGAGACGCGAACGGATTGTTCCGCCGCCTCGACGACCTCCTGGCCATCGGTCGCACCAGTCTGGAAATCAAGCGCAAGACCATCGAACGCCTGATGGGCGATGGTCTCTTTCCCTATACGAAGCGGTATCTCGGTACGCTCCGAAATCATTTCTCCACGCTTGGCCTCAACGGCATCAACGAACTGATCCGCAACTTCACCGGTGATACCGAGGACATCACGACGGCATGGGGCGAGGCCTTTGCCATTCGCCTGCTCGATCATGTCCGCGAGCGGATCGTCGCCTTCCAGGAAGAGACGGGCCATCTTTACAACCTCGAAGCCACGCCCGCGGAGGGAACGACCTATCGCTTTGCTCGGGAAGACAAGAAGCGGTTTCCCGACATTCTGCAGGCCGGTACGCCGGATGCGCCTTACTACACCAACTCCAGCCAGCTGCCCGTTGGTTTTACCGACGATGCCTTCGAGGCACTCCGTCGTCAGGAGCCACTTCAGACCCGCTATACCGGTGGCACCGTGCTGCATCTCTACCTTGGGGAGCGCGTGTCGTCGGCCGAGGCCTGCAAGAAGCTGGTCCGGCGGGCGCTCGAAAACTTCCGGCTACCCTACATCACGGTGACGCCGACTTTTTCCATCTGTCCCAAGCATGGCTATCTCGCTGGCGAACATGAGTTCTGCCCGATCTGCGACACGGAGAAGCTCGCTGAGAAGCGCGCCGCTGCCGAGTGACCCCTTTCCGAAGGAGACATGAAATGAACAAGCCACTTTCTGCCATCGAGACCGACACCGCCATGCTGCTCGCCGAAGAAGAGCGGCAACCCTGCGAGATCTGGACGCGGGTGATGGGCTATCACCGTCCCGTCTCGTCCTTCAACAAGGGCAAGAAAAGCGAGTTCGCCGAGCGGACTTCGTTCGTCGAAGGCAAGAGTCTCGATCATGGTCGCTGATGGTCTGGCGGTCGGCGGCTTCTCGCCGCTGTCCGCCTGCGACTGGCCGGGCGAGCTGGTTGCCACGGTTTTCTGCCAAGGCTGCCCGCTCGCTTGTCGCTACTGCCATAACGTAGACCTCATGCGGCCCGGCCGGGGCGCCGGGCCGACCTGGCGCGCGATCTTGTCGTTTCTCGGCGAAAGACGCGGACTGCTCGACGGCGTGGTGTTCTCGGGCGGAGAACCAACCCTGCAGACCAGGTTGCCCGAGGCGATCGCGGCTGTTAGGGCGCTCGGCTTCCGCGTTGGCCTGCATACAGCCGGTCCCTATCCCGAGCGGCTTGCGAAGGTGTTGCCACTTGTCGATTGGGTGGGATTCGACGTCAAGGCGCCGTTTGCCGACTATCAACGCGTGACAGGCGTTGCAGGAAGCGGCTTGCGCGCCCGCGAGAGCCTCATCACCCTTGTCCAGAGCGGCGTCGTCTTCGACGCCCGCACGACGGTGCATCCGTTGTTGCTCGGGGAAGCCGATCTGCTTCGGCTTGATGGGGATCTTGAGGCGCTGGGTGTTGGGCCGACGCGGCGACGGCCCTTTCGCGCCCAAGGTTGCAAGGACGACGAGTTGCTTCTCGCCCAGTGATTCCTGGCGAGGTTTACTTGCGGCTCGGGTCTGCCTTGCGACGTGGCCGGCTTGTGGTCGGCTGCCGTGCCGGGCGGCTCGGGCCGCTCCCGCCGGTGGTGGTGTGCCCGATGAAATCGCCGTAAAGGGCGGAGACGGCGCTGAGGCGTGTTTCTACCTCGGGGCCCAACTCGGCGAACACCGCATTGACGAGGAGTCCGACGAGGCTCGCCATGGCTGAGGTCGCGTCCCAGAACTGGTCGAAGTCGGTCTGGACGATGAACATTTCATCGGCCGCCTCGCGGCCCCAGGTGCAATAGGGATCGGTAATCAGCGCCACGTGTGCACCGGCGGCTCTGGCAGCAATGCCAAGATGACGGGCAAGACGCGAATAGCGTCGGCCATCGATGATCACCAGGGCTGCCTCTTCCGGCGCATCGAGCAGAAGATCGGCAAAGGTTCCGTCCGCTGCATCCATCAGATGGACAGCCGGCCGGAGATAGGAGAGGCCATGCGCCAGATATTGAGCATGGCCACGTTCGGTCTGGAAGCCGGCGACAAATACGCTGCGAGCGGTGGCAAGTCGAGTAGCCTCGGCGCGGAAGGCAGGAGTTCCGGCGAGCTCATGATTGGCCACGATGGCCGCGATCTCCTTTTCGAGAGCTTTGCTCTCGCCGGCCTGACTACGTTGGGCGAAATCGCGCAAGCGATCGCCGATCAGAAAGGCCCGGTCGCCCAGATCGCCTCTTAGCGACGTCTTGAGGTCCTTGAAATGACGGAAGCCGATGGCGCGGCAGTAGCGGCCGACGGAGGCCTCCGACACGCCGATGCGGCGCGCAACCGATCCGGCAGTCTCGAATGGCAGGCTTGAAAGATCGCTGAGGAAAAAGCCCGCGATGGCCGCTTCGGTCCGCGTGGCGTTGGCGAGGCTTTCCTCGATGCGGCGGCGAAGCTCGGCGCCTGAGCCGCTCATTTCCAGTGTGCCGCGCCGCTCCTTCACGCCGAGCTCCCCTTGAAGGTTTGCGGCGACGCTGACAGGGAAATTGCCAAGTGTCAATCTTGCAAAGAAACTTGCAGAAGCCTACCGTCCGCCGGTCCTTCCGGAGGTTCTGCCGATGCCCCGTGCTCTTCCGCCGATCGAACGCGCCGAACTGAGGCTCGTCCGGCTGCCGCTGATCAATCCCTTCACCATTTCCACCGGTACCATGACCGAGCGCGTCTTCCCTCTGGTGACGCTTTCGGCTGGGGGGCTCGAAGGTTACGCCGAGGGCGTGATGGATCCGCTGCCCGATTTTCTCGAGGAGACGATCGCCGGTGCCATGGATCTCATCGGCGAGACCATCCTGCCGTCGCTGATGGGACGGTCGCTCGACAATCCCGCGGCCGTTGAAAAGCTGCTTTCCCCCTGGCGCGGCAATCGCATGGCGCTGGCGACCGTCGAAATGGCCTTCTGGGATCTCTGGGCCAAGTGGCTAGATCTGCCTCTCAAGACATTGATCGGCGGTTCGGGCAGCGCGGTGGACGTGGGTGTGTCGCTCGGCATCGGTCCGATCGATGGCACGCTGGCGCGGGTGGAGAGCCACGTGGCGCAGGGCTACAAGCGCATCAAGCTGAAGATCATGCCCGGTCACGACATCGAGCTTCTGGAAGCGGTGCGGCGAGCTTTCCCGACCATCAGGCTGTCCGTTGACGCCAATAGTGCCTACCGTCTCTCCGACTGGGCCGTGCTTGGCCGGCTCGACGATTTCCATCTCGAGTATGTCGAGCAGCCGCTAGCCCACGACGACATCGCCGACCACGCCCTGCTGCAACGCCGCCTCAGAACGCCGATTTGTCTCGATGAAAGCATCAGGAGCGTCGGTCATGCCCGCAGGGCACTCCAGGCTGACGCGACGCGTGTCATCAACATCAAGGTCGGTCGTGTCGGCGGCATTGCCGAGGCGATTCGAATCCACGATATCGCCGCCGCTTACGATGTTCCCGTCTGGTGCGGCGGCATGCTGGAATCGGGTATCGGCCGCGCCCATAACATCCATCTTTCCACGTTGCCCAACTTTCGGAAGCCGGGTGATACGTCGTCAGCGAGCCGCTATTTCCACCGCGATATCATCGTCGAGAAACTCGAGACATCGGATGGCCGTATGCCGGTGCCGGAAGGATCGGGCATTGGCGTTCATCTCGACCGGGACGCGCTCGATGACGTCACGCGGTCTGTTCGGAGCTTTTCGGCATGAGTACCACCGATGTGCAGCCGGTCATCCGCGACCTTGCGGGCATGGCCGAGTTCCATGCTGCCGAGGATCTGCAGCGCGACGTCTGGGGCCCGGACGACAAGATCGATCCCGGCGACCTGATGATGGTGATCCAGGTCGAGGGAGGGCTGGCGGCCGGCGCCTTCGTGGGAGACCGCCTGATTGGCTACGTTTTCGCTTTCCCGACGGTTACAAACGGTGTGCAGCATTCGCATCGCCTCGCCGTGCGAGCCGAGGCGCGAGGCCTTGGGCTGGGCCTCAAGCTGAAGCTCTACCAGGCCGACTGGTGCCTTCAGCGCGGTATCCGGCACGTGCGATGGACCTACGATCCGCTCCGCCTCACCAATGCTGCCCTCAACATCGCCCGGCTCGGAGCGACCTCCGCCACCTATCACCGCGATTATTATGGTCTGATGGGGGGCATCAATGCGGGGACCGCCTCCGACCGCCTCCTTGTCGACTGGAGGCTCGATGGCGATCGCTACGCCCGCTGTCGGGCCGGCAAAGCCATGCTGACCGAGAATGAAACCGCAAAGGCCAGACGGATCGTTCTGCCAGCCGATTTTGCCGGTTTGCTCAGAGCCGACCCGGAGTTGGCCAACGCCGAACGTTTCCGGGTCCGGGGCCAGATCGAAGCCGCTTTTTCCGAAGGCTTCGTCATCGCGGGCGTCGATGTCACGGAACCGGCCTATCTCTTGCTACGTTCTCCCATCAGCTAGGCAATGGCGAGCCAGGCACGGTGAGATTGCGCCCTCCGGCTCGCTAGATTACATAGGCTGCGTATCAGGATTTTTTGCTCGTTCGATATATTGCAACGACTTCTTCCGATCATCGTCGTTCCCTCTTGATTGTGAGATGCCATGTCCGTCAGCTTTGGAACGTCGGGTCTTCGCGGCCCGGCCGTTGATTTCACCGGCTCCACCTCGTCCGCCTATGTGCGTGCCTTTCTCGAAGTGATTTGTGCCGGCGCGTCTGCGCGGACGGTGTATCTGGGTGCCGACCTCAGGGCTTCCAGCCCGGAAATCGCCGGTTACGCCGCGGCTGCCATTTTGGCTGCGGGCTGGATGCCGGTTTATGCCGGCAATGTGCCGACTCCTGCATTGGCGGCTTATGCGTTGGCGCGCCAGTCTCCGGCCGTGATGGTGACCGGCAGCCACATTCCCGAAGATTACAACGGCATCAAGTTTTATAGGCCCGATGGCGAGTTCCTGAAGGAAGACGAAGCGCCGGTGCGTGAGCGCGCCGAGGCGTTGCTCGCCGAGAAACTCTCCGCCGCTGGCGGCAGCCTGCCTCCGGTCGATCCTGCCATTGCCGAGGCCTATGTTGCCCGTTACATCGATGCCTTCTCCGGAAAGCCGCTCAAGGGGCTGCGGATCGGGCTGGATCTGCATTCGGCCGTTGGGCGCGATCTGACGGCCCGTATCGTCGAGGGGCTTGGCGCCGAGGTGTTGCCCTTCCGCCGGTCCGATCACTTCATCGCGGTCGATACGGAAGCGCTCGACCCGGCCGATCTCGCCCGTGCCAAGGAGCAAATCGCCACGCACCGGCTGGCTGCCGTGGTTTCAACCGATGGCGATGGCGACCGTCCCCTGGTGATCGATGAAGCCGGCAGGCAGGTGAATGGTGACGTGCTCGGAATCCTCACGGCTCGTCGTCTCGGGGCAAAAACGGTGGTGACACCCATTTCCTCGACGTCTGCCATCGAGATGACCGGTTGGTTTGATGCCGTCGTTCGCACGCGCATCGGCTCGCCATACGTTGTGGCGGGCATGGCGGCTGCGAAAGCTGCTCCAGTGGTGGGCTTTGAAGCCAACGGTGGCTTCCTGACCGAGAGCGATATTGTACTTTCCGGCGGCTCGCTTTCCCGGTTGCCGACCCGCGATGCCATCTTGCCGATGGTGGCGGCTCTCGTGGCGGCTGCCGAGGCCAAGCGGCCGATTTCGGCTCTGGTGGCGGAGTTGCCGCCGCGTGTCATGAAGGCGGACCGACTCAAGAAGATTGCTCCGGCCGATGGGGCAAAGCTGCTGGCTGCCCTCGACAGTTCGCGAGAGGCGCGTGTTGCGCTCGATCCGCGACTTGCCGCGCCGGCTGCCGTAGATCACACCGATGGACTTCGTCTGGTGTTGCCGGAGGGCGATATCGTTCACTTCCGTCAGTCGGGCAACGCGCCGGAACTTCGCTGTTATGTCGAGACCGACAGCGTCGCCAAGACTGATCAGTTGCTTGCCGACATGCTGGCCGCCCTCAACCGCCACTTCGCTGCCTGAGAGAACCGATGCCCCAAGGATCCCCCAAGATCGTTCCCGTCATTTTGGCGGGTGGTTCCGGCACCCGCCTGTGGCCGGCTTCGCGCGACGCTTTTCCCAAGCAGTTCCAGCCGCTGACTGGCGATCTCTCCACCTACCAGGAGACATTGCGGCGCGTTGCCGATCCTGGCCTGTTCGATGATCCGGTCGTGATCACCTCGGATGCGTTTCGGTTCTTTGCCCGCCGTCAGGCGGCCGATGTCGGGGTAACTGCGACCGTCGTGCTGGAACCGGCCCGCCGTGACAGCGCGGCGGCTGTCGCAGCCGCGGCCGCCTTCGTCGAGAAGACGCGTCCGGGCAGCATGGTCCTGGCGCTCGCCGCCGACCATGTTGTGCTCGACGACGATATTTTCCGCGATGCCGTCCGCCTTGGTCTTACGGCGGCAGAAGCTGGCAAGATCGTTGTGTTCGGCCTGGTTCCGACCGAACCGAAGACGGCTTATGGCTACATCCGTCCAGGCGCGGCCCTCGGTGGCAACGACGATCTTTGCCTGGTCGATGCCTTTGTCGAGAAGCCGAATGCCGAGACCGCGCTCGATTATCTCCGGCAGGGCTACCTTTGGAACTCGGGCAACTTCCTGTTCAAGGCAAGCCATATGCTGGCCGAGTTCGGCCAGTATGCTCCGGACATCGTGGCTGCGGCTTCCGAGGCCGTGGAGAAAGCTTCCGAGGATATCGGCTTCGTTCGGCTCGATTCGGCCGCTTTCGAGACGGCGCGCAAGACGTCGATCGACTACGCCGTCATTGAAAAGACCGCTGAAATCGCCGTGGTGAAGGGACGCTTCCGCTGGTCGGATGTCGGCGCCTGGGATGCCATCTGGCAGGTGAGCGATCGTGACGGCGAGGGCAATGCCATTCACGGCGACGGCGTCATCGTCGCCTCCCATGATTGCCTGATCCATAGCCAGGGAATTCTGACGACGGTGGTCGGCGCCGAGGGGTTGATGGTTGTTGCAACGCCCGATGCGGTGATGGTGGCGCCACGCGAGCAGGCGCAGGCCGTCAAGGGGCTGGTCGACGCACTGAAGCTGAGCGGGCGGGACGAAGCAACGCTGCATCGCCGCGACTATCGCCCTTGGGGTTATATCGAGGCGCTGGTCGCCGGACCGCGTTTTGCGGTCAAGCACATCGTGGTCGATCCGGGCGGGGTGCTGTCGCTGCAGCGTCACCAGCACCGAGCCGAACATTGGGTCGTGGTCAACGGCACGGCAACGATCGAGATCGAGGGGGAGGCTCCGCGCCTTCTCACCATCAATCAGTCCGCCTATGTACCGCTCGGTGCCAAGCACCGGCTGTCCAATCGAGGCAAAATCCCGCTGGAACTGATCGAAGTGCAGTCCGGTGCCTATCTGGGCAATGACGACGTCGAACGCATCGAGGACATCTATCAACGCGTCTGATCAGCGGCACTCTGTCGGACGTGTGGATGAAAGCCATTGAAGCAAGGGGCAAGCGGCACCGTCTCGGATCGCTTGCCCCTTGCCTTTCAGCTTTTCCAGGTCTTGTACCATTCGACGAAGTTTTGCACGCCGCGCGGTACGTCGGTCTCCGGAACATAGCCGGTCAGGGCCCTGAGGAGGTCGGGGGCGGCATAGGTCTGAGGCACGTCGCCTTTCTGCATGGGCAGAAGATTGCGGACAGCCGTCTTGCCAAGCGCTCGTTCGATGGCCGAGATGAAGTCGAGAAGGCCGACCGGCTGGCCGCCACCGATGTTGACGATGCGGAACGGCCCCTGTTTCGACAGAGTGTCGGTCACGCCTTCGGCCGTGACGCGATTGCCTTCATCCGGGGCAAGCGGAACCAGACGGACGATCGCCTCGACGAGATCTTCCACATAGGTGAAGTCGCGTCGCATATTGCCTTCGCCGTAAACGTCGATCGGCTCGCCCTTCTCGATGGCATTGACGAACTTGAACAGCGCCATGTCCGGCCGGCCCCAGGGGCCGTAGACGGTAAAGAAGCGGAAGGCGGTGGTCGGGATCTTCCACAGATGGGCGTAGGAGTGAGCCATCGCCTCCATCGCCTTTTTCGTGGCGGCGTAGAGCGTCAGCGGTTCGTCGGTCCTGTCGCATTCTGCGAAGGGGACCTTGTCGTTGGCGCCATAGACCGACGACGTCGAGGCCAGCATCAGATGCTTCACCTCGCATTGCTTGGCGAGCTCCAGCACGTTCCAACTGCCGGTCAGGTTGGCGTCGACATAGGCCTTGGGATTCTCCAGGCTGTAGCGAACGCCAGCCTGGGCGGCGAGATGGATGATCACCTCGGGCTCGGCGAGCTCGGCGGCCTGCCGAAGCGCCGCCGGGTCTTCCAACTGGCCGATCACCGCCCGGAAGCCATTTGTCCTTTCGAGAAGGGCGTGGCGGGCTTCCTTGAGACGCACATCATAATAGGGCGTCATGCCATCGAAGCCGACCACGAAGTGGCCAGCGTCAAGCAGGCGTCTTGCCAGATGAAAGCCGATGAAACCGGCGGTGCCGGTGATGAGGAAACGCATCACTCCGCCGCCTTGGCTGTCGAACCGGAGAGCGCACTCCCGCGTCCGACGCTGGTATAGCTGAAGCCGTGCTTCTCAACTTCCTCGGCACGGTAGATGTTGCGGAGGTCGACCAGCACCGGCGCCTTCATGAGGCCCTTGAGGCGGGGGAAGTCGAGGGCGCGGAACTCGTTCCACTCAGTGACGATGCAGAGCGCGTCGGCATCCTTGGCCGCCTCATAGGCGCTGCCGACATAGGCGATGCCCTCGATCAGCTTCCTGGCGTTGTCCATGCCCTCGGGATCAAAGCCGCGTACCTTGGCGCCGGCGTCCTGCAGCGCCTGGATGATGGAGATCGCCGGGCTGTCGCGCATGTCGTCGGTCATCGGCTTGAAGGTGAGGCCGAGCACGGCCACCGTCTTGCCGCGCACGTCGCCACCCACCGCCTGGATCACCTTGCGGGCCATCGCCCGCTTGCGGGTGTCGTTGACGGCAACGGTGGTCTCGATCAGCCGCACCGGGCTGTCGTAATCCTGGGCGGTCTTGACGAGAGCCAGCGTGTCTTTCGGGAAGCAGGAGCCGCCATAGCCGGGACCGGCATGCAGGAACTTCGATCCGATGCGGCCGTCGAGGCCGATGCCGCGTGCCACCTGCTGCACGTCGGCGCCCACCGTCTCGCAGAGATCGGCAATCTCGTTGATGAAGGTGATCTTCATGGCCAGGAAGGCGTTGCCGGCGTACTTGATCAGTTCGGAGGTGCGACGCTTGGTGAACAGCAGCGGCGCCTGATTGAGGTAGAGCGGCCGGTAGACCTCGGTCATCACCTCGCGAGCGCGTTCGTCCTCGTAGCCGATGACGATGCGGTCGGGCCGCTTGAAGTCGTCGATGGCGGCGCCCTCGCGCAGGAACTCGGGATTGGAGACGACGGCGACGTCGGCCTCGGGGTTGGTCTCGCGGATGATGCGCTCCACCTCGTCGCCGGTGCCGACCGGCACGGTCGATTTGGTGACCACCACGGTGAAGCCCTTCACCGCCGCGGCGATCTCGCGGGCCGCTGCATAGACATAGGACAGGTCGGCATGGCCATCACCGCGCCGCGACGGCGTGCCGACGGCGATGAACACCACGTCGGCATCGGCCACCGGACCGGCGAGATCGGTGGTGAAGGTCAGGCGTCCCGCCTTGACGTTGGCTGCGACCAGCGCATCGAGACCGGGCTCGTAGATCGGAATCTCGCCGCGCTCCAGCGCCTCGATCTTCTCCACCG
>JARKNW010000007.1 GCA_029976075.1 Pleomorphomonas sp.
GTGTCTTTTGTGGTGAAGCTGATGGCGGCCTTTCGCCAGACCGGTCGCCTCGCGGCGAAGCCGGAGGGCGGTTGGCGCTATTCCAAGCTCGATCCACACCGGGGCTTCCTGATCCGCCGGGTGGGCGAGAAGGACGACATCACCATGTCGGAACTGGCGGTCGAACTGGCCGAGTTGGGCACGGTCGTTGATCCGTCCTCGATCTCACGCTGGCTGATCCGCAACGGCTATCGCTTCAAAAAAAACATTGCTGGCCAGCGAGCAAGATCGACCAGACGTGGCAGCCGGACGCCAGGCATGGATGGACAGACAGCCAAGAATGCAGCTTGAGCCGCACCGGCTCGTCTTCCTCGATGAAACCGGCGCCACGACGAAGATGACCCGTCTGCGCGGTCGATGCCTAAAGGGCCTGCGGCTACGTTCGAAGGCGCCGTTCGGCCACTGGAAGACGCAAACCTTCATCGCCGGTCTCAGATGCTTCGGCCTGACGGCGCCCTTCGTCATTGATCGACCAATGAACCGACGCATCTTCGAGGCCTATGTCGAGACCCAGCTCGCCCCGACGCTGTCTGCGGGCGATGTCGTTATCCTCGACAATCTGGCGGCCCACAAAAGCCCAAAGGCCGAGGCCGCCATCAAGGCGCGCGGAGCATGGATGCTCTTCCTGCCACCATACAGTCCCGATCTCAATCCCATCGAGATGGTCTTTTCGAAGCTCAAGGCACACCTCAGGGCGCGTGCGATCCGGACCTTCGATGGCCTCTGGCAAGCAATCGGCGACATCTGCGGCCTCTACTCGCCAACCGAGTGCCGCAACTACTTTATTGCAGCCGGATACATCTGAATGCACGCTGCTCTAGCCTTGCAGACAGTGACAAAGGTAGCGTAACTTGACTACATATAGAGTCAAGCTGGGGGCGTTGATGTATCTCGGTCTGGATATCGGTACTTCGGTGATCAAGGCAGCTCTTTTCGACCACCGGGGGCGCCAGATCGGCGAGACTTCGGAACGTATCCAGCCTCGTGCTGCGCCGCTCGGCTGGTCGGAAATCGATGGCGATCACGTCTGGACTGCCGCGGCCCGCGTCATCCGTTCATTGATCGAGGCGGCAAGCGTATCCGCTTCGGACATCCGCGGCGTCGGCGTCACTGGCGTGATGGTCGGGGCCTGGTTGATCGACGACGATGGTGCTTTGCAGCGGCCTCCTATCCTGTGGAATGACGCTCGAGCCCAGGGGCTTGTCGATCGGCTACGCGTACGATGTCCGGATCTCGTCTCGCGCGTGTTCGCGCATTCCGGCTCAGTGATGCAGCTCGGCTGCATTCTGCCGGTGCTTGCCTGGCTCAAGGAGAACGAGCCTGAAGCGCTCGCCCGGGCCAGCCACTTGCTTTGCGCCAAGGATTATATCCGCTATCGCCTGACGGGCGAGATATTCACCGACGAAAGCGAAGCTGCGATGGCACCTGGATCGGCCATCAGGCGGGATTTTCATCCCGAACAGAGCACGCTTCTTGGTGTCGAGGAATTCGTCTCGCTCTTGCCCCCTGTCCGGCGCTCCGAGGAACTGGCCGGATGTGTTACTGCCGCAGCCGCAGCGGAGACAGGGCTTCGCATCGGAACGCCGGTTGCCATCGGCACCGGCGACGCGCCCGCCTGCGTGGTGGGAGCCGGGGCACTTACCCCCGGCGATGCCGTCAGCGTGCTGGGAACCACCTGCCTCAACGGCGTCGTGTTCGACCATCCTGTCTTCGACCCCCGCGATCTCGGCCTTCTGTTCATCGTTCCGGGGCGGCGATGGATGAAGACCATGGTCAACGTCGCCGGCACGACTGTGTTGGACTGGACTCTCGCCTCGCTCTGTCCCGATATCGCCGCCAGCGACCGGCCCTACGAGGCGCTCGGCAGCGTCGCCGCCGGCGCGCCGGCGGGTGCCGGAGGGGCGCTGCTCGTGCCCTATCTTTCGGCCAGTGGGGTCATTGCTCCACGCATCGAGCCACGGGCTCGCGCCGGTTTTCTCGGTCTGGCGCCCCAGCATGGTCGGCCGGAACTCGTGCGCGCGGTCTATGAGGGCGTGGCCTATGCGATCCGCGACTGCTACGAGGCGATCGGTGGCGCCGGTGGGCGTATTCGCCTCACCGGTGGCGGTGCCCGCAGCCCCTTCTGGTGCCAGATGATCGCCGACGTCACTGGATGTAGCGTCGAAATTCCCGAAGGAACCCAGTTCGGTGCCAAGGGCGTGGCGCTCTGCGCGGCAGTGGCGGCCGGCGACTTCAGCTCGCTTTCCGAGGCAGTCGCAGCCACCTATGTGCTCAACCGGGCTTACGATCCGGTGTTCTTGGCCGCCTACGAAGACGGGTTCGCTCGCTTCAGGATCGGCAGCGAGGCAGCGCTCGGCGCGCTGACCGGCGTTGCCTGACGGCTGAGTCGCTCAGCGGCGGAAATTGCCGAAGCCGACGGAATAGGTCCAGTCGTTGGCCGTGGTCGATGTGGGCTCGCCGGCTTCCGGCGGGAAGCCGACGTGGCGGATGGAGATGTCGAGCGGGACCGGCAGCATGGTGACGCGGCTGAGCTCGATCGGCAGGCCTGCCTGGTCACGGGCGCGCCGGATGGCCAGGAAAACCGGGCTTCCGGGTGGCAGGCGCAGCAGTTCGGCCGTCTCCGCCCCGGCGATGGCAGGCACGTACTGGTCCTCGACCTCGACGATGGTGCGCCCGAAGGCGTCGCGGAGCTTGCCGTAGAGCGAACGGTCGAGATGGGACAGTTCGAGCCCAGGCAGCAAGCTGAGGTTCAGCGCCGCCTCGGCAATGGCCAGCGGTCGGTCTTCGGCCGACAGAAGCCGGCGATGACGATAGATTTTGGCCTGCGGCTCCAGCCCGAAAAAGGCGCGCTCCTCGGCGTCGGCCAGATCGGGACCGCTCGACAAAACGGTGGCTTCGGGCTTCAGCCCCTGACCGGCGATACCCTCGGTCAGTGAAGTAATCGCCCGATAGCGCTTGGCGACACCCTTGCGGTTGATGAAGGTCCCCAGTCCGTGCTGACGGACCAGCAGCCCCTCGTCGACCAACAGGTCGAGGGACTGCTGGATGGTGCGTCGGCTGACCTGCCATTCGCGAGCCAGCGGCAACTCACCCGAGATCTTCTCCTCGTAGTAGCCGGAGAGGATGCGAGCTCGCAGCTTCTCGGCGATCTGCACATAGATCGGCCGATGATCCTTCACAGAGCCCGCCGCTTCGTTCACCCGCCCGTCTCCCGATCGCTCGCTCGTTCGAATTGGCGAGCATAGAGGACCGCGATCTCCTTTGCCATATTGTCGAGAACCTGGTCGAGAATGACCCGTCCCTTTTCGGCGGTGGCGGCACGGGCATCGCCAAGGACCGGACTTCGGGAGAATTCGGTCCACCGGTAGGCAACGGTGCCGAAATCCTCGGGAAAGGTGGGGTAGTTCTCGATGGCTTCCTGCATGTCGACTGCTTCGGGGGTGAGGTGAAGCACGTAGGAGGTTTCGATCTCGCAGGCGTGCATGTAGGAGGGGTGGGCCTCGGGGCGTTCCCGTACCGAGGCGATGACCTTGTCCGATCCGGGATAGAAGAAATTGGCGACCATGACGCCAAACTCGCGCGCGATGCGCTGGGCGTCGCGGATTGCCGGCGCGTTGCCGAGATGGGCGTTGACCACCGCGATGACGCCGAGACCCTTGCCTTTGGCCGAGCGGGCGATTTCGACGATCGTGCGCGTCACCGTTTCCGCCGAGATGCCGAACGAGCCCGGCGCGTCGGCAAGCGACCACACCTGTCCGAAGGGCAGCACGGGCAGGCGGAGCACCGGCGTCCGTCCGTCGATCCGTCGCACCAGTTCCTCGGCGAGCCGCACGGCCAGGATGTTGTCGGTGCCGGCGGGAAGATGCTCGCCATGGCTTTCAACCGCGCCGATCGGCAGCAGCAGCACCGGTCGATCGGCGAGCGCCTTGACCATGTCGCGGTCGGCGAGCCTCGATATGTCCGTCTTGTCGATTGTCAAGGCAATGTCTCACGACTTGAAGGCAAAAGCCCGCTGCGGGTTCTTGACCATGAAGGTGTCGATCAGCGCCGTTCCGTCGAAGCCGGCCTCGTCGGCTTCCTCGATGAAGCGCGGCACCCAGCTTTCGAGGATGTAGCCAAGGCCGAGGCCGCCCTCGCCGTAGTTGCGGTACATGGTACGACGGGCGATATCGCCGCCAATGAGGATCTGGTCCTGATGGCCATGGCGGATCAGACTCATGATGCAGCCGATCAGCACGCTTTCGGCGTGGTACTTGATCCGGCTGATGCCGTCGAAGCAGAGGAGGGCGCCGGTCTCGGCGGCCTTACGGTGCACCCAGGGGTCTGGGTTGCGGTCGACGTGAGCGACGGTGAGGCGGGACGGATCGACCCCTTCTTCGCGCACGATCTTGAGCTGTTCGAGGATCAGCGTGCCCATCTCGGTGTGCGAATGCAGCGGGCATCCGGTTTCCTTGTGGGCGTCCAGGACGGCGCGAACCACCTTGTCCTCGCCGTCTGAAATGGTGTTGTAGCCAGTCCCGAACTTGGCCACGCCGGCCTTGAGATCGGTACCGTCGAGGCCGACGGTAAGCTCGCGCACCACGTGATCGCGCACCTCGGAACGGCTGTGGGCATCGACCCAAGCCTGGAAGCTGCCGCCGGTACCCGCCATCTGACCGGGCCACATGATGGCCTTGTTGAAGCCGGCAGTGGCTATGATGTGGATGCCGGTGCGGTCCGATATGGCCTTGAGCGCCCTTGGATCACGGCCGTAGTCGATGGCTGTCGCGTCGTAGACCGAGCGCCCGCCGGCGGCGATGAATAGTTCCACGTCCTTGATTGAAGCCTCGATGTCATCGATGATGAAGTCATCGATGCCCTTTTCCTTCCAGAGCGGCGGAACGCAGTAAAGATGGTCGTGGGCGTAGGTGACGCCTAGTTCTGCCGGCGATATGTCGCCGTTCAGGGTGCGGACGAAGGTCATGGTCAGTTTCCCTTCTTGTAGTTGGCGAGGGCGAGCGCGAAGACGATGATCACCCCCTGAAGAATGAAACGAGCGGCGGATGGCAGGGACAGCACGTAGAGCAGGCTCTGCAGCATGAAGAGGATCAGAGCGCCGCAGGCGGCCCCGGCCGGCAGGAAGATGCCGCCGGAAAACAGCGCGCCGCCGATCACGGCCGAGGCGATCGAGTCGACCGTGTAGCTGTCGGCAATCCCGATGGAGGCCATGCCGGTGATGGCCGAGAGCAATATGCCGCCGAGCGTCGCCAGCACTGCGCAGATGACGAAGGACAGCACAACCAGCGATCCGGCTGCGATGCCGCTGTGCCGGGCGGCCTGGGCGTTGGCTCCGGCGATCAGCATCCGTCGCCCAGTGATCGTGAAGTGCACGAAGACCATCAGAAGGAGGCCGACGACCAGCCAGATTACCAGCGACCATGGAAGCAGACCGCCGATCCACCCTTCGGTGATCACCCGGAAGGATGGCGGGATCGAACCGCGCGGGCTGCCCCCCGTGTAGACCAGAATGGCGCCGGTCAGCACCATGGCGGTCGCAAGTGTGGCCAGGAAAGCAGGAATGCGGAGCGCCACGACCAGCAGGCCATTGGCAAGGCCGATGGCCAGCCCGAAGGCAATCGTCAGCGCCAGTGCCGATGCGAGGTTGGCGGGGTCGCCGGCGAAGGCCGATGCGAGAACGACGTTGGCAAGACCGGCGGTGGCCCCGACCGACAGATCGAGGCGCCCCATCATCAGGACCAAGGCCTGCCCGAGGGCTATGACACCAAGTGGTGCCGCCTGGCGGGCGTTGTCGAGCAGTAGTTGCGCCGATCCTCCACCCGAGGCAGCGAGCAGCACGAGCATCAGCACGCCGAGGAGCATGGCGGCACGGATCGTTGCGGCCACCGGGCGGATGCGGGTGAGGATGAGAGGCGTCATGGGTCAGGCCTCCCCGGCCTTGCCGCGCATGAAGAAGACCAGAGCCAGAATGAAGACGAGGCCCTTGGCGATCGATTGCAGGTTGGTGTTCAGTTCGAGGAGGTTGAAGGTGTTGTTGAGCAGCACCAGCGCACCGGCGGCGAACAGCGTGCCGATGACATTGCCTCGTCCGCCGGTGAGCGCTACGCCGCCGAGGATGGCGGCCGACACTGTGTCGAGCGTGTAGGCGTCGCCAATCAACGGATCGCCGGACAGGATGCGGATCGACAGCACGACACCAGCGGCCGCCGCGAGCGTGCCGGACACGATGTAGACGCCGAACACGACGCGCCGGGGCGAGGCGCCTCGGGCGATGGCGGCACGCGGATCCGAACCGAAGCCGTAGATGCTCCGGCCCATGCGGGTCCAGCCAAGAAAGGTCGTCGCCAGCGCAAAGACGATCAGGGTTATCAAAAGCGGCGGTGCCAGCAGCCGTTCGGTTTCGAACAGCAGGGCATAGAGCGCGTAATCCACCTCGCCACCCGGCGACGGCAGGATCAGCAGCGTCACGCCCTTCACGGCGGCGGCCGTGGCAAGGCTCATCACCAGCGGGTTGATGCGGAAGCGGTCTATGCCGGCGGCGGTGAGGGCGCCGCAGAGTGCGCCGGCGAGAAGCGCCGCGGGGATCGCACCCCATCCGAAGGGTGCCGACAAGGTCGCCATCATCGCGGTCGCAAGGCTGATGACGGACCCGACCGACAGATCGATGCAGCCGGCAAACAGAACGATAGCCTGGCCGAGCGTTGCCAGCGACACCGGCAGCAGGCGGCTGGCAAGGTTGGCGAGGTTGTCCTCGCCGAGGAAGGACGGCGAGGTCACGGCAGTCACCGTGGCCATCGCGAACAGCAACACCAGAGCGGGCAGGGTCAGCAGCAGATTGCGACGCATCGATCCTTCAAGCATCGACGGCCTCCGCTCCTTGGGCGACCGGGCCCGAGGCTAGGTGCATGATCGCCTCTTCCGAGAAGTCGGAGCGGGCTATCTCGCCCGAGATCCGCCCCTCGTAGAGCGTGACGATGCGGTCGCTGAGGCCAATCAACTCGATGAGATCGCTGGAAATGAGCAGCACCGCGACGCCGCGTTCCGTCAGCTTGCCGATGAGGTGGTAGATTTCACTCTTGGTTTGAACATCGACACCCTTGGTCGGCTCGTGGAGCACCAGCAGTCTGGGCTCGTTGGCCAGCCAGCGGGCGAACACCACCTTCTGCTGGTTGCCACCCGACAGTTGCCCGACGGGCTGATCCAGGCTGAAGGCCTTGATGGCGTAGCGTTGTCGGGAGGCTTCCGCGAAAGCCTCTTCGGACGCGATCGAGAGCAGCCCGGTTCCCGCACTCCTGCGCAACGAGAAAAGGCTCAGGTTGTGTCGGATCGGCAGCGTCAGGGCCAGCCCGTCTCGACGACGGTCATCGGGGATGGAGGCGATGCCGGCGGCGATCGCTGCGGCAGGCGAGGGGACTCGCAGCCGCGCGCCATCGAGTTCCATGTGTCCGGCGGTGAAGGGCTGCAGGCCGCACAGCGCGTCGGCCAGCGGCTTTTGCCCCTGGCCTTCGAGACCTGCGACGCCCAGCACTTCGCCGCGCCGGACGGCGATGCTAATCGGCGGCAGGGTCGTGTTGCCACAGTCTTCGAGCGCAAAGCGTATGGGCGCGCTGCCGAGGTCGGCGGGGCGCTCGGGGAACACGTTGTCGAGGGTGCGGCCGACCATGGCCTGAATGAGGTCGTTGCGGTCGAAGGCACCCCGCAACGCCTCCAGCGTCATCTGCCCATCCTTCAGCACCACCACCCGGTCGGCGCTATCGAGCACCTCTCCGAGCCGGTGGGAGATGAACACGATGGCCATGCCGGTCGCCTTGAGGCGGGCCATGAGCTCGAGCACGGACTGGGCGGCGGCGGCCGACAGCGATGCCGTGGGCTCGTCGAGAATGAGCAGACGCGGCGACCGACGGACGGCGCCGGCGATCTCGACCATCTGTCGCTCGGCTGCGGAGAGATCCCGTCCGAGCCGGTGGGGAGCGATCGAGAAACCCAACGTGCTCAGCAGGCTGGCGGCATGGGCATGCATCTCGCCCTGTCGGATGAGGCCGAAGGCATTGCGCGGTTCGTCCCCGAAGAAGATGTTTTCGGCCACCGTCAGATCGGGGAGAATCGTCGTCTCCTGATGCACGATGGCGATCCCGGCGCCATTGGCCTCGGTCGGCGTCGCCGGCGAGAAGGCCTTTCCTGCCAGACGGATGCTTCCGCCATCGTGGACAAGACCTCCGGAGAGGATGTTCATGAGCGTCGATTTGCCGGCGCCGTTTTCACCGACCAGCGCCAGCACCTCGCCGGAAGAAAGGGAGAAGGACACGTCCTTCAGCACGCAGTTGCGACCGAATGCCTTCGACACGCCGTCGACAACCAGCAGGGGGAAGGCGTCTGGTGGAGCGGTCATCGGCTCACGTGCCCTTCTCAAGCGCAACGGATGGCTGGACGCGGGGGAGATGCGGATCCCATCCGTCGCCAAGCAGGATGTGTGGGATGGCTGGCCAATGTCTTTGGGGCATCGGCCGCCTTGCGGGACGTAGCGGTCCAGGCTGCGTCAGTCCTTGAACGTGGCTTTGACCTGTTCGTCGCTGAGACGGGTATTGGCCCAGAAGGAGTCGGACAGATCAGTGCGCACGAACTTTGCGAGACTATCCTCGTTGATGATCGGCACCGGCAGAATCATGTCCTTGGGAACGCTTCGACCTTCGAGCAGCTTCAGCGCGACGAGCAGGGCTTCCGAGCCGAGCCATGTCGGCTTGGACGGCGCAATCGACTTGAAGCCGTCCGGCTTGAGCGTCGACCAGCGCTTGAGATAGCCGTTGTTGTCCTCGGCGGTCATCGGCACCAGCGGCCGCTGGGCTGCCTGGAAGGAATCGATGGCGCCGAGCGTCATGCCGCCACCCTGCGACCAGATACCATCGATCTCGGGATTGGCGGCCAGCAGATTGGAGACGGCAACCTTCGCCTTGGCATAATCCCAGGAGGCATCAATGGCACTCACCACCTTGATGTCGGGGTAGGCCTTGAAGACCTCCTGCGCGCCGGCCCAGCGATCGTCACTGGCGGATATGCCGGATATGCCGTTGAGGGCGATGATCTTACCCTTGCCGCCGAGCGTCTTGGCAAGCCATGTGGCGCCGGCCTTGCCGAAGTCGACGTCATCGACGGTGACGAGTGCGTCGTAGTCCTTCGATTTGATCTTCGAGGCGAGCAGCACGATCTTGATGTGCTTGGCCTCGGCCTTCTTCAGCACCGGGATGACGGCGGTCGGCGAGATCGGCGTCAGGATGATGGCATCGACCCCCTTGGTGATGAGGTCCTCGATGTTGGCGACCTGCTTGTCCGCCTTGAGTTCGGATTCGGTGTAGGTGACCTCCACCTTGCCCGCCTGACGTTCGGCCTCGGCCTGGAACTCCTTGTAAAGCTGTACCGACCAGGAATTGCCGCCGAAGTAGATGTCGTAGCCGATCTTGAACTTGTCCGCCGCGGCCACCGGCCCGGTAAGGCCGATGGCCAAAGCTGCGGCGAGAAGCGCTGCCTTGATCTTCATTGTGATCCCCTTGGTATCGTTGAAGCGCGCGATCGCAGCAACATGCTATCTTGTCCACTCATGTAGTCAAGTAGGAATGCGGCCAGTTACGCTCAGACTTTGCGCTTTCGGTACAAGGGGCATCCTTTGGCGGCGGTCAGCGGGGCGGCAGTGCCTTTACCGCGTCCCTCACCCAGTCGAGGCGCGCCTCTGGAATGAGGCCATAGTTGTAGAAGTTGATGCCATCGGCACCGGCGGCCGCCGCTGCGGCGACGCGGGCGGTCAACTCGGTGGCCGATGTCACTTCCGGATAGAACACCCGATATCCGGCACCGAGGTATTTGTCCGGTCCGAGAGCCTTGCGGCCATCGGCTATGAGCGCAGTGACATCGCTCGGCGGCATACCGTAGCAGCAGAGGATGGCGCCGTCGCACGCCTTGCCGACCGCCTTCAGATCGACCCCGCCAAGCCAGCCGTCCTTCAGATCGATGATGACGATGCGGCTGGCCGGATCAGCTGCGGCGCGGATCGCCGCGACGAGACTGGTTACCGGTTCGGTCCGCCAGCCGAGATACGCGCGAAGGGCGGGGTAGGCGCTGAACGCCTCGATGCCGGCCTGAGGGAAATCGGGGAACCGGCGCTTCGGCGTTTCCCGCTCGCAGAGTTCTGCGATGAAGCCGCGCACCGTTGAGCGGGCACCCTCGGCGTCGATGCCGGAAGCCTTCGCCCGTGCCATGCAGTGGTCGCAAAAGCAGAGCGACAGGAGGAAGTCGTCTTCCGCCGTAAGGCCAAGCCCGTCTTTTTCGTGGTGAAACTCGTGGGCGAAACCCATGAAGTTGGGGCTTTCGAGCTCGACCATGTCGGGCTTGTAGCGCTTCGTCACGTCTTCGACCAGGGTCACGACATAATCGCGCGCTGCCGGGCTCGATGGGCAAAGGTTATAGTAATTGGGATTGCCGAAGGCGTTGCGGGTGACGTGCGCGGGATGCAGCATGCCGAGGCGCGTGTTGTGCAGGCAGACCGTCCAGCACGATACCTTCATGCCGCCATTGCGGCGCGCCGCGACGAGTTCGGCCAGCGTGTCTCCGCCTTCGTCGACGTTTCGCGCGACGAGTGGCACGATTTCCCGGCCGTCCCAAAGCTCCGGCGTGGTTCGGAAATAGACCGTTCCATCCTCGGGGAAATAGACTTTCCGTGCCGGGCTTCGCGGCTGCAGGAAGCGCCCCGCATGGTAGGAAGTGGCGAGGCTGATGGTGTTGAGGCCCGCCCTGTCCCGGAGATCGGCAACCGTGCGGTCGAGGCTCAGATCCTGAATGTCCCAAGGATAGGACCACATGGACAGCTGCATTGACTCGTTCTCCTGGGATTGGTGATTGCCGCTCATAGCACGCGGCCCGGTCTTTGCCCCGTCGGCTCGCCATCGGCAATGACGATGCCACCGTTCACGAAAACATGGGAGACCCCGCTGGGTGGCAATGTCGGGTTATCGAAATCGGCATGGTCGGCGATGTCATCATCGAACAAGACGAGGTCGGCGGCCATGCCCGGACGAAGCAGGCCACGGTCCTGCAGCCCGAAGCGCTGGGCCGCCACGGACGTCATCCGCCTGACCGCATCTTCGATGGAGAACCACTGCTTGTCGCGACGAAGCAATCCGGCAACGCGGGGGAACGTGCCGAAGGCGCGCGGATGCGGTCGCGTGCCGGGGCGTGGCAGACCGTCCGAACCGACCATGTGCAGGCGATTGCAGCAGGCCGCGCGCAGGTCCGCTTCATCGAGCTGGAACAAAATGATTCCGGTTTGCCCGTCGTCCTCGTCGATGAGGCGAACCATCAGGTCGAAGGCATTGGTACCGAGCCGTTCCGCCGCCTGCTCCATCGACAAGCCTTCGAAGGCCTTGAGGGCGGGAACACCGATGGCGGACAGACGGACGTTGTTCCAGCCGATCAGCGATACCTTGCTCTGCCCGGGATAGGCAGGTCCGCCGTGTTCGATCCAGTCGCGCAGCTTGTTTCGTGCCGACGGATCGATGAGGCGCGCTTTGGCGGCGGCCAGCCCCCCATCGAAGATGGAAGCCGGCAGGAGTTGGCCGAGCAGCGTCGATCCGGCCGGGTAGGGGTACATGTCGAAGCTGACGTCGACGCCCTCGGCACGGTATTGCTCCAGCCGGTCGATCGCCCTGGGGACCTGCCCCCAGTTGGGGCGTCCGGCCGATTGCAGGTGCGACAGCAGCCCGGCGACACCCGCGTCACGAAGAACGTCGCAAAACTCTTCAATGGCTGGGATCAAGCCTGCTTCGTAACTGCGAACATGCGCTGCCACAAGCTTGCCATGGGCGCGAATGGTCCGTCCCAGGGCCAATAGTTCCTCGGTGTCGGCAAAGGCGCTTGGCGGGTAGACGAGGCCGAGCGACAGACCGGCGGCCCCCTGTTCCAGCTGTGCCGACAGTAGGGAGCACATTGCCTGGAGCTCCGATGCCGTCGGGGCCCGTTGCTCGTAGCCCATGACGGCCAGACGCAGAGCTGCGTGGCCGACCAGCGAAATCAGGTTGAGCGCGGTACCAGCCCCGTGCAGACGACGGCGGTAGGCATCGAAATCGACGAAGATCTCGTCGGGGCGTGTTTCGCCGAGCAGGCCTGAGAAATGCTGGCGCAGGTTTTCGCGGGAGGCGTCGGTGGCCGGATAAAGCGAGAAGGAGCAGTTGCCGACGACGATGCTGGTAACGCCCTGACGCGCCTTCTCCAGTCGGTCGGGCTGCTGCAGGAACATGAGATCGTCGTGGCAATGCGCATCGATGAAGCCCGGCGCCAGATAACGGTCGTCGACGTCGATGATCACCGCTGTCGGTGCAGCGGTGAGACCGTGTCCGACGGCCGCAATATGGCTACCCTCGATCAGGACTTCGCCGCGGTACCAGGGGGCGCCCGTTCCGTCGACGATACGGGCGCCACGAATGAGCGTCTGTCGTTTCGTCATGGTGCAAGTCCTCCTGGAGCGTCGGGTTGAAAAGTGGATCCGGGTTTCGGCAAAATTCGGAGCGGAGATGAAAGCCGGGAGCGTTGGCCCACCCGGCCACCACCTGTTTAATCATCGATCGGCTCGGCCACCTGGATCAGGCAGTCGCCCGCCTGGCTGTCGGTGTGGAGCCGTCGAGAGATCACGATGCCGGCTTCGGCGAAATGCAAAGTCTCTTCCGCCTGTTCGGGACGTTCGAGATCGTGATACCAGCCGGCGACTTCTCCGGCAGCGACCGTGGCGCCGACATCGACTGCCGGTTCGAACCAGCCACGTCGCGTGGCGTAGATCCCCTGGCTGTGGCGACAAAGCGACAGGAGCTGCAGAGGCCGTCGGTCGCTGCCCGCAGGCGTGCCGAGCACGGGACCGGTAGTGAC
The DNA here is from genome assembly GCA_029976075.1 of Pleomorphomonas sp. GTDB lineage: Bacteria > Pseudomonadota > Alphaproteobacteria > Rhizobiales > Pleomorphomonadaceae > Pleomorphomonas. The sequence continues at coordinate 12,940 of JARKNW010000007.1, forward strand.
GCCCAAGGCGACCAGCAGACGATCGATGCATTGGGCCGTGAAGGCCATGCTTTCTGGCGTCACGGTCGCGCCGCCACCGAATTCTCCCGACAATCCGATCGCACCGGCGCGCGCGGCAGCCCCCATGGACGTCGGTGCTGCGGGCCCGTTGTCGGCAATGAAGGCGTAGGACGGGGACATGGCGCGAAGCAGCTCAAGGGCGCGAGCATGACGTGCGGGATCGGTCTGGCGCTCGATGAGAAGGCACGGCAGGTGGGCCATGGAAGTGCCGCCGGCGTGGATGTCGAAGATGACGTCGTGGTTGGCGAACAGCAGCGTTTCCAGAAAATGGGCCATGCGGGCAGTGGGCGTGCCGGCGGGATCGCCTGGAAAGGCCCGGTTCATGTTACCGCCATCGAACGGAGAACAGCGCCGCGCCGCCATCACCGCCGGCACGTTGGCCATGGGCACAATGGTGACCGATCCTCGAATTCCGGAAACCTCGAGGCGACGCATCAGTCGCGTCAGCTGCAGTTCGCCCTCGTACTCATCGCCGTGGTTGCCGGCCATCAGCAGCAGGCTGGGGCCGTTGCCGTTCTTGAGGCGCAGATAGGGAATCTTGATCTGGTAGTAGGGCGACCGATCTATCGAGTAGGGGATGGCCAAGTAGCCGGATTGCCGCCCTTCGGCGGCGAAATCGATCTCGTGAACGAGGCCTGTGTGCATTTGTGCCTCCAGTGAGCAAGAGCGCCCCCGTTGGGGCGCTCCGGAATTAATCGTCAGACCGCGGCGACGGCCGTCATCTCAACGCGCAGGTCGGGATCGGCGAGACGCGCCTCGGTGCAGGCGCGGGCCGGCGGCCGGTCCCGGTCGATCCAGTTGTCATAGACGCCGTTCATGGCGTCGAAGTCGCCGATGGCCGGCAGGAAGATATTGACCGCCAACAGCTTGGACTTGGTGGTGCCGGCTTCCGCAAGGAGTTCCTCGATCTTGGCGAGCACCTGGCGCGTCTGGTCCTCGATGCCCGTCTTGCGATCGTCAGCTACCTGTCCGGCAATGTAAACAAGACCGCCGTGGCTGACGGCCTGGCTCATGCGTGGTCCCTTTTGGAAATAAGCGGTGTTGGTCATCGAAGATCCTTCATGTTTCACGTGCTGGGAGTCAGCCGAAGCTGGTTGGAAAGGCAGTCACGACGCCCTGATGGTCGTCGAGGCCGTAGAGAACGCGGTGGCGGTCGAGGCAGGTGCAGGGATGGGAAATACCGAACGCAACCACGTCGCCGACGGCAACGTCGGCGCCATCGGGCAGATCGATGAAGGCATGCTGGTCGTTCAGCTTGCTGACCGTCGCGCCGGACAACGCGGCGATCGGCCGGCCGTCCCGGTAGAGGGAGAGCGGGATGGGCAATCCCTGATCCATGGCCACGTCACGCAGCCCCATGCCGCAGATGGCAAGTCTCGGCTCCGGCCGTGACAGCACCTCGGCCCAGACCCGCAAGGATGGCTGGAACGCCGTGGCCGCCGCAACCGGCGTCCCGCCGAGCGAAAATCCGCCGCGTGCGTCGAGCGCAGACAGACCACGTTCGTAGATGCCTTGATCGTGAAAGAAGATGGCGCCGCTTCTCAACACAAGCGCCGTCCTGCCGTCGGTGTCGGTAGCTGGTTTGAGCGCCTTCACCACCCGATCGAAATGCACCGACCCTCCGGCCGTGACGACGAGCGGTCGCTCCGCCCCGACACGGGTCCGGACGATGCCGAACAGCTCCGCCGTCATGCGCATCAGGCGGTCGATCCGTTCGCCGGTTTCGACGGGGTCGGCGGTCGCCGCCGCGCCCTCGTAGGTGGCGACGCCGGCAAGATGGAGACGATCCGTTTCGTGGGCGAACACGGCATCGGCGATAGCGGCGGCGGCGGCCACGTCACGCGCACCGCCACGGGCAAGACCCAGTTCCGGCAGAATGCCGAGGCGGGGCAGATCCTCGCGACCGTTCCATTCGGCGGCCAGGGCAGAAACCAGCTCGATCGTGTCGGCGAAAATGAAGACCTCGACGTCGGTGCGACCTGTCAAGGCCTGGCAGAGACGTCTTGCTGCCGATCGGCCGCCGATCTCGTTGGCGATGATGAGTCGGGAAAGCCCGGCGTTCATCATGACGACGGCCTGTCGGATGTCGGCCACCGTCGTTCCCCAGGCTCCCGCGGCAACTAGGCGTCGGGCAAGCGCGGGGCTCATCGGCGTCTTGGCGTGGGGGGCGATGGCACACCCCTGTTCGCCGACATAACGCATCATCAACGCCGTGTTGGCGTCGAAGGCGGAGAGATCGAGCGAGATCAGCGGCAGTTGCATGAGGCCGTCGAACGGCTTCAACCCGAGTGCCCCGAGATGATCGCTCGTAACGGGCGCATGCCCGGACGGAAAGCCGCGCAGGCTTTCGGTCAGCAGGAATTCGGTATCGGAAAGGGGCGTCGCCATGGGTTAGTCCTCGACAAAGTCGTCTGGTGTGGCAGCGTGGCAAAGGCCGAGGCGATAGATGCGATTGGCGGTGCCGAAGAACAGCGCCCGTTGCGCGTCGTCGCCATAGGCTGCTGCGGCGGCCCGGAAGACGCCGTAGATTTCGCCGAAATCCGCATGAAGCCCCGCGACCGGGAAATCGCTGCCGAACATGGATCGCTCCGGCCCGAAGCAATCAACGCAATGGAAAACGACCGGCGTCAGACTGTCGAAGGTCCAGTCCTGATCGTAGGCAACGAGGTCGCTGATCTTGACGGCGATGTTGTCTAGGCGAGCGAGGCTGACCACCCCTTTGCGCCAGCGCTCCATGCCATCCGGACTGCGGTCCGCCGGGCTGCCGGCGTGTTCCAGCACGAACTGGAGATCGGGAAAGTCGGCGACGAGGCGGGCCGCCGCGTCCATCTGCCAGGGATAGAGCATGAGGTCGAAGACAAGACCATGTTTCGCGACGGCGGCGAGGCCGTCTCGCCATGCTCGGTCGTCCATAAGGTCGCTGCGGTGGGCGAAGCTCTTGGCTGGATCGTCGTGCCAGCTGACGATATCGCGGATGCCGACCACGCGTTCCATCGCCGCTTCGGCGGCCACCATGGTTCCGGCATCGGGCGCATCGAGCGGCACGCGCGCCACGCAGCGACGGGCGACCCCCGAAGTTCGATCGAGGCCATCGAGCCAGTGGCTCTCCTCGAGAGGATGACCATCCTCCCAACCGGCTTCGATATGGACAGTCGCGACGATGTTTTCTCCGGCGGCGTCGCGCAGATAGTCGGCGACGCCATAGTCGCGGCGGATGGCCGCCGGACTGCCGTAGACCATGTCTTCGGCTTCGGCCGGTCGCCGGGTCAGCCAGGGATGGCGGTCAAGCGACAGGTCCCACAGATGGTGATGCGGGTCGATCACAGGCCCGCGATAGACGCGCGTCATTGTCGTCCCTCGCGGCCTGAAACCAGCAGCAGCGCCAGGATCAGCGATCCGAACATGATCGACCGCCAACCCGGCGAGGCGTTGACGACGGTGATCAAGGCCGTGGTGGTTACCAGAAGGATGGCGCCGGGAATGGTGCCCGCATAGCTGCCGCGCCCACCGAGGATCGACGTTCCGCCCAGGACGACGGCGGCGATCGACGTCATCAGATAGGGATCGCCGATGCCGACGTAGCCCTGTCGGTTCATGCCAAGGATGAGGAGACCCGCGATTCCGGAAAACAGACCGGCGAGTGAATAGATGATCAACGTCGTGCGGTTGACGTCGACGCCGGAAAGCCGGGCGGCAAGCGGGTTGGCGCCGAGCGCGAGCAGGCGGGCCCCGAAGGGGCGACGATGGATGAGGATGAGGACGGCAGCGGCCGCCACGATCCAGACGATGACGCTCGCCGGCACGCCCAGCGGTCTCGCCGAACCCAGCCATATGACCGTCCGATTGGTGACCGAGACAGCGCTGCCGCCGGCGACCAGGATCAGCAGGCCCTGGAGAAAGGTCGCCATGGCCAGCGTCATGATGATGGCCGGCACCCTGAGGAACACTTGTCCGACGCCGTTGGCCAGCCCGATGGCGGTCGATATGGCCAAGGTCAGCGCGATGCCGACAAGACCGGTGGCATCTCTATCCGGCGATATCAACGGCAGCAGGATGGCGGCGACGGTAATTACCGCCCCGACTGACAGGTCGATGCCGCCAACGAGGATGACCAGCGTTTGGCCGGCCCCGACGATCCCGATCAACGCCGACAGCTCCAGAATGTAGCGAAGATGGCCGACGGCGCCAAAGCCCTTGAGCGTCAGGCTCGCGATCAGCCAGACCATGGCCGTCAGGACGAGTATCAGCAGCGCTGGATTGCGGAACAGCTTTGTGGCGGCTCTCATGCGGACCTCCGGCGATGAGCGAGTTCGGGAATGGCGACGGCGCCGACAATGATCACACCTTGGGCGACATATTGGGCGACTGGCGGAAACCCGAGAAAGAACATGACGTTGATCATCACCGACAACAGAAGGCTGCCGGCGATGGCTCCTCGCATGGTTCCCTTGCCGCCCAGGAATCCGACGCCACCGAGCACGGCGCCGGCGATTGCGTTCAGCGTGAATGGGTTGCCGATGACGGGATCGCCGGACCCGGTCTGCGCGGCGACGAACAGGCCGGCCAACGCGGTGAGAAGACCGGAGATCGCAAAGGAGACGACGCGGACGCGTTCAACCGCGACACCGGAACGGAAGGCCCCAATCGGGTTGTCTCCGGCGGCATAGATGCCGATGCCGAGAGGAGTTGCCAGAAAGAGCTTCCAGGTAGCGAGAACGGCGAGTAGCAGCAGGAAGGCGACGGGTGTGTGGCCGGCCAGCGTTTGCGACAGCCACTCGGGTATGTAGCCTCCCGGTCGCGGCAAAAGGATCAGCGCCACGCCAGTGATGATGAAGGAGCCGGCCAGCGTCACGATGATCGCCGGCAGGCGCATGTAGGCAACGATGACGCCGGTGAGTGCGCCGATGGCGAGTCCCACTATCGACACGGTGACAAAGCCGCCGAAAACACCGGTAGCCCCGTCCATGGTGATTGCCGCCACCACGGCGCCAAGGCTCACCAGTGGACCGATGGCCAGCGAAATCCCGCCGTTCAGCATGAGGAGTGCCTGCGCCATGGTGACCAGGGCCAGCGGGAACCAGTTCTGAGAAAACTTGGAGAAGCCGCCGATGCTGAAAAGACCGGGGAACATGAAGCCGTAGATGGCCAGGAAAACCGCAACCACCAGATAGAGGCCGATCAGACCGCGGTTGCGACGTCCCTGTACGGCGAAGTAAAGCGAGGAAGGTGCCGATAGACGAGCCGTCATGCTGTCAGTCCTTTACGCTCGATGCCCATGGCGGCGCTGACGATCGCCTCTTCGGTCGCATCGCCGTGCGCGAGCGTTGCCACAAGCCGTCCCTCGCGGAACACGACGACCCTGTCGCAGAGGTGAACGAGCTCCGGCGTGTCGGAACTCAGGAGCACGATGAGCTTGCCTTCGTCGGCGAAGGCGCGAAGCATGGTGTAGATTTCCCGTTTGGTGCCGATGTCGACGCCGCGCGTCGGGTCGTTGAGGAGCAGGACCTTTGGGCTGAGAGGCAGCCATTTGGCGAGGGCAACCTTCTGCTGGTTGCCCCCCGAGAGTGCCTGAACGGGTCGCTCCGTCGCGCCGCGAATGGTCAGTCGTCGCGCCAGATCGGCAACCAGCGAAGCTTCGCCAGACCGGTCGCGCAAGCCGCGGCGCATCAGGCGTCCGACCGAGGGCAGCAGCAGGTTGCTGGTGATGGTATGGCTGAGGATGAGGCCTTCCTTCTTGCGGTCGGCGGGGATGTAGGCGAGACCGGCAGCCGTTGAGGCGCCCACGCTGGTGAAGGGGCCTCGCTGGCTGCAGATGGTGGCGTTCGACGCCGCAGCGGGGATTGCTCCATAGAGGCCGAGCAGGAAGTCTTCCTGTCCTTGCCCGACCAGACCGCCGATACCGACGATTTCGCCAGCACGGGCCGAAAATGCCGCTTCGCGCACGCTTCCGGCCGACAAGCCTTCGACGCGGATCAGTTCGCCACCTGTCCCGGCCGGGACGAAGGGCGGGAAAAGATCCCCCGGGTCGCGCCCGACCATCAGCCGCACCAGTCCGGCGGCGTCGACATCGGCGAGCGAACGGTCGGCTGTCACCAGCCCATCCTTCAGCACGGTGACGTGTTCGCAGAGCGCCTGCACTTCATTGAGGCGATGCGAAATGTAGAGTACCGCGACGCCGCGGGCGGCGAGCGTTCGCACCAACCCCGACAGGATGCCGGCCTCGTGCGCGGACAAAGACGAGGTCGGCTCGTCCAAGATGAGAACGCTGGGTTCTCGGAACAGCGCCTTGGCAATCTCGACCATCTGTCGCCGACCGAGAGGCAGGTCGCCGACGGGCAGGTCGAGCGGTTCCGTCAGGCCTACGAGCTCCGCGACCGCGGCAGCCTTGTCGCGGAGGGCGCGATAGTCCATCAGCCCGAATCGGCGGGGAGCCGCCCCGAGCCCGATGTTCTCGGCGATCGACAGTTCGGTGGCGAGACTGAGTTCCTGCTGCACGACGGCGATACCGCGCGCGCGGGCAATCTGTGGCGTCAGCCTCGTGACCGCCTTTCCAGCCAACCGGATCTCGCCGCTGTCCGGCTGCAGGGCGCCGGACAGCAGGTTGATCAGTGTGGACTTGCCGGCGCCATTTTCGCCGAGCAGGGCATGAACCCTGCCGGGACGCAAGGTGATGTCGACCCCCTTCAGCACGGGATTGCCGAAGAAGCCCTTGGAAAGACCACGAGCTTCGATGAGCGGTGTCGCCGCGTCCATGGCAGTTTGCCCCCGGACGACGCGTCAGCGCTGCGCCAGCAGTTTGTCGAACAGAGCCTGGTCGTAGGGCGAGTAGATGTAGCCATCGGCGGGGAAGTCGGCGGCCTTGGCAAGGTAGCTGTCGATGTTGCTGTCATCGATGACCGGCAGCGGTACCTTGATGAAGGCGGGGATGTCCTTGCCTTGCAGGGCCTGAACCGCCGAATAGACCGCCAGCGCTCCAAGCCAGTTCGGCTGCATGGTCGCCCAGCCCTTCATGCCCTTTTCCTTCCAGAGCTCGAGGAACTGGCGGGCGTTTTCACCCGTGGTCGGAACGACGTCGCGGCCCTGGCGGTCGAATGCGAGCACTGCGCCGGCCGAAAGCGCTCCGCCGAGCGACAGCACGCCGTCGATGTCCTGGTGGGCAAACAGCAGGCTGGTCATCGCCTCCTGCGCCGGAGCGACGTTGTATTCGGTGTTGGTCTCGGTAATGACCTCGAGCCCCGGATTGGCGTCGAGTACCGGCTGCGCTCCCTTGCGGCGGTCATCGCTGACCGAGATGCCGGCCGGGCCGTTCATGATGACGATCTTGCCCTTGCCATGGAGCTGATCGACCATCCATTTGGCCGCCGTGGCGCCCCACTCGTGGGAATCCGTGTTGATCTTGGCGGTGACCTTGTCGGTATTGACCAGGCTGTCGAAGTTGGTCACGGCGATGCCTTTGTCGCACGCGTCGGAAATGACGCGGTCGAGCGCCGTGGACGACCCTGCGATCACCACGATCGCATCGACGTTGGCGTCGATCATCGACTGTATCTGCTGTATCTGCGTCTGCGCGTTTCCCTGCGCGTCGGTGATCATCAGATCCTTGACCAGTCCCTGCTTCTTGAGCTCGGCCACTTCCGTCGAGATGGTTCCTTCGGTCTGCTTCATCCAGGTCGGGACGGAGTAGATGTTGGCCCAACCGATCGTGTATGGCGCCTTGCGGTCGCCCTTGATGCAGTTGGCGGCGGCATTCGCCTGGGAAGCCGCCATCATGGCGCAGGCTGCAAGAGCAACGCCCGCCAGCAGGGCACAGCTAGGGCGACGATAGGAAACGAAGCTGTCCATGGAAATTCCCCTTAGTTTTTGAGCGGTCCTGTTGTTGCCGCTTCTGATGTCCGGTATTATGTACATATGATCTATATACCGGACATAGGGACTATAGGCCCAATTTCGGGCTTTGCAAGCGAAAGGGGCGATGGGGATCGGTCCGGAACGACAGTAAAAGGTCGCTGTTGGCCGAAGGCGTTCGTGACGCCGTGATGCCATCGGCGAACGGCTTGAGCTGCGTTGTTGACAGCTCGCGGGGCACGTGTATCAAGCGGGGGCGCTGCAAGCAGGCAGACGAGGCGATGGATATGGACGCCAAGACCGACGACGCAACGACGAGGCGGGCGCGCGGGCTCGACCGGGCCTTCGATATCCTTGACTATTTGCGGCGGCGACGCGATGCCGCCAATCCCAATGAGATTGCCGCGCAGATCGGTGCCCCGAGGTCAACCGTCTACGAGCTGGTAAATCTTCTGCTTCGTCAGGGCATCCTGGAACATGTCGACAATGAGGGGCGCGTGTTTCTCGGCCGGAAGCTGTTCTTCTTGGGTAATGCCTATGAGGAGCACTACGATTTTACCCGGGAATGCGACCGGGTTCTGGAAGCGCTCGCAACCGAGACGCGCGAGACGGCGCAGTTCTGCATGCTTGATGGCAACAAATACACCGTCGTGCGCATGCGCGAGGGAGCCCGCCCATTCCGCATTTCCTCCGATATCGGCCAACCCGTGCCGATTCCGTGGACGGCCTCGGGGCGTCTGCTGCTCGGCGACATGAGTGATCAGGAGATTCTCGATTTCATCCCTCCTGAGGATTTCCGACTGCCCGACGGCAACTGGCTCGATCCCATGGCCTTTATCGCAGAGGTCCGTGCCGCTGCGCCGGCCGGGGTGTTCACCTTCAACAGTATCGTCGACAGCTTCACGCATTGTTTTGCCGTCGCCATCCCCGGCATGGGCCAACGCTGCGTCGCGACACTATGTCTCGTTGCCCCGGTGGTAGATGGTGTTCGCAATCGCGATGTCTACATCCGGGCTTTGAAAACCGCCGCACTGAGCCTCGATCGTTCCGGGATGCAAAATCCTCGCCGACCGGCTGGAAACTAGGCTCGCATCCGTTTCGACGCTTCGATCGTCAGTGGGCGACTTTTCGGAGCACGCCGGCCGCATCTATCGGCTCCTCCGGTATCGGCGGCGTTTGCCGCTAGAGTTCGCCAAGCGAGGCGATGGTCGCCTCGACGGCGTCGGATGACAGGCGAACCTCCTTGACCAGCAGGGCCGCACCGAGCAGGCCGGCGTCGCTGCCGGATCGCGCCGGCTCGATCCGCAGATCGCGCTTGGCAAGCGGAAGCACGCGTTCGGCGACAACGGCGTTGACTTCGTCGAACAGGGGGGCTCCCAGCGACGACAGCGTACCACCGATGACGATCACGCCGGGGTTGAGCACGCTGACGACGTCGGCCGTTACCTCGCCGAGAACTTGGCCGGCATGTTGCACGGCAGCCACGGCTTCGCATTGGCGCTCCCGCACCATGCGAACGATGTCGCGCGAGCCTTTCGGCGTCAGCCCGTGTGCCCGGAGATCGCGGACCATGGCCCAGCCAGCCGCTCTGGCTTCGACACAGCCATACTTGCCGCACCGGCAAAGCGGGCGAGGTTCGTTGGCCAGTTGGATGTGGCCAATGTCGCCAGCCGCGCCTTGGGCTCCGCGATAGATCCGTCCATCCGAAATGATGCCACTGCCGATGCCGCTGCCGAACTTGATGAAGAACAGATGATCGCAGTCGGGCCAGAACGTCCGCCATTCGTAGAGAGTCAGCAGATTGACGTCGTTTTCGACGAGGGCGGGAACGCCGAGGCGTCCCTCCAGCCAAGCACGGATGTCGAAATCGTCCCAGCCGGTCATTACGGAAGGACCGAATACCCGGCCCGCTGCATAGTCGACCGGTGCCGGTAGGCTGAGGCCGACGCCGATCACCTCGTCGATCCGCCGATCGAGCCGGGCGAGCAGAGCTCTGAACTTCTCCGTGATGCTGCCGAGGTTCGCCTCCGGACCGGCTGCTAGGTTCACATCGAAGATTTCGTCGATCAAAACGGTCGGCCGCAAGTCGGTAACGGCTAGGCGCATGCTGGTTTCGCCGACATCGGCCACCAGGATGAGGCCGAAATCGACCCCGAGGGCGAGCGTCTTGGTCGGGCGCCCGCCACTGCGCATGGTTTCGTCGTCTTCGTAAAGCAGTCCGGCGTCCAGCAAGGCCTTAAGGCGGTTGACGATTGTGTTGCGGGAAAGCCCGCTGAGCGCCATCAGGTCGGCCCGGGTACGGGCTCGACCACTCGCGACGAGGGATAGAAGGATGCCTGTTCCCGCAAGAGAATCTCGATCGGAAGCCATCACCCGTCACGCCTGACCAAGAAGACGCACTGTCGAGAACAAAGGTCGTCCCCGTCCTCAATGGACAGCCCTACCAAAGCGTATATCCGCCATCAACCACAAACACGGAACCGGTTGTGAAACTCGACGCGTCACTGGCCAAAAGTAGTGCTGTCGGGGCAATCTCGTCCGGGCTGGCGTAGCGCTGCATGGGCACTTCATCGCGCCAGTAGTGGCGATAGTCGTCGTATTCGTGGCTCGCAATGCCTGTTTTGACGTAGCCGGGGGCGATGGCGTTGACGCGGACGCCGGCGCCGGCCCATTCCGCTGCCAGCGACTTGGTGAGATGGTGCACCGCCGCCTTGGAGATGCCATAGGGCGAGTGCCATTGCGGCCGGTTGATGATGAAGCCGGAAATCGATCCGATGTTGATGATGGATCCCTTGTGCCTCGTCACCATGTGACGGCCAACGATCTGGCAGGCTTTCCACGTTCCCTCAAGGTTGATTGAGAACAGCCGCTCCCATTCGTCGTCGCTGAGTTTCAGCGCGTCGGCATGAAAGCCGATACCGGCGCTGTTGACGAGAACGTCGATCTGACCGAAATCGCCGATCACGCCGTCAGCGAGGCGTTCGATATCCTCGCGTCGGGCGACGTCCGCAGCAATTGCCACGACTTTGGCTCCGCTGGCGCGGCCAATCTCCTCGGCGGCCTGATGGGCGCGGTCACCGTCGCGAGCTGCGATGACAACGGTAGAGCCGGCCTCGGCCAGTCCCTCGGCGATGGCCCGGCCGATGCCGTGGCTGCCTCCGGTCACGATCGATACCTTGCCGGTCATCGAAAACTTGTCCATGATTCCCATGGGATTTCCTCCTTGATTGCGCCTGTGCCTCAGGCCGCCTCCTGGGCGATGAGTGCCGATGGTACCGCGTCGGGCTCGAGGGCTCCGGTCATGATGGCGACCACGTCGTTTGGCTTGACCTGTTTGGGATCGACAACGGTTGCCCGCCGCCCCAGACGGTGGATGTGGATGCGATCGGCGATCTCGAACACGTCGGGCATGTTATGGCAGATCAGAACCACGGCGAGCCCGTGGTCACGCACCCGCCGAATCAGGTCGAGCACCTGCCGGGTCTCACGCACCCCGAGCGCCGCCGTCGGCTCGTCGAGGATGACGACCTTGCGCCCCCACGCCGCCGCTCGTGCCACCGCCACTGCTTGGCGCTGGCCGCCGGACAGCGTGTCCACCTTCTGGCGGATCGATTGAATCCGAATACCAAGATTGCGCATGTGTTCGACCGCCTGGGCTCGCATACGCCCCTTGTCGAGCTGGCGTAGCCATTGTCCGGTCCAGCCGGGTTTGCGCAGTTCCCGGCCGAGAAAGAGGTTCTGCGCGACGTCCATCTCGGTGGCGACGGCGAGTTCCTGGTAGACGGTCTCGATGCCGGCAAGGCGCGCTTCGAGCGGGCTCTTGAAGTGGACCTCCTCGCCGTCGAGCAGCACTCTGCCTTCGTCGGGGACGGATGCTCCGGACAGGACGCGGATGAGGCTGGACTTACCGGCGCCGTTATCGCCGACGACGGCCATGATCTCTCCGCTTGCCAGCTCGAAGTCGGCATGGTCCATCGCGACGACATGGCCGAAGCGCTTGGACAGACCGATGCCCTGCATCACCAGGCGCGACGCGCTCATGACCGCCTCCTGCTGCGGAAATACTGGTCCCAACCCACGGCAAGAATGACGAGGATGCCGGTGGCGATCTGTTGATAGAGTGAATCTATACCGGCCTGCGTCAGTCCGTTCTTGAGCACGGTGACGATCAGTGTGCCGACAAAGGTGCCAGCAACGCCGCCTCGGCCACCAAACAGGCTGGAACCGCCGATGACCACTGCGGTGATGCTGTCGAGGTTGGCTGCCTGATAGCCAGACGGATCGGCGATCGGCGTGCGTCCGAGTGCCTGCCAGGCAGCCAGGAAGTAGAATGCCCCAGCCAGGGCGTAGACACCGAAGATGACGCGATCGACGTAGATGCCGTTGAGGCGGGCGGCGTTCGGCGAGTTCCCCACGGCATAGACATGGGCGCCCCAAGCCGTCTGGTTGAGGGCGTAACTCATGACGACGGTCAGCCCCACCCACAACATGGAGCCGTAGGAAAAGGTGACGAGGCCGCTCGTCGGGCCGCTGCCCATCAGCATCAGCCAGTCCGAGGCGATCGGGAAGCTGCGCGAGTTGGTGTAGAGACGGGCTCCGGCGGTGAGGATTGTCAGCATGCCGAGCGTGGCGATGAACGGCGGCAGGCGGAAGCGGGTCACGGCAAGGCCGTTGAGGGCTGCTGCGGCCAAGCTGACGACAGCGCCGAGCAGAAAGGCAAGGGCTATGTTGCCTTCCAGTGCCACGGAACCGATGACCACCGTTGCCAATACCATGATGGCGGCACAGGCAAGATCAATGCCGGCGACCAGAATGATCAGCGTCTGGCCAAGCGCCAGCGTGCCGATCACGACCGACTGCTGGAAGACCAGGGACAGATTGCCGACGTTGAGGAATGTGTCGGTCCCGACCGAGAACACCACCAGGATGACGACGAGCGCCAAGAGCGGCCCTGCGACGGGCTGGGCCAGCGCGGCCGCCGCAGCGTCGCGCCATCCACCCTTTCGGTGGGCGGATGAACCGCCCACCGAAAGGTCTGGCCCCGAATTAGGGGACGCATTCATGCCTTACTCTCCCCAGCAGTTGGCGAGGCCCCATTTGGTGTCCTTGGACTCGATGCCGACGACCGGTTGGTCGGTGATCAGCACGGTGCCGGAGTTATTGATGCCGCTTGGCTTCTCACCGGTCTTCACCGCCTTGTCGATGGCATCGACGGCGAGCTTGCCCATGTTGGCGGGGAACTGCATCACCGTGGCGCCGATGGTGCCATCGACGACCGAGCGCACGCCAGCGCAACTGCCATCGATCGATACGAACAGCACCTTCTTGCCTGCCCGCTTGGCGGCGAGAGCGGCACCCTGTGCGGCTGGCTCGTTGATCGTGTAGGCGACGTTGATGTCCGGGTGAGCGGCGATGAGGTTTTCCATTGCCTGCTGACCGGTCTCGACGTTCGACTGCGTCAGGGCCGTTCCGGCAATCTCCTTGGATTTTTCAGTGAGACCGTACCCTTTGAGAAAACCGTCATGGCGTGCCTTGGCGGTTTTGTCCGAGAGATCGTAATCGAGCAGGGCAACGCGTGGGTTGGCGCCGATCTTCGCCTTGGCCCATTGACCGATCAGCACGCCGGCGGCGAGGTTGTCGGTCTCGAAGGAGGCATCTGCGGCATCGGCTGGCTCAAGAGAGGTGTTGGTCGTCACCACGATGATACCGGAGGCCCGCGCCTTCTTGACGATGGGAACCAGCGCGCTGGCGTTGGCCGGATCGAGGACGATGCCCTTGACGCCCTGGTTGATCATGTTCTCTACGGCATTGACCTGGGTGGCGGCATCGCCGGCAACCGCCGACTCGGCCGTCATGGTGCTGATGCCGAGCTCCTTGGCGTGGGCTACGGCTGCGGCCTGCAACTTGCCGAAGAAAGGGTTGGCCAACTGTTGCTCGACAACGCCGATCTTGTAGCCATCTGCAGCAAGAGCCGGCGTGATCAGAAGTCCTGCGGCCAGTGCGGTTGCCTGCAGCAAGACTCCGGACGCCATCGATTTTCTTGTGGTACCAGTCATGGTTTCGCTCCCTTATTGTGGTCAGGATCGATAGGTGTCCGGCATGAATGCCGGCCTCCTTACCTGTCTTCCTGACGCTCCAGCCGCTGTCTAAGTTGCGGTCTGTTCCAGTGTGCCGGCGCGTTCACCGGCATAGGTGCGTACTGCGATCTCCTTCAGGGATCGCATGGTGTTGCGGATCTCGTCTTCGGCGGTGATGGCCCTATAACGACCGTATATCTCGTCGTAGATCGGCCGGACTTCTGTGTTCGGCATATAGCTCTCTGACGACATTGCCCCAAATCGCTTCTGACCGGTAGCGAAGTCGTTGACGACGCCGGCGGCTACAGCGCCATGAATGGCGGCCCCTACCGACGTCGCGTTGGCGATCGATGGTACTTCGACGGTAAGGCCCGTGACGTCAGCGAGCGTCTGGACTACCAGGGGGGTTCGCTGGGCAAGACCGCTGGTGGCGATCAAGTGTTCGGTCGGAAGGTTGCCGGCCGCAAGCACATCGATAACTGTGCGGGCGCCGAAGCATAGCCCCTCGATCAGGGCTCGATAGATGGCGGCACCGGTTGTCGCGAGATTCAGGCCTATCAGTATGCCGCTGAGGCTGGCATCGGCGAAGGGGACTCGGTTGCCACTCCACCAGTCGACGGCGAGCAGTTGCGTCGAACCCGGGCGAATGACGGCGGCGGCGGAGTTGTAAAGATCGAAGGTGCTGCCTTCATCGGCCGCCAGCGGAAAGGTGCGGGCAAACCAGGCGAGGATATCGCCGAAGGCCGGTTGTCCCGCTTCGTAACCCCAGAAGCCCGGAAGCGCGGCATCTTCGGCCGCGCCCTCGAGGCCGCGCGGCAGTGGCTGGGGATGGTTGGTCAGGTACAGGTAGGCGGCGGAGGTACCGAGGGCCCCGATCAGTGTTCGACTGCGACCAGCCTTCACGGCAGGCACCACGGCGTGGGAATCGATGGCGGCGACGGCGACCACGGCCGGACCGGCAATACCGGTTCGCCGCCGCCAATCGGCGGTGAGCTCGCCAGCGGCGGTCCCGACCTGATGGGGCGCCGACAATCGGTCGGCCAGGCCAGGTACGACGTGCTCGGGATAGCCCGTAGCCGGAAGATATTGCGCCTTGTAGGCGGCCATGTTCAAGCTGCGGACCTCATGTCCCGTCAACTGCCAGACGATCCAGTCGCCGGCTTCGATGAAGCGGTCAGCTCGCTCCCAGATACCTGGGGCTTCGGCGCGCAGCTGGGCGGCTTTGGCAAGTAGCCACTCACCCGAGAGACGGTTGCCGAAG
Organism: Pleomorphomonas sp.; assembly: GCA_029976075.1. Classification (GTDB taxonomy): domain Bacteria; phylum Pseudomonadota; class Alphaproteobacteria; order Rhizobiales; family Pleomorphomonadaceae; genus Pleomorphomonas. The sequence continues at coordinate 28,183 of JARKNW010000007.1, forward strand.
TTGGCAAGATAGGCTCCGCCGCGTTGGTTGATCGCCTCGGCATAAGACTGTGCGGCGGCATGCTTCCAGAGCTTGACGTAGGCATGCGGGTCCGATGGAGCGATACGGCTGAGCGGCGTTCCGTCGGCCAAAGCCGGCAGTGGCGAGCTCGCGGTTGAATCCAGCCCGATCGCCTCGATGCGGCGACCCGATCCGAGCTCGCGCAGGATGGTTTCGGCGACTGACAGATAGTCATCCGCATCCTGAAGCGCGTAGGCTGGTGGCAGATCCGTGCCGGAGGCCAACCGAGACGTCATCACGCCGTGCTTGTAGCGACAGACGAGGCTTCTTTCCTGTCGACCGGAAGCAATGCTGATAAGCACGCCCCGTGCCGATTCAGTGCCGAAGTCCAAGCCTATCAGATAGCCGTCAGTCATCATTTCCCTCAAGGCATACAAGCCCGCTCTCCGTTCCGAAGATACGGAGTCATATCGACCGGTCGGTATGTATTGGGCAGAATCCGACCTGGCTTACGCGCCAATACATGTCCGTCGCTGTGCGGGAGAAATGTCAAAAAATAACCGGAGATCGAAATAGAACAGCGATCAGTGAATCAACAACGATTCGCAGCCCATTGAAGTCTTCCAATCTCTGGGTTCCTCTTGAAGACATATTAAGCGCTTGTTGCCTTAGCTTGCAAGCACTTTTGCGCAGATATGCGCAAAAGTAGTGTCGCGCCGAGATGCACAGGGTCGCATGCCGCACCTAGCATATTGTTTTAAAACAGGATTGCAGGTTCGAGCGTCCGGTGCGTCAGTACCGCCGCTCCGAACCGGTGCTGACCTTTTTGACTTTCAGAGATCGTTTCGCTGGATGAGACGCCAACGCCCATCAGGACTGTCAGCTTCGGTTTCAACCCCGAAACTGAACGCAGCCTGGGGGCAATGTCGCTCGTTCCGGACACTGAGAGCCGCCGCCGCAACATCCATCGATGCGCGGGCGACGCTCACTTGCTCTCAGAGCTGCGGAAGCCGGCGTCGGATACTTGCGTTCTCGTCCGCTTCGGGAGGCCTTCGGCCATCGAGGCACTTATACCCTATCGGGCCGTCGTCGAATCGCGCGTGGGCGTCAATGCAACGCGTTTAGGAAGGTCAGCTCGGATTTTCCGCCGGCCGCGATACCCGCAAGCCAAGCGTTGAATGCGACGCTGTGGGGCTGGGCGAGATGGTCGGCGAATGCCTTTTCATCGGCATAGGTTTCAACCACTTCGAAGCGGTTGGGTTCATCGCGGCGCTGGTAGACCTGAAAAAGGCGATTGCCGGGCTCCTGTCTGACATGACGGGCCAGATCGGTTAATCCCGCGGCCAACTGGTCGGCGGCGCCGTCTTGGGCTTCAAGGTGGGCGATGAGGGAAACTTCCATGATGCATCTCCGTGAGTAAGCCAACAAAGCGGCTGCAGCATCATCCGATCGGAGTGAAACGAGGACCGGAATGGCAGTTCAGCTTGGTCGAACGGCGCGCTCTGCTTCAGCCAAGGGGGGTGTCGGCGGATGACGCCGCAATCCCCTCGACTTCATCAAGCGTGTCATAGAAAGCCGCGCCTTGCAGGTAGAGTCGGTTGAAGACGTCCCGAAGGCGCTCGTAGCGCTCCTGCCAGGCGGGATTGGGCAGAATCTCCCGATCATAGCGGACGCAACGCTCGGCGGCGATTGCAACGTCCTGATAAGCGCCAAGCCCAAGCCCTCCAACCATGCCGCAGCCAACGATGCCGTTTTCGGCATTCGACGTGCGCTGGATGGGGAGCCCGTAGATCGAGGCCTTGATCGTGAGCACGAAGTCGGACCGGGCACCACCACCCGAGGCGACAAGTCTGCTGATTGTGCCTGTTGCCTTGGTGAGATCATCGAGACAGCGGCGAGCCCCGAAGGCGGCTCCTTCGATGATGGCGCGATGCAGGTGGCCTATGCGATGACGACGCGTCAGCCCAAAGAACTGGGCTCGCGAGTTATGGCGCTCGGCGTTTCGCTCTCCAGTCAAATAAGGGAGAAAGACGAGTCCGCCGCTGCCGGCCTCGACTTGTTCGGCGAGCGATGTCACCTCCTGGTAGGAGAGGGCGTTGTCATTGAAGGCAAGGCGCCCCCAGCGCATGGCGTCTCCACCTGCGTCCAGGATGGTGAATACGCCCCAGGCGCGGTTGGCGAGGTGAAGATTGTTGACTGTCGCGCCTTCCCCCGGTGCGGCGCTCACCACTGTCAGAAGCGTGGATGTTCCGGTGCTGTCGGAGGCGACGCCGGTCTGGTAAACCCCCGAGCCCAGGATTGATGCCGCCATGTCCGACGTTCCCGCGACAACAGGCAGTCCTTCGGGCAGGCCAGTTGATCGGCTGATCGCCGGAAGGATCGATCCGATCACGTCCGTGGCGGCCTTCACGTCAGGCAGGAAGTCGCGATCAATGTCGAAGAGTTTCAGAAGCCCGTCGTCGTACCGGCCTGTCTTTGCATTGAGAAGATAGAAGCACGACGCCTCGCTGAGATCCGTCGCCCTCACTCCCGTAAGGCGGAAGTTGATGAAGTCCTTCGGCATGAGCACGCCTGTGGCGCGCGCCCACGCCTCCTGTTCATGCCTTCTGATCCAGGTAAGCTTGAAAGCCGGCCACGCCGTGGTGGGGGGGTTGCCGGTCAGCGAGCGAATGTCAGACAGATCGTTTGCCCTGGCAAAGGCTCTGACTTCCTCTTCGCACCGCTTGTCATTCCAAAGAGGAACCTCGTCCAGCACGGTGCGCCCGTCGTCATCGACGAGGACGGTGCCGTGCATCTGACCGCAGGTGCTCACGCAGAGCAGTCTCCGGGCGATCCCCTGATTTTCCGAAAGGATTTGACGGATGCCATCGTGGGCGTTCGTCCACCATTGCGAGGCGCGCTGCGCGCTCCAACCCCTTTGCGGGGTGATCTGGTCATGTTCCCGCTGAACCATTGCGAGAATGGTGCCATCCAAGCCCACAAGTGCCACGCGGACGCTGCCGGTGCCTACATCGATCGCCAGGACTGTGTCTCGCATCATCAGAACCCCCTATCCGTGAGATGTAGTTTTACAACTTAATTCTGTGATCTGAAAAGCGCTTCCGGCATACGACGAAATGCTAAGTCGGTTTGGAAGTTTGGCGGATTCCATGAAAATAAATAGAATTTACAGATAGTTCAGTAGATGTTGCGACAAAAATCGCATGGCAGTGAGGGCATTGACTCCTGGCCCTCGTCGATGCAAAGAAAACTGGTATTCCAGATTTATGTAGCATCGCTTCGTTTTGTTGGGGGCGGAATGACAACTCATTTTGTGATCCGAATTCAAGCGGCGCTCGAGGCTGGCGAGTTGTCGAGAGGTGAGCGGCGGTTCGCCCAGTTCGTGCTGGAAGCCCCCGACGAGGCGATGCGCTTGCCATTGGCAAAGCTCGCCGAAACCGTTGGCGTCAGTGAGCCGACTGTCTTGAGATGCTGCCGCAAGTTGGGCTGCGCCAATCTGCAGGACTTCCGGATCCAGATGGCCGGCGCCGAAGCGATCGGAATGCCGGCCACCCATGTGGCGATTTCGCCGGGAAGTCCGGTTTCGGATATCGCAGCGAAAGTCTTCGACTTTTCAGTGAGCAATCTCGACAACTTGCGCCGCCAGATCGACGTGGCCGCCGTGCAGCGCGCGGTCGAGCTGATGGCCAGTGCCCGCTCCTTGCAGTTCTGGGGCAACGGGGCATCGGGCATCGTGGCGCGTGACGCCCAGCAAAAGTTTCCGCTGTTCGGCATTCCCTGCATCGCGGAGACCGACAGTCATCAGATCCTGATCAACGCACTCTCGCTGGAGGCAAGCGACGTCGTCGTTGTCTTTTCCAATACCGGTCGCAACTCGACCATGCAGCCTTCCGTCGCCGCGGCCCGTTCGAATGGTGCGCCGGTAATCCTGATCAGCTCTTCGGTTGACACCCCGCTGGCCAAAGCGGCCAGCGAGGTCATCAAGGTTCCCACGCTCGACAACACGGACATTTTCACCCCAACGATTTCGCGCATCGCGGCTCTGTGTATCGTGGACATCTTGTCCATATCCGTTGCGCAGATGAGGGGTGGCGCAGGCGCACGAAAGATAAAATCGATGAAAGAGGGGCTCGTGAGAGCCTTCCGAGATATCCCCTCTTAGGCTGAATCTGGTAATTACTTGGAGAAAACTTGATGTCTACAGTGGCAAACCGTTTCGCTCGTCTGATCGACCTAAGCGCTGTTCAGGCCGTAAACACTGAGGAAGATGTCCGTAGAGTTGCAGCTTATGCGCTTGAGAAGGATATCATCGCCGTTCATGTGTTGCCATGCTGGGTGCCGTTGCTTCGCAAGCTGCTGCCCAAGGATGGCTCGACCCTGGTGGGAGCTCCCATCGGTTTCCCCGGTGGTGCCCATGTGACGGACATCAAGGTTGCCGAGGCCCGTCGTCTGGTCGCCGACGGCGCTGCGGAAGTCGACATGGTCATGTGCATCGCCAAGGCGCTGAGCGGCGATTTCGATTATGTGGGTGCCGATATCCGGGCGGTCGCCGAGGCCGTGGCACCGACGCCGATCAAGGTCATCCTCGAGTGCCATCATCTCGACGAGGCAACCATCCGGCGCTGTTGCGACGTGGCCATCGAAAGCGGCACCAAGTGGATCAAGACGGCCACCGGCTGGGCTCCGACCGGCGCAACGGTTGCCAACCTCACCATCATTTCCGATCAGGTTCGGGGGCGTGTCGGTCTCAAGGCCGCTGGCGGTGTCCGCACACTGGATGATGTCCGGGCCTTCTATCGCCTCGGAGTGCGCCGCTTCGGCATGAGTCTGTCGAGCGCCAAGTCACTGATCGAGCGGCTCGAGACGAATCCCGAAGTCTTCCCCGAGCTGGCGGAGGCCTGATTTCAGCGGCAGGAGACGCAACATGCAGTACAAGACCGTTCCGGCTCTGCCGAACGCTCGTATTTCGACCATCGGCTTCGGCTGTTGGTCGCTCGGTGCGCAATCCGGCTGGACCAACTCCAGCGACGAAGAGTCCGTCGCGACGGTGTACAAGGCTATCGATTGCGGCGTGACGTTCTTCGATACCGCTCCCGTCTATGGGTTCCATGGTTCGGAAACACTTCTCGGCCGCGCTCTTCAGGGAAAGCGCGACCGCATTTTCCTGGCCAGCAAGTGCGGCCTTCTATGGGATGACAATCACGTCACGCGGCGCGACCTGTCCCACAAGGCCGTCATTGCAGATGTCGAGGGCTCCCTGAGCCGACTCAAGACCGATCACCTCGATCTTCTGCAGCTTCACTGGCCTGATCATGAAACGCCGTTGGAGGAAACGGCGCGCGCCCTCCATCATCTGCTGGAGCAGGGCAAGATCAACGCGGTCGGCGTCACCAACTACTCGGTCGTCGATACCGTGGCGCTGGCCAAGCTGGTGCCGGTGAGCAGCTACCAAGGGCTCTACAATCTTCTGGAGCGCAACACCGACAGCTATCACAGCATCTCCTTGGAATATGAGGCCGAGCGCGAAATCGTGCCGTTCTGCCTTGAGCGGGGAATGGCGTTCCTGCCCTATAGTCCGCTGTTCCAGGGACTGTTGACCGGGCGCTTCAACGCCGACAGCAAGTTCGGCTCCAGCGACGTTCGCTCGGCCAATCCCAAACTCGCAGGCGACGGCTACAGGCGCTATGTGGCGGCCGTCGAAGGGCTGAAGCCCATTGCCGCGGCCGCCGGCATCAGCATGACCCATATGTCGCTCGCTTGGCTTTGTCAGAATCCGGCGGTGACCTCCGTGCTCTGCGGCGCTCATCGTCCCGATCAGATAGCCGACAACGCCGCATCTGCGGATGTTGTCCTGTCTGAGAAAACTCTCGGCGACATCAAGGAGGTACTGGAACGCAACGGCCTTTGAGAGCCGTGCGGGGGGGAGCCTTTCTGACGGCTGCGCATTTGTCGCAGCTTACATTGTGGAGGAGAAAATGAGGAAGCTTATCATAGGTTTGTGCGCCGCAACCGCGCTGGCGCTGGTTACGGGATCGGCCTTCGCCAAGGATCCGATCAACGTCGCCGTCATCATCAAGGCCACCAACTCGGAGTTCTGGCAGGCCGTTCTGGTCGGGGCTCAGAACTACGCCAAGGAGCACGAGGGCGTCACCGTCACCACCAACGGCCCGCCGTCGGAAGCCGACATTGACCAGCAGGTCTCGATCCTTGAAGATACGGTTTCGCGTGGCCCGAAGGGTATCGTGATTTCCTCGACCAGCTCGGATGCCACTGTTCCGGCTATCGAGAAGGCTATGGCCCAGGGTATTCCCGTGGTCACGATCGACAACCGGGTCAAGACCGACAAGGTGACGTCGTTCCTCGCGACCGACAACGTCACCGGCGGCAAGATGGCCGCCAAGCAGATGGTCGAGCAGTTGAAGGCGGCCGGCAAGCCCCTCAAGGGCAAGGTGGCCCTGATCAGTTCGATGGCGGGCGTCCAGGTGCTGATCGATCGCGACAGTGGCTTCGAACAGGGCCTCAAGGAAGCGGCCCCGGAGCTGACGCTGATGACGCCGCGCTATGTCAACAACGACATCTTCACGGCCGTCAACACGGCGCAGGATCTAGTCCTGTCAAACCCTGATCTCGTTGGCATCTTCGCCGACAACAACACCACCGGCAGCGGTGTTGCCAAGGTGTTGAGCGAGACCGGCAAGCAGGATGCCATCGTTGCGATCGCCTTCGATTCCGATCCGCAGGAAGTCGAGGCCCTGCGGTCCGGCGCCCTCAAGGCTCTGGTCGTTCAAGACCCCTATGGCATGGGCTACAAGGGCGTCGACAGCGTCGTCAAGGCGCTCGCTGGCGAGAAGCTGCCGGCTTACGTCGATACCGGCGCCAACATCGTCACCAAGGCGAACATGGAAGAGGAGACCTACAAGAACCTCCTCGACCCGCTGGGCCGCGCCATCAAGTAAGCGGCCAGGAGGCCGGCGCCATGGCGTCGGCCTCTCTTCACAATTCACCAAAGCAGTCCGGGCCTATGGAGGAGTATGGTCATGGCCGAGCTGATTGCCGCGAGCGGCATTTCCAAAGCTTTCCCGGGTGTTCGTGCCCTTGACCAGGTGGACTTTATCCTCAAGCCCGGAGAAGTTCATGCGCTGGTCGGTGAGAACGGCGCCGGCAAATCCACGTTGATCAAGATCCTGATGGGCGTTTACCGCAGGGACACCGGTTCCTTGTCGGTGAAGGGCCGCGAAGTCCACGAGTTCAGCCCCGAGGCGGCGCAGGATTGCGGCATGGCCGCCGTCTACCAGGATATATCACTCGCCCGCAGCCTGACGGTCGGCGAGAACTTCTATCTGGGACATATGCCTAAAACGGCGTTCGGTACCATCGACTGGAGCCAGGCATATGAGAAGTGCGGCGCACTCCTGGCCGAACTCGGGCTCCATGACATCGATCCACGCGCGCCTTTGAGCAGCCTTTCGGTGGCAAAGCAGGAGATGGTCGCCATCGCCAAGCCCGTATTCGAGAATGCCGACATTCTCGTGTTCGACGAGCCGACCGCGCTGCTCGCAAACGAGGAAACCGAGATTCTGTTCTCGATCATCCGCAAGCTGCGCAACGAAGGAAAGGGCATCATCTACATCTCGCATCGCATGGAAGAGATCTTCACGATCTGCGACAGCGTCACCGTTCTGAAAGACGGGCGTCACGTTCGTACCATGCCGGTGTCCGAGACCAATCCCGACGATCTGGTTCGTCTGATGGTCGGGCGGTCGATGGAGGACATGTATACCATCAAGCGCGCCCAACATGGCGAGTTGGCGCTCGAGGTGGACGGCCTGTCCCGCGAACCGCGCTTCCGCGACATCAGTTTCGATGTGCATCACGGCGAGATCTTTGGCCTGTTCGGGCTGGTTGGCTCTGGCCGCACGGAAATCATGCGGGCGATCTTTGGTGCCGATCCGATTGACCGGGGCGAGATCCGGCTTGAAGGAAGGTCCGTCCGCTTTTCCCATCCGAGCCAGGCGATCGCGGCTGGTATTGGCTTCATGAGCGAGGACCGCAAGAACCAGTCGATCGCACTGCCTCTGTCGGTGCGAACCAACATCAACCTCGCGAACTATTCCTCCATTTCCCCGTTCGGAATCGTCAACAGAACTGCCGAACGAGATGCTTCACGCATCTACATAGATCGGCTCGCCATCAAGACGCCTTCCGATACGGTCGCCATACGCAATCTCAGTGGCGGCAACCAGCAAAAGGCCGTTTTGGGCAAGAACCTCGCCAGCAACTCGCGGATTCTCGTCTGCGATGAGCCGACGATCGGTGTCGATGTCGGAGCGAAGAGCGAGATCTACAAGATCTTCGAGCGACTGACAGAAGATGGCGTCGCCATTCTGATGGTCTCTTCGTATCTGCCAGAAATCATGGGGCTCGCCGACCGAATTCTCGTCATCTACGAGGGGAGAGCAATGGGGATCGTCAGTCGATCGGAGTTCGATGAAGAAAAATTGGTGCGTCTTGCTTCTGGCCTGAACGCCTAGTGACGCGCAGTGGAGGAATTGATCGTGTCCAATACAACAGAAAGCAACCCGCGGCAGGGCATTGCGGCGCTGGGAAAATACAACGTCGGAACCAGCACAACGCTGCTGGGAATCGTCGTTGTTCTGTTTATCTTCCTCAGCCTGACCTCGTCAGTCTTTCCGACCCCTGAAAACCTGTCCAACCTTCTCAGGCAGACCTCGATCAATGGCATCATTGCCTTGGGCATGCTGATGGTGATCATCACCGCAGGTATCGACCTGTCGGTGGGCGCCATCGTCGCCATTGCCGGCATTGTCAACGCGCTTCTCCTGCAGGCGGGCGTGTCGATGTGGGTCAGTATTCCGCTGACGCTCATCATCGGTGCGGCCATCGGCGTGTTCAATGGTATTCTCGTCCATGAGGTGTCGATCACCCCATTCATTGCCACGCTGGGTACGCTGACGATCGTGCGTGGGTTGGTGATGATCATGTCGGGCGCCCGCATGGTCGCCAACCTGCCCAAGGAGTTCGGTCAGATCGCCTCCGGCGACATCCTGGGCATCCCCAGCATGTTCATCATCTGGATGGTCCTGTTCCTGATCACGGTGGTGTTGCTCAACTACACCCAGCTCGGTCGCAACTTCTTCATCATCGGTTCGAGCAAGGAAGTGGCGCGTCTGTCGGGCATTCGTCTCCGCTCCAATATTTACGCCGTTTATGGTCTATCCAGTCTTTATGCGGCGCTTGCCGGCATTCTCTTGAGCTCGCGGCTCAGCATGGGCGTGCCGACGGCCGGCATTTCCTACGAACTCGACGCGATCGCCGCTGTGGTAATTGGCGGCGGAAGCCTGTTCGGTGCGGCTGGCAGCGCCATCGGCGCCGTGCTGGGAGCCATCATCATGCAGACGATCCGCAACGGCGGCAATCTGCTCGGCGTCGATCCCTTTGCCTTGCAGGTGATCATCGGCGCGCTGATCCTGATCGCCGTTGGTGTCGACCAGCTGCGCGTTCGCAGGGCCGAAAAAGGCTGACCCGTCTCTGCCAGACGCCGGGGCGCGGCCTTGGGGCGCGCTCCGACCGGCGAGAACGGCCAGGGGTGGAGACGACGTGTGGTCATGAAGGGCGATATCGCCTGCATCGGCGAATGCATGGTGGAGCTGGCACCGGCTGGTGGCGGGCTGTTCCGGCAGGGATTTGCCGGCGATACTCTGAATACCGCTTGGTATTTGCGGGCCCTGTTGCCAACGGATGCCCGAAAGGTGCGTTACATTTCGGCCGTTGGTGTCGACGCGATTTCCGAGGCCATGCTGGGTTTCCTCGCCGATCACGGCATTGACACAGCTTCGATCGCTCGCCTGCCGGACCGGACGGTCGGCCTCTACCTCATCGCTCTCAATGGCGCGGAGCGTTCGTTCACCTACTGGCGCTCGGCTTCCGCCGCCCGGCAGCTTGCGGCCGATCAGGTCCGGTTGGCGCTGGCTCTCGATGGGGCCGCGGTCGCATACGTGTCGGGTATCACGCTGGCAATTCTTGATCCTGCGAGCCGAGCCCGATTGTTCGAAGTGTTGGCGGACTTGCGCCGCCGCGGCGGCACGGTCGCCTTTGATCCCAATATCAGACCCCGCCTTTGGGACAGCGCCGCGACAATGGCTGCGGTTATCTCCGAAGGTTACGAGGCGGCGACCATTGCCCTGCCGACTTTCCCCGACGATGCCGTCCTGTATGGCGATGCGTCTCCACGTGATACCGCAAGGCGCATCGCCGACCTCGGGGTTCGCGAAATCGTGGTGAAGGATGGAGCCAACCCCGCGCTAGTCTGGGTTGACGGAAACCAGACCTCGGTTTCCTCGTCGCCCGTTTCCCGCGCCTTCGACACCACCGGTGCGGGCGACAGCTTCAACGGTGGCTATCTGGGGGCACGCGTCGCCGGGCGACCTCCGCTCGAGGCGGCCAGACTGGGCCATGACGTGGCGGCACGCGTCATCTGCGAGCGCGGCGCGCTCGCCACCATGTCGCTCTTCGCCGACCTGATGGTGGATTGATCCCAGTCAGAAGGGAGTGTTTCTGGTGACCTTGCCGCTCATGTCAGTTGCGCGCCTCAAGAGCCGATCTCGCTGCACCGGTGTGCACTTCTGATCAGGCTTTGGATAACTCCGAGGCTGCGGCGGTAATATCGCTGACATTTTCCGCGTAGGTGGTGCTGACTCTGTCGATATGCCGCTTCAGGAGCCTGAGACAGGCTGAGAGGTCATGCGCCCTGATCAGTTCGAGCATCTGATGATGCTCCTCGTCCGAGTGACGGGTATGGTCCGGCATGCGGGAAATATGGGTTCTGAGGGCTGCCAGCTTACCGACATAAAGCTTGTAGGTGCTTTCGAGATAAACATTGTCGCAGCATTCGAAGAACACCTGATGATAGTCGGTGTCCGCGTTGAGATAGGCGCGTTCATCCTCCGCGGCATGTGCCTTTTCCATGGCCTCGACGACAACCGTCAGCTTTTCGACCAGTTCTTTCGGCTGGCGATCAACGGCATGACGAAGCGCCGCTTCCTCAAGGGCGTAGCGCAGTTCGCAGATATCGCGGATCTCGCGCGCCGACAGCGTGAACACCGTGACGCCGCGTTGCGGATAGATGTTGACCAGCCCTTCCATGCGGAGCTGCGCCAGAGCCTCGCGGACCGGCGTCTTGGAGACATTCAGCTTTTCCGCGAGTTGACGTTCCGATAGCACCTCGCCTAGCCCGAAATCGCCTTCGATGATGGCATGGCGAATGCGGTTCGCCACTTCCTCGGCCATTGAGCGTGGACGCTCGATTGGGCGCATCGTGTCTCCTTGATATCATTCCCGTCGCGGTTGCCCTCGGCGCGCCCTTGATGGAGCCAGTGCCGGAAGGCCGTCAACAGAAATTTCGAGCAAGACCACCGTGGAGCCTCGCCGGAGCGGGCTCACGCTTAGCCGTTCGCTCTAGTCAAATAGTTGTACGTGTTGTAAATCTCGTCCGTACGAACGGGGTCTCAGGGATTATGGACGCCATCAACCGCACTTCCGCTGAGCCTTATTACCAGCAGCTTGGCCGCATCATCGAGCAACGTATTCGGTCTAATGAGTTGTCTCCGGGGCAGCGTCTTCCGTCCGAGAGCGACCTCTGCCGCACCTTCGATCTTTCCCGCTCGACCGTCCGTGAAACGCTGCGCTCGCTGCAGGAGCAGGGGCTGATCAGGATGATTCCCCGGCGCGGTGCCTTCGTCGCGGAACGAAACCACGGCGACTGGATGCTGCAGGTCACGCAAGGCTTCTTCGAGTCGGAAGTGGACGGGACACGTACCGTCGACACGACGGTGTTCCGGAGCGGCCTCGAACCACTGCCACGAGAGGCGAGCGATGCTCTCGGTCTGGAGCCCGGCGCGGCCGGTTTCATCCTCGAGCGCCTGCGTTGCCTGGATGGCCGACCGGCCGTCTATTCCACCAACTTCATGCCGCCGGAAGTAGGTGCAACGCTGGCTGGTACCGACGTACTGCGCGGCACTCAGTCGCTCAACCAGACGCTGCGCGCCGCCGGCTATCAGATATCCAGGGCTCGTCGCGAGGTGGCCGCCGTCGGCGCACCCGAGCTGCCCGCCCGCTTCCTCGGTCTTGACGTGCGAGATCCCGTGTTGCTGATCCGCTCGCTGTCGCGAGGGACGGATGGTCGTCCGTTCGACTATTACTGGTCCTACGCCCGCTCCGACGTCGTCAAGATCGCCGTCGAGGCGCAGGCGATGGAAGGCGAGTAAGTCCTAAGGTGAAATCTTGCTGACTTTCAGCAGGTGCTGCAGATCCGGCTCGGCGCCGGCGATCAAGGCGGCGCCGAATGCGGCAAGTTCCGGCTCGTCGATACGGTGGATCGGACGTCCGAGAACCGAGGCGCGAAGCCGCATCAGCGCATCGGAGCGACTCCAGCCACCGGTCGCATAAAGCGGACCGTCGTCGACGCCCGACGCGGCGAGATCGGCGAGAATGCCGACAGTGATCTCGGTGGCGCTTACCAGCACCCGTGTCGCGATGCTCCGGGCTTCTTCCGGGGAAGCCCGGCCGAGCGCTTCGGCGATCTCGGAGGGCTCGATGGTTCCCGAGCGGTAACCGGTTTCGAACGGAATATGCCCGCAGGCGAGCAGTTCGGCCAGAAGATCGCCGGATGGTGTCGGAACCCGGAGCACGGCAAGCGTGGCGGACAGTTCGAACACCTTGAAGAATGCTTCCCGGCGGCTATGCCGCACAGGTACCGAGCGGACGATTCCCGGCCGCGGCGACGCCGGATGATCGGTCTCGGCATAGACGAGTTCGGCGGTGCCGAGCGAATCGACAATTGCCCCCGGCTGCATGAGATCGGCAACCGAAGCGGCGACCGGATGGTCATGACCACCAACGATCAGGCGCGTCGCGGTGGTTACCGCCCCGGACTGCGTCAGTCGTCCGGGACGCATCTGGCCGATGACCTCCCCGGCTATCCGTACCGGCGGCAGAGACGGCGCTTGGGCTGCCGCCAGGAGTTCCGGACGGAAAGCGCGGCCGGAAATATCATAACAGGCGGTGCGGGCGGCCAGCGTTTCGGACATGAAGGCGCGGCCGGTCCACCAAGCAGCGGGATAGTCGGTCAACGCAATCCATGTCGTCGGCGCCATGGTCGGTTGGTGGCGAGCGATCCACAGCCATTTGGCGGCGGTGCGGGTCGCCTCGAAACGAAGCCCGGTGATGTCCGCGCAGTCGTGGGCAGTGGCGAGCTCTGATGCCTCGGCTTCGGCACGATCATCGAACCAGGCGATGGCATTGGTCAGCGGCCGAAGGCCGGCGTCGACGAGGAGTCCATCCTCGCCGACGCCGGCGGCGGCAATGGCGGCAATCGGCTGACCGCCGCCCGCCGTCCGCCAAGCGTCGAGGATCATTTCCTCTAGGGTCAAAACCCAATCAGCCAGTTGAATAATATCATCTACCGTGATTCACTTCATCAAACGATGGAGTTGGAGCATGGCAGGAGAGTTCTGGCTGGACGACGATCAGTGGGCAGCGATCGAACCGCTGCTGCCTACTC
>JARKNW010000075.1 GCA_029976075.1 Pleomorphomonas sp.
TATAAGCCCGGCAACGGTCCGAACGACGATCACCCTTCTTGCTGCCCGCCCCGGTCGGTGCCCCGCGCACCGGCCGCGTTTACACGCGAGTGAAGATGCCCAGACGCACCGATATCGACACCATCCTCATCATCGGCGCCGGCCCGATCGTCATCGGTCAGGCCTGCGAGTTCGACTACTCGGGTACCCAGGCCTGCAAGGCCCTGAGAGCGGAAGGCTACCGCATAGTCCTCGTCAACTCCAATCCGGCCACCATCATGACCGATCCGGAGATGGCGGACGCCACCTACATCGAGCCGATCACCCCGGAGATGGTGGCGCGAATCATCGAGCGCGAGCGTGCCGAGCGGCCAAACGACCGCCTCGCCCTGTTGCCGACCATGGGCGGCCAGACGGCGCTCAACACCGCGCTGTCGCTGAAGAAGATGGGCGTGCTCGACAAGCATGGCGTCGAGATGATCGGCGCCACCGCCGAAGCGATCGACAAGGCCGAAGACCGCGAGCTGTTCCGCGAGGCGATGACGCGCATCGGCCTCGACACGCCGAAGGCCGCCTTCGTCAACACCTCGGCCCTCAAGCAGCAGTTCCGCACCGAGTATGAAGCCCGGCGGTCGGCCGCGCTCGCCGCCCATCCCGAGGATGACGCGCGGGCCAAGGCGCTCGCCGCCTTCGAGGGCGAATGGGCCGCCGACGAAAAGGCCCGGCGCGAGGAATACAACCTCACCGCCCGCCTGCAGGCGCTCAAGGCCTACAAGGTGACCGGCCTGCCGGCCATCATCCGCCCGTCCTTCACCATGGGCGGCACCGGCGGCGGCATCGCCTATACGCTGGAAGAGCTCTACGACATCGTGATGTCCGGCGTCGAAGCCTCGCCCACCAACGAGGTGCTGGTCGAGGAATCGGTGCTCGGCTGGAAAGAGTTCGAGATGGAGGTCGTCCGCGACAAGGACGACAACTGCATCATCATCTGCTCCATCGAGAACATCGATCCGATGGGCGTGCATACCGGTGACTCCATCACCGTGGCACCGGCGCTGACGCTGACCGACAAGGAATATCAGATCATGCGCAACGCCGCCTGTGCGGTGCTGCGCGAGATCGGCGTCGAGACCGGCGGCTCCAACGTCCAGTTCGCCATCAATCCGGTCGACGGCCGGATGATCGTTATCGAGATGAACCCGCGCGTGTCGCGCTCCTCGGCGCTGGCCTCCAAGGCCACCGGCTTCCCGATCGCCAAGGTCGCCGCCCGCCTCGCCGTCGGCTACACGCTGGACGAGCTCGCCAACGACATCACCGGCGGCGCCACGCCGGCCGCCTTCGAGCCGACCATCGACTACGTGGTCACCAAGATCCCGCGCTTCGCCTTCGAGAAGTTCCCTGGCGCCGAGCCCAATCTCACCACCGCCATGAAATCGGTGGGCGAAGTGATGGCGATCGGCCGCACTTTCCAGGAGTCGCTGCAGAAGGCCATGCGCGGCCTCGAGACTGGCCTCACCGGTCTGAACGAGATCGAGATCGTCGGCGACGACGACGAGCGCGATGCCATCCGCGCCGCTCTCGGCACGCCGACGCCCGACCGGCTGCGCCAGGTGGCCGAGGCGATGCGTCGCGGCTTCACCTTGGACGAGATCTACGCCATCTCGCACATCGACATGTGGTTCCTGCGCGAGATCCACGGCATCGTCGAAACCGAGGCCAGAATCCGCAAGAGCGGTCTGCCGGAGACCGCCGGCTGGCTGACGCGCCTCAAGGGCATGGGCTTCTCGGATGCCCGCCTTGCCGAGCTGTCCCACAGGCCCGTCGAAGAGGTGATGGCGCTACGCGAGAAGCTCGGGGTACACCCGGTCTACAAGCGCATCGACACCTGCGCCGCCGAGTTCGCCTCGCCGACCGCCTACATGTATTCGACCTACGAGATGCCGTTTGCCGGCCAGCCCGCCGACGAGGCGCAACCGTCCGACAAGAAGAAGGTGGTCATCCTCGGCGGCGGCCCCAACCGCATCGGCCAGGGCATCGAGTTCGATTACTGCTGCTGCCACGCCTGCTTCGCGCTTTCCGATGCCGGCTACGAGACCATCATGGTCAACTGCAATCCGGAGACCGTGTCGACTGACTACGACACCTCCGATCGCCTCTACTTCGAGCCGCTGACCAGCGAGGACGTCCTGGAGATTCTGCGCGTCGAGCAGCAGAACGGTACGCTGCACGGCGTCATCGTCCAGTTCGGCGGCCAGACGCCGCTGAAGCTCGCCGACACGCTGGAGCGTGCCGGCATCCCCATCCTTGGCACCTCGCCCGACGCCATCGACCTCGCCGAGGATCGCGACCGCTTCAAGCGCCTTCTCGACAAGCTCGGCCTCAAGCAGCCGAAGAACGGCATCGCCTACTCGATCGAGCAGGCACGCCTCGTGGCGGGCGAGCTGAAGTTCCCGCTGGTGGTACGCCCCTCCTATGTGCTGGGCGGACGCGCCATGGAAATCATTCGCGAGGAGGCGGGCTTCGACGCCTACCTCTCCGGCACGCTGCCGGCGCTGGTTCCGGCCGACGTCAAGGCGCAATACCCCAACGACAAGACCGGCCAGATCAACATGGTGCTCGGCAAGAGCCCGCTGCTGTTCGACCGCTACCTCAGCGACGCCATCGAGGTCGACGTCGATGCGCTCTCCGACGGCAAGGAGGTGTTCGTTGCCGGTGTCATGGAGCACATCGAGGAAGCCGGCATCCATTCGGGCGACTCGGCCTGCTCGTTGCCGAGCTACTCGCTGCCGGCGGCCACCGTCGAGGAACTGAAGCGCCAGACCCGCAAGCTCGCCCTGGCGCTCGACGTCGTCGGCCTGATGAACGTCCAGTATGCCGTCAAGGACGGCACCATCTACATTCTGGAAGTGAACCCGCGGGCTTCCCGCACGGTGCCCTTCGTCGCCAAGACCATTGGCAAGCCTGTGGCCAAGATCGCCGCCCGCATCATGGCCGGCGAAGCGCTCGCCGACTTCGCGCTCACCGAGCAGAAGCTCGGCCACGTGGCGGTGAAGGAAGCCGTATTCCCCTTCGCCCGCTTCCCCGGCGTCGACACCATACTCGGCCCGGAAATGCGCTCGACCGGCGAAGTGATGGGGCTCGACCGCAACTTCTCGGTGGCCTTTGCCAAGGCGCAGCTGGGCTCCGGCACCAAGGTGCCGACCGCCGGCACGCTGTTCGTCTCCATGCGTGATGCCGACAAGCCGCGCATCCTCGAATCAGTGCGTGGCCTCGTGGAGATCGGGTTCAAGGTGATCGCCACCTCCGGAACGCACGAGTATCTGGTCGAGCATGGCATCCCCGCCGTACTGACCAAGAAAGTGCGCGAGGGGCGGCCGCACTGCGTCGACGCCATCAACAACGGCGAGGTGCAGCTCGTCTTCAACACCACCGACGGCGCCCAGGCGCTCGCCGATAGTCGTTCATTGCGCCGCGCTGCCCTCTTGCAGAAAGTCCCGTATTATACCACCTTGGCAGGGTCGATCGCGGCGGCGCGCGGAATCGGGGCTTGGTCCTCCGGCGTACGCGAGGTTCGCCCGCTGCAATCCTACTTCGGCTAAACCGGGTAGGACAGAATTGGTGCGTCGTCATACCACCGCCGGGGGAGTTGCAAACTCCTCGTAAAAGCGGTTGTCTAGGGCGACGTGCCCGTATCACAGAGTTGCCGAGGGTTCCGGGAGGAGCTTTACCACGGTGACACAGGAAACATCGCGGCCCGGTGCCCTTGGCGCCGGGCGCTGTGATTTTTTGAAAGGCCTTGAGACCGATGGACAAAGTCCCGATGACCGCTGGCGGACACGCCGCTCTCGAGAGCGAGCTGCAGCGGCGCAAATCCGAAGAGCGGCCTCGCATCATCGCGGCGATCGCCGAAGCGCGCGCCCATGGCGACCTCTCCGAAAACGCCGAGTATCACGCCGCCAAGGAGCAGCAGAGCCACAATGAGGGCCGCATCTCCGAGCTCGAAGACATGCTGTCGCGCGCCGAGATCATCGATGTGAGCAAGCTCACCGGCAAGACCGTGAAGTTCGGCGCCACGGTGAAACTCGTCGACGAGGACACCGAGGAAGAGAAGACCTACCAGATCGTCGGCGACGCCGAGGCGGACGTCAAAGGCGGCCGCATCTCCATTTCCTCGCCCATCGCCCGCGCCCTGATCGGCAAATCGGTCGGCGATTCCGTCGAGGTCACCGCCCCCGGCGGGGCTCGCGGTTACGAGATCCTGGACGTGATGTTCAGGTGAGGTCGAAGTCGCGCCGGCTTTCCGGCGCGACGCCCATTCGGGACCGTGACGAGACGCCAAGTGAAAATCGCCGTCATCCTGCCCCGCGGAACGCACTTCGGCCCCGACAAGGCCACCGCGATCGACCTTTGCGCCTACGACTTCGTCCGATTTTCTCGCTACCGTGAAGACACCGTCGTTATCGGCGAGGCTATCGACCACCCCTATGGCGGCGTGCGCTTCGTCGGCGTGCCGCGCGCAGGCAAGAGCCAGGCAGCGTTTACCGATGCCCTCGCCGCAGCCGCCGCGAGCGAGCGCCCCGACGTCGTGGTAGTTCATCAGCACATCCCCTCGGCGCGACGCATCGCCAAGCGCTTTTCCGACCGTCCGGTGTTGCTGCACAGGCACAACAATCCCAAGAGGCCGAAAGGCTTCCTCGGTCGCTGGTTGGAGGAGCGAAAGTACGCGCCCTTCGCCAGGATCATCCTGATCAGCGCCTTTACCCGCGACCGCCTCGTTGCCTTCTTCCCGAAGCTCGCCTCCAAGACCCACGTGGTTCACAACGGTCTCGATCTTTCGGAATGGCCTGCGGCCAATACCGAGCGGCGTGAGGTTCTGTTCGTCGGCCGCGCCGTACCGGAAAAGGGCGTGCTGGAAGCGGCACGCGGCACCGTCTCCGCTCTCTCCGACAAGCCCGACTGGCGTGCGCGCTTCATCCTGAGCGGCCTCGACGGCAACGCCGGCTATGCGGCCGAGATCGATGCGGCGCTGCGTCCGCTTGGAACGCGCGCCGTCGTGCTGCGCGACCAGCCGCACGCGGTGGTGCGCGAAGCCTTCCGTCAGGCCGCCGTCGCGCTGGTGCCATCGCGCTTCGAGGAACCGTTCGGCCGCACCGCCATCGAAGCCATGGCCGGTGGTGCCGCGCTTATTTCATCGTTGCGGGGCGGCCTCAGGGAGATTGCCGAGGGTGTCTCGCTCGATATCGACCCCGACGATCCCGCCTCCATCGCCAGCGCGATCGACCGTCTGATCCGGGACGACGCGCTGCGCTTCCGCCTCGCCGAAGACGGTCGGAAAAGAGTGGAGAGCGCCTTTGCCATCGAGCGCTCGGCTGCCCAGCTCGATGACTTATATGCTAGCGTTCATCAGGGGATGGGGGCTTAGCGAGATGACAGACAAGGCGACGCGGATCGGCATCATGGTCTGCACGGCCCAGCGGCCGCGCATGCTTCAGGACTGCGTCGAGTCGCTCTTGGCCCAGCAGTCGATCGAGGAGTGGCAGGTCGAGGTCTGCGTCGTGGAGAACGACACCACGCCGACCTCGCGCAGTGTGGTCGAGAGCGTGCCGGCCGCTTCGCCGGTCAAGGTCCGCTATTACCAGGAACCGCGCCGAGGCATTCCGTTTGCCCGCAACAAGACGCTCGAGGTCGGGCTGGCCAACGACTACGACTGGATCGTGCTGATCGACGATGACGAGCGCGCCGACCCGACATGGCTCGCCACGCTGATGCGGACGGCCACCGACCATGGTGCCGATGTGGTTTCCGGCCCGGTTCGTCGTACTTACGAGGCGCCGCCGCCCAAGTGGTGGAAACTCCTGAAACCGATCGTCGGTCCAGATGGCATGCCGCTCAGGGAGGCGCCGACCAACAACACGCTGTTGAGCGCCCGGCTGATCCGGCCCGATGGCGGCGCCCTGCGTTTTGCCGAAGCGCTGACCTTCGGCTACGAGGACATCGATTTCTTCTCGCGAGCCCACAAGCTCGGCTACCGGATCGTCTGGTCGCCGAACGCCTTCGTCGAGGAAACCATCCCGGCGAGCCGGGTGCAGCCGGAGCGGATGATCGCCCGCGTGCAATCGACGGCCGCCGCCCAGGTGCTCGCAGCCAAGATACGCCGCGGCGCGGTCCGTACCTTCTCGGCCTTTGCGTTCAAGGGCATCCGCCGGCTGATCGGCGGCGCGCTGACCTGTGCCCTGTTCTGGCCGGGCAAGCTTCTCGGCTCGGAGAAGGCGACCAACAGCTATTACCGCGGCCGCCTGAGGCTCGCCCGTGGTCTCGGCATCTTCCGGGGCCTGTTCATGATCCTTCCCAATTATTACAGCACCGTGGATGGCAACTGATGGTCCCTGAAGGTGAAGCGTTGCGGGTGGTGCATGTCCACCTCGGGATCAAGGGCGGCGCCGAGCGCTTTTTCGTCAGCCTTGTCAACGCCCTGGCCGAACGCGGCGTCGAGCAGAAGGCATTGGTCTTCCCCGACCGGGTCTGGAAGAAGGACATCGAGGCGGTCTGCGGCATCGAGGAAATCGCCTTCAGCCGCTCGCATATCGCCCGTTTCTTCATCAACCGGCGCATCGCCAGGATGAACCGCCGCTTCCGTCCGCATGCCATGATGTCGTGGATGCCGCAGGCAACGCGCTGGCTCCCCGACGATCCCAACATCCTGACGGCCGCCCGCCTCGGCGACTATCCCGAGCGGCTCGACTATTTCGTCAACTGCGACTACCTCGTCTGCAACACGCCGGATATCGCCCGCGCCGCCGCCGGCATCGGCTGGGATATCAATCGGACCCGGGTCATCTCCAACTTTACCGACGTCAGAAGGGTCGCGCCGATCGATCGCACCCAGCTCGACACGCCGCAGGATGCCTATGCCATTCTCGGCATGGGCCGCTTCGTCGACCGCAAGGGGTTCGACACGCTGATCAGGGCGGTGGCGCCGCTCAAGGGCGCCATCCTCTGGCTGGTCGGCGAGGGCCCGGAAGAGCCCATGCTGCGCCAACTCGCCGCCAACCTAGGCTGCGCCGACCGCGTCCGCTTCCTTGGCTGGAGCACCGACCCCAGCCCCTATCTTGCCGCCGCCGACGCCCTCTGCATCCCCTCGCGCCACGAGCCGCTCGGCAACGTGGTGCTGGAAGCCTGGGCAGCCGGCAAGCCGGTGGTCGCCACGGCGAGCGAGGGGCCGAGCTGGCTGATCGAAGACAGCGTGAACGGCCTCCTCGCTCCCATCGACGACGCCGCCGCCGTCTCCAATGCTTTCGCCCGGCTTATCGCCGACCCAACCCTCGGCCCGCGGCTTGTCGAAGCCGCCAGTGCCAAGCTGGAAGCAAGCCACTCCCGCAAGGCCATCGCCGACGCCTACATCGCCTTCCTGTCTTCGGGACGGGGAACGACGGAAACCAAGGCGATATGAGGCCAAGAGCGAGAAAGCCGGTCGCCATGCCAGCGAACATACTGTAATTAATAGATAAAAATGTGTCTGCATTCTCTGCGTGGACATTCAACCACGTCCACGCAGAGAATGTCATAGGCTGCATTGCCAATGTGGCCCGATATGAGGCTCGGGGGAGCTGATCCATGAAATCGTCGAGAAAATGGCTGGCGCAGGAGCTGTCGGCATTTGCTGCTTCGTTACCTGCAGGCTGCCGCGTTCTGGACGCCGGCGCCGGAGATCAGCGCTACAAAGGGCTGTTCGCAGGCCATATCTACGAAGCGGCTGATTTCGAACAGGTCGACAAGCCCTATGCCAAGAGTACCTACGTCTGCGATCTCACGTCTATTCCCGTCCCCGATGCCACCTACGACGCCATCGTCTTCACACAGGTAATGGAGCATCTCAGCGAACCAGGCGAAGTCCTCAAGGAGTTTCACAGGATAGGCAAGAACGGCTGCCGGATTTTCTATAGTGCTCCGCTTTGCTCCGACGAACACGAGGTGCCCTACGACTTCTACCGCTACACGCAGTTCGGCGTCCGGCATCTCTTTTCCAAGGCCGGCTTCGAGGTCCAGGACGTCCACGGCATGGAAGGATGTGCCTCCACCGCCGCCTACCATCTGAAGAGGATGCTCAGCAACATCCCCCGCTCTCCCAAGGCCTTGGGCGGTACGCTTCACGCCTGGGCGGTCGTCGGGCTGATCGCCGCCCTGAGGCCCCTCTTGAAACTGCTGACCCGGCAACTCGAAGCCAGCGATAGCGAGTTCAGATATACGAAAGCGGGATTTCCGCTGAACTACATCGCCATTGCCCGCAAGGTCGACCCGACCTGAGATCCGCGGGCTCCGAACGCAAGCGATGTGGCGCTTCCGCTCAGCGAAGCTTCAGCCGCCGCCGCTCTTCCCAGGTCATGGCGATCCTGAGCGCCCGACCGGCACTGAGGCTGACGGCGATGACGAAGCCCTCGGCGCCCACCGCGAACAGGCGGCGGATGAAGTAGTTCTTCACGAAAAACCAGATGGGGTCGAAGACCAGCCTGGCGATCCCGGGGTTGCGCCCCTTCTGGGCCCAGTCGCGCGCCGACAGCTCGCTGTAGCTGCGGATCTTGTCCCACATATGGGCAAAGGACTTCATGGAGATGTGGGAGACATCGCCCCTCAGGATCACCGGCTTGCTGCCGTCGCGGATCTCCACCTTGTCGTGGACGGCGCTCGATTTGAAGCCGGCCCGCCGCCGGTCGTAGAGACGAGGCGTGACATTGGTCGGATTGAAGAAGCCGGGCTGAAGGCTCGATGCGAGGCGGCTGACGTGGCGGATTCTCAGCGAATAGGCGGTGGCGCGCGATGCTTCCGGCTCGGCGAATACCGCCCGGATCGACGCCTTTACCTCGTCGAGCAACACTTCGTCGGCATCCAGATTGAGCACCCAGTCGTGCCGGCAGAGGCCTTCGGCATAGACTTTCTGCTCGCCGAAGCCAGTCCAGTCGCGGTGATGAACCCGCTCGGTATGTCGGCGGGCAATATCGAGCGTGCCATCGGTGGAGCCGCTGTCGACAACCACCAGATCGTCCGTCAGTCCCTTGAGAGCCTCCAGCACCAGACCCAGCCGATCGGCCTCGTCCTTGCAGATCACGAAGACGGAAAGCGGCAGTGACGACATGAAGGTTCCCTCGGCAAGCAACACCTCACCTGTCCTATCATGGGCAGGAGGACGCCGGAACAGGCCGATTGACGACGTTTGCCCGCGCTTTTTTCCGATAGCTCAATGGGGTAAGTGAAAGGAAGGCCGCGACCGCCCGCCGAGGAGTTCTCGATGCACCTGATGCTGACGCAGTGTTTCCCTCCAAAACTCGGAGGAATCGAGAACATGATGGGCGGCCTCGCCGATGCCATCGCGGCATCCGGCGCCGAGCTCCTGGTGTTGGCCGACGGCAAGGCCGCCCCATCGGTAACAACCGGCTATCAAGTCCGTCGCTACAACGGGTTCAAGCCGCTGAGGCGCTGGTGGAAAGCGCTGGCAGCCGAACGGATGACCCGCCGGGAGCAGATCGACGCGGTCTTTGCCGACAGCTGGAAAAGCCTAGAGCGTTTCAGGCCGTCCGGGCAGCCCGTCATCTGCCTCGCCCATGGCATGGAGTTCCCTCCGGCGCCGTCGGAGGCAAAGGCGGCGCGCATCCGCGCCGCTCTGGCCAAGGCGACGCGGGTCATTGCCAACTCCCGTTATACGGCGTCGCTCGCGGGCACTTACGTCGACGCCGGCCACCTGTCGGTGGTGACGCCGCCGATCGAGCCGCAGCCGGACGCCGACCCGGCCACCGTCGCGAAACTCAGGCAACGGTTCGGCTCCGCTCCGATCGTCGCATCGCTTTGCCGCCTCGAACCGCGCAAGGGGATCGACCGCCTCGTGGGCGCCATGGCATCTCGCCCCGCCCTTTCCGGTGTCCAACTGCTGATCGCCGGCGACGGCCCCGACCGGGCGCGCCTCGAGGAACTGGCGCGGTCGTCGCCAGCCGCTGGCAGCATTCATTTTCTCGGACGGATCGATGAGCGCGACAAGGCAGCGCTTCTCGACGTCTGCGACGTCTTCGCCATGCCGAGCCGGCGCGAGGGAGCGTCGGTCGAAGGCTTCGGCATCGTCTATCTGGAAGCCGGCTGGTATGGGAAACCCTCGCTTGGCGGCACTGATGGCGGCGCGGCCGATGCGATCGAGGATGGAACGACCGGGTTGCTATGCAATGGCGCCAACGGCGAGGAAGTTGCCGCGGCACTGGAACGATTGCTCGCCGACGCCGGCCTTCGCAGCCGTCTCGGCGCCGCCGCGCAGAGCCATGCCCGCACCCAGACCTGGGCGCGGAAGCTCGGAGAATACTTGCCACGCAAGGGCGTGACCTGATCGGCTATTCGCCTTCAAGCCCATGGATTTACCGGTACCGACCAGCCTATAAGACGCCATGTCCAGCCCGGTCCAACTCTCCCCCCGCATCCTGCAGCTCCTGCCCGCGCTTGGCGATGGCGGGGTCGAACGCTCGACCGTCGAGATGGTCGGCTATCTCAAGGGCAAGGGCATCGTCAATTTCGTGGTGAGTGGCGGTGGCGATCTGGTGGCCTCCATCGAAGCCGGAGGCGCTCGGCATATTACCATTCCGGTCGGTCGCAAATCACCGCTGGCCATCATCCGCAATGCCTTCGCCGTGGCAAAGCTGATCGACGGCGAGGCGATTGACATTCTCCACGCCCGCAGCCGGGCACCGGCCTGGGTGGGCTGGTTGGCAACGCGCCTTGCCCGCCACCCCTGCCGTTTCATGACCACATTCCACGGCGTCTATGGCCACGGCAACGCGCTGAAGCGTGCCTATAACCGAGTGATGCTGCGCGGCCCGCTGGTGGTCGCCAACTCAGAGTTCATTCGCGACCACATCGAAACCGTCTACGGCTATCCGAAGGACCGCATCGTTGTAGCGGCACGAGGCATCGAGCCGGAACTGTTCGACCCCGCTCGCGTTTCCCATGATGAGAAGGCGGCCATCCGTCGCGAGTTTGATATCGGCAACGACGAGCCGATGCTGATCATGGTCGGTCGCATCACCAGTTGGAAAGGCCACGCCGTGCTGGTGGACGCGCTTGCTCGCCTTGTGGACCGCCCTTGGCGACTCGTGCTGGTCGGCAGCGGCAATGAGGGAGTGATCGCCGATCTCAAGGCGCGTATCGACGGCCACGGCCTCACCTCGCGCGTTACTCTCGCCGGCAGCCGGCGCGATGTCCCGGCCCTGCTGGCTACCGCCGATCTCGCCTTCTCCGCCTCGACCCGGCCGGAAGCCTTCGGCCGTGCCGCCATCGAGGCCGAGGCGATGGAAACACCGGTGATCGCCACCGACCACGGCGGCAGCCGCGAAACCGTCCTGCCCGGCCGTACCGGCTGGCTGGTCGCCCCCGGCGATGCCGAGGCGATGGCGCTCGCCATTGGCGAGGCTCTGGACACTCCCGATCGGCTCAGGGAAATGGGCCGGGCCGGCCGCGCCTTCGTGCTCGAGACCTACACGACCGCGCATATGCTGAGCCAGGAGTTCTCCGCCTATCGCCGCCTGATGGACGTCGCGCCATGACCACTCCCTCGGTCTGGATCCTCACCGACGGCAAGGCTGGCGACGAGCAGCCACTGATCGGCATCGCCGAGGCCATCGGCGCCACGCCGGTGTTTCGGCGGGTTCATCCCCGCAAGCCTTTCGCCTGGTTGATGCCTTGGGGACCGATCGACTGGCGCGACAGGCCGGGCAATCCGGGTTCGCCACTCGCCCCGCCTTATCCCGATATTTGTCTCGCCACCGGGCGCCGGGCGGTTGCCTATCTGCGGCACCTCAAGCGCGTCTCGCCTGCCACCTATACGGTGATGCTCAAGGACCCGCGAACGCGCCGACACGGTGCGGATCTCATCATCGTTCAGGCACACGACGAACTGCGCGGTCCCTCCGTCAAGGTAGTGACGACGGCGCCCAACCGCCTGCCCCCGTCCCGGCTTGACGCCATCCGCAAGAATCCGCCAGGCGACCTCTCGGCCCTGCCTTCACCTCGGCTTGCCGTGCTGGTAGGCGGCAACAGCCGTCACCACAGCTTCACGCCGGACGATATCGCCCGCTTCATCGCTGGGCTCGAAGAAAGGATCGCAGGCGGCGCCTCGCTGATGATCACCACATCCCGGCGCACGCCATCGGCACTCGCCGTCGCGCTAAGGACGCTCGCCCGGGATAATGAGCGCGTCAACCTCTGGAACGGCGAAGGGGCCAACCCGCTGGCCGCCTACATGGCGCTCGCCGATGAGCTGATCGTCACCGCCGACTCAACCAACATGATCGGCGAGGCGGCTTCAACCGGTCGGCCGATCCAGATCTTCCACCCCTCGGGCGGTCACCGGAAGATCGAGACCTTCATCGCGCTCCTAAGCAAAGAAGCGCGAGTCGGCCGTTTCCCCGACGCACCGGCTTCCGGCACCTACCCGCCGATCAACTCGACGGCCAGAATTGCGGACGCCATACTCGCGGCTTGGAAAACCCGATGAACCTACCATGGAATGGCGCCCCCGATAGAAAGGCAATGAGATGAAATCGCCGAAACGAAAGCTGGAGCATCTCCTCAAAAAGGTCATATCGGCCGCACTTATTCCGGTAAGGAAAGCGTATCCTGAGCTCAGCAGAACCGCGCCGCAAAGACCGTTATTTGACGTTCGTCCCGATTTTGGAATTGATCAAACTCAGGACTTCATACGGCAGCGAATACTGAGCGGAGAGCCCTTTCTGGTAGGGCGTTTCGGATCGACTGAGTTGGATGCCGTTCGCGCCTTCTATTTCCGCAAGCAATCATTCCTGATCCGAATGAATGCCTATGTGGAGTATGGAGAAGCACCTTGGTGGAGATCCAAGACGCTGGACCAACTCTCCAACCTTTCTGGACTATTTCCTCGATCAGTGGAGATGACAGAAAGATTTTGCGACGAAATGCTACGTTTAGTTGAGAGTATCGATCTGCTCGGTTCCTGGAGATCAGGAGAGTGGGTTCTCAGGAACGAGCTGAAAAACGCTAAAATATGTCACCTTAGCGCTCTGGTACCGTTCTTCAGCTCGGCTCCCTGGACTTCATCACTAGCCGGAAAACGAGTCTGTGTTATTCATCCCTTTGCAGAGACGATCGAAAAGCAATTTGCAAATCGCCAGAATCTATTTGATGACAAAAACATTCTGCCATCTTTTGATTTAGTGACGGTGAAGGCGGTACAATCACTAGCCAACAACAAGACCACCTTCAAAGACTGGTTTGAAGCGCTTAGCTGGATGGAAAATGAAACCCTTCGAAAGAATTTTGATGTTGCTATCATTGGCTGCGGCGCATATGGCCTTCCGCTAGCAGCAAGGCTAAAACGTGCTGGAAAGCAAGCAATACATCTCGGCGGCGGCACACAAGTGCTGTTCGGAATAAAAGGGCGGCGGTGGGATCAGGACCCGGAAATCAGCAAACTATACAATGATTACTGGGTAAGACCCTCGAAAGCTGAACGCCCGGATGGCGCCGAACAAGTAGATGGCGCTTGTTATTGGTGATGTCTCAAGATTGGCATAACAGGCACCCATAAATCCGTTTGCATGGCAGTCCCATTTCGAGCAGGCGTCGAACCAACGTTTCCGGTCTGACGCTTGTCCGCTCATGGGGATGTACCGTTGTTGGTACGCCTAAAGCGCGTTCGGCTTAATCCGGTTCATATCCTGCTGCTGCGAAATAGTGAGCGCATTCATCGGGCGTGAAGAGTGGGATGGCGTCGCCGACGGCATCCCACAGTGCGCTTACGGTTCGCTCGGCCTTGCCCCTGAGAACGGCCTTCAGTTGGACGGTTCGATTAACCGGCTTTTCCGGGCGTCGAGGGGATCGTCGGAACGCCTCGGCGCAGTATCCTGAAGGGGGGCGTCTGTGGGAGCAGCCGGCTTCGTTGGGGGCCCATCTCCCATGGGCCTTCGACTACGC
>JARKNW010000096.1 GCA_029976075.1 Pleomorphomonas sp.
GAAGCGGCGGGCGATGGCCGCCATCTCCGGCGAGAAGCGGCCGTAGGCGTCGAGTACCGTCGACTTGGCCTCCTGCCAGGAGACGTAGCGGGTGACGGCACCCGGCAGCGGCGCGTTGCGGTCCCAGTAGGGCATGGTGTCGCCGCCCATCCACTTCGCCTTGAGGCGATAGTAGCGGTGGCTGAGGCGCGGATAGGCCGCCCGCACCGCCTCGACCAGCGCATCGACCACCTCGCGCTCGACGCGGTTGGCGAGATGGCGCGAGTCGGCGATGTCCTTGAAGCCGCGCCAGCGGTCGGAGATCTCCTTGTCTTTCGCCAGCGTGTTGGTGATGCGGGCGAAGATGCCGATGGTCTTGCCGAACACCTCGCCGAGCGCCTCGGCCGCTGCCTTCCGCTTCTCCGGATCGGCCTCCTGCAACAGATGCAGCGTCGGCTCGATAGTCAGTTCCTCGCCACCGATGGGGAAGCGCAGCCCGGCAATGGTCTCGTCGAACAGGCGGTTCCAGGCCGAATAGGCGGTGATCGACTTCTCGTGGAGCAGCTCCTCCACCCGGTCCTCGAGCTGATAGGGCTTGTCGAGGCGGATGTCGGTGAGCCACGGCTTGTAATGGGCGAGCGCCGGCTCGGCGAAGCCGGCCTCGATCAGCCGGTCGTCGATGCGGTTGATCTCCAGCTCGAAGAACAACAGGCCAGAGGAGATCGCCGTGATCCTCTCCTGCACGTCGCCGTAGAACTTCATGCGCCGGGGATCGGTGGTGTCGCCGGAATAGAGCAGGCCGGCATAGGACATCACCCGGCCCATCAGATCCTGCAGCCGCTCGTAGTCGGCGATCAGCGCCGCGAAGGCGGCGGCGCCGCGCGACGTCGTCAGGAGATTGCCGAGCTTGCCCTTCGCTCGGCCGGCGAGATCGCGGGCGGCGGCGGACGCCGCCTCGAGATCGCGCTCGATGGCCAGATCGTCGGGCGAGGCGTAGAGCGCCGAGAGATCCCATTCCGGCAGCGCCTCGGCGGCGGCGCCGGTCTCAGTGGGATGGAATAGCGGGCTGGGCAGACGGGAACGGATCATCGAACGACAACTCCAGGTTTGGCGCAACGCGCCCATGCGCAAGACTACGTGCTATGCCCCCGGTCAATCAACCGTCAGGACGGCGAAAAACCGGGGGGCGACGGCACGCCCATAACCTCCCCTTAACCCTTCGCCGGGCACAGTGCCCCGAATTGGCACAGCCGCTGAAGGACGGACTAACGCATGGCCGCTCGCATCCTGATCGTTGACGACGATCCGATCCAGCGCCGCCTCCTCGAGGAGGCCGTCAAACGCTTCGGCCACGAGGCGGTCACCGCCGATGGCGGCGAGGCGGGCCTCCAGATGCTGGCCGCCGCGCGGGGCGATTTCCATCTGATGATTCTCGATCTCGTCATGCCCGATCTCGACGGCATGGCGGTGCTCGAACGCCTCGCCAAGGCCGGCGAAACCATACCGGTCATCGTCCAGACCTCGCGCGGCTCCATCGACACGGTGGTCGGTGCCATGCGGGCCGGTGCCTTCGACTTCATCGTCAAGCCGGTCAATCACGAGCGGCTCGCCGTCTCCATCCAGAACGCGCTGAAGGTAACCGCCCTCGAGGGCGAAATCCGCCGCAGCAGACGGTCGACGCCTGCCAGCCTCGGCTTTCGCGACATCATTACCAAAAGCTCGGAAATGGCCCGCGTCCTGCGCCTCGGCGAGCGCGCCGCCACCTCCGGCATTCCCATCCTGATCGAGGGGGAGAGCGGCGTCGGCAAGGAACTGGTCGCCCGCGCCATCCAGGGCGCCTCCGACCGCCGGACGAAGCCGTTCGTTACCGTCAACTGCGGCGCCATTCCCGAAAACCTCGTCCAGAGCACGCTGTTCGGCCACGAGAAAGGCGCCTTCACCGGCGCTGTCGACCGGCACACCGGCAAGTTTCAGGAAGCGCATACCGGCACGCTGTTCCTCGACGAGGTCGGCGAGCTGCCACTCGACGTGCAGGTGCAGCTCCTGCGCGCCATCCAGGAAGGCGAGATTGAACCGGTCGGCGCCCGTCGGTCGCAGAAGGTCGACTTCCGCCTGATCTCGGCCACCAATCGACGCCTTCTCGACATGGTGAAGGAAGGGCGCTTCCGCGAAGACCTTTACTACCGGCTGAATGTCTATCCGATCTTCGTACCGCCGCTGCGCGACCGTCGCGAGGATATTCCGCTGCTGGTCGAGCACTTCGTTTCCCGTTTCGCCGCCGAAGAGGGCAAGCGCCGCATCACCGGCATCCGGCCGGACGCGGTCGCCATGCTGAGCGCCTTCAACTGGCCGGGCAATATCCGCCAACTTGAAAATGCGGTCTTCCGCGCCGTCATCCTCTGCGATGGCGGCGATCTCACCGTCGATGAGTTCCCGCAGATCGCCGCCCAGACCGGGCACGTCTCGGCCATCCGGCGCGTGGAAGGCACCGACGCGCCGCCGACCGTCGAGCCGGTCATCATCGAGACCGCCCCACCGACCATTGCGTCGGAGGATGGATTGATCGGCGTCGCCGTCAACTCGGGCCCGAGCAACGACCCGGCGCCCTTCGGCTTCCTGCGTTCGCTCGCCGACGACGGCCACGTCCGTCCGCTCGTGGCCATCGAGGAGGAAATGATCCGCCTCGCCATCGATCACTACGGCGGCCGCATGGCGGAGGTAGCGCGCCGACTCGGCATCGGCCGATCGACGCTCTACCGAAAACTCAAGGAATACGGCCTCGCCGACGGCGATGACGACGATGCGGGTGTGGCCGCTGAGTAACAAGAAGCACTTAATCGACCTTTGGTGAATTGTCGGCCTTGTCGACATCCCGCCGAAGGGTCAAAGAGACCTCTATGACATGTCCTGGCAGGCCAGCGTGCCCGCAGGAATGGCCGTGGTGAACGTTATGATCTCCTCGTTGTCTAAGCTTCTCCTTTCCACCGCCGTGATCGGCCTTGGCCTTTCGACCGTGCCGGCACTCGCCGAGTCCGGCTACGATCCGCTCGGGGCCAAGACCACCGACAGCGCGACACCGGGAGCCGTTGAGACAAAGGCCCTGTCGCCGGCGAACACCACGGCTGCTCCCGCCGAGACAGCGGCTCCTGCGCCGGAAGCGGCCGCCCCGGCGGTCGAGCCGGCCAAGCCGGCAACGGAGACGGCGACGCCCGCCACCATCGCCCCCGCCATGGCGCCGGCTCCGGTCGTCGCCACCACTTCCCACGATTTGCCGATCAATCAGGCCATCGTTGCCGAGATCGGCAAGGTGGTTGCCTCGGCAACCGGCGACGCCCGTCGCCGTGCCGATGCCGTTGCCAAGGTCTATGCTGCTCGCGGCAACCAGCCGCTCTGGGTCGAAGGCGACCATTATTCGGCAAAGGCCAAGGCGGCGATCGCCCGTCTCGCCGATGCCGTCACGGACGGTCTCAACCCGATCGACTATGCGCTGCCGGAAGCCGATCTGGCCGCGACGAACACCGAACTGGTCGCCAACGCCGATCTCCGCGTTTCGATGGCCGTGGCAACCTTTGCCGAGCAGGCCTCCGGCGGGCGCGTGGCACCGCTGTCCATTTCCAAGGACATCACCCGCACGCCCGAGCGCATTTCGGCCGAAAGAGCACTCGCCAAGGTGGCCACCGCCAGCGATGCCGCCGCCGCCCTCGACAGCTTCAACCCGCCGACCGAGGGCTTCCGCCGCCTCAAGGCCATGCTGGCCGAGGTGCGAGCCGCCAAGGACAATTCGAGCGCGGCAACAGCCGAGCCCGTTGTCCTGACCAAATCGCTGAAGCCGGGAATGAGTGACGAGGGTGTGCCCACCCTGCGCAAGCGGCTCAACGTTTCCGCGCCGGCCGACGGCATCGATCCGGCGCTTTACGACGACGCGTTGGTCACTGCCGTCGAGGCCTTCCAGAAGGCCAATGGCCTGTCCTCCGATGGCGTGGTGGGTAGCCGCACGGTCGCCGTGCTCAACGGGGCTCACCGCGACGTCGAGGGCGAGATCATCGCCAACATGGAAATGTGGCGCTGGATGCCGCGCGACCTCAGCCAAGACTACGTTTTCGTCAATATTCCCGAGTTCAAGGTGCGCGTCTTCCGCCATGGGCAGAAGGTGCATGAGGCCCGGGTGGTAGTGGGCAGGACCGCCAACCAGACGCCGATCTTCTCCGGCGACATGCAATATCTGGTGGTCAACCCCTACTGGCACGTTCCGGAGTCGATCAAGCTCAAGGAAATGCTGCCGGCAATCAAGGCGGACCCGGCCGGCTACTTCGCCCGCCATGGCTATGAGGTGACGTGGGACGGCCAGTTGATCGACCCCACCCGCGTCATCTGGGACGAGAACGCGGTGAAGGCCGTCGGCATTCGCCAGATCCCGGGCGAGGCCAACGCCCTCGGCCACATCAAGTTCATGTTCCCGAACCAGCACGCTGTCTATCTGCACGACACGCCGCTTCGGAGCCTGTTCAATCGGGACGTCCGCGCCTTCAGCCACGGCTGTGTGCGCGTCGATGATCCGATGGCCTTCGCCGACGCGGTCCTGCAGGGCGATCCGCAGTGGACGGTGCCGAAGTTGCAGTCGATGTTCGGCGGCGACGAGAAGCGCGTCGACATCGCCACCCATCTCAAAGTGCATCTCGCCTACTTCACCGCCTTCGTCGACGATGGCGGCAAGCTGCAGATCCGCGACGACATCTATGGCCATATCCAGGCCATCAAGAAGGCATTGGGCATGTCGCAGGTCTGACCGACAGAGGCACGTTTCCCCAGGCCAAAAGCCTGCTTTGCCCTTGGCAGAGCGGGCGTTTTGGCGTTTTTCCCATGCCACAAACTACCCACTTGGCCTTTTGGCCCGCGGCGGGTATTGTACGCCCCGTGAAATCCAGGGGAAGTTTCCACCATCGGAGCCTAGGCCGGCCTTCATTTGGCTTACGGTAAACCGTTGCTTAATTCTATCCGCCAATAATCGGAGTTGGCTGGAGACGAGAGCAAGCGGACAGAGACGCGTGAAAACCCGGACAACGAACACATCATCAGGAAGTGGAATCGCTTCAATGAAAGCAGCCAAGGCTTTCGGCGCAACGGCGACCTCTTCCGGACTCGCCCTTGCCGCCGGTCGTGCGGCGCTTGGCGCCTTCGTGGGAACCGCCGCGGCACTGACGCTTTTGGCCTCGGCGGCCAGAGCGGCGGATACCCGCACCCTCGATCTCTACAACATGCATACCAAGGAACGGCTGACCATCACCTTCAAGAAGGATGGCCGTTACATTCCCTCCGCGCTCACCGAGCTCAACCGCTTCCTGCGTGACTGGCGCCGCAACGAGGCAACACGCATGGACCCGCGCCTGTTCGATACGGTGTGGGAGCTCTACCAGAAGTCCGGATCGCGTCAGCCGATCCAGGTTGTCTGCGGCTACCGATCGCTCGCCACCAACAATCTTTTGCGCTCCCGCTCGTCGGCCGTCGCCAAGCATAGCCAGCATACGCTCGGCAAGGCGATGGACATGAACATTCCCGACGTGTCGGTCGACAAGCTGCGCATGATTGGCGTGCAGATGCAGAATGGCGGCGTCGGCTGGTATCCGTCGGCCAACAGTCCCTTCGTGCATATCGACGTGGGATCCGTACGGGCGTGGCCTCGCCTCAGCCGCACGCAGCTCGTCGGTCTGTTCCCCGACGGCAAGACCGCTCACATTCCATCCGACGGCAAGCCGCTCCCCGGCTACCAGCAGGCGCTTGCCGAGTTGCAGCGGGAAAAGGGCGCGACCTCCATTGCCATGGCTTCGGCCGCTCCCTCCTCCAGTGGCTCCACGGGCAAAGGCCTGCTGGCCATGCTGTTCTCGAGCGACGAGGAAGACAGCGCCGAGGAGATCGGGTCGGCAAGCGGCGAGGATGAGGCGCCAGCCGTCGCCGCAAAGCCTGCTCCCGTCGCCCCGAAGGCTACCCCACCGGCCGCCGCCGCGCCGGTTGCCCCGGCAGCGCCGGTGCTCACTGCCGCCTTCACGCCACCGCCCGTCGCGCCGGCCGCTGCGCCCGAACGCCGGGTGACCAGCCTTGCCGAGGCGACGCTGCCGGCCAATCTCGAGCCGGCCGCCGTGCCCAAGCTGACTGGTGCCGACCGGCTGGCCATGACCAATGTGCCGCTGCCACAGGCCAAGCCATCCGAGATCGTCGAGGACTCGGTGGAAGTGGCCATGGCTGACGCCCCGGTGATGCTGCCGCCGACCAAGCCGCCGGTGCCCGTCGACGTTCCGCTGCCGATGGCCGCCGACCGCCAGCAAGACGCCATCGCAGCTCAGCTCGCGTTAGCCGAAGTTGCTCAGGACCAGACCCCGCAACCGGCTACGGCGCTGTCCTTCGCGTCGCCCGCCGAGACGCCGTTGCCGCCGGCCGCCGCTGCGCGCCAGCAGATGCAGACGGCCGCCCTCACCCCTACGCCTCGCAAGCCCGCGCCGACGGCTTCGACCGCCGAACTCGCCAAGCCGATCATCGACGGCGGCAAGAGCGACATGTTCGGCAACGTCGAACTGCCGGAAATCGCCTCCGAGGATGGCCCCTTGCTGCTTGATGGCGGCCAGTCCGTCTACTGGGGACGCTTCAGGACACTGATCCATCCCGATCAGTTGCACCTCGCTACGATGTTCGAAGCGCCCGTCCAGGTGGTCAATGCCACTTTCTCGGCCAAGCCCTATGGCGCCCTGGTTTCCACCCGCTTTGCCGGTCCGGTGGCAGCACCGACGGAAATCATCGACTTCACGCACCGCCAGCTTGCCATGCGCTGAAAGCGGGTTTGATACGAAACGCAAACGCCGGCCCCAGGGCCGGCGTTGTCGTTTCAAATCAAAAAGCAGATTCCATTTGCCGGAGGCCGGACCCGTCCCGTCTCGACTTTAGCGTACGGACCGCCGCACATCGGCCAGCACCGACGGCAGTATGGTCCCGACTTCCTTGCGGCTCATGCCGGGACGGATGCGCCGATCATAGAGCATCGACACCACGGCACGGTCGAACGGCATGAAGCGATCATGACGCGACGTATCGTTGAACACCGAGGCATAAAGCTTCGCATTGTCGTTCATCGGTCCAAGACCCTGCAGGATCTCCTCCACCATGCAGCGACGGAAGAGGCTCTCCCCTTCGTCGGACACGATGACCGCCGTGGAGCGAACGATGCCGAGCGAACTCGGGTAGACACGCACCAGGCATTGCCCCGGCGCGGCACCATGCGTTCCACTCAGCACATCGGCCTGCACGGTACCGACATAATCGGCGCGATCGACGACATAGACGGTGAAATTGGGGTTTTCGCCGGGCCGCGCCATGCGGATGTCCAGCCCCTGGACGAGGCGTGGCAGGCGCGAAACGAAACCGGCGATCTGGCGCTGACGATCTATGTCCGCGAGGTTGATCACGCGAAGCTTGACCGCCCCCTCGAACTTCTTGACGCTGCTGCCGGCAGCCACGCTGCCATATTCGACGCCGAACACGGTCTTCTGGAAGCCATCCATCAACTCGTCGTCGGAAAAGCTGGCGATACTTTCAGCCCGCACCGGGCTGGCGATGAAACTGCCGATGGCTGCCAGCATGACCGCCAGCAGCATTGTCCTGAAAGCCACCATAACCACCTCGCCAAAGGGGATGGAAACGCCTCGAACCCAGAAGGGCAGAATTCACCAGACCTCCCGGGCGGTCAATGCGGACGATCACGCTCACGTGATGCAATTGTGATCATTGACAGCCAACAAATGGGCACATTGGTCCTATCCAAGCCATGACGCTCCCGCTTCCCCCGCCGAAAGCTTGGCAACCATGTTCCTTTCGTGCAAAACGAAAGGCGAACAGACTGTGCAACGCGCCGATTCGGCCGGATGGTCTGAGCTTGGTGTTCACATTCCATCGGGCCGGGTTCGGAGCTGCATCGCGAGAGCTATTTCGCAAAAGTGCGTCTCGGTTTTGTGTCAGGATGCGCCATAAAGAGAGATACTTCGACATCGGCTCCGAGGCTCATATCGTCCGGGAGCAGATGGCGGGGCCGAACCACCAGACCGCCGGAGACGATCGAATCCCATGAGTGAACAGAGCCGCCTCGTCACGGGCGAGAAGCGCGCCGAGGACTTCGAGCAGTCGATCCGGCCAGGGGCGCTTTCGGAGTTTGTCGGCCAGGCATCGGCGCGTGCCAACCTTCAGGTGTTCATCGACGCCGCCAAGGCGCGCAAGGAAGCCCTGGATCACGTGCTTTTCGTCGGCCCGCCCGGCCTCGGTAAGACGACGTTGGCGCAGATCGTGTCCCGCGAACTCGGCGTCAATTTCCGAGCGACATCCGGTCCGGTGATTGCCAAGGCCGGCGACCTTGCCGCCCTCCTCACCAATCTCGAAGAGCGCGACGTCCTGTTCATCGACGAGATCCATCGCATGAGCCCGGCGGTGGAGGAAATCCTCTATCCGGCGATGGAGGACTACCAGCTCGACCTCATCATCGGCGAGGGCCCGGCCGCCCGTTCGGTGCGTATCGATCTTGCCAAGTTCACGCTGGTCGGCGCCACGACCCGACTCGGCCTCTTGACCACCCCCCTCAGGGATCGCTTCGGCATCCCCATCCGTCTCGAGTTCTACACCACCGAGGAGCTCGAGTTGATCGTCCGGCGCGGTGCTCGTATTTTCGGCATCGGTATTGCGGATGACGGGGCCACCGAGATTGCCAAGCGCTCGCGCGGCACGCCGCGCATCGCCGGCCGCCTGCTGCGCCGCGTCCGTGACTTCGCCATCGTGGCGGGGGCGGAGACCATCACCGCCGAAATCGCCGACCGGGCACTGCTTCGGCTCGACGTCGACCCCATCGGCCTCGATGCGCTCGACCTTCGCTATCTCAACACCATCGCCCTGAGCTTCAACGGCGGCCCGGTGGGCATAGAGACCATTGCGGCGGCCATCGCCGAACCACGCGATGCCATCGAGGACATCGTCGAGCCCTACCTCATCCAGAAGGGTTTCGTGCAGCGGACGCCGCGCGGCCGCCTGCTGACCCCGCACGCCTTCCGTCATCTTGGATTTGCCGTGCCGAAATCTGCCGAGGAAGCCCAGTTCACGTTGTTCTCCAGCGGCGAGGAGGAGTGAGATGACACGTGCGCTCGTTATCATCGATGTGCAGGCCAACCTTTTCGACGAGCCGCGCGCCTACCGGATCGGCGAAGTGGCTGCCCTTCTGGACCGCAAGGCTGCCGAAGCGCGCGCTGCCGGCGCGCCGGTGATCTTCATCCAGCATGAAGAGGCAGGCTGCGAATGGGAGCGCGGGACGCCCGGCTGGGAGTTCCATCCTTCGCTCGCCCCCAAACCCGGCGACACCGTCGTCGCCAAGACATTCTGCGACGGCTTCCGCGACACCACCTTCGCCGCCACGCTCGAGCGACTGAGTGTCGACGGCATCGTGGTTGGTGGCTACGCTTCCGACTTCTGCGTCGACACCACGATTCGCGCTGCCGCCTCGCGCGGCATTCCCACCACGGTGATCGCCGATGGGCATACCACGTCGGACCGACCCCACCTTTCGGCGGCCGACGTCGTACGCCACCACACCTGGGTGTGGTCGCGATTCGACGCACCGGTTTCGGTCGCCCCTGCCCAGGACATCACGTTTTGACCGTCCACCACCTTGCCGTTCGTGTTTACTTTGAAGATACCGATGCCGGGGGCATCCTCTACCACTGCAGTCACATGCGTTTCTTCGAGCGCGGTCGTACTGAATTTTTGAGGGATCTGGGCATCAGCCAGAGCATGACTGCCGACCGTACGGACCCGAACGCCTTGCTGTTCGTCGTCCGCCGGTTTTCCATCGAGTACAAGAAACCCGGCTTTCTCGACGATCTTTTGACCGTGGAGACGGAGATTTCCAGCATTTTCGGCCCGCGCTTCACCGTCGCCCAGCGTCTTCTGCGCGGCGATGAACTGATCGCCGCCGCCGAGGTCGAGGTGGTCGCCACCGGCGGCAATGGCCGGCCGCGCCGCCTGCCGCCCGCCATGGCGGCTCTGATTGAGGGAGCGTGCTGAAAGCACCCGATCTGGTAAACCTTCCTTAACCATACCATAGGATGACAGGGACGGGACCCCGGCGCCGTCGGCGGCGGAAACCGTCCCGGCGGCAGGAGGGCGAAATCCCTTGGTTTTCCTGACCGTCAAGTCCCGTTTTCGCCAAATTTGGGCGCCATGTGGAAGTTCAGGCAGCAATGCTTGCCGCAATAGCCGCCACGGCCGACGAGACTTGGCGCCAAGAAATCCCCGCCCCATTTTGCGGACAAACGGAAGACACTCATGAATGCGGTCGAACTGACCCAGAACGCGCTCGCAGCACCGGCCGCCGAGGTGTCCGTCTGGGCATTGTTCTGGCAGGCGAGCTTCGTCGTGAAGGCCGTGATGCTCGGCCTGCTCGCCTCATCGGTATGGTGTTGGGCGATCATCGTCGACAAGATCATCGCCTACAATCGCGCCCGTCGCTCGATGGACCGCTTTGAGAAGGTATTCTGGTCGGGGCAGTCGCTCGAGGAGCTTTATCGCTCGCTGACGTCCCGCTCCAATGAAGGCCTTGCTGCCATCTTCGTTGCTGCCATGCGAGAGTGGAAGCGCAGCCACGAAGCGGGCCGCGTCTCCTTCCAGGGCATCACCGACCGTATCGGCAAGGTGATCGACGTCACCATCTCGCGCGAGATGGAGCGCCTCGAGGCACGCCTGATCTTTCTGGCCACCGTAGGCTCGGCCGGTCCGTTCATCGGTCTGTTCGGTACCGTCTGGGGCATCATGAGTTCCTTCCAGGCCATCGCCTCCTCCAAGAACACCAGCCTGGTCGTGGTGGCGCCGGCCATTTCCGAAGCGCTGCTCGCCACCGCCATGGGCCTTGCGGCCGCCATCCCGGCGGTGCTCGCCTACAACAAACTCTCTGCCGACGCTGCCAAGCTCGGCTCGCGCATGGATGGCTTCGCCGACGAGTTCGCCGCCATCCTGTCGCGTCAGATCGACGACAGGAGCTGAGCGATGGGCATGGGTGTCGCAGGGGGAGGATCTCCGGCGGGCAGTCGCCGTCGCAGGCGCCGCCATGCTCGCGGCGTGATGAGCGAGATCAACGTGACGCCGATGGTCGACGTCATGCTGGTTCTCCTTATCATCTTCATGGTGGCAGCCCCCCTGCTCACCGTCGGCGTACCCATCGATTTGCCGGAGACCGCCGCCAAGCCGATGGAAGGCCAGACCGATCCGATCAACATCTCGGTCGACACCGCCGGCAAGGTGTTCATCCAGGACAGCGAAATCTCCCTTGAGGAGCTGGTGCCCAAGCTGATGGCCGTCGCCAAGAACGGTGTCGAGGAACGCATCTACGTGCGCGGCGACAAAGCCGCCGACTACGGCACGGTGATGCGGGTCATGGCTCGTATTTCGGCAGCCGGCTTCAAGAAGATCGGTCTCATCACGCAAGAGGAAACGGGGACGGCTGCGGCGCCGTCCAAGTGATACATGCGAATAGGTCTTACGACATCCGTCATTGGTCACGTCCTGCTCTTCGCCTGGGGATTTGCATCCTTTTCCGGCGCGAAGCCGTTTGACGCCACGCCAATCGACGCGCTGCCGGTCGACCTCGTGCCGATCTCCGACGTTTCGCAGATCGCCGAAGGCACCAAGACCGCGCCAAAATCCGACAATGCGTCGCAGGCCAAGGTGAAGCCGCCGATCCCGAGGCCCGACTCGCAACGGGCCGGCGCCGCCAAGAACGACCAGTCGACACCCATTACCGAAAAGGCGACCGATACCGCCGCCGCCAAGTCGGCGGACGCACCTCCCCCGCCGCCCAAGGCCGCGCCGCCCAAACCGGCCGAAACCCCACCGCCGCCCGTCGAGAAGCCGCCGGAGCAGAAGGTGGCAACCGCCGAGGAAGCTCCCAAGGCCGACACCGGCGAGATCGCCGCCAAGATCAAGGAAGCCGAAAAGGCGGCCCCAGTGCCGCCGAAGACGCCGCCGGTGAAACCGAAGCCGCCGGCTCCGACGCCGACCGAGGATTCGGCAGATCAGCCGGACAAGACCGATGCCAAGCCGGCCAAGGAAAAGCCCAAGCAGACGCAGAAGGATTCCAAGAGCAAGGAGTTCGACCCCAACGAGATGGCGGCGCTTCTCAACAAGGTCGATCCGTCGGGCGGTGGCGGCCGCGCCTCCGAGAAGGAAGCCTCGCTCGGCTCGGAAAATCGTACTGGCCCGGTCGCCGAGATGAGCCAGAGCGAACTCGACGCGCTGACAGGCGCAGTGACAAAATGCTTCAACCCGCCGGTTGGCGCCGAGGGCGTCGATCAGATGGTCGTGCCGCTGCGCGTGACCTTCACCATCGATGGCGACCTCGCCGCACCGCCACAGATAAAGTCCATTCCGCCTGGCCCGGCCGGTCAGGCGGTTGCTGAGGCGGCCGTGCGTGCCGTCCAGCGTTGCGCGCCATACCCGTTCCTGCCGAAGGACAAGTTCGACAACTGGCAGGTCGTGAACATGAATTTCACCCCGCCGTCGTCTTACTGACGAGGCGAGCCAAGAAAATCGAGCCGGATCGCACCGCATCGACCGATCGGAGCACATCCGGAACATCCGTTTGGGAGCACCTCAGGATGCGAAAACTGGTCCGAACTCTCTTTGCCGCGTTCACGGCACTCGCCGCACTCGCTGCGGCGGCGCCGTCCAACGCCGAGATCACCATCAACATCAACGGCGGCAACGTCCAGCCGCTGCCGATTGCCATTCCGAACTTTGTCGGCAGCGCCGACACGGCTGCCGTCGGTCAGCAGATGGCCGGCGTCATCGCCGCCGACCTGCAGCGCTCCGGTCTGTTCCAGGTGCTGAATCAGGCGTCCTTCGTCGACCGGATCACCGATCCCAACGCGGTGCCGAACTTCCAGAACTGGCGGGCGATCAACGCCCAGGCCCTGGTGTCGGGTGGCATCGTGCGCGCCGGCGACGGACGGCTGCAGGCCGACTTTCGCCTGTGGGACGTCTTCGGCGGCACCCAGCTGGCCGGCCAGCAGTATTTCACCACGCCTGAGAACTGGCGCCGTATCGCCCACATCATTGCCGACGCCATCTACGAGCGACTGACCGGCGAGAAGGGCTATTTCGACACCCGCATCGTCTTCGTCGACGAAAGCGGCCCCAAGGGCAACCGCGTCAAGCGTCTCGCGCTGATGGATCAGGATGGCGCCAACGTCCGCTTCCTGACCAACGGCAAGGATCTCGTGCTGACGCCGCGCTTCTCGCCGACTTCCCAGCAGGTCACCTACATGTCGTTCGGCACTGCCGAGCCGCGGGTCTATCTCCTGAACATCGAGAGCGGCCAGCGCACGCTCGTCGGCAACTTCCCCAACATGACGTTCTCACCGCGCTTCTCGCCTGACGGCGGCTCGGTGGTGATGAGCCTCGAGCAGGACGGCAACGCCAACATCTACGCCATGCCGCTCGGCGGTGCCCCGGCACGGCTGACCACCACGGCGGCGATCGATACCTCGCCTTCCTATTCGCCCGACGGTTCTCGCATCGTCTTCGAGAGCGACCGCGGCGGCAACCAGCAGCTCTACGTGATGAGCGCCGGCGGTGGCGGTGCCACCCGCATTTCTTTCGGAAACGGCCGTTACAGCACGCCGGTCTGGAGCCCGCGTGGCGACCTGATCGCCTTCACCCGCCAGTCGGGCAGCGGCTTTGCCATCGGCGTGATGAAGCCAGACGGCTCGGGCGAGCGCATCCTCACCGAGGGCTTCCACAATGAAGGCCCGACCTGGGCGCCGAATGGTCGCGTCATCATGTTCTTCCGTGATTCGGGTGGTCCCAACGGCGGTCCGCAGCTCTGGTCAGTCGACCTGACCGGTCGCAACGAGCAGAAGATTCCGACCCCGAACTTTGCCTCCGACCCCGCATGGTCGCCGTTGCTCAAGTGACGAACTCGGCGCGCCGGAGCCCCCTTCGGCGCGCGTTTACCATCAAAAGACCGGGAACCCGAGATTTCATACTTCGTTAACCATGTCTTTGAACGCGAGCTTAACCAAAGCCGTTTACCAAGACTCTCGAAACATCCGGTCAGAACGTATTCGAGGATTACCGGTATCATGACGACAACGACCAGAATTCTTAGCCGCCGCGGAGCGCTCGCTCTCGGCCTTGCCTTACTCGCCGCCGCCTGCGCCAAGAGCCCGAGCGAACTCGACGGCCAGCTCGCCGGCGGAGCGGGTGGTGCCGGTGCTGCGACCCCGGGCAGCGCCCAGGACTTCGTGGTCAACGTCGGCGATCGCGTCTTCTTCGACACCGATTCGACCTCGCTGAACGCCCAGGCCCAGACCACCCTCGGCCGGCAGGCCCAGTGGCTCGCCCTCTATCCGCGCTACACGGTTACCGTCGAGGGCCATGCCGACGAGCGTGGCACGCGTGAATACAACCTCGCCCTCGGCGCCCGCCGCGCCAAGGCCGCTCAGGACTTCCTGGTTGCTCGCGGCGTTACCGCCAACCGGATCAAGACGATCTCCTACGGCAAGGAGCGCCCGGTCGCCCTCTGCGATCAGGACAGCTGCTGGGCGCAGAACCGCCGCGCCGTCACCGTGCTGAACACTGGCGGCTGATCTAGAGCCGCTCTCGCCGCCACGCCCCAGGCACGATCATCCCGGAATCCCTCGTGGGCTCCGGGATTTTCGTATCATGGCCGCAATAACGCCGAAGTCCGGCGCTTTATTTCCGCCGGAAGGACCGAGGCGACACCCACGGCGCGCGAAAGTCCGTCCGCCGCCGTCCTCCGGGGTTGCGCCGTGAGCGGCAAAATGGTCCTGTCTTCGATGAAGGCGCCGTCCGGCTGGCGGACCACCGGCCGCACGGGATGGCGCCGCCAGAGTTGTTTAGGATGACCGCGCTGATGACCAGCCGCCTGTTCCGCCCACCGAGCCGCTTCCGTTTCCTGGCGTTGGCCGCCGCCGCGCTCGGCACTGCCTTGCTTGTCGCCTCGCCCGCCTCGGCTGGCCTGTTCGGCTCCGACCCAACGCCGACCGGTCAGCAGGATGCTGCGCAGCAGGCCGTTCGCATGGACAACATGGAACAGCAGATGCGCCAGTTGAATGGTCGCATCGACGAGCTGACGCATCAGATCGACCAGTTGCAGAACATGCTCAAGCGCGCCCAGGAGGACAACGAGTTCCGCCTGCAAAAGCTTGAAGGTGGTGGCGGCAAGGGACAGAAGCGCTCGGATGCCGCCCCGCCGGTGACGGCTCCGGCCGCCAACGCCCCGGCCAATCCGACGACAGTGGCCACCGATACGCCGATGGATTCGGTTGGTGAAGGCGGCACGATGCCGGCCGGCTTTGCCATCGACGCGCCCGGCGCGGTCGCAACTGCTCAACCGACAGCCAACGGATCGCTCGGCACGCCGCCAGCACCGCTCGGCACGCTTCCCAGCACGATGGCAGCGGATACAGCACCTCCCTCGGCAAGCGCCGTCGGCGGACCACTCGATCTGTCGGCGATTGCCCGGGGTGACTTCACCCCCAACACCAACCAGATCGCAACCTCCGGCGGCCTCGCGGCCGCCGCCAGCCAGGATATCGCAGGCGGGGCTGGAACGCTCGCCCCGCCGCCGTCTGCCGGTACGCTCGCCCCGCCCACGGGCGTGCCAGCGGCGCCTCAGCAGATGGCGTCCGTGGCACCAACCGCCGTCGACCCAGGCGCCGATTACGATCGCGCCTATTCCTCCATCGTCAGCGGCAACTACGCGGCGGCGGAAACCGGCTTCAAGAAGTTTCTCACCGACTTCCCCGGCGACCCGCGCGCCGCCGACGCACAATACTGGCTCGGAGAGAGCTACTTCTCGCGTCACCAGTACCGCGACGCCGCCACATCCTACCTCGCCACCTACAAGAACCATCCAACCAGCCAGAAGGCCCCCGACAGTCTGTTCAAGCTTGGCCTGTCGCTCGAGGGACTCGGCGAAACCAGCGCCGCCTGCGCCACCTACGGCGAGCTGACAAAGAAGTTTCCCAAGGCCCAGTCCGGCCTCGTCGCGCGCGTCGCCACACAGAAGCAGAAGCTCGGCTGCAGCTGACATGAACGACCGGTGCGCCTCGCCCGACAATTCCGCGGCGAAGCTGCGTGATCGTCTGTTTTCCGCGCTCGCCGGTCTTTACCGCGTCGGCGTTGCCGTCTCCGGCGGCCCCGATTCCACCGCATTGCTGGTTCTGCTGGATTCCTGGAAGCGCGAAAGCCCGGCGGCCCCCATCCTTCACGTGCTGACCGTCGACCATGGCCTCCGACCGGAAGCCTCCCGCGAAGCCGACATGGTGGTCGAGTTCGCAACCCGGCTTGGCCACACGGCAGAAAAGCTCGTCTGGGATCACGATGGTCCGCCACCGACGAGCGACATTCAGGCCGAAGCGCGAGACGCTCGCTATCGTCTTCTCGCGGAAGCCGCCCAGCGGCGCCGTCTCGATGCCGTCCTCCTTGCCCACACCCGCGACGATCAGGCCGAAACGCTGTTAATGCATCTGGCGCGCGGATCGGGTGTCGCAGGCCTTGCCGGCATGCCGGCCGAACGGACGATTGATGGCATCCGTTTCATGAGGCCGCTTCTGGACATGTCCAAGGCCGACCTCCTCGCCGTGCTTGCAACTGCGGGCGTTCCCTACGTCAACGATCCTTCGAACTCATCCGACCACTACACCCGCGTCCGCTTTCGCAAGGCGTTGCCGGCCTTGGCCGAGCTCGGCCTCACCGCCGATCGCCTGACTGGCACCGCTCAGCGCATGGCCCGCGCCGAGGCGGCGTTGCGGGTGATGACCGACGACCTGCTGCGCCGGGCAGCCACCAATCATGGTGGCGTGTGGTCGGTGGCCACGGCAGCGCTCGCCGCCGCACCCGACGAA
This sequence comes from Pleomorphomonas sp., assembly GCA_029976075.1. Taxonomy (GTDB): domain Bacteria; phylum Pseudomonadota; class Alphaproteobacteria; order Rhizobiales; family Pleomorphomonadaceae; genus Pleomorphomonas. The sequence goes on from JARKNW010000096.1 coordinate 16,923, forward strand.
ATCGGGCTTCGCCTGATCGTCCGGCTGATCCGCGCCATTCGGGCATCGGACTATCCGCCACGCGCCGATGCGCCGGAGAGTTGGCACGCAGCCTTTCGCGCCGGCAATGCCCCCCGCCGAGCCACCATGGCAGGTGTCGTACTCCATCTTCGCCAGGACGACCTCTGGTTCTATGCCGAGGCCGGACGCAGCGGCTTCCCGGAGATCGTCATCGACTCCGACGGCGACCATATCTGGGATAACCGGTTCGTTGTGTCGGTCGCCGGCTCCGAAGGCCATCGCCTTGTTATCGGCCCGCGCGGTCCAGGCGAGCGAAGCGGCAACATGCCCGCTGCGGCGGTTGCCGGTCTTCCTGCGATCAGAAGCGCGGATGGTGCCGACCTGCCAACGACGCTGAAGACCATAATTCGTCCAATTCGCACCCAATTGCCCCTCGAAGGCGAGGATTGCCGGCCCGTGGCTTGGCAAGGCAACACCGACAACCTATCTTAACCCGACATGGGCTAGGGTGATGAGGGCCGGACCCGCTCTCCCGGCCCCTCCCGCATCGCGCGATGCGCCTCAAAGGTCGACGATGAACGCAAATTTCCGCAATTTCGCACTCTGGGTCATTATCCTGTTGCTACTGGTCGCGCTGTTCCAGCTCTTCCAGGGCTCGGACACTCGCCAGCCCGGCAACGACGTGGCCTTCTCGGAGTTCCTCAAAAACGTCGATCAGGGCTCCGTGCGCGACGTGACGATCGTCAACCAGACGATATCGGGTCACTTGCAGAACGGCTCGACCTTCCAGACCTATGCGCCCTACAACGCCGACTACATCGGCAACCTCACCAAGGCCGGCGTGACCATCCTCGCCCGTCCGCCCACCGAGAGCATCTCGCTGATCGGCACGCTCCTCAACTGGCTGCCGATGTTGATCCTGCTGGGACTCTGGATCTTCTTCATGCGCCAGATGCAGGGAGGTGCAGGCGGCAAGGCCATGGGCTTCGGCAAGTCGAAGGCCAAGCTGCTGACCGAGGCACACGGCCGCGTCACCTTCGACGACGTGGCGGGTATCGACGAAGCCAAGGAAGACCTGCAGGAAGTCGTTGAGTTTCTGCGCGATCCGCAGAAGTTCCAGCGGCTCGGCGGGCGCATTCCGCGCGGCGTGCTGCTGGTCGGCCCTCCCGGTACCGGCAAGACGCTCACCGCCCGCGCCGTTGCTGGCGAGGCCAACGTCCCCTTCTTCACCATTTCCGGTTCCGACTTCGTCGAAATGTTCGTCGGCGTTGGCGCGTCCCGCGTCCGCGACATGTTCGAGCAGGCCAAGAAGAATGCCCCCTGCATCATCTTCATCGACGAAATCGACGCGGTCGGCCGCCATCGCGGCGCAGGCCTTGGCGGTGGCAACGACGAGCGCGAGCAGACACTGAACCAGTTGCTGGTCGAGATGGACGGCTTCGAGCAGAACGAAGGCGTCATCATCATCGCCGCCACCAACCGTCCCGACGTGCTCGACCCCGCCCTGCTGCGCCCCGGCCGTTTCGACCGTCAGATCACCGTGCCGAACCCGGACGTCAACGGTCGCGAGAAGATCCTCAAGGTGCACGTGCGCAAGGTGCCGATGGCGCCCGACGTCGACCTCAAGATCCTCGCCCGCGGCACGCCCGGCTTCTCCGGTGCCGACCTCATGAACCTCGTCAATGAGGCTGCGCTTTTGGCGGCTCGCCGCAACAAGCGCATCGTCACCATGACCGAGTTCGAGGATGCCAAGGACAAGGTGATGATGGGCGCCGAGCGCAAGTCGCTGGCCATGACGCCAGAGGAAAAGCGCAACACCGCCTATCACGAGGCTGGCCACGCCATCATCGCGCTGATGCTCGACAAGACCATCGACCCGATCCACAAGGCGACCATCATTCCACGCGGTCGTGCGCTGGGCATGGTGATGACGCTGCCCGAAAGCGATCGCTACAACTGGACCTATGAGAAGGCGGTCGCCCGTCTGACCATGCTGTTCGGCGGCCGCGAGGCGGAAATCCAGACCTTCGGTGCGGAAAAGGTTACCACCGGCGCCGCAGGCGACATCCAGATGGCCACCAGCCTCGCGCGCTCCATGGTGATGGAATGGGGCATGAGCGAGAAGCTCGGTCGCGTCCGCTACCGGCCCAACGAGCAGGAAGTGTTCCTCGGTCATTCGGTCAGCCAGTCGACCAACATGGCCGATGAGACGGCCAAGCTGATCGACGAGGAAGTCCGCCGCTACATCGAGGAAGGCGAGCAGAATGCCCGCCGCATCATCACCGAGAACCACGACAAGTTCGTCGCCATTGCCGAGGCGCTTCTCGAGTTCGAGACGCTGACCGGCGAGGAACTGCGCGGCATCATGAACGGTCATCCCCCCGTGCGCGACGCGTTTGACGACACTACGCCGCCGCGCGGTTCGGCCGTGCCGACGACCAAGCCGCGTCCAAAGGGCGAGGAGCCCGATGGCGCCACGCCGCAGCCGACGGCGTAACCGCACGGATCAATCCAGTGAGAGAGGGAAGGCGTCGGAGCGATCCGGCGCCTTTTCTTTTGCCGGAGACCGAAGCGGGTCGCAGAAAACAAAACGGCCGCCGAGATCGGCGGCCGTTCGAACTTCCAAACGATGGAATTGAGATCAGCCCTGCGCCTGTGCGGACTGCAGCGCTTCGCGAGCCGGACCATAGCCGGGCTTCAGCACCATGGCGCGGTTGATCGAGTCGCGACCGCGCTGAACATCGCCCGTGCGAATCTGGGCAATGCCGAGGTTGGTCCAGAACTCGGCTGACTGCTTGTTGCGATTGACCGCCGCCGCGAAGTCCTGCAAGGCATCCTTGTTCTTGCCGATCTGCAGACGGCTAAGGCCGCGGGCATTGTAAGGCTCGGAGGCGTTGGCATCGAGAGCGATGGCGGCGTCAAGGTCGGCAATGGCGCGGCTATGGTTGCCGCGCGTCTGGTAGACCAGCGCCCTGTTGTAATAGGCCTTGGCGTCCGAGGTGTTGAGGTTCACGGCCTGATCGAAGTCGGCCATGGCAAGATCCAACTGGCCGGACTGCCGATAGAGGGTACCGCGACCGAGATAGGCCGGCTGGTAGGTCGCATTGAGCGTGATCGCCTGATTGTAATCGTTGAGCGCCGCCTGCGGCTGATTGAGCTGGCGGTAGATCAGGGCACGGTTGTTGTAAGCCTGCGAGAAGCCAGGATTCAGCTGGATCGCCATGGTGAAGTCGGCCAGCGCTGCCTGGAACTGACCAGCCTGTCCATAGGCCGAACCACGCACGTTGTAGTTTACCGGGTTCTGAGGATCGCGCTGGATGGCGGCGGTCAGCGAGCCGATGTTGGCCGTCGAACCGGCGTTCGGGTCGACCACCCAGGTCGGCTCGTTCGTCGTGCCAGACGTCGTGCAGGCGGAAGCCAGGAGGCCGAGGGCAAGAGCGCCCGTGAGACCGCGAAGAGCCGAAGACGTCGCAATGAACCGCATCAATCCATCCCTTTCAGGCATTTCCGGCCAAGCCGGACCAGCAGGCACCCTTGCTCGACGCTGTTGTCCGCACCAACCAGCGGGAAGCAGCTTTGTGCCACCAGCCGGCTTCAGAAACCGGACATAACAAAAGAGACGGTCGACTCGCGTGACCGTCCCTCGACTTCGACAAACACCATCGGGCGACGGAGCCCGTATATTAGTGGGTGCGGCCCTTGACCGACACGAGACCCTCGCGCTGAGCCCGCTTGCGAGCCAGCTTGCGCGAACGGCGAACCGCTTCGGCCTTCTCGCGAGCCTTCTTTTCCGACGGCTTCTCGTAATGGCCGCGCAGCTTCATCTCGCGGAAAATACCTTCGCGCTGCATCTTCTTCTTCAGCGCCTTGAGAGCCTGGTCGACGTTGTTGTCGCGAACGAGTACCTGCACGCCTGTTCTTCCCGTGGTCGGTCGCCGTGAAACCCACATGGCCGGGGCGGATACACCCGCGGCTTCGCGTCTCAGGCGACATGATGAAACCAATCTCGCGGAAATGACAAATTCCCGCCGCAGCGCGCCAAGTCGCCGCAAGAGTGGTGGTTCTCTAGCAAATAGCGGGAAGCCTGTCCACTATAGATCGGCAGGACAGAGCTGAAAATGAGCCCAGTCCACGGCCGAACCCGAGAGGCGCAACCGCAAAGCCACAGCTGAGCCGCCTTATGAGAACGGTAGGCCATGGTTAACGCATTTTCGACAAGATGGTCGGCATGGGATTTGCGAAGGTGGAATCGGGTCAGAACTGCTGACCCGCCCCTTTGTTGAAGCGTCCGTCGGGGTCGCCCTTATCATGTGCCGTTGGCTCGCCTATTCCGGTCGTCCGATCTTCCTGGATACCCTTGTTTCCAAACCCTGCCACTCGCTGATTCATCAGAGTCAATCAGCCACCGAGTGTCTGGCCGCCACCAATGGCGATGGCTTCGGGCTCGGCTGGTATGGTGCCTGGGAAGAGCCGGGCCTGTTTCGCGACGCCATGCCTGCCTGGAATGACGACAATCTGAAAAGCCTGACGCATCAGATTTCATCACCGCTGTTCTTCGCCCACGTGCGTGCCTCGACGGGAACGCCAACAACTCGCGTCAACTGTCATCCGTTTGCCAGCGGCCACTGGATGTTCATGCACAATGGACAGGTCGGCGGATGGGACCGTATCCGGCGGCGCCTGGAAGCGCGCCTTTCCGACGCCCGCTACCACGAACGTCGTGGCTCGACCGACTCCGAGGTGCTGTTCCTGCTGCTCAATGCCGACGACCTCGATGCCGATCCGATTGCCGCCATGCGATCGGTACTATCCGACACGCGGCGCGCCATGGTCGACGCCGGCGTGGACGAACCCTTGCGCCTCACCGCCGCGCTATCGGATGGCAAGAACCTGCATGCCTTCCGCTATTCCTCAGACGACAAGCCGCCCAGTCTCTACTGGCGTCATGGCGACGACGGCATCACCGTGGTCTCCGAGCCGATCGACGCGGCGCACGACCAATGGACCGCCGTCGCGCCCAATACGGTGCTGACGGTGGAAGCTGGCGGCCGCGTCCGCCTTGCCAGCTTCGAAGTCGATCTCGACCGTCGGGTCGCCGCCCGCGTCGCCTGACGGGCTTCTAGACGCCAACCCGATTGACGTGCCCCATCTTGCGGCCCGGCCTGCTTTCGGTCTTGCCATAGAGGTGAAGCCGCGCTCTGGGATCGGCGGTGATGGTCGCCCAGGCATCCGCCTCGGCGCCGATCAGATTCTCCATCACCGTCGGCGCGATGGTTGCCACCGACCCGATCGGCCAGCCGGCAATCGCCCGCACGTGATTTTCGAACTGCGAGGTCACGGCACCGTCTTCCGTCCAGTGACCGGAGTTGTGAACGCGCGGAGCGATCTCGTTGACGACGAGTCGCTCGCCTCCACCGTCACGCACCACGAACAGTTCGACGCCGAGCACCCCGACATAATCGAGCGCATCGGCGATACGACGACCGAGCCCCACTGCGGCGGCAGCGGTATCAGCACCGACCCTCGCCGGCACACGTGTTTCCTTGAGAATGTGGTTGGCGTGCGAGTTCTCGCCGATGTCATAGACGGCCACCGCACCGTCGGCACCACGGACCACGATGGCCGACACTTCCAGAGCGAAGGGAACCAACGCTTCCAGAATGAGATCGCCACCGCCAAGCTCGGCCACCGCAGCGACAAGCGCCTCCCGGTTCTCCACCTTGCGCTGCCCCTTGCCGTCGTAGCCGAAGCGGCGAGTCTTGACGATGGCAGGGAGGCCGGCGACGGCGATCGCAGCGTCGATGTCGGCAGCCCGATCGATAGGCGCAAAGGCGGCGACTTCGGCGCCTGCCTTCCGGAGGAAGGTCTTTTCCACGAGACGATCCTGCGATGTGGCGAGAGCCAGCGCGCCGGGACGGAGCAAGGTCCGCTCGGCGATCACCTCCGCCGCACGGGCCGGCACGTTCTCGAACTCGTAGGTAACCACGACGCAGCGATCAGCAAAGGCAGCAAGCGCCGCCTCGTCATCGTAAGCTCCGATGGTATGCGCCTTGGCGACGTCGAAAGCCGGGCTTTCCGGATCGGGACAAAAGACGTGTACCGACAGGCCCAGCCGAGCCGCGGCGAGCGCCATCATGCGGCCAAGCTGGCCGCCGCCAAGCATGCCGATCACCGAGCCGGGGGGAAGGGGCAGCATCTCAGGCGCCATCGACGGGCTCCTCGGCAACGGCGGCCGTCTGGCGCGCACGGAAATCATCGAGCCGGGCGGCCAGAGCCGGGTCCGACAGCGCCAGAATGCCGGCGGCGAGCAAGGCCGCGTTGATGGCGCCGGCCTTGCCAATAGCGAGCGTGCCCACCGGGATGCCGCCGGGCATCTGCACGATCGACAGGAGACTGTCCTGCCCCTTGAGAGCGTGGCTTTCGACCGGAACGCCGAGCACCGGCAGCGGCGTCAACGCGGCAACCATGCCTGGGAGATGCGCGGCTCCACCGGCACCGGCAATGATGACCTTGAAGCCATCGTCGCGGGCGCCTCTTGCAAAGGAGAACATACGTTCAGGCGTACGATGAGCGGAAACGATTTTCGCCTTGTGCGGCACGTCCAGCGCGTCCAGCGTATCGGCGGCATGTTTCATGGTGGCCCAGTCGGACTGGCTGCCCATGACAATGGCGACAGGCGGCTTATCGGTCATCTCAGGAAATCCCCGGCTCGCGGCGTGACGCTCATGGCGGTAGGGGAAATGACGGGCGCTGGCAAGCCTCGCGCGACGATCTCAGGCCGGAAAGCAAAGCTTTTGGGGGCATGGGCTTGTCATCGCCCCACCAAACGCCAACGTCGCTGCCTCGGGAATGGCCGGCTCAGGCAATGATGTCCGGAACAGTCTGGTCTTCAAGCTGCTTGATCCGGTCCTTCAGCACCAGCTTGCGTTTCTTGAGGCGTTGGATCTGGATGGAGTCGGCGGTACCAAGCGAAACCATCGCATCGATGGCCGCGTCGAGATCACGATGCTCTTGGCGCAGCCGCGCCAACTCCAGTTGCACCTGTTCGTTGCCTTCTTCCTGCCCGGTCATCCAGCAAACCCTTCGCCTCGTCCCGCCGGTCGTCACGCGCCCGTCGTCGAACAAGTTTAGCAGATCCGAATCGCCTTTTCATGGCCTTCGGCAGGAATGCCCCCGTCTTTCGAAGGTGGCGGCAAACGCACCCTACCTACCCAGATGGACTCGCAAGACGCGACGGACCAATCCCGCGTTTTCCACCGAACGCGTCCGGATAGTTAGCCGCCTTGCAGCGGTTTACCAACATTCTCGAGGAGCTACCCCGAAACTCGGGCTTTCTCCATCTTGCCGCACCCACCGAATATGTCTAGACAGCGAAAGCTCCCACGTCCGCCCTGAAGAGCGCGTGCGAGCATCATGATCCTCCTCGGAGACCATACGAAGCCTGCCGGACCCCCACGGGAACCCTAGGGAGCTTGGTTGTTGCTGGCCTCCGAATCGATACAAACCGACGGAACGGTTCGTGCCCCGCCGGTTTTTCACTCTGGAGCAGGTAACGACGTAATGCTCGACGGCTCTTTCTTCAAACTCGCCGCCAAACAAGCAGCGATAACGGCCGACCTGCCGAATTTCGGCCGCCGCTATCGTTCAAAGACCATTTTATGACGGCGCGATGCATCTCTTTTGCCTCTGATGCGTTGAGAGCTAGGGCCACAGTTCGGCTGGCTGTTTGCCGATATCGGCAGCCACAGTGGATGCAGGATTAGGTTGACGGTAAGCCTGTCGGCAGACCGAGACGGGAGAAAGCAATGGAAATCAAACCTCTCGGCAAGCGCGATCACCGCATCGACGTTCTGCGCGCCCTGGCGCTCCTGACCATCTTCATCAACCACATTCCGGGTAACGTGCTCGAACCCTTCACGCACAAGAACTTCGGCCTGTCCGATTCCGCCGAGGCCTTCGTGCTGCTTGCCGGCGTCGCTTCGGCGTTCGCATACTTTCCGCGCTTCTATGCTGGGGCCATTGCCCTGCCGCTCGCCAAGATCGCCAAGCGCGTGGCGGTGCTCTACGTCGCCCACATCGCTTCCCTGATGGTCGGCCTCGGCATCTTCTGCTTCGCGCTTCAGCGCTGGGGCATGCCGGTTCTCGATACGCCCCTCAACATCGACACCATTTACGCCGAACCAACCAAGGCCCTCATCGGCATTCCCTTGCTGACCCAGCAGATCGGCTATCACAACATCCTGCCACTCTATGTCTGCCTGCTGGTTTTTCTGCCCATACTGATGGCGGTGGCTCGCTTCTTCGGTCTGGGCGCCATGCTGGCAACCTCCGTTGCCATCTATGCCGCCGCCCACCTCTTTGCCCTGAACATGCCGAGCTACCCGAGCAGCGGTGGCTGGTTCTTCAATCCCTTCACCTGGCAGCTGATCTTCGGCGTCGGCTTCTTCACCGGCGTGCGGGTATTGCGCGGCGAAACACCCGTGCCCTTCTTCCGCCCGCTCTGGTGGCTGGCGCTTGCCTACCTGATCGGTGCCTGCATCTATCACCGCTACAATCTCTACGGCAGCATTCCCAACGTCAGCTGGCTGCCCATCAACTTCCAGATCAACGAGAAGCCCTGGGTGGCGCTGCCACGTCTCCTGCACATCCTGTCGCTCGCCTATGTCATCGGTCATAGCCGGCTGATCATGAGCTGGCTGGGACGGCTATCGCCGGAAGGCGTGCTGTCGCGCATCGGCCGCAACTCATTGCCGGTGTTCTGGCTGGGAACGGCATTGTCCGTTGTCGGGCAGGTGGTGCTGTTCGCCGACCAGCCCGGCCCCTTCGAACAGGTCGCCTTCATTGTCGTCGGCATTGCCGCGCAGGCGGCTCTGGCCTACTTCCTCGACTATCTCGGCAAGGCCGGCAAGGCGAAAGCCAAAGCTCCGAACGCGGCGGTTTCCGTCACGCCCGGCAATGGGACCGTAGCCGCCTGACTCCAAGCGAACCGCCTACGGCATCTCCGGCGGAACCAGGTTCACCGGAGATGCCCTATCTTTTTTGTCAGGACGCAACTTCGGAGCAAACCCGGTCCCCACTTTTGCTGAAGTTGCTTTCATAAACAAAACGCCACGGACCTGAGGCCGTGGCGTTTGCCGGATCAAGGTGTTCCGAGATGCATTGTTTGTCTTTAATGCAGGACCTTGGCTTCGGTGGATAGCTTTACGATCTCGTCCTTCAGGGCCAGTTTTTGCCGCTTCAATTCGCGCAGGGTCGTGCCGTCGACGCTCGGGTGCTGGTTAGCCTCATCGAGCTCACGCTCGAGAGCGGCGTGGCGGCGTTCAAGTTCTGCAATATGCGACTGAACAGACATTCGGGCCTCCTTGCTGTGGGCTAAGCCTCAACGCAGTGATCGTGTCACAATTTTGATATGAAGTCGATGGCCCGCACTTTCAAGGCGGCGACCGTTGTTAATTAATTGCGCGAGATCTCGTAATCTTTATGCATAATTGCGCAGTTGGCCGACTTATGTTCTCGCTTATTGCGGTATCGACCAAGGTCTCACCAAACAATCGGATATAGTCCGCTTCATTAAGTACAAAGCCGTACACACTCCGCAGGCGCGAAATAAGTTCGCGTTGTCAACCAATCGCCAAATCTTGGCTGGTATGGAATGGCAGCATGGGGACTGCCGCAATCCATCGGCACCGCCCCTCGTCCACCACGGGGTGAACATGCGTGCCGGAAAACTCTCAGCCTTGTATCTGACTATCGGACTGACCCTTAGCGCCTTGCCCGCCGAAGCTGTCGTCATTCTCGACTCCACCTGGGCAAAGCAAGGCGGCCAGCCGGGAAACGAGGCGGCCGGCTTCGGCGCCGCGCTACGCCTTGCCGCCGAACCACAGTTCAGGGCGGTCCTGGCACTATCGAGCGACGGCGAATCCTGGGGAGAGGCTTCGGGAACTTGGCTGGGCAACAAGGATGGCCATGCCTACATCCTGTCAGCCGCACACATCTTCGACTTTCCGCCCACGACAGATCAGTACGTGGCACGCGCACCCGATGGCGAAACGCTTGGCATAGACCGCGTCTGGGTCCTGCCGGAGTGGAACGGCGACCCAAATACCCGAGCCGGCTACGACCTGACCATCCTTCGGCTCGAAGACGAGATCAACGACGCGGGTCCCCAGCCGGTCCTCTATACGGGCGCCGGCGAAGGCGGAAAGCTGATCACCTTTGTCGGCTATGGTAGCCGTGGCATCGGTTCGTCCGGCGAGCAGGACGCTTATTACGAAGGCTCGGAGAAGGCGGCGGCCCAGGGCGTGGTCGACAGTTGGGAGCCGCTGGTGCGGCCACCGGTCGACGACGAAGAGGCCGGCAATGAACTCGGCATCTTCCTGCCCAAGGAAGACGGCTCGATCGAGAACTCGCTCGGTGGCTCCAACCAACCGGCGACGCCGCTGGTGGGTCTGCTCGGCTCGGGCGACAGCGGAGGCTCCGCTTGGATGAAGACCAAGGCCGGATGGCTGCTGGTCGGCGTCAACTCCAACGGCACAGGCGAGGCAACCTACGGCGAGACATCATGGTTCTGCCGGGTGTCGCCCCATCGCAAGTGGATCGCCTCGATCTTCCCGGACGTCCGTTTCTCCCCGCCCTGAGTATCCCAAGCAAAAGGCCACCCCCGGGGTATTCCGGGGATGGCCTCAAACTCGTCGCGCGCGCGATCTTCAGAGGTCTTCGTCCTCGTCGGGCTTCGGGGCGGAGAGCGCATTGAGCTTGGCGAACACCGCCTCGGCATCGAGCTCCTCGTCGTCGCGCGACGGTGCACGGAAGCCCGAGAGCGCGTCCGGCGATGTCGTCTCTTCGACCGGCAGCAGCGTCTGCGTCAAAACCTTCTCCGGCGACACCTTGCCCGCCTTCTCGACCTCCATGTCCAGCTCGATCTGCGAGCAGAGGCCGAGCGTCACCGGATCGGCCGGCGTCAGATTGGCGGAGTTCCAGTGGGTGCGGTCGCGGATCTGGGCGATCGTCGTCTTTGTGGTCCCGACGAGGCGCATGATTTGCGCATCCTTGAGCTCAGGATGGTTGCGCACCAGCCAGAGGATGGCGTTCGGCCGATCCTGGCGGCGGGAGACCGGCGTATAGCGCGGACCGCGGCGCTTTGCCTCGGGGACACGCACCTTGGGATCGAGCAGCTTCAGACGGATCGAGGTATCCCTCTCGGCCCTCTCGATGTCGTCGCGGCTGAGCTGCCCGGTCAGGATCGGATCGAGGCCCTTGATGCCCTGAGCAGCCTCGCCGTCGGCGATAGCTTTGACCTCGAGGGTGTGCAGCTTGCAGAAGGCGGCGATCTGATCGAACGACAGGGCGGTGTTCTCGACCAGCCAGACGGCGGTTGCCTTGGGCATCAACGGGGTCGACATCGATAAATCCTCTTCGCTGGTCCACCGGCTCTCGCCGGCGGCCCTCCGTCTCGTATCACGATGAGCGGGGAATGACCTCTATATACAGATCATGCAGCTGTTCTGCAATCGAGCGAGTGAAGCGAATTTGACATTTGGTTGGCCAAAGACCTCCGGGCAAGGATCATGGATCGAATTCACGAGCTCCACTCAAAACAACAGGCATCTTCACCGGCGATGCTTTAGTCGAATGTCAGAACGATCTTGCCGATATGATCGGCTTCGAGGTAGGCGTGAGCCTCGGCTGCCTGCTCGAAGGCGAACACCCGGTCGATCACCGGCGCAACGGTGCCATCGGCAAGCAGTGGCCAGACCTTGTCGCGGAGAGCGGAGGCAATGCCGGCCTTGAAGCTTGCTTCGCGCGGTCGCAAGGTCGAGCCTGTGTGGACCAGCCGCTTTTGCATCAGCTTGGCGAAGTTTGCGGTGGCCTTCGCCCCTCCGAGAAAAGCGATCTGGACGATGCGCCCGTCGATGGCGGCGAGCTCATAATTGCGGTCGACGTAGTCGCCTCCCACCATGTCCAGGATGACATCCACGCCGCGCCCGTCGGTCGCCGCCTTCAGCGCGGCAACGAAATCGTCCGTGCGATAGTTGACGGCGATTTCGGCGCCAAGTCGCCGACAAGCCTCGCATTTGTCGGCACTTCCAGCCGTGGCGAAAACGCGAGCGCCAAACGCGCGGGCGAGCTGGATCGCCGTGGTGCCGATACCGGACGTGCCGCCATGGACGAGAAAGCTCTCGCCAGCCTGAAGGCGCCCCCGCTCGAAAACGTTGGACCAGACGGTGAAGAAGGTTTCGGGCAACGCCGCCGCCTGCACGGCGCCGTATCCATCCGGCCAGGGCAGGCAACAGCCGGCAGGAGCCACGCAAAACCGAGCATAGCCTCCACCGGCCACCAGCGCCGTCACCTTGTCGCCGACCTCCAGTCCGCGCACCCCGGCGCCGACCGAGGCGATGGTACCGGCAACCTCGAGGCCGGGAATGTCCGATGCGCCGGCTGGCGGCGGGTAGACACCCTGGCGCTGCAGCGCGTCCGGCCGGTTCACACCGGCTGCCTCGACGGCGATCAACACCCCCTCCGCCGGTACGTCGGGCAGCGGGCGCCGGACGGTCCTCAGCACCTCCGGCCCGCCCGGGCGGGAAATCTCGATCGCCAGCATGTCCTGGGGCAACGTGGTCATGATGAGTTCCTTCTCAGCGAATCGTCAGCTCCCCCACCGTCAACCAGCCTATCGTCTCTTCGTCGGCTTGACACGTCGGGCGGCTGGGCCTTCACTTTCCATCATAGGAAAGAGGAGAAACCCCATGATCATCGATGACGATCGGCCACAGCCACCGCCGCCCGCTCATGTCGTGGGCCAGGATCTCTCACGACTGTCGGTCGCCGAACTTCGCAACCGCATCGACATCCTGCACGCGGAAATCAGCCGTATCGAGGAGGCGCTTCGCTTGAAGGACGACGTCCGAAGCGCGGCCGATTCGCTATTCAAGTTCTAGGCGGCTAGCCGGGTATTCAATGGTAAAATATTCATTGTTAAGCGCGCATTTACCAGTTTCGTTTATCAAGAAAGTGATCCGCACGGTTGGATCATGAGTGGCTCTTGTCACTCTTTTGACGCCTCCCTGTTTAACTTTGGAAGGGCCGCCTCTGGCGGCCTTCTTTTTTGACGGGCGCTGGCAAACGTCGTTTCTTCGGATTTGCCGAGACTCTCCCACCGCTTTGCGTTAACCTTTCATTTACATTCCGGCTGGCTGCAGGTTCCGCTGGCATGTCTGTTGCGACCTTGATCGCAAAGTCGGACGACTGTTCCGGAAGGGGATGTTGTGTGCCCTTCTGGGGATTGCGGGGAAGAGCGGCGGTACCCGTCAGCTTTTTCTTTGCGACGGCGCTCCCGCGGTCCAACTCATGGGCGGCGGAACTGACCGGACCAATCGTCCGAGCGTCTGGTGCAGAGGTGGCGTGATGAGTGATTTTTACGGCAAGTCCCATTCCGATACGGAGACCATTGCCTTCGGTGCGCGTGCGCTCAATTCGGAACTGTTCCGCGAGCTGTTCCGCGAGGGCATGGCGCTGGTCGAGGAAACGGCCGGCTATCTCGATGGCGACGGCCGGGTCGAGAGTCGTAACCTTGGTCGGGCGGCCACGCTGACCTATTCCACCGAGTCGATGCGCCTCACCACCCGACTGATGCAGATCGCCTCCTGGCTCCTCATGCAGCGTGCCGTCAACGAGGGTGAAATGTCCCCCGAACAGGCTCGCAGCGAGAAGAACAAGGTCCGCCTCGACTTCCAGTCGCCAGTGATGTCCGGCCCGTTGTGGAGTGAACTGCCGGCGGCGCTCCGCTCGATCATCGAGCGCACCGACCGACTGCATGAGCGCATCGTCCACATGGACAAGGCGATCTATGATGCCGCCGTCGAGCCGGCCGCCAATCTGGTCGCCCGCGACATCGATCGTCTCGCCAGCGCCTTCGGTGCTCGTCGTCTCGACAACTGATCCAGTGCGGCCCGCTGGCGCGGGGAGACGCCAGCGGGCCACTCCCTCATGCCGTTGTCCCACGGACGAAACAAAAACCCCGGCGAGCTGGACTCGCCGGGGTTTTCATATCTGTCCTGTCGCCAAACCTTACTTGGTGGCGAACAGACCACCGAACTTCGAGTTGAAGCGCGACAGACGGCCGCCGCGGTCCATCAGCTGCTGCTGGCCGCCGGTCCAGGCCGGATGCACCTTCGGATCGATGTCGAGGTTCAGCGTCGCATCCTTCGCGCCGTAGCACGAACGGGTGATGAACTCGGTGCCATCGGTCATGACGACCTTGATGTCGTGGTAGTCGGGATGAATGCCCTGCTTCATCTTTTTGGTCCTTTCCGGCGCCACGAGGACGCGATCAGTGACGCCGGCCTTGTCGGGGCGCCCGGTGTGGAGTGTCGGCCACGCTGCGGCTCATCAGAGGAACGAGCCGCCCCGAGGATATCCTCGGGCGGCTCGTCTCCGGTCCACCGCATGGCCCGGTCGGGCGCCTCTATAGCGCAAAGCCTCGGCGCGGACAAGCGACATCGTGCCGGCCGCGCGGTCCGGCTACCGCGCTTTTCCAGGCTGCGGACCGCGCGTCGCGTCAGTCGGCGTCGACCAGGGTCGGCAGTTGCTCGCGCGCCATGGCCTTCATGGCTTCCTGAACCTTCTCGAAGGCGCGTACCTCGATCTGGCGAACGCGCTCGCGGCTGACGCCGAACTCGGTCGAAAGATCCTCGAGCGTCATCGGATCCTCGGCGAGGCGACGCGCCTCGAAGATGCGACGTTCACGTTCGTTGAGCACGCCAAGCGCCCGCTTCAGCATGGCACGGCGCTGATCGAGCTCCTCGGTCTCGGCCATCACCGTTTCCTGGTTGTCGCGATCGTCGACCAGCCAATCCTGCCATTCGCCGCTCTCGCTGTCCGAGCGCAGAGGCGAGTTGAGCGAGGCATCGCCCGACAGCCGGCGGTTCATGGAGACGACGTCTTCCTCGGTCACGCCGAGCTTGGTGGCGATCGCCTCGACCTGATCGGGCTTGAGGTCGCCGTCGCCGAGCGCCTGAAGCTGGCTCTTGGCCTTGCGAAGGTTGAAGAACAGGCGCTTCTGATTGGCCGTCGTGCCCATCTTGACCAGCGACCACGAGCGCAGGATGTACTCCTGGATCGCCGCCTTGATCCACCACATGGCATAGGTCGCAAGACGAAAGCCCTTGTCGGGCTCGAAGCGCTTGACCGCCTGCATCAGGCCGACGTTGCCCTCGGAAATGACTTCCCCGATCGGCAGGCCATAGCCACGGTATCCCATGGCGATCTTGGCCACGAGACGCAGATGCGAGGTGACGAGCTTCTGGGCGGCGTCGCGATCGTCATAGTCCGCGTACCGCTTGGCCAGCATGTACTCTTCCTGCGGCTCAAGCATCGGAAAGCGGCGAATCTCGTCGAGATAGCGGCTGAGGCCGCCCTCTCCCGCGGCGATCATCGGCAATGTGGTACGGGCCATCGAGCACCCCCCTTACACGTTCACGGGACCGCTCCCGAAACGGACACGGCATCCCCTTCGGCACCTTGCCACGCAAGCGCACCGAAAGCCCAATATAGGAACGATCCCGGCAATTTCATGGGTAACCTATGAAAAAGCCTAAAGTTCCCGGAACGCCGCCACCAAGTCTGCCATATCCGGCGGCAATCCGCTCTCAAAATGCAGGAGCTCGCCGGTAACGGGATGTTCGAAGGCGATGAGGAACGCATGCAGCGCCTGACGCCGGAAGGAACGCACAGCCGACGCGACGGTCTCGGGCAGCCGATTGACCTTGGTGAGGAAATGCGACCCGTAGACGACATCACCAACCAGGGGATGCCCGGCGGACGTCATGTGAACGCGGATCTGATGGGTCCGCCCCGTCTCGAGATGGCACTCAACCAGCGAAGCGATGGCACCGCGACCGGACTCGGCCGGAAAGCGCTCCGACACCTCGTAATGGGTAATCGCTTCCTTGCCACCGCCCCCCCGAATGATGGCCATCTTGGTACGGTCCGACGACGATCGACCGAGGGGCGCTTCGATGGTGCCCCGAAATGGCTCAGGGCTGCCCCACATCAGCGCGAGGTAGCCGCGCTCGAGGGGGCCGGTGCGACCATGATCGGCGAACTGGGCGGCGAGACCGGCGTGCGCCCGGTCGTTCTTTGCCACAACCATCAGACCGGTGGTGTCCTTGTCGAGCCGATGGACGATGCCTGGGCGGCGTACGCCACCGATGCCGGACAGGCTCTCGCCGCAATGGGCGATCAACGCGTTGACCAGCGTTCCCGTCCAGTTGCCGGCCGCCGGATGCACCACGAGGCCGGCCTGCTTGTCGATGACGATCAGATCATCGTCTTCGTAGACGACGTCGAGCGGAATATCCTCGCCCTGCGGTTCGGCCTCCTCGGCCGGCGGCACCAGGACGGTGAGCGACAGGCTGCCGATCAGCTTTTTCGCAGCATCGGTGACGACGGCGCCGTCGACGGCCACCGCGCCCACTTCGATCAGCGCCTTGAGGCGCGAGCGACTGACGTCCGGGAAAGCCTCTGCCAAGAGCTTGTCGAGGCGCGTCTTGGCCGCCGCTTCCACGGAGGCTGCCCGCATCTCATTGCCGTCGTCCTCGAGGCCGATCTCGTCGTCGTCCGCCATCATCGCTCCCGCGCTTCCGCCGAAGGTTCCCGGTCTTGCCGTGCGGTCCCTTGTCGCCGCGGGAACCCAACAAAGCCGCTAAGCCAGGCAGCGCGTCGACAAAACGCGCCGAATTGGTTATGCCGCCTATCGCAGAAATCCGCACTGAAGGAAAGCATCATGGCAGGGCCGACCGACGAAGACCGCGAGGCGCCGCTCGATCCGGCCATCGCCCGTGTGCAAGCCCGCCTCAGGACCATGATGCTGATCGCCGGCGGCACCCTCGGCATCGGCCTGCTCGCCGTGTTTGTCGCCATCGCCTTCCGCGTTGCAAAGAGCGGCAGCGACACACCACCGGCCGGCACCCCCTTCCAGACCCTGGTCGAGGTCGTGACGCCGGGCACCATCGTCAGCACCGACGTCGCGCCTGATCGCCTGTCGCTGACCATCGACGGCCCCGAGGGCAAGGTGATCGAGATCCATCACCTGCCTTCCGGCAAGCTGATCGGCCGAGCCGTGCTCCTGGCGAAGTAGGCTTGACGCCGCAAGGCACGAGCCCCATTTCCCAAGCGAGGCCACGTCCTCCCCGCCTTTGGGCGAGTTCAAGTCCGGGACGGCCCGGCCCGACCGAAAGGAGGGCCGCCATGGCCTGGATCTATCTGCTGATTGCCGGACTGCTGGAGGTCGTGTGGGCCTATGGCATGAAACTGTCAGCCGGCTTCACCCAGATCGGCGCCAGCATCGTCACCATCGTCGCCATGCTCATGAGCTTCGGCCTGCTCGCCGTTGCCATGAAATCCCTGCCGCTCGGTACCGCCTACACGGTCTGGACAGGCATCGGCGCCGTCGGCAGCTTTGCGTTGGGCGTCGCCGTCCTCGGCGAATCGATGAGCACGACGCGGCTTCTGGCAGCCGCGCTGATCCTGAGCGGTCTTATCCTGATGAAAATGTCGAGCGACGTCTGAAAGAAGCCCGGCGCCACCAGTCCACGGTGGCACCGGGCCGAAATGTCACTGCCCCCAGGCGGCGAAAGCGTCGGCGAATGCCTTCTCGCCGGGCGCGCCCTTCTCGAAAGTCAGGATGGCACGGCGACGACTGCCATAGCGGATCGGAATGTCGATCCAGGGGCGATCCTTGAGCAGCTGGATATTGCGCGCCACGTCCGGTTCGAGACCGGAGAGGGCCAGCCAGAACAAGCTATCTGACACCTTGGCGACGGCACCGGTGATCGTGTCGCCGCGCGCCTCCTCGGTCTGCTTGGCAATCATGCCTGGCGCCGCGTCGATGAACTTGCCGGGGAATGACGGCGGGACATCGAAGGAGAACTCCACGA
This sequence comes from Pleomorphomonas sp., assembly GCA_029976075.1. Lineage (GTDB taxonomy): Bacteria > Pseudomonadota > Alphaproteobacteria > Rhizobiales > Pleomorphomonadaceae > Pleomorphomonas. Next base: position 34,859 of record JARKNW010000096.1, read on the forward strand.
TGTGGCTGGCCGGCAGCGCCTGATCGTCGTTCTTGTGGATCGACAGGCGCATCTTGAGACCCAGTTCGGGAATCTCGATGTCGCCCCGGATTTGCGGCACCGGCTTGTCGCCGGGCAGCGCCGGCTCGTTGACGAATGCCCAGACCACCCTGCCTTCGAGCTTGGTGCCCGGAGCACCGGGAATCGGCTCCTCGTAGAGAATGGCCTTTTGGGCAACGCCAATCGTCTGGCCGGCTTGCGCTTGTGCGGTTGCGGCAGGCGGGGGCGCCATGGCTGCGGGGGCCGCCATGACCGGCGCGGCATCGGCAGGCGCAGGCGACTGCGTCGGCGTGGCCGGAGCGTTGGAGGCTACGGCGCCGGGGGCGGGTGGCAGATCGGGATCGACGGCGGCAGGAGCCGGCACGGCTTCCGTCTGGACCGCCTTGGCGTCGGGCGCCACGGGCGCGGCCGGTGTCTCGCCCTCGGTCGGCAAGCGATCCAGAATCTTTGGCGCAAGGCCATCGTCGCCCGTCGTCGCCGCGTTGTTCTCGGCCTGCTGTTGGCCGGCGAACAGCCCCGACAAGCTGTCGCGATAGGCATAGACGGCACTGCCGAGCGCAATCACCACGATCGCGGCAAGGCCAATGAGCAGCAAGCGAACACGCCGGCCCGTATTTGCCTGATCTTCCGGCCAGGGCAGAGTCGCGGTTTCGCGCTGGGCCTGCAGCCGCTCCGGCTCGAACTTATCGGCGGCCCCAAGCGCAACGGCTTCCGAGCGCGAGCTGGTCGAGCGGGATTGGCCGAGATCCGGTTCGACCCTCCCCGCGTTGACGGGCTCGTCGGTCTCCTCGACCTCGGTCATGGCATGGCGCGCGGCGCGCACTGCGGTAGACGACGCTTCGCCGAGCGAATCAGCCTGCTTCAGGGTGCGCGATAGCGCGCTGACGCCGACGCCGATGCGCGGCTCGCCATGCTCGTCGGGCAAACGGGCCGTCGGCAGGCGGGGGCGCTCGGTCGGCAGGCTCGTCGGCGGCCGGGGCGCATCTCGATCGGAAGGCTCGACGCGAACCTGCGGCTCAGCGCGAACGTGCGGCTCGACGCGCGCCGAGGAACTGCGCGGCGACAGAGGCTCAATGTGCCGGAACGGATTCTCGGACGCCGGGGCCAGCCCACCCTTTCGCACCTGAGCTTGCGGCTCTTCGCGTCGCGGCTCCGGGCGGGGTTCGGGACGGGGCTCGGGTTCGACGCGGGGCGCGGGTTCCTCCGGGGGCGGCGGCGCCTTGACCACCGGTGGAGCTGCCGAAGGCTGCGGCGCAGCGGCCGCCGCGTCTTCGGCGACACCAGCCACCTCCGCTTCGACCCGACGAATGCAATCCTCAAGCGCCACGCGCTGGTCGGCAATCTCGGTCGGCGATAGTGGTGGGTTATACGAGCTGAGCTGGCGGAGCAGCGCGACCCGAGCCTTCTCGTAGACGGCGCGCCGCGCCTCGCCCGACCCGGACGGCAGCGAGGAAATGGCACGCTTCAGTACGGGATAGTAGTCGGCCATGTACCGCATCTCTCGGCTTGGCGCCCCGCCTGACGGCGGAACGCTGTTTCGATAGGACCCCGGCGGCGAGCCTTGCTATGGCGGCCGGGCTTTTTTGCGGCATGAAGGCCGGCAAAACGTGGTGAATCACTTAATCCTGAAACGGATCACGCACAAGAATCGTGTCAAGCCGATCAGGACTGGTCGACAACATAGCCACGGGCGCGCCGATCAATTCCTCGATATGACGCACATACTTGATGGCCTGTGCAGGAAGTTCGGCCCAGGACCGCGCCCCGGCCGTCGATTCCTTCCAGCCTTCCATCGTCTCGTAGATTGGCTTGACCCGTGCCTGCTCTTCCTGATTGGCAGGCAGATAATCAAGGGTACGGCCGTCGATCTCGTAGCCGATGCATACCTTGATCTCGTCAAGACCATCGAGCACATCGAGCTTGGTCAGCGCGATGCCGTTGATGCCGGAAGCGACCACTGTCTGCCGCACCAGAACCGCATCGAACCAACCGCAACGGCGCTTGCGGCCGGTCACGGTGCCGAACTCGCGGCCACGCTGGCCGAGAAAATCACCAACCTCGTCGAACAGCTCGGTCGGGAACGGCCCGGAGCCGACGCGCGTGGTGTAGGCCTTGGTGATTCCCAGAACATAGTCGAGTGCACCCGGCCCCATGCCCGAACCGGCAGCCGCCTGACCGGCCATGGTGTTGGAACCGGTGACGAAGGGATAGGTTCCGTGGTCGTTGTCGAGCAGCGCGCCCTGGGCACCTTCGAACAGGATGCGGGAGCCAGCCTTGCGCTTCTCGTCGAGCAGCCGCCAGGTGACGTCCATATAGGGCAGGATGAAATCGGCAACCGCCATCAACTCGTCGCGGATGGTCTCGGGTGCAATTTCCGGCTGGCCAAGGCCACGGCGAAGCGGATTGTGGTGGGCGAGCAGCCGCTCGATGCGGTTGTTCAGCGTCTCGGGATGGGCGAGATCGACGAGACGGATGGCTCTGCGGCCGACCTTGTCCTCGTAGGCGGGGCCGATGCCGCGCTTGGTGGTGCCGATGCGGGTGGTCGGCGAGGCGGCGTTCTCGCGCAGCTCGTCCAGCTCCTGATGAATGGAGAGAATGAGCGTGGCATTTTCGGCGATGCGCAGATTGTCGGGGCTGATCTTGACACCCTGCTCGCGGATGCGTGTCACTTCATTGACGAAGGCGCGCGGATCGACGACGACGCCGTTGCCGATGATGGAGAGCTTGCCCGGGCGGGCGACACCGGAGGGCAGCAGCGACAGCTTGTAGGAAACACCGTCGATCACCAGCGTGTGGCCGGCATTATGACCGCCCTGGAAACGGACGACCACATCGGCCCGCTCGGACAGCCAGTCGACGATTTTGCCCTTGCCTTCGTCTCCCCACTGGGAGCCGACCACCACTACGTTCGCCATTGAAAAAGGTCCCGTCGTTCAAGTGTCAGACCTTTCCGCGCCACGGCGCCACCGGCAGCACGCACACGGAAAGCCCCGATGCCTTGGGCACCGGGGCTTGACCGACTATAACGACCCCTGCCTCCCAATGAAAGCCGCGATGTCGGAAAACTGCCATTTATCCGGAACCCAGCGTACCGGATTACCCGAAAGAGGCGTGCGAGGGACAACCGGACCCAGTAGGAAGAACCGACTCAAGATCGACGAGAGGTGTTTTGTGACCGATGAAAGCTTCTGGTCGCGTCTCTACAGCCGACCCTATCTCCTTCTGATATTGTCGCCGTTGTTCTGGGCCGGCAACGCCGTGGCAAGCCGCCTTGCCGTCGGCGAGGTGTCGCCCATGGCGCTGACCACCTTTCGCTGGTCGGGCGTGCTGTTGCTGCTCGTCCTGTTCGCCCGCAAACCCGTCATGGCCGACTGGGCCGTGATGAAAAACCGCCTACCCTACATGCTGGCCATGGGCGCGCTCGGCTTCACATTCTTCAATGCCTTCTTCTACATCGCCGCCCACTTCACCTCGGCCGTCAATATCGGCATCATCCAGGGCGCCTTGCCCGGCCTCGTCTTTGTCTTCGCCTACCTGATCGCCGGCACCCGGGCCGGCTCCGGCCAACTGGCAGGCATGGCGACGACGCTGGTCGGCGTCGGTGTCATCGCCGTCAAGGGTGACATCCGTACCCTCGCCGCGCTTGATTTCAACGTCGGCGACCTGATGATGCTCGGCGCTTGCGTCGTTTACGCGCTTTACACGGTGCTGCTGCCGCGCCGACCGAAAATTGCCGGCCTGTCGTTCTTCGCGGGGCTGTCGGTGGCCGCCTTCCTGACCTCCCTGCCCTTCCTCGGCGCCGAGATCGCCATGGGACAATATGTGGCCCCGACACCCTTCGGCTGGCTGGTGGTCGCCTACTGTGCGGTGTTTCCGTCGGTGATCTCGCAGATATTTTTCGTGCGCGGCGTCGAGCTAGTCGGGCCGGGCCGGGCGGGCGTGTTCATCAACCTCATCCCGGTCTTCGCTTCGATCCTTGCCGTGCTGGTACTGGGGGAACGCTTCCAAACCTACCATGCCCTGGCACTGGCCCTGGTGCTCGGCGGCATCTTCTGGGCAGAATCGAGCAAGCGCCGGGAGAGCGCCGTCTGAACGACGCCGGATCTACTGGCGCAAGGTCAGCGTTGCCGTCACGCTGCTGTCCGTATAGTCGCCCCCGGCCTGGTTGGAGCGGACGATCTTGTGTTCGCCGTCGAGGCCAAGTTCCACCGTTCGGTTGATCTTGTAGCCGATGCCGGCCTTCAGCGTCGTGGTCGTCACATCGCGATCGATGCCGGCGTAGTCTTCCAACGTCAGTTCGCCGCCGCTCACCACGAAGGCGTTGGGCGTCAGGGCGTAGGTCACCGTCAGTTCGCCGGTCCGCTTGAGAACGCCCGAGGCACCGGCCGCCGATGTCGGCGCGAAGCTCGTTGAGGCAATGCCCGTGAGGCGGAGCAGCTCGCTGGGGTCCCAGGTGAACGAAGCCGAGCCGATCAGGCCGGATATGTCGGAAAGACTGCTCTCCTTGAGCCATTCATAGCCATAGCCGAGCGCGACCTCACCGGCCATGTTGTCGCGCGCCACCGAGACACCGGCCTTCGCCTCGCCACCAACGCCGTTACGGCTGATGCCATCACCGGCCGCCGCGCGGTCGAAATCGCGCCCGAAGGCGCCGACTTCCACAAACGGTTGCAGGATGGCCCCGCTGTCCAGCGACAGGCGTAGCGACGAAGACAGGGCGGTGTTGTCGAGCGTCGTGTCGGTCTCGTTCACCGTTCGGTCGATGCCGAGACCGGTCTTCAAGCCGATGCGGCCGCCGAACCGCTCGTAACCCAATGTGCCCGAAAAAGTATTTTCCTTGCCGTCTCCGGATGTGTCGTCGCGCAGCGTCCAGCCGGCCGAGGCGGTGAGCCGGTCGGCATTGGTGAGATCGAAGCGACCGGCAATGCTGGCGTCACCCTCGGGCAGTTTCTCGTCGATGCCTGACAGCGAGCGGCGATAGGCGCCGCCAAGGCGCATTTCCAGGCTGTTGCGCTCCCAGTCAGAACGGGCGTCGATTTCACCGGTCGAACGAACGAAGGTTTCATTACCCTGGATGGAGTGATGGCGAACCCCAAGTCCGGTCGAGGTGGTTGCATTCACGATGAAGCTGCCGAGGCGCAGGCCCAGCGGCTCGTACTCGGCGCGGGCGTCGGCCTCGCGGGTAACGGGCGGCAGGCTTGGCGCCACCGCCGGCAATTTGGCCGAGAGACTCGGCGGCACCGGTCGAGCCACCGTCCGAAGCTCGGTCGCCTGCAGGCTGGGGCGCAACGCGGGAATGGCAAAATCGTCCGTCCCGGGCTTGGGAGTAGTCGCGTCGGACTCGCCTGAGGTCAGATCGCTGCTGGTCGTCGACGGGTCGGCAGGCAGAGAGGTTCTCAATGCCGGCGTGACATCCGGATCGTCGGCCTCTTGCGCAAAGGCCGGCGCAGCGAGGAGCGCGGACGCCACCGTCAGGACCCGAAAGGTCTGCCGCCGCTGCACCCCTTGCCTCCGTCGCCGCACTCACCGCCCCAAGCGGTGTCCAGTATTGACGAAGCGTAAAGGAACCTGGTTAACGACCCGTTATGGCATCGCCCGAACTGTTTACCACCCGCCACTTGCGGGGCGGGTGGAACCTCTCGGAATCCATTTCGCGTCTCAGTCGGTGGCGGACGATACCGGCTCGACGATGAAGCGACCGTCGTGATGGCCGGTGATGCGCACGCGCACGCCGGTCGGCAGATCAGGCCCGTCGGCCCGCCAGACGGTATCGTCGAGGCGGATATGACCCGATCCCCCTTCGATCGCCCGGTCGACGACGGCCAAACGCCCGACCTGCCGGCCGAGCCGGTCATTGGCAAAGCCATCCCCCTCCTTGGCTGCCCGGCCGTAGAACCGTCTACCGACAAGGACCGCGGCCGCCGACAGCAGAACGAACAGAACAAGCTCCACCTGCCAGCTCAGCGCGACGGCGAGCGCCAGAAGACCGACAACGAAAGCCGCCGCTCCGAACCAGATGAAGAAGGTACCCGGTACAATCACCTCGATGCCGGCGAGCAACAAGGCGAGAAGCAGCCACGACCACGGTCCGAGATAGTCGACCAGCCCAGCGACCATGCCCATCATTCACCCTTTCCCAACCGCTTCCTTCAGCCGCCGACCGGCGGCACCGCGCCGCGGCGGCGCGGCGAGCCATCGCTCGGAGCACCACGAGCCCCATCGTCTCCGGAGAACGCCGAACGGGCCAGCTCGGCGATGCCCCCCAGGGAGCCGATCAGCGCCGATGCCTCGACCGGCAGCATCAGGATCTTCTGGTTGGGGGAATGGGCGAACTGGCCGAGAGCCTGGGTGTACTTGTCGGCGATGAAGTAATTGAGCGCCTGCACATCGCCGTTCGACACCGCTTCGGAGACCAGCGACGTTGCCTTGGCCTCGGCCTCGGCAAGACGTTCGCGCGCTTCGGCGTCACGGAAGGCGGCTTCGCGCCGGCCCTCGGCCTGCAGGACCTGTGCCTGCTTCTCGCCTTCGGCCTTCAGGATTGCCGACTGCCGCAGACCCTCGGCCTCGAGAATCTGGGCGCGCTTTTCACGTTCCGCCTTCATCTGTCGTGCCATGGAGGCGACGAGGTCGGCCGGCGGATTGATGTCCTTGATCTCGACGCGCGTGATCTTGACGCCCCAGGCCTCGGTCGCCGCATCGACCACGTGCAGGAGCCGAGCGTTGATCTCGTCGCGATTGCTGAGGAGACTATCGAGATCCATCGAACCCATCACCGTACGAATGTTGGTCATGGTGATGTTGAGGATGGCGCTCTGCAGGTTGGAAACCTCATAAGCGGCCCGCGCCGCGTCGAGCACCTGGTAGAAGGCAACACCGTCCACCGTACAGGTGGCGTTGTCGCGGGTGATGATCTCCTGGCTGGGAACGTCCAGCACCTGCTCCATGCGGTTCAGCTTGGCGCCAATCCGGTCGAAGAAGGGAACGATCAGGTTAAGTCCGGGCTGAAGCGTGCGCGTGTAGCGGCCAAAACGCTCAACGGTCCAGTTATAGCCTTGCGGGACCTGCTTGATGCCGGCGAACAGGACGATGATGGCAAACAGAACCAACGCGATGATTGCAACATCGCCGCCGCTCAGAAAGATATCCATGGCTGCCTCCCCAGAAATGCACACTAAGTCTAGGCATTCCCGGAGAGAAATTCAAATGGCCGCCATATCAGGCGGCAACCGTGGCTGGCTGGGCCGTCGCTGCGCGGCCGGTCGGACGAAGCACGCCCTCGGCACCGTCAAGCGCGCCCGGGACGAGTTCAAGGCCAAGGAAACGCGACCGTTCGAACGGGCCGGGCATGGCGAGCTTCTCCATGCCGCGCGTTGAAAAGCCGAAGCGGCGATAATAGGGCTCGTCCCCTACCAGAACGATGGCACCATGACCAAGCGCCCGCGCCCGCTCGGCGGCGAGCCGCATCAAGGTCGCACCGATGCCGGCGCCCCGACACTCGTCTTCGACGGCGAGCGGTCCAAGCAGCAACAGCGACGACTGTCCGGCGGACGCCTCCCACAGGCGCACGCTGCCGACGAGACGGTCGCCGTCCCGGGCAACGAGCGCCAACCCCTCGGCGGGAAGACGCCCCGAGCGAATCTTCTCCGAGGATTTGCGGAAGCGGGCCGGCCCGAAGGCACGGTCGAGCAAGGTCTCGCGGGCGAACACGTCACCCGGCAGTTCATTCATGTAGGCGATCATCGAGGCAACCCCGCCCCCCGACCTGTCGGACGGGGTGATGAAGTTACAAAAGGAACCGGTCGGCAGCTCGCCGCCCGGAGTTCACTCAGATCACGTAGGACTTGAGCGGCGAAAAGCCGTTGAAGGCCACCGCCGAATAAGTCGTCGTGTAGGCACCGGTACCTTCGATCAGCACTTCGTCGCCGATCTCCAGGCTGATGGGCAGCTCGTAGGGGGTCTTCTCGTAAAGCACATCGGCGCTGTCGCAGGTCGGGCCGGCCAGAACGCAGGGAGCGGTCGCGCCCCCATCGTGACGGGTGCGGATCGGATAGCGGATCGCCTCTTCCATCGTCTCGGCGAGACCACCGAACTTGCCAATATCGAGGTAGACCCAGCGCTGCTCGTCGTCGCGGTGCTTCTTGGAAATCAGCACCACTTCCGCCTTGATCATGCCGGCGCCGCCGACCATGCCGCGCCCCGGCTCGATGATCGTCTCCGGCACATGATTGCCGAAGTGGCGGCGAACCGCCTCGTCGATCGATCGACCGTAGGCTTCGGTCGCCGGCACGTCCTTGAGATAACGGGTCGGGAAACCACCGCCGAGGTTGACCATCTTGAGCTGGATGCCGCGATCGGCCAGCTCGCCAAAGATGGTCGCAGCCGACGACAGCGCGCTATCCCAGGCATCGAGGTTGCCCTGCTGAGATCCGACATGGAAGGAAATGCCGTGGGCGGCGAGGCCGGAACGGTGGGCGTGCTCGAGAACCTCGGCCGCCATCGAGGGCTCGCAGCCGAACTTGCGGCTGAGCGGCCATTCGGCACCGGCTCCATCGCAGAGGATACGGCAGAACACCTTCGCGCCCGGCTTGCCAGTCGCCTCGGCCTGACGGGCAACCTTGTCCACCTCCGCCTCGCAGTCGACGGCAAACAGGTTGACACCAAGCTCGAGGGCGCGAGCAATATCGCGCTCCTTCTTGATGGTGTTGCCGAAGGAAATGCGGTCGGCCGTTGCGCCGGTAGCCAGCACCATCTCGATCTCGGGGATCGAGGCGCAGTCGAAGGACGAGCCGAGATCGGCAAGCAGCTGCAGCACTTCCGGCGCCGGATTGGCCTTCACCGCGTAGTAGATGCGAGTGTCGGGCAGGGCGTGACGGAAAGCATTGAAGTTGCTGCGAACGACGTCGAGGTCAACCACCAGGCAAGGGCCTTCGGGTCGTCGGCTGGCAAGGAAGTCGAGAATACGCGCGGTCATGGCCCGGAACTCCATCGTCCAAACACTGTGTTCTGAGGATGAGCAGTCCCTCTCCGCGCCCCGGTGTGGACCCGGCACGCGCGAGCAAATGCATCCTCAATCGCCTTCCGTTTCCGGAAGACGGTGGATGTGAGTTACGACCTCGAACCCCAAGCGCCCGGCGAAGATGCGCCGTGCGGTCAAGCCTCTTGGTCGTGCAGCCTTTGATTGGACGGATTGCTCCTGTCCGCACGTCCGGCAAGGAAGTAGTGCCTCTTCAGTAACGCCAGCGTTTGGAGCGCCGACAGAGACCAAAAAAGCCCTCTACGTCGTTGCTTTAAGTCGCGTCCGCCGCTTGAGAAGCAGCTTAGACCCGGTTTAACTCCGGTCACCGGTTTGCCCTCGCCGGAACCGCCGTTAGCGGCCCTAGCGAAACCGGCACGCAACCACAGGCACGTGCGAAATTGGGCAAGGACGCATGTACTCTGCGTCGCCCCCTTCTGCAAGACCTCAGAATTGGAAAATCCGTTTGTGACGATAATTTCATGCCGCCTGCATATGAGGCAGGCTGTGAGAGGCCGCCTCACAGCGCTTCTGATGCCCCCGCTACCCAAGTGCAAACGGCAATTTCAAAGCGGCAGTAGTTCAGCCTGAAGAATTCGATTGTGCACTCACGGGAAACGATACGTAAAACAGCAGAAAATCGCATGATTCTGCGATGGAGACCTGATTTTTCATATTGACGGATCTGATCAGATTCAGGTCTTTAGTGTTAACGGGCGCGACCGCCGGTTGGCCAACTGCTGCTGTCACATGGTCGGCCCTAAAGCGCTTTCGCCATTTCACAGGCGTTTCCGGAGGCCACGGAACCGCAGGCGTCATGTTGTCGAAAGTCCGAAACGTCTCAAACTGGCGGCGGATAATGGATACATTCACTCGCATGCGTACTTTCGTGGAGGTCGTCGAAGCGGGCGGGTTCTCTGCGGCGGCACGAAAGCTCGGCCGGTCCAAGGCCCTGATCTCGAAATACGTCAAGGAACTTGAAGATGAGTTGGGCGCGCGCCTGATGAATCGCACGACGCGGCGCCTGTCGCTGACCGAACTCGGTCAGGCCTACTTCCGCGATGCTGGAGAAATACTCCAACGGGTCGACGACCTTCAGGACATGGTGCGAGAACGCCATGGCGAGCCCACCGGCCTGCTGCGCGTCGCCGCGCCCCGCACCTTCGGCGATTCGACGCTCGGCAAGGCGATCATGGACTTCGTGGTGGCCAACCCCGCCATCCGGCTGGATCTCAGGCTGGACGACCGATTCGTCGACTTGATCGACGAGGGCTTTGATTGCGCGATCCGCGTCAGCGAACTCTCCGATTCGAGCCTGATCGCCCGCAAGCTAGCCAACTATCGCTTTGCGACCGTGGTACATCCCGACGTCGCCGCCACCCACGGCTTGCCGCAGACGCCCGACGATTTGACGCGCCTGCCCTGCGTCATCGATTCCAACCTGCGCAACCGCTTCAACTGGCGTTTCCTGGTCGATGGTATCCGGCAGACGGTGCCGGTGTCGGGACGCGTCGAGGTGAACTCGCCATCCGCCGTCCGCCTCGCCGTGCTGGCGGGCCTGGGCTATGGTTCGGTACCCTACAAGATGGTGGAAGACGACGTCGCAGCCGGTCGCCTCAAGGTGGTGCTGTCCGACTTCGAACTGGGCGCCGCCAGCATCTATGTCGTTTATCCGCATCGACGCCATCTTTCCGCGAAGATACGCGCCTTCGTCGACTTCATGGCCGACTGGTTCCAGAAGAATGGCGACGAATGCGACGGTGGAACGACCGCATCGATACCCGAGGTAGCGGAGCAAGGTTGACATCGTCCCGCCTTGTTTGGCAGCGATGTGTCGTCAAGCGCTCAAAGCTGCCGCCACTGCCACGGGATGTCGCTCGTGACCAACAAGACGTTTCTTGCCGCCGCTCTGCTTGTCGGCGTCCTTGTCACAGCCGCTCCCGCCATCGCCCATCCCCATGTCTGGGTCGATGCGAAGGCCGAGCTGGTTTTCAACCCCAAGGGAGAGATTACCGCCGTTCGCAATATCTGGCGCTTCGACGAGGCCTATTCGGCCTTCGCAAGCCAGGGGCTCGATACCAACGGTGATGGCAAGCTCAGCACCGAGGAACTGAAACCGCTGGCCGACATCAACGTCGAGTCGCTGAAGGACTATGCCTATTTCACCTTCATCACGGCGGGCGACGGCAAGGACATCGATTTCGGCAAGCCCACCGAGTATTGGCTGCAGGACCAGGGCGGCCGCCTCATCCTGTTCTTCACCTTGCCAACCAAGGAACCGGTCAAGACCGCCGGAAAGATCAAGCTCGAAATCTACGACCCGACCTTCTTCGTCGCCTTTCGCATGATCGACGACAAGGACGGCCCCATCGTCCTGGACAATGCACCCGCCGCCTGTAGCGCCAAGACGTTCCGGCCGCCCGACATGGATCCGGCCGCCGCTGCCGCGCTCGCCGCCATTCCGGCCGATCAGCGCAACCTGCCTCCCGAGTTGCAGCTTCTGGCCGACGACCAGACCAACGGGGCCGACATAACATGTCATTGACCACCCGCCCTGCCCGCGTCGCCACTTTCGGCCTTGTCGCACTCTTGCTGGCCGCAGCGCCGACCCTGGCCTCGACCGGTCCCTTCGGCGTCGGCTTGCCGGAACCGGCCGCCACCGGCGGCGCCTTCCTTCCGGGGCTCTTTCGCTTCATTGCCACCTGGCAGGCCAGCTTCTATCGCGATCTCACGGCAACCATCTCCGCCATGAAGTCGAACGGCAGCGCCGGCCTCTGGCTGATGACCCTCTCCTTTCTTTACGGCGTGCTCCATGCCATCGGTCCCGGCCATGGCAAGGCGGTGATCTCCACCTATGTGCTCGCCAACCGGGAAACGGCCCGCAACGGCGCACTCCTCGCCCTGGTCTCGGCCCTCGCGCAGGCCGTGACGGCGGTCGTCATGGTGCTGGTCGCCGCGGTGCTGCTCGGTGCCACCTCCATTGCCATGACTCGCGCCGCAGCGCTGCTCGAGACTGGCTCTTTCGCGCTGATCGTCCTGCTCGGCCTCTGGCTGGTCTGGCGCAAGATCGTGCGCCCACTCGGCGACTGTATGGCGGAACGCTATGCCCCGGTCGCCGTGACGGTGGGCGGCGCCCCCGCCGTCATGACCACCAGCTTTGCCGCGGCAGTCTCACACGAGGACTGCGGTCACGACCATCGCCGGCTCGGTCTCAAGCCGGCGCGGCATGTTCATGACGCCTGCTGCGGCCACGCCCACGCACCATCGCCGCAAGCGGCGGCCGGACGTCTCGACTGGAAGAAGGCTTGGTCGGCAGTCGTCGCCGTCGGTCTGCGCCCCTGCACCGGCGCGCTGATCGTGCTGGTCTTCGCCCTGAGCCAGGGCCTGCTGATCGCCGGCATCGCCTCGGCCTTCACCATGGCGCTCGGGACCGGCTTCACCGTTGCCGCCCTGACGCTCGCCGCAGTCACGACCCGTGGCCTCGCCGTCCGTCTGGCCGCCACCGGCAGCGGTGATCTTGCTTACCGCCTTCATGCCTTCATCGAAGCGGGGGCCGCAGTCGTGGTGTTGATGTTCGGCCTGCTGATGTTCGGCGCTTCTCTTTGGGGTTGAACGAAAGCACCGCTCAGCGCTTGGCTGCCTCGGCACTGATCGCCGCTCCGAAGGCTTCGAGAATGGCCTTCGAGGGACCATCGGCGGCTCCCCAGTATTCGGGATGCCATTGAACGCCCAGCGTGAAGCCGGCCGCATCCTTCACCGACACTGCCTCGATGGTACCGTCCGGTGCCGTCGCCTCGACGACGAGGCGTTCCGACAGACGCGCCACCGCCTGCCGGTGCAGCGAGTTCACCTGGATTTCGCCATCGACGATGCGGCCGAGACAACCGCCGGCGGCGATCGTCACGCCGTGGCGGATGGCGAATTTTCCGTCCATCTCGGGAACATCGGGATGACGATGGTCCATGCGCCCCGGCTGTTCCTGGATATCGGAGGCCAGCGAACCGCCGAGAGCCACGTTGAGTTCCTGCAGGCCGCGACAGATGCAGAGCAGTGGAATGCCGCGCTCGATCGCCCGTCGGATCAGCGGCAGGCTGGTGGCGTCTCGCACCTCGTCATAGGGGCCCATCGCCTCGGTCGCCGTTACGCCATAGAGCGAGGGATGGACATTGGTCCTCGATCCCGTGGCAACGACGCCATCGACCCGGTCGAGAACCGCGTCGAGATCAAGGCGCGCCCCGAAAGCCGACAGGATCACCGGAATACCGCCCGATACGCCGAGCACGGCTTCGAGATAGGTACTGGGTGCACAGTGCCAGGTGTAGCCATCGAAATCACGGGTATCGGCGGTGAAGAGAACAACGGGAGCGGTCATGGCGGTTCCGAAGCGTTGACAACCCGATCTTGTTAGCCGATCGGCCCGGCCAGCGGGAAGACCCATTCATGCCCGAATTCCCGGCAAATCGCCATGCGTGACGATTTTGCGCAACTTTCGGAAAAGTTTGCAGAATTGAAGCGTCATCTCATTGCGTGGCGCCGGATTTTCCGTTTTTAATGGCACATACGCCCGTTGCGGCTTCCGGTCGGGAGCTGCGCCGCGTTTGGAGTTTCAACGATGCCGCCGCACCAAGCGGGGCTTCAAGATAAGGGGCATTGGGAGGATCGCATGGATCGTCGTCAGTTCATCAGGAAAGCCGGGCTCGTCTCCACCGGCGCCGCAGCGAGTGTCGGAACACTTGCCATGCCGGCCATCGCGCAGTCGCAGCCGGAAATCAAATGGCGTCTCGCCTCCAGCTTCCCGAAGTCGACCGACGCCATCTTCGGATCATCTGAGCTGTTTGCCAAGACGGTGTCGGACGCCACCGACGGCAAGTTCCAGATCCAGGTATTCCCCGCCGGCGAACTGGTACCGCCGCTGCAGGTTCTCGATGCCGTGCAGAACGACACTGTCGAGATCACCCACACAGCCTCTTACTATTTCATCGGCAAGGACCTGACGTTCGCCATCGCCACCTCGCTGCCCTTCGGCCTCAACACCCGCCAGCAGCAGGCCTGGATCATCCAGGGCGGCGGCCTCGACCTGATGAACGACTTCCTTGCCAATTACAACGCCGTGATGTTGCTGGGCGGCAATACCGGCACGCAGATGGGTGGCTGGTTCCGCAACGAGATCAACACCGTCGCCGATCTCAAGGGCCTGAAGTTCCGCGTTGGCGGCGTTGGCGGCAAGGTGCTGTCGATGCTCGGTGTGGTTCCGCAGCAGATTCCGGCCCCGGACATCTATCCGGCGCTCGAGAAGGGCACCATCGACGCCACAGAATGGGTCGGTCCCTACGACGATGAGCGGCTCGGCCTCTATCAAGTGGCGAAGTACTACTATTACCCGAGCTTCTGGGAAGGCTCCTCGGCGCTGCAATACATGATCAACAAGAAGAAGTGGGAAGAGCTGCCGCAGGCCTACAAGGCCGTGCTGAAGGCCGCCGCCGCGCTTGCCAACGACGACATGACCGCCGCCTACGACGCCCGCAACTTCGCGGCCCTGAAGCGTCTCGTGGCGCAGGGCGTGCAGCTCCGGCCGTTCAGCCGCGAGATCCTCGACGCCGCCTACGACGCCGCCTTCAAGCTCTATGACGACGAAGCAGCCAAGAATCCGGCCTTCAAGAAGATCTACGAGCCGTGGAAGCAGTTCCGCGCCGAGAGCTACCAGTGGTTCCGCGTCGCCGAATACAACTTCGACTCCTACGTCTATTCGCAGCAGGCGGCCGGCAAGTAAGCCGGCGCCCTTTCATGAATCAGAAGGCCGGCGGAGCACGATCCGCCGGCCTTTTTCGTTATTGCCGTCTCGTCAGGGTTTGGCGCCGAAATCAGGCGCCGGTGCACCAAAGGATGGAGCGGGCGCACCGAAGGATGGCGCCGCCGGCGTGCCGAACGGGCTCGCTCCCGGATTGCCCGGAGCGCCAAAGGCCGGGGCAGCCGGTGCCGGCGCCATGATGTCGATCTTGACGTTGTCGAGATTCACCGCCGTGCGATCGGACTTGTAGTGCGTCACCATCCCGGGGAACAGGATGACCAGCACCACCATGAGGACCTGGATCAGCACGAATGGAATGGCGCCGAAATAGATCTGCGACGAGGTGACCGGCGCGGTCCGCAGGCCGGAAATCTTGTCGACGTAGGGATGGCTCGGCGCCACCGAGCGCAGGAAGAACAGGGCAAAGCCGAAGGGTGGATGCATGAAGGACGTCTGCATGTTGACGCCCAGGAGCACGCCGAACCAGACGAGATCGATGCCAAGCTTGTCGGCGACCGGGGCCAGCAGCGGGATGATGATGAAGGCAAGCTCGAAATAATCGAGGAAGAAGGCGAGGAAGAACACCAGGAGGTTGACGACGATCAGGAAACCCACCTCGCCGCCCGGCAGGCCGGCCAGCAGGCTTTCCACCCAGAGATGACCGTTGATTCCATAGAAGGTCAGCGAGAACACACGGGCACCCAGCAGCACGAACATGCAGAAGGCCGAGAGCTTCGCCGTCTGCTCCAGCGCCTGAACCACCATCTGGAACGTGAGGCGGCGGTTGATGACCGCGAGCAGCAGCGCGCCGACCGACCCCATGGCCCCGCCCTCGGTCGGAGTGGCAACGCCGATGAAGATGGTGCCGAGCACCAGAAACACCAGCACCAGCGGCGGAACCAGCGACGTCATCACCTTGATGAGGAGCCGCCAGCCACGCAATCTCCTGGCCTCAAGCGGCAGCGCCGGCACCCAGTTGGGCCGGACGATGGAAACGATGAACACGAACAGCGCGTAGAGGCCGGTCAGGATCAGGCTGGGGTAGAGCGCTCCCTTGTACATGTCGCCCACCGAGCGACCGAGCTGGTCGGCCAGCACGATCAGCACTAGGCTGGGTGGAATGATCTGGGCCAGCGTCCCCGATGCGGCGATGACGCCGGAAGCGACGCGCCGGTCATAGCCGTAGCGCAGCATGATCGGCAGCGAGATGAGACCCATGGCGATCACTGACGCGGCGACGACGCCGGTGGTGGCAGCAAGCAGCGCGCCGACGAAGATCACTGCGTAGGCAAGGCCGCCGCGGATCGGTCCGAACAACTGGCCGATGGTATCGAGCAGGTCCTCCGCCATGCCCGAACGCTCCAGCACCAGTCCCATGAAGGTGAAGAAGGGGATGGCGAGCAGTGTGTCGTTGCTCATGATCGACCAGACACGGTCGGGGATCGCCTGGAACAGGTTGGGCGACAACAGGCCGAGTTCGATGCCGATCAGCCCGAATCCAAAGCCACAGGCGGCCAGCGCGAAGGCGACGGGATAGCCGATCAGCAGGAACAGCAGCATCGAGCCGAACATGATCGGCGCGAGGTTGGCGACGAGGAAAGCGGTCATGACAGGCAATCCTCGTCAATCAGTTGTGGCTGCTCTGGACGGGCGACGGGTCCGGCCCCTCGTCCATCAGAAAGGCAATGCGCTTGATGATCTCGCTCACCCCCTGCAGGCCAAGCAGCGAGAAGCCGACGGGGATCAGCACCCAGGCTGGCCAGAGCGGCAGGCCGCCGGCGCTCGACGACACTTCACCAGAGAGAACCTTGGACACCACCTGCGGCCAGCTCAGCCAGATGGCGGCCACGGTGAACGGCATCAGAAACAGCAGCGTGCCGAAAATGTCGATCATCACCTGGGTGCGGCGGCTCAGATGCGAGGCGAGGATGTCGATCCGGACATGTTCGCCGCGCAGCAGCGTGTAGCCGGCGCAGAGCAGGAACACCGCCGAGAACAGATACCATTGTCCTTCGAGCAGCGAGTTGGCGGAGTAGTTGAAGACCTTGCGGACGATGGCGTTGCCTGCTGACAGCAGGATCGCCGCCAGAACGAGCCAGCGAGCGAAATAATTGACGCCGACGTTCAACGCGTCGATCGCCGCACACACCTTGAGCAAGCCTCGCATCGTCTTCCCCCGGCCAGATGGCCGCCGCTCCCAGCGAGTGCGATCGTCATCCAAGCCAACCCTACCGCATTTTCCGCGGATGCCGGGCTTCCATAGCGTATTTTCGGCAAGAAGCACAAGCAACCCGCAGGGAATACGCAATACCTATATGGTCTTGGCGGATTTTCACCGAGCACGGGGCATCGCCCCAATGGTTCGGCTCGCAGGGCTCGCGCACCTCACCGCTTTCAGCTAGAAAAGCTCTAAATTCACACTCCGGATCGAGCCGAAATGCCCATGCCCCCCGATCACCCCAAGGTTGCCCACGGCAAGGTTGGCGTCCTTCTCGTCAATCTCGGGACGCCCGACGGTACGGACCGTCGGTCGATGCGGCGCTATCTTAAGGATTTTCTATCCGACCGGCGGGTGATCGAGACCTCGCGGCTCATCTGGTATCCCGTTCTCTACGGCATCATTCTGAACACGCGGCCGCAGAAAAAGGGACGCGACTACGACACCATCTGGAACCGGGAGCGCGACGAAAGCCCCTTGCGCACCTATACGCGCTCGCAGGCCGAAAAGCTTTCAGCCCGGCTTGGGACGGGCGTTGTGGTCGACTGGGCCATGCGCTACGGCAACCCTTCGATTCCGAGCCGTCTCGATGCGTTGCAGGCGGCCGGTTGCGAACGTATCCTTCTTTATCCGCTCTATCCGCAATATGCCGCCGCCACCACGGCCACCGTCAACGACAAGGCCTTCGCTCACCTCCTCAGCAAGCGCTGGCAACCGGCACTGCGCACCGTACCGCCCTACCACGACGATCCCGTCTACATCGACGCTCTCGCTCGCTCGGTCGAAACGCACCTTGCGACCCTTCCCTTCGCTCCCGAGGTGATGCTCGCGTCGTTCCATGGCATACCCAAGAGCTACTTCGAAAAGGGCGACCCCTATTACTGCCATTGCCAGAAGACGGCGCGTCTGTTGCGCGAGCGCCTCGGCTGGGGCGAGGAGCGTCTCCGCGTCACCTTTCAATCGCGCTTCGGCCCGCAGGAATGGCTCCAGCCCTACACGGACAAGACGGTCGAGGCGCTCGCACGATCAGGCGTCAAGTCGCTTGCCGTCATGACACCGGGCTTCGTCGCTGATTGCCTCGAGACCATCGAAGAGATCGGCGTCGAGAATGCCGACATCTTCCACGCCAACGGCGGCGTCAACTTTGCCCGCATTCCCTGCCTCAACGACAGCGATGATGGCGTGACAGTCATCGAGCATGTCGTCCGCCGCGAGCTTCAAGGCTGGTTTTGATCGCCACAATTGCGGTTTTCCTGCCGCATTGGAAGGTCACCGCGGCGCGCGGGCCCACCTTAGTCGACTATTTTCCGGCTTTTTCAAAAAAGACCGGATGTCGAACCTTTGGTTTTCAGCAAAGACAGCGACTGGAAAACTTGTCTCGGGCATGCTCTAATGCCTGAGGGGCACGGCATGGAAGGTACAGGCGCCGCCGTTTTGTCCGTTATTCGCAATTCCCGTTGACCTGAAAGACGCGGAGATCTTCCGGCACCAGGGGTGCCGTGACAGGAGAGGTTTGAATGAATTCATCGCCCGTGCATGGCACGATCACCGGTCCCATCGTCATGATCGGTTTTGGCTCCATTGGACGCGGTACGTTGCCGCTCATCGAACGGCACCTTGAATTCGACCGATCGCGCTTCGTCGTCATCGATCCGAGCGACGCCGGCAAGGACATCCTTGCCTATCATGGCATTCGCTATATCCAGGCGAAGATCACTCCCGAGAATTATCGCGAAATCCTGACACCGCTGCTCACCACCGGCGGCGGCCAGGGGTTCTGTGTCAACCTTTCCGTTGACACCGGTTCCCTCGACATCATGAAACTCTGTCGCGAGATCGGTGCGCTTTACATCGACACCGTCGTCGAACCCTGGGAAGGCTTCTACTTCGACAAAAAGGTCGAGCCGGCCCACCGCACCAACTACTGGCTGCGCGAGGCGGTCCGCGCCGAGAAGCGAGCCAACCCCGGTGGCACCACCGCCGTCTCCTGCTGTGGCGCCAACCCCGGCATGGTGTCCTGGTTCGTCAAGGTGGCGCTCGAGAATCTGGCGCAGGACATGGGCATCGCCTACATTCCTCCCAAGAGCCGCGAGGACTGGGCGCGATTGATGCAGACCGTCGGCGTCAAGGGCATCCACATCGCCGAGCGCGACACCCAGCGCACGCTGATCCCCCATTCGATGGATGTGTTCCGCAACACCTGGTCGGTAGACGGCTTCGTGTCCGAAGGTCTGCAGCCGGCCGAGCTCGGCTGGGGTACCGGCGAGACCTGGGAGCCGGAGACGGCCCGCCACCACGACGGTGGCTGCCAGGCGGCGATCTACCTGCTTCAGCCCGGTGCCAACACCCGCGTTCGCACCTGGTGCCCGACCCCAGGCCCCCAGTTCGGCTTCCTCGTCACCCATAACGAGGCGATCTCGATCGCCGATTACTACACGGTTGGCGACGGCGCTCATCCAGACTATCGGCCGACCTGCCACTACGCCTACCATCCGGCCAACATCGCCGTGCTCTCGCTGCACCAGATGTTCGGACAGGGGGGCCAGGTGCAGGCCACAACCGAAGTGCTGTCCGAGGACAAGATCATCGACGGCGCCGACGAACTCGGCGTGCTGCTTTACGGTCACGGCAAGAACGCCTACTGGTACGGCTCTCAGCTGACCATCGAGGAGGCGCGCAAGCTCGCCCCCTACCAGAATGCCACCGGGCTGCAGGTCACCTCGGCCGTGCTGGCCGGCATGGTCTGGGCACTCGAAAATCCCAAGGCCGGCATCGTCGAGACCGACGAAATGGATCATGCCCGCTGCCTCGAGGTGCAAATGCCCTATCTGGGGCCTGTGAAGGGCTATTACACCGACTGGACACCGCTCGCCGGTCGTCCAGGCTTTTTCCCCGAGGACATCGACGAAAGCGACGCCTGGAGCTTCCGCAACATTCTTGTGCGATAACGGCACGGACTTTTTCATTCAGCACGGATATCGAGAAGCCTCGCTCCATCCGGCGAGGCTTCTTCCGCGCCGTCCCAACAGGTCGGCAAGACGCTGTATTTTTACGTATTGTATAGTATGATTCTTCTGACCGGCGTTTTGCCGGCGGGGGATCCATTGTGAGCAACTCCATTTCGCTTCTGTATTTTCGCACCGCCGCGGTCCTGCTGATCGTCGGCATGCTCTTCGGCATCTACATGTCGGCAAGCGGCAACCATGCCGCGGCAGGCGCCCATGCCCACCTCAACCTGATCGGCTTCGTCGTCATGTCGATCTACGGGATATTCTTCGCGCTCAACCCCAAGAAGAGCACGGGACGCCTGCCAAGGATCCTGTGGGCGCTCAACACCATCGCCGCCGTGGTGATGTTTCCCTCGCTGGTGTTGCTTCTCAATGGCCACCCCAGCTTTGAACCGCTCGTCGCCGCTGCGTCCTTCCTGGCACTCGGCGGCGCCATCCTGTTCGCGGTGCTGCTTTTCCTGCCCGTGGCGATGATCTGATCAGCCCTTCCAGAGAAGGGTGTCCCGATCACCGGGAACGTCGAGCTCGCTGGGAAAGTCCGGAAAGACAAAGCGCTTGCCCGCCTTTTCAAAGGTGACGAGGCCGGTCGTCCGGTCACGCGCCACGATATGCTCGCGCCGAACCTTGCCGACCGGACTGTCGAGGGTAAAGCGGACGGCATTGATCCAGCTCGGCGTGGTGGCCGTGAGCTCGTCTTGCAACGCGAAGAAGCGATCCAGTGGCACCCGGAAGGGCGCCGAATGGCGTATCGGCTCCGGCACGTAGATGGAGAGCGTACGGACACGATGATCGTCCAGCACCTCGATCAGCCGCGCCAGTACGTCGCGATGGTCATTGACGCCACGAAGCAAGGGAAAATGGTTGTAGAGCCGGATGCGATGCCGATCGAGCCGGCGCAATACCTCGCCCACTTCGCCGCAGATTTCGTAAGGATGGGCGAAGTGCAGGACGACACGCACGTCCGCCTCGGCCAGGAGTTCGAGCTTCCTGTCGTCGCCGAACACCTTCGGCGCGAAGGCCGGTGTCCGCGTGTGCAGGCGGATCGACCGAATGGTCGGCACGGCACGGATGCCCGAAAGCACAAGCGCCAGGTCGCGCATCGACAGTGTCAGCGGATCCCCTCCCGACAGCACGACCTCCGACACCTCCGGCCGCGTGTTGAGATAGGCTGCCAGCTTCTCCACTTCGGCGGGAAGCCCCTTGAGGTCACCGCCTTCTGCATGGGCATCGGTCAGCACGTCTTGCCGGAAGCAATACTGGCAATGGCCGGCGCAGACGGAAGTGGGCATGAACAGCACGCGGTCGGCGTATTTGTGGATGATCGCCTGTGAGCCTGGGACGGGCATGTTGGAGCGGTCGTCGACCCAGTCCGGCACTTCACCACCTGCGGGCGCGCCGAAGCGTTCGCGCGTTGGCCGCACCATGCGGTGAAGCGGCCCCTCGGTGTGGCCGAGCGCGGCCACTTCCTCGTCGAGCTTGCGCTGGTAGAAGGCCGGCACCTTGATCGGCAGCAACCGCTCGCTGTCCGCCAGCCTTGCATAGGCGACATCGAGGTCGCGCTGCTCGGCCAGCGTGGTACGGGTGGGGTGAAGGGTTCGAAGCGCGGTCATCAGCGTGTGAGATCGACAAGGCCGGCCGCGCCGCTCTCGCAGCCAAAGGCCAGTTCCAGTCCGTTGGCGCTCCAGGCCATCGCCGATACCGGCGATGCGTTCGGCCGGGCGAGCAGCACTTCCTCGCGATCGGAGAAGCGGCTGAGCAGTATCATGCCGTCATCGTAACCAAGCGCGGCGATTTCCTCGGCGGGATGACAGGCGACGCGGGTCACCTGCTCCTGCCGGCCGCCAAGTTCCAGCGGCCGCTGCCCCATCGGCCCATCCTTGTGAAAGAACGGCCACAACACCGAGACGCCGGCTCCGGAGGTGGCAAGATAGCGCCCCTTGACGGACCAGGACATCGACTTCACCTTGGCTGGATAACCGGACATGCGCATGTGCTGGCCATCCCGCAGGCGCCAGCCGTGCAGCGCCATCTCCTGCATGGAAGTGACGACATTTGCCCCATCCGGCGACAGCGTCACCGCGATGTGCGAGCCCTTCCACTCGAGCTCCTGCACCGGCGCTGCGGTACCTGGGAACCACAGGCCGACGCCATTGTAGCCGGAGATGGCGAGCCTCAGCCCCTTGGGAAAGAACACGAGACCAAGGGCGGCCCGTGGCCGTTCCAGCTCGTGGGTCTTTCCTGTGCCATCAACCACCACCACCGTGCGGCCCGAAGCGAAAGCGACGGCTCCGCCGGGGCCGGCAGCCACCACGTCGATCCATTTGCGACCGCGCTCGGCGACCTGCGTGCTGGTCCCGTCGGCGGTGGTCCGCATTACCTTGCCGTCGTCGCCGCCCGTGATCACCGACTTGCCATCGGCGGCCAGCGCGGAGGCGAGGATGCCGCCGGCATGCGGCTTCACCACGCGTCCAGCCGTACCGAGCGCTATGGCACCATCGCCCGTGACGAAGGTCGGCACACCGGCAACGTAATGGACATCGACGACATAACCGGAAAGCGGAAGCGGGGTAACCTCGGGCACGGGAGCGGCTCCGGAGCGATGTTGGAAAGCGTTGCGACGGGAGTGCGTCATTCGGGGGGCAATTGCAAGACCCACCACGAAGCAGACGCCGCGACGCGCGTATCTGATAAAAGCGCCGACGCCTACAACGAACCTTTCGAGACGAGACACATCTCGAAAGACATCAGGCAAGCGAAGACGAGGGGCGAAAAATCGCCGACGATCGAGGCCTGTCAGGCGGCAGCGGCCCTGAAGGCAGCCTCGAGCTCAGCACGATCGAGCTTGCGGCCGATGAACACCAGACGACTCTCATGCGGCTCACCGGGCTTCCAGTCGCGCTGCAGATCGCCCTCGACGATCATGTGCACGCCCTGCACGACATAGCGCTTCGGCTCGTTGGGGAAAGCGAGGATCCCCTTGAGCCGCAGGATGTTCGGCCCCTGCGCCTGGGTGATCTCCGAGATCCAGCCGAGAATCTTGTCGGGATTGAGCTCACCGCCCTTCAGCGAGACCGATGTCACCTCGGTATCATGATGCGTCTCATGACCGTGGTGGTGATCGTGGTCATGATCATGATGATGGTGATCGTGGTCGCAATCGGGTCCGCAGACGTGATCGTGGTCGTGATCATGCTCGTCGGCCTCGAGGAAGGACGGATCGAGCTCCAGAACCCGGTCGAGATCGAAGGAGCCACGATCGAGAATAGCGTCGAGCGCAACCCCCGAACGCGTTGCCTTGTGGATGCTGGCGTAAGGGTTCAGCTGGCGCAACGTCTTCTCGACTTCGCGCAACTCTTCAGGCGTCACGAGATCGGTCTTGTTGAGGACGATCACATCGGCGAAGGCCACCTGATCCTCGGCCTCCGGCGCATCGCCGAGACGATCGAGGAAGAACTTGGCGTCGACCAGCGTCACGACGGCGTCGAGGCGCGCAAATTTTCTGACTTCCTCATCCATGAAGAAGGTCTGCGCAACGGGTACCGGGTCGGCGATACCCGTGGTCTCCACCAGAATGGCATCGAAGCTGCCACGCCGCTTGGCGAGATTCTCGACGACACGGATCAGATCGCCGCGCACGGTGCAGCAAATGCAGCCGTTGTTCATCTCGAACACTTCCTCGTCGGTGTCGACCACGAGGTCGTTGTCGATGCCGATCTCGCCGAACTCGTTGACGATGACGGCATAGCGCTTGCCGTGATCCTCGGTCAGGATACGGTTGAGAAGCGTCGTCTTGCCGGCACCGAGATAGCCGGTAAGAACGGTGACGGGAATGGACGGGGTAGCGGCCGGAGCGGACATTCGCATCTCCACGTATGAGAGGACCGCTGTCCTAGCATGCCCTCCTGACGGACGCACGACAAAGGCGGACGGCGGCTCATGGAAAAATCTTCGGCCCCTAAATAAGTGTCATAGTTCCATGTGAAAAGGGGATCACTCAAAGGTGTAGACAGGCGACCGGTCAGGCCGGCGTCAACGAGGAGACGAAGCGAATGAGCTTCAACCATCGCAAGAGCGTCACCCACCGCCTGGTTCAGGCAGCCCGCGTCCATCGCACGCGCGCCGCGGTCCACCTTGGCCGCATCGGCCTGCATCCGGGCCAGGAGGCGGTTCTGAAGGCGCTTTCCGAGCGCGACGGCCAGTCGATGTCGGAGCTTGCCGCCGAACTCGCCGTGCAGCCGCCGACCGTCACCAAGATGATCTCCCGTCTCGGCGCGCAGGGCCTGCTCACCCGCCAGACCTCCAGCGCCGATGGTCGCCTTGCCCGGGTGTTCCTGACCGATGCGGGGCGCGAGCGGGCCGGGGCCGTCGATGCCGTCTGGAAGCGCGTCGAGAAGGAGGCACTGGCCGGCCTCGACGAAAAGGACCGCAAGCGCCTCAAGAAGCTCCTGCGCCAGATCGAAAAGAACCTGATGCCGGCGGGGATCACGGCCAACGCCGACGATGACGACGAGGATCTGGCCGAAACCGCCGCCAAGCCGCTTGCGCCGGTTCTCCACGACGAAGCCGACGAGGGGGCGAGCGACTGAGCGAGCGCTCGCGAACCGGGCTTACATCGGCACCCGCAATACTTTAGTATGACTTTGAATCGATCCGGAGGCGGATGCCGCACCGGTGCCCTCATTCGTCATGCGCCAGCGACCCTCCAATGTCTACTCCCGGGCCAACCGTGCCGTCCTCCGCGTCGCCTACCCGTGCCCCCCTCAAGGCATTGATACCGCTGTTCGGCTCAACGATCGTCTTTGCCTGTCTCGACACGACGGCCAAGGCGATGAGCTACTATCTGCCGGTGATCGAAATCTCCTGGTTCCGCTACGTCATCAACCTCCTGATGGCGATGGCGGTTCTGAACCCGATGTCATCGCCCGGAGCCTGGCGGTTCAAGATGCCGGGATTGCAGATCGTCAGGGCGCTGCTGCTGACGGTGATGACGCTCGCCAACTTCAGCGCTCTTCACTATCTGCAGGTGGCCGAGACGACGTCGATCGGCTTCCTGTCGCCGATGGTCATCACCCTCCTGTCGGTAATCTTCCTGCACGAGAGGATCGGCATCCGTCGCGTCGTCGCCATTGTCGTCGGCTTCCTCGGCGTCCTCTTGATCACCCAGCCGGGTTTCGGCACCTTTCATCCCGCCATGCTGCTCGCCTTGACCTCGATGCTGTCGGGAGCCGTCTACAATCTCGTCACCCGGCACCTCGCCACCCGCGTCAATCCGGGTTCGCTGGTGATTTCGCTCGCCGCCGTGCCGAGCCTTCTGCTGATACCGGCGCTGTTTGTGGTCTGGGAGACCCCGTCCTCTCCGCTCATGTGGGGACTTCTGATCTTCATGGGAGCGGCAGGCGGCTTCGGTCATTTCCTGGTCATGACCGCCCACCGTTTTGCAACCGCCGCCACCCTCGCACCCTACGGCTACATCCAACTGGTCTGGACCGTCATCTCCGGCTATCTTGTGTTTGCCGACATACCTTCGATCTGGACGCTGATTGGCGCTGGCGTGGTCATCGCGTCGGGGCTCTATCTTCTTCATCGGGAGCGCATCGTCCATGCGCAGGAAATGGCAGCCGCTCGCCTCTGAGGGAAACGACGACAGGAGCCGGTTGCGTACGTAGGCAATTCAGTTGACGCCACCCGCCCTTATGTTTCATGTGATCGATTGAGAAGGCAGAAAACAGGACCCTAGATGACCACGAGCAAACGGGAAGACCTCCGCCGATTCCGCCGCCGCCGCGTCACGCTGAGCCAGCTTGCCGCGCAGCTTGAGGTCTCGACCGCGACGGTTTCCCTTGCGCTGCGCGACAACCCGGCCGTGTCGGCCGAGACGCGCAAGCGCGTGCAGGCGCTAGCCGCCGAGATGGGCTATATCTACAATCGGCAGGCAGCTTCGCTCCGAACCGCTCGCACCGACATTGTCGGCGTGGTGGTGCATGACGTGCTCAACCCTTACTTCGCCGAGGTGTTCCGGGCCGTCGAAAGCGAGCTTGAGAAATACGGGCTCACGATCCTCATCTGCAATCACCGAGACAGCATCGAGCGTCAGCGCAATTTCGTCCAGGTGCTGCAGCAGCAGAACGCCGACGGCCTGGTGCTTTGCCCCTCGGTGGGAACGACCGTTGCCGACATCGACGCGATCATGCGCACCGGCACGCCGGTGGCGCTGGTCTGTCGCGACATCGACGGCGCCAATGCCCCGAGCGTGCGAGGCGATGACCGCCATGGCATGTACGAGATCACCCGCCTGTTGATCGGCAAGGGGCACAAGGACATCGCCTTCGTCGGCGGTCTTCGCTCCACCTCGTCGGGCCGCGATCGTTATGCCGGCTTCCGCGAAGCCATGACCGAGGCCGGCCTGACGCCGGTGCTCGACATTCCCGAATTGATGACCCAGGGCGACGGCCGCAAGGCGGCCGAGATCATTGCCGCCCAGTCGCCGCGCCCCTCTGCCGTCGTCTGCTTCAACGACGTGCTGGCCTTCGGGCTGATGAGCAGCTTCGCCCGCCTCGGCATTCGTCCGGGGACCGACGTGGCGGTAACCGGCTATGACGACGTCGACGGTTCCGAGACTTGGGCGCCTGCACTCACCACCGTCCAGAACGGCTCGGAAGAAATCGGCCAGGAAGCGGCACGCGCCATTTACGCCCTGATCGTCGGCGAAGAACCGCCGTTCGAACATAAACTCATAGCTCCGCATCTGGTCATTCGGGAATCGAGTGGCTGAGGAGCCGGCTTTCTGCCATAACACGCTGAAATGGCAGGGCATTCGCGGGTGCGTTTTCCGGTAATCCTGCCGCCGTCTTCTGGCGACCCTGTCGCCGATGGAAAAGGATCTCTCATGTTCGACACCGCTGCCCTCCTTGCCGTTCTCCGCCGCGCGCCGGTGGTTCCGGTGCTGATCATCGATCGTCTTGAAGACGCCGTGCCGCTAGGCACCGCGCTGGTCAACGGCGGCCTGCCGGCCCTGGAAGTCACCCTGCGCACGCCGTCGGCGCTCGAGGCGATCCGGGCGATGAGCGCCATTCCCGGCGGCGTGGTCGGTGCCGGCACCGTGCTCGACCGTGCCCAGGCCAAGGCGGCCGTCGAGGCCGGCGCCAAGTTCCTGGTCAGTCCCGGCGCGACGCCCGACCTTCTCGATGTGGCGATCGAACTCAACGTTCCGCTGCTGCCCGGCGTCGCCACGGCTTCGGAGGCGATGGTCGCCCGCGACAAGGGCTACCGCATCGTCAAGTTCTTCCCGGCCGGTCCCGCCGGCGGCCCGAAGTATCTGCAGGCGCTGGCCTCGCCGCTCGGCGAAATGGTGTTCTGCCCGACCGGCGGCGTCAGCCTCGAAAACGCGCCCGACTATCTCAAGCTGAAGAATGTCATCTGCGTCGGCGGTTCCTGGGTGGCGCCGGCCGATGCCGTCAAGGCCGGCGACTGGGCACGCATCGAAAAGCTCGCCCGCGAAGCCGCCGCGCTGGCCGTCTGACCCAAGCCTCGAGAATCCAATGCGCCGGTCGGGCTCCACCAGCTTGGCCGGCCATATTTTGGGGGTCAGGCGCGGACCGAGCCGGCCACCGTGTTAACCAGCCCCGACGATTCGATCTGCGTCGGCAGCATGGCACGGGAGAACAGGTACCCCTGTCCGAAATCCACGCCGAAGTGGCGGAGCATGTCGCGTTGAGCCGCCGTCTCGACGCCTTCGGCAATGACCGGAATACCGAGATCGTGGGCAAGCGCGGTGATGCCGCGGACAATGGAGCGACTCTCGCGCTCCTCGGTCAGGGTCGCCACGAAGGAACGATCTATCTTGAGGAGATCAACCGGGAAGTCCTTGAGGTGGCTGAGCGAAGCGTAGCCCGTGCCGAAGTCATCAAGCGCAATCTTGATACCGTTGCTGGCCAACTGCGACAGCGTCGTCTGCACCTCATCGGCCACCTTCGACAGCAGCACGTTCTCGGTGACTTCCACCATCAGCGCCGCCGCCGGTACATCGAACTCGGCGAGAGCGGCGATCAGGCAATCGCAAAGATCGCCCCGCCGAAACTGCGGCGTAGCGACATTGATGGCGATGTGATCGAAGACGACGCCGCGTGCCCGCCAATCGGCCGCTTGGCGCACGGCTTCGCGAATGACCATGTCGCCGATGGCAAGACCAAGCTGCGGGTCATCGAGCGCTATGCCGAAGAAGCCGGGACTGGCGATAAAACCGTCGGGCCGGTGCCAGCGCAATAGGGCCTCGAAACCGGTGAGGACGCCTGTACGGAGCGAGTATTTCGGCTGGTAATGAAGGCGCAAATCGCCCCGATCGATGGCTTGGCGGATCGCCCTCAGGATGGAATGGCGCAGTTCGATGGCTTCGCGCATGGCGCGATCGAACAGCACGAAGCGATTTCGCCCCTCGCCCTTGGCTTCATAAAGGGCGATGTCGGCATCCTTGAACAGCTGGTCAGCCGGCGTTCCGGATGGAGCGCGGGCAATGCCGACCGAGATGGTCACAGGGATGGACTCGGCGTCGTAGGCGATCGGCTCCTGAAGGCCGCGCATCATCTGCTCGCCGATGGCGATCAGCTCATCCTCGCCACCACAGTCGGGCATCAGCAACGCGAATTCGTCGCCGCCAAGCCGGGCAACGATGCCCAGCTCGCCAACAGCCTCGCGAAGCCGCCGGCCGACCTCCGCCAGAAGCACGTCGCCGGCATGGTGGCCCAGGGTATCGTTGACCGATTTGAAGTGATCGACGTCGATCAGATAGAGGCCGACGGTGCGTGGCGTGGTGCGGAAAGCCAGGGCCCTGTCGAGCCGCTCCTGGAACACCGCGCGGTTCAGAAGCCCCGTCACCATGTCGTGGGTGGCGATGAAGTTGACCTCTTCCTCGGTCGCGCGCTGCAGCGTCGTATCCTGCACCGTCCCGAGCAAGCGAACCACCTTGCCCCGCTCGACTTCCGCCTCGCAGACGCAGCGCGCCCAGCGGCGGCGGCCAGATTCGGTGATCAGCGGAATTTCCGTCTCGAAGGACTCGCCACGCGTCAGCACCCGGACGATCAGGCGCTTGACCTCACTGGCGGCTTCCCTCTGGCAATAGGCCAAAAGCGTCGTCAGATCCGGCGGGGCGACGGTCTCGTCCAGTTCCAGCAGGCGATAGATTTCGGCCGACCAGATCATGCGATCCGCAGCGACCTCATATTCCCAGCCACCGATGCGCGCGAGACGGGCCGTCTGTTCGAGGAGGCGTCGCTGCTTGCCGATTTCCCACTTCTGGGCGGCAATCTCGGCATCCTTCTTGGCGCGGGTGATCTGATCGAGCTCGCGCTCTATGCGGATACGGCGAAGATGCAACCGGTCGATGATGGCGTGGGTAAGACGCAGCAGGTTCTCGATGTCGGCAATCGATACCGTGCGTGGCTCTTCGAACAACAGCACCACGGCGCCGATGCAGAGACCTTTCTTCACTTCGATCGGGATGCCGACAGCGGCGCGAAAACCAGTTTCGCAGTGAACCAGCGGGTGATCTCGAAACAAGGGCTCGTTCGCCAAGTCCTCGAAAACCACCACCTCACCGGCGAGCACGGCCTGCTCGCTGACCGAAGCCGAGCGCGGCAGCGTGGCCACGTGGCGTCCGGCAGATGCCTTGCACCACGAACGATCGGCATCCTGAAAAGTAATGACTGCGGCGTCAGCGCCAAGCAAGCTACGTGCGAGATCACAGAGGCCGTCAAATTCCGGCTCGGGGGGCGTGTCGAGAATGCGATAGCGATAGAGCTCGCGCAGCCGCTTCTTTTCGATTGCGCCCGGTTTGGTCATCACCCGCGTTTCTCCCCAGCCCGGTAGAATCACCGCAGCTGCCCCCGCTGGCGGAGTTTGGGATGGGATCGTTTCTAAACCCTGAATAGCATCGATCAAAAACGGTTGTTTCACATAAAACGACGGCCGCCGGGAAACCCGACGGCCGCTATGCGATCAATCCGGCTATGAAGCGCCTGCTATCAGAGAGCACCCGGCAGCGACAGGCGGCCGGCACCACGAGCAACGGCCACGGCAAGCAGGGCTTTCAGCACATCACCCAGAACAAACGGCAGGAAACCGAAGGTGACCGCGTTGTTCACACCAATCAGCCAGGCAAGGAAGGCGACGCCGAGGGACATCAGCACAACCTCGCCAGCCAGGGCGGCGGCAACGCTCCCCGAGAGGCGTCCGCCGGTACGCTCGGCAATCAGGCCAGCAACGAAAGCAGCCCCAACGAAACCGACGAGATAGCCGATCGTGGCCGGCTTGACGAACAGCATGGCAACCGTGGCGCCACCCGACAGAACCGGCAGGCCAATGGCAGCTTCGGCAAGATACGTGAGGACGGCCGCAGCCCCGAGGCGAGAGCCGAACAGCAGGCCAACCAGCAGCACGGCAAAGGTCTGCATGGTCATCGGCACCGGGAAGAATGGCACCTCGATCTGCGACGCGGCGGCAATCAGCAGCGAGCCAAACACCACGGCCGTAACCTTGACGGCACGGTTGGAGCTGGCAAGCGAGCGGGTGAAGGCGGTGGACGGCTGGTTCAGGGTGGTCAAGTCTCGGTCCTTTCCGGCGGGGCGGCACACCTTGCCTATGGCGGAAACCGCCCGGCGCGGCGCGGCCGCTTTCTTGCGGACAAGAACATCAGACTGCCGCGCCGTCAAGATGTGCAGGCGGTATTCTATAATAGATACTACCTACATGCCGATAGGTCTCCACCGGCATCCGCATCTGCCGTCTCCACACAGACCACTTGGCACCGACGCCCCATCGCCAAGTGTTAGACCAGGCTAGGCGGACGCAACAGACGCGGCCAATTTGGAAGCGTCACTCATCGGCGAAAACACTGAACCGCAACTCGGCGTTGGGGCTCGCCTCCGAATAGCCGGTGATCTGGCACCCGGACTTGTCCCAGACGGGAGCGGCGCCTTTCAGCACGAGGTCACCATATTCGTCATAGCCGCCCTCAACGCGATAGCCCGCCGCCTTGCAGCCCTTTTTGAAGGCAAAGGCGACACCCTCGACATAGGCGCGTGGATCGGAGTTCCACCAGCCACGCCCTTGGAAAAGCACCGTTCCCGGTGCAATCCCTTTGTACTTCGGCTTGTTGTAGAAAATCAGGCCGCCCAGATCATAAACAGTCACCTCGGAACCATTATGATCGTGGGTGGGTCCCAGATCGAGAAGCCAGGGATCCACCGTGAACGACGTGGCGGCTTCCGGCTCGATGAACAGTGGCTCTCGGGATTTCGCGAGCTGGGCTTCGACTTCGTCATCGGAGAGCTTTCGCGGCTTCACTTCGTGTGCGCCCGTGGAATAGGACTTCACCAGCGAGCCGCGCTCGTCATCCTGCGTGAGCGCTCTCGGCCTGCCGGTAGCCGTATCGCAGGCGTCCTTGAGAAACCACTGAGATGACTCACCGTCCCATTGGTAAAGCGTTACGCAAAGTCCTTGCTCGGCAGGTGAAATCAGGGGGAAATCGGTATGGTCGGTATCGAACGACTGAAACCCGCCCGCTTCAAAACCGGAGAAGTGCTGGTGCCAGCCACCGGTCTGATCGGAGACGAGAATGGCAGTCTCTCGACCAACAGCGCCATAGCAAATTCCGAACCCAGCCCCATCCTGGGTCTCGCTGCTGGTACCGACCTCGATCTCATCGATGCCGTCGTGATTGAGATCGACGAGCACCGCGCTCTGCTTGATCTCAAGCCCCGAGGCCGCCGCGCAGTTCTTGGCGGCCTCAATGTCCATCCCCTCAATGGCAGCGGCCACCTCGGCATCGGACCAAGTAGAGTTGGTGGTCCGTGATCGATCGATAGAGATGTTGGCGGCCGATGTTTCCGTCGCCGCATCCGAGGTTGCATCGGCAACGGCATCCGCGCCCTTGCTTGGCGGCCACGCGACCGCTGGCGAAGCCATCAACAAGGCTAGGAGATAAAAGGGAATGGCAGCTCTCAAGTTGTCCCCCCTGTCCATTCGCCATCCCATTACCGGACATCCCGAGCCGAATTGCAAGCGGTGTCAGAGAGCACGCTCTTTGGGCGCTCTGATGTGGGTATGGGTATGTTTGGATACGACAAAGCCCTCCGGAGTTTACTCACGGAGGGCTTTTGTGTGTGTTCTGCTTGTGTGTGAAGAGATTATGTCGTGTGGTTTGGTATGTATCTTGTTGTCTTGTCCTTTGCAGGCCTGGCAGCGACCTACTCTCCCGCGT
>JARKNW010000118.1 GCA_029976075.1 Pleomorphomonas sp.
CGGGGGCCATATCTGACGACAACTCCGGCGAATGCCGGATGGAACTACAGCTGCCATCCCAAGGGCATCCCTGCATGGGTTCGACTCCCTGCCTTAGCGGCGCTCTCTGGCACGAGCGGGGGATCCCGAGTTTCATCCACCCTCGTCGCCGGGGCCATATGTGACAACAACCTCGGCGAATGCCGACGGGACTACAGGTAGAGTGTCCGGTCGCAAGACCGGAAGGTCGGATGTTCAAATCATCCCCGGACCTTCTCGAAGGTTTCGGTAGCTCAGCAACGTCTCGTCACTTTTGTCGCCGGGGGCCATTTGGGGAAATAACTCCGGCGAATGCCGGCGGGACTACATGGGTCATCGAGGTTCGACTCCTCGCCGGCGAAAGCCGAGCGTCTCGCCATCATCGTCGCCGGAGCCACAAAGATGAACGGGCAAGCGCCCGAGACGAGGACGACCATGGTACGCGTAATGAGTGGCCAGGACTTGATCGACGCTGGCCTGCCGCAGGGGCGCTGGTTCCGCCCGGCGCTGGACGATGCCAACCGGGTGCTGGAAGCTGGCGGAACGGAAGCCGAAGCGCTGGCCGCCGCGCTTGTTCACCGACCACCGTCGACCGTGCCGTTGCGTCCGGCGGGAGAACTGCCCTTTTTCACGAACATCGAGGCGGACGGCGTCGATGAGGAAATCAATGTCACCGCCGTCGAGCACAGCATGGCCCTGTTGATGCGCACCCCCGTGGTCAAGGCCGCCGCCGTGATGCCCGACGCCTGCCCCGCCGGCCCGCCGGGCACCATCCCGGTCGGTGGCGTGGTGGCGTCGGAGGCTATTCACCCAGGGATGCACTCGGCGGATATCTGCTGTTCCATGGCGATCTCTGTCTTTGCCGACGTCGCGCCAAAGGAGCTGCTCGATGCCGTCCATGCCGTGACCCACTTCGGCCCCGGAGGTCGAGCGCGCGGGAGCCAGGTCCGCCCGCCGGCCGACCTGATGGCT
This sequence comes from Pleomorphomonas sp., assembly GCA_029976075.1. GTDB lineage: Bacteria > Pseudomonadota > Alphaproteobacteria > Rhizobiales > Pleomorphomonadaceae > Pleomorphomonas. Next base: position 991 of record JARKNW010000118.1, read on the forward strand.
GCCTTCGACGCCCATCCGATGGTGAACGATCTGACGAGCATGGCGATCGAGCATTTCGCCACCCAGGGCGACGGCAATCACTTCGCCTTCATCGGTCAGATGAAATCGACCGGCGAGACGGCGCTCGTCACCCATCACGGGTCGCGCGCGCCGGGGGCCAAGCTCTACGGGAAGGGAATGAAGATCGCCGAGAGGACGCGCGAGGCCCTGTCGCCGGAAACCCAGCCGCAGAACGCCTGGATTCCGGCCGACACGGTGGAGGGCGACGCCTACTGGGATGCGCTGCAGCTGATCCGCGCCTGGACGAAGGCCAACCACTTCGCCATCCATGATCTGGCGGCGCAGCGCCTGGCGGCCAAGGTTGCCGACCGCTTCTGGAACGAACACAACTTCGTCTTCCGCAAGTCCGACGGCCTGTTCTACCACGCCAAGGGCGCGACGCCCGCCTTCGCGGGCTTCGCCGACGATGCGACCGACCTGACGCTGATCCCGCTCAACATGGCGGAACCGGTGCTGATCGTGCGCGGCAACAATGCCGACCATGGCCTCGGCTTCTCGCCGCATGGGGCCGGGCGCAACTTCTCGCGCACCCAGCACAAGCGCATGAAGGGCGCGCGGACCGCCGCCGAGATCATGACCGAGGAGACCGCTGGGCTTGACATCCGCTTCTTCAGCGGCACCCCGGACATTTCCGAGTTGCCGAGCGCCTACAAGAACGCCGACGCCGTCCGCGCCCAGATCGAGCGCTTCGGCCTGGCCGAAGTGGTCGACGAGGTGATCCCTTACGGCTCCATCATGGCCGGGGACTACAGCGTCGACGCCCCCTGGCGTCGCAAGAAGGCGGCGCGCTGACGGGCTTTTGGCCGGCCGCCGCCGCGACCGGCCAACCCAACCGTCACCCCTTTGTCGGCGCGAGCAGCCTCAGGGCGTTCATTGTCACCAGAACCGTGGCGCCGGTGTCGGCGAGGATGGCGGGCCAGAGTCCGGTGATGCCGATGATGGTGGTCACCAGGAACACGCCCTTCAGGCCGATGGCGATAGTGATGTTCTGGGTGATGTTGGCCATGGTGCGCTTGGACAGGGCGATCATCTCGGCGATGTCGCCGACGCGGCCGTGCAGGCTGGCGGCATCGGCGGTTTCCAGCGCCACGTCGGTGCCGCCGCCCATGGCGATGCCGACGTCGGCCGCCGCCAGCGCCGGGGCGTCGTTGATGCCGTCGCCGACCTTGGCAACGTTGAGGCCCTGCTCCTTCATCTCGCCGACGATGCGCTGCTTGTCTTCCGGCAAGAGCTCGGCCCGTACCTCGATTCCGAGCTGGCGGCCGATCGCCTCGGCGGTGCGGCGATTGTCGCCGGTCAGCATCACCGTCCTGACGCCAGCGTCCGTCAGCGCCTTCAGACTGGCGGCCGCATCGGGGCGCGGCTCGTCGCGCATGGCGAGGATACCGGCCACCGCGTTGCCGGTGACCAGCACCGATACGGTCTTGCCCTCGTCGTTGAAGGCAGAGATGCGCTTCGATTGCTCGTCGTCGAGCGGCACGCGCTCGGCAGCTGCCTTGGGCGAAGCGAGCAGCAGCTCGTTCCCCTCGACGGTGCCGGTGACGCCCTTGCCACCCAGCGCCTTGGCGTCCTCGGCCGGCGGCACGTCGGCGCCATCCTTGGCGGCGCGGTCGAGGATCGCCTTGGCGAGCGGATGGCTGGAGCCGGTCTCCAGCGCCGCCGCCAGCTGGATGACCTCGGCTTCCGGCCGCCCATAGGCGACAACGTCGGTCACCACCGGCTTGCCCTCGGTCAGCGTGCCGGTCTTGTCGAAGGCGACGGCCGTCACCTTGCCGAAGCTTTCGAGCACGGCGCCGCCCTTGAGCAGCAGGCCGCGCCGGGCGCCCGACGACAGCGAGGCGGCGATGGCGGCCGGCGTCGAGATGACCAGCGCGCAGGGGCAGCCGATCAGCAGGATGGCGAGGCCCTTGTAGATCCACTCGCCCCAGGCGCCGCCGATGAGCAGCGGCGGCACGATGGCCACCAGCGCGCCGACGGCGACGACGCCCGGCGTGTAGTAGCGCGAGAAGCGATCGATGAAGCGTTCGGTCGGCGCCTTGGATTCCTGCGCTTCCTCCACCAGCTTGATCACCCGGGCGATGGTGTTGTCGGCCGCGGCCGCCGTCACACTGACGCGCAGCGCCGCCTCGCCGTTGACCGTGCCGGCGTAGACGGTAGCATCAGTGCCCTTGCGCACCGGCGTGCTTTCGCCGGTCACCGGCGCCTCGTCGATCGAGCTTTCGCCCGAGAGAATAGTGCCGTCAGCGGGAATGCGGTCGCCGGGGCGAACGAGGATGGTGGCGCCCACCGCGAGTTCCTCGGCCGGCACCTCGCGCGTCTTGCCGCCCTCTTCGAGAAGCGCCGTCTTCGGCACCAGGGTGGAGAGCGACTGAATGCTCGCCCGCGCGCGACCGGCAGCGACACCTTCCAGGAGTTCACCGATCAGGAACAGGAAGACGACGGTGGCCGCCTCTTCGCCGGCGCCGATGATCACTGCGCCGACGGCGGCGATGGTCATCAGCATTTCGATGGAGAACGGCGTGCCGACCAGAGCCGCCATGATGGCGCGGCGAGCAATCGGCACCAGCCCGACCAGCATGGCAGCCGCGAAGATCCATTCCTCATAGACGGGGAACAGGTGGCCGATGCCCCAGGCGACGGCCAACGCCAGACCGGACAGGATGGTCAGCCGGCCCTTGGCCGATTTCCACCAGGGGCCAGTCATCGGGCCATGGTCGTGCCCGTGCAGGCCGGGGATTTCATCGGCGGCGTCGTGGGCGTGATCATGGCCCGCATGATCGTGGCTACCGTGATCATGGCCGGCGTGACCGTGCCTGGCGTGGTCATGGTCGGAATGATCATGGCCGGCATGGTCGTGTCCGGCGAGGTCATGGTCGGAATGATCATGTCCGGCATGGTCGTGATCATCGTGGTCGTGAGAACCATGATCGTGGTCGTGATGGCAGCAGCCGCAGGTCTTCGCTTCCGGCTCGGCCTTGAGGGCGGCGGGCGAAATCGGCGCGATCTGGTAGCCGAGGCCGGTGACACGCTTGGCGATGGCCGGCGCCAGCGTCGCGTCGCCGTTGTGGTGGACGGTCATCGTGCCCGCCGTCACCGACACGGAGACGTCCTCGACGCCGGGCAACCGGCGCACCGCCGTATCGATCTTCTGCGCGCAGGAGGCGCAATCCATACCACCGATGCGGTAGCGATCCTGCTGCGTGGCCTCAGTCATGACATCACTCCAATTCTCATGAATCAGAGTGCTACAACCTCTAGCCACTAGAGGAGCAAGCGCTTTGTTTGCGGCCTGATGGCGCCGCGCGTCAGCTGGCGCCACCGGTCATTTTCGGCAGGGCTTCCGCCTTCGGCAAAACATCCGGCGTGTAGGGATCGGCCAGCGCGGCATCCGGACGGCTCACCGGCGTCTTTTCCGACGTCATCTTCGACAACCGGCTGGCGCCCTTGTCCTGGAGGATGGTGCGGAAGGCCGGATGCATGCCGCCATCGATGTAGGACATCGCCGGCATCACCGGGTTGGCGGCGGAGATCACCTTGGCGGCGGCGTCGTCCTTGGCGGCCTTGGCGGCAATGGCGGCGGAAAGCGCCGGATCCGTCTGAAGCGGCGGGCAGGCCGCGAGCGGATCGGCCGCAGGATCGAGCCCCTCCGCGTTGAACACGTAGCGGCCACCGCAATAGCCGACCTGAGGCTCCTTGCGCGTCAGTTCGAAGGCGTCGCTGCCTTCCTTGAGGTTGCGCCAGAACGGCACGTTCGGATCGTCGCGGTGCAGGGCGAAGTTGGCCGGCGTCATGCGGAAGGGCAATGCCTCCACCTGGAAGGCCGGCTGCCCGCCCTTGAAGGCCTCGCGCGCCACCGAATAGATCTCGAAGGCGGAATCGTCGGTCACCGCGTAGCAGCCCGACGACGAGCAGGCGCCGTGGATCATCAGGTAGGAGCCCTCGTAGCCGAGCGCCGCCTCCAGACGGTTGGGAAAGCCCAGGTTGAAGGAGAGATAGTAGCGGCTGTCCGGGTTCATCTGCGACGGCGCGATCGAGTAGAAGCCTTCCGGCGTCTGGCGATCGCCATTCACCTTCTTGGGCCCCAGCTTCCCCGACCAGCGGCAGATCGGATAGGTCTTGAGCAGCGCATAGCGACCGTCGCGGCCCATCTTCCAGAGCTCGAGCTCGCTCTCCTGCTTGAAGACCCGGATCAGGATCGGCGATGCGAGACTGAGCCCCCGGCTGTTCATTTCGGCAACCAGCTTCGGTGGCACCGGCCGCTCCGACCGCTTGAGGTCATAGCCGAACAGCGCACAGCCCGAGAGAGCCACCATGGCGCCAAGAAGAAACGCGGCCGAACGCAGTTTCACGGGACAAGCCTTTCATTGGGTCGAACACGACCACGCGCGCCGACACGCGGGATGCGCTACTCCATTCGCCTGTGATTTGGCAACCGCCCGGCCCGGCGAAGGGTCAGGCCACATGGCACGGCCGGATGTGATCGAGCGCATCAGCCATTTCCTCGGCGGCTGCCGAAAGGTCGTACTTTGACTGCAGGTTCATGAACCATTGCGGGTCGAAGGCCAGGAAGCGGCCGAGCCGCAAGGCGATGCTGGCAGAGATTCCCTGTTGGCCGCTGCAGATCTCGTCGACGCGGCTGGGCGGAACATCGATCGCCTCGGCCAGCGCCGGGACGGAAATCCCGAGCGGCTCCAGAAACTCCTGCCTGAGGACGATGCCGGGATGCGGCAGCGAAACGTCGCGTGGCATGGTCGTATCCTCTTCGGTGGGTGGTGCCGCGGAACGCAGCGGCAAAACGAGACGTACATGATGGTTGTCGGCACGTTGGCCGGATGACGCCTAGTTCGCGACAACGTTGACATCCGTCAGTGTCGCCAAGCGCCCTTCGCGATGGCGGCCGAGATCCGGCTGCCCTGGCAGCCGACCTCGGCCAGACCATGGCACGGCGCTTCTCTCATACTCCGAGGCTGGCCCGGATGGCCTCGGCGATCTTGTCCGAACGCGTGCTGCCGCTCGCTTTGGCCGAGCGATCGAGCGCGGCCAGGAGATGCTCATTCAGCGTGATTTGCAGCGGTACCGACCTTCCCGGCAGATCCACCGGTACCGCTGCGATGATCGCCTCCTCGAGGTGCTCCGTCCGTCGAATATCGTCGGCCGTACGGAGCATCGGAAGGGTCTGGTTCGTTTCGCCCATCTTCTTGATGTGCGCTGCCAACGCCGCGGCGCCCCGAGCGATCGCGTCGTTGAGATTGGTGGCGGCGGAGACGCAGCCGGGGAAGTCCGGGAAGGAGACACCAAAAATGCTGTTCTTTTCTTCGTGAATGAGCGCGACAGCGTAGGCCATGTGAGCCTCCAGGCACCGATGCCAGAACGAGAGAGAGAGAGAGAAGTTCCGCGAGGGGAAGCGTCCGAGTACGAGGAGCCAGGGGGCTCCCTCGTGAACCGAGGACCTCAGACCGCGAACGGCGCGCCCAGTTCCGGCCCGAGACGGTTAACGGTCGCAAAACATGGTAAACGAAATATTAACATGACGCGATAAGTCAATTATTTTACCCGTATTATCCCGTAATGTGATCGCATCGGTCGGCGGCCGAGCGACAAGCGAAACGAGGCGAAGCGGCTACGCGGCAAACCGCGAGCCACTCCGAGCGTTACTTGCCCGCCTTGCCGCTTCCATGGCCGGCCGCCTTGAGCACCAGCGTCACGTGCGCCCGGGCGATCGCCAGGAGTTCCGGCCGGGGGGTTCCCGCGCGTGCCCGCAGCGCCAGGGAGTGCTGCAGCGCGGCCAGCATCGACGCGAGGCCCGAAACATCCGCGTCCGATGAAATCTCGCCGGTCTCGGCAGCCATGGTCATCCGTTTCAGGAACACCGCATCGGTCTTGCCGACGGCAGCGGCCAGTTCCGCGCCGATCTCCGGATCGGCGGCGGCCTCGCCTGAGATGACGCTGAGCACGGGGCAGCCGAGCGGTTCGCCGTCCTGCGAGTGATAGGCGCCGATGATAAAGCCGAAGTAGTCCCCGAGGCCTTTTTCAAGGGAGGGCTCGTCAAACAGGGCATGGCGCCGTTGCTCGACCGATTGCTCGGCATACTGCCGCACAGCCTTGCGGTAGATCTCCAGCTTGTTGCCGAAGGCGGCATAGAGGCTCGGTCGCGCCATCTTCGTAGCGTCCGAAAGATGGTCGAGCGAGGTGGCGGTATAGCCACGCCGCCGGAACTCGCCGAGGGCCGCATCCAGAGCCTCCTCCGGATCATACTCCCGGGGACGGCCGCGCGAGGTTTTGCCTTTCATTTTGTACCGCTTCGCAAAAAATTAATCGACGATCCATTTTATGCGACTTAGTATGAAAATGTGAGAGGGAAAATGGAGTTTGAAAATGGCAGCTAAAATCCGTATTGGCATCAATGGGTTCGGCCGCATAGGACGCATGGTTTTCCGCGCCGCCGAGGCGCGCGACGATCTTGAGGTGGTGGCCGTGAACGACCTCCTGCCGATCGACCACCTCGCCTATCTCCTCAAGTACGACAGCGTGCACGGCGCCTTCGCCGGCGCGGTGACGACGGAACCCGGTGCGCTCGATATCGATGGTCGCAAGGTGCTCGCCTTCGAGGAAAAGGAGCCCTCCGCCATCCGCTGGGGTGAGGCGGGCGTCGATCTGGTGATCGACTCCACCGGGCGCTTCCTCACCACCGAACAGGCCGAAGGGCACATCAAGGCCGGCGCGAAGAAGGTGGTGCTGTCGGCGCCGCCCAAGGACGACACACCTGTGTTCGTGATGGGCGTCAACGCCGCCCGTTATGACGGACAGACCGTCGTCTCCAACGCGTCTTGCACCACCAACTGCGTGGCGCCGCTCGCCAAGCTGATGCACGACCTCTACGGTCTCGAAGAGGCGCTGATGCTGACCGTGCACGCAGTCACCGCCAGCCAGAACCCGGTCGACGGCGTGGCGCGCAAGGACTGGCGCTTCGGGCGCGGCATCCTGGGCAACATCATCCCCGCCACCACCGGCGCGGCGCGCATGGTGGGCAAGGTGATCCCGGAGCTCAACGGTCGCATCAACGGCATGGCCGTGCGCGTGCCGGTGCCCGACGTTTCCATGGTCGATCTCACCTGTCGCCTCCGCACCCAGGCATCCTATGCCGAGATCTCCGAGGCGATCCGCGATGCCTCGGCCGGCGCCTATCGCGGCATCCTGCAATGGTTCGACGAGCCGGTGGTCTCCACCGACCTCGCGGGCAATCCGCACAGCTCGATCTTCGATGTGAAGGCCGGCATGCAGACCTCAGAGGGTCTCACCAAGCTGATCGCTTGGTACGACAACGAATGGGGCTACTCCAACCGCTGCCTCGACCTCGCCCAGCACATCATGCGCTAAACCTGGGAGGGCTCCTTCATGTCGAGGGAGCCCGATCCAACCCCGGAGTCCTTGTCTGCCCGAGGTCCTGCGTCGATATAGAGCGCCAAGCTCCCGTTAGGCTCTCAGACTGGCGCGAACGGCCTCGGCAATTTTGCCCGACCTAGTGGCGCCGCTTGCCTTGGCCGACCTATCGAGGGCTGACAGCAGATGCTCGTCCATGGTGATCTGCACCCGTACCGATTTTCCAGGCAGATCTACCGGCACTGCCGCGATGATCGCCCCCTCGATATCCTCCGCACGACGGATTTCATCAGCCGAGCGAAGCATGGGGAGCGCCTCGCCATCCTCGACCATACCCTCGACATGGAAGGCCAACGCCACCGCACCACGCGCGATGACATCGTCAAGGCTGCCCGCAGTCGAAATGCAGCCGGGAAAATCCGGAAAGGAAATGCCGAAAACGCCGTCTTCCTCGTGAATGAGCGCAACGACATGGGCCATTTGAGCCTCCTTCATGCGATGATGGAACGGATCACCATTCCCAGCCAGCTTGCAGATAAATCGACTTCAGGGTGCCAGTCGGTATGTCTCGCGTTCCGGTATCGATCGTCACTCGGCCGGGGCGGGACGGGTGCTTGTACTGGACGTGATCGCCAGGCCCTTTGCGAACAAGAACCCAACCATCTTCAGCGAGCCGCCTTTCGACATCCCGCCGCTTGTTGCTGTGCTCGCTCCGCCCCATCCCGGCACCTCACGCTTGGTGTATTTATACACATGACCACGTACAATCAACATCCAGGTGTAGTTATGTGTATAGATTCATTGGCTGCGGTTTTAGAGTCGCGCAAAGCTTGAGCCGAAATTCGCTGGTGTCAGGCAGGTGGTGACGCGCAGAGCCGGCTCGGGGCGGACTTCAAACAACTCCAGCAACAATCCCCCAGCGGGTTCGCGCCAGAAGTTTCGTCTTGGACAAGATGTCCGTGAGCCCCGGAAGCGCAAAGCTCCAAGCCAAGGTATTCGCCCCAAAATCAGCGAGCTCCACTCTCAGGGTTTGACGCTGTAGTAGGCCATGAACACGTCGAGGCCCTCATCGACGATCTTTTCGACACCTTCGGGTGTCGGCCGCAGTTGGCAGCCGAACAGCGACTTTTTCATCACCTCGGCGGTACACAGGGCAATGAAGTGGTGGGCGGCGACCAGCGGATCGCAAGGTTTCAGGCGGCCGTCCGCAATGGCCTCGCCGAACACCTCGGTGAGGCGCGTCGTGCCGCGCTCGGCACCGGCCTTGAAGAAGATGGCGCCGACGGCAGGGAACTTCTCCACCGCGCCGACCACCATGCGGATGGTCGACATGTGGCTCTCGCCGGTGAGCAGATCGTTGAAGCTGATGGCGAAGGCGCGCAGGTTTTCCCGGAAACTCTCGGCCTTCGGCTGGAAGGCATCGAGCGCGGCGGCCAGCTCCTGCTTCTCGTCGGCGATCAGTTGCTCGAACAGCTCGTCCTTGTTGGTGAAGTAGACGTAGAGCGTGCCCTTGGAGACGCCGGCCGCCTTGGCAATGGCGTCCATCGAGGCGCCCTCGTAGCCCTTGGCACGGAACACTTCGCGCGCGCCGTCGAGTATCTGGCGCCGCTTCTCGCTGTCATGGCCTTCCACACCGGCCGCCGTGTCGCCGGGCCGCGCCGCAATCTTGCTCATCCACCCCGCCTTCGCGGCCATCTCTGGCCTGCATCGTTTCATTTTCGGCCATCAGGCCCCGTCAGGCCATCCTGCCTTTTGGCGATCGGCGTTCACGGGATATCCGGGGCCGATCACATTTTGCTGAGACTGCCTCCGAAAAGAGGGAATCGTCAACCAAGCGCCACTACTGCTATTGACCGAACGGTTCGGTCATGAGATAACACTTTCGACGGTCAGGAACAATACTGACCCCGAGATATTATGAGGCGTCGGCGAGCGACGCAGTCCCCCGTCGGCAGCATCGACGATGGACAGATGGAGATCCAAATGGCCAAGCGCGAAGCGAACGCCGCTCACGAGAGCGACGGCTCGGAAGCCACCGTCACCGCGATCCGCCCGACAGGCGAAGCCGCGCATGGCGCGCCGCAGCGTGTCCATGAGGTTGCCGAGGCCCCACACCGCGTTCACGAGGCCCCGAACGCACCCCAGCGCGCCAATGAAGGCAAGCCGGCAGCGTCCGCCGATACGCAGCCCAAGAAGAAGAGCGGCATCATGGGCCGTCTCATTCTCGTTGCCCTGCTCGGTGCCGCCGCCTGGTTCGGCGGCAAGGAGGGGTATGCCTGGTGGACCGACGGGCGCTTCCTGATTTCCACCGACGACGCCTATGTGGCCGCCGACATCACCACGCTGGCAGCCAAGGCCTCGGGCTACATCACCGACGTGATGGTCGCCGACAATCAGACGGTGAAGAAGGGCGACATCATCGCCCGCATCGACAGCGGCGACTATGCGCTGGCCGTTGCCCAGGCGCAGAACGCGCTCACCGGCAACCTCGCCACCATCGCCCGCATCGACAAGCAGATCGCCGCCGGCGAGGCCCAGGTGGCCCAGGCCAGGGCCGGCGTTGCTTCCGCACAGGCGACCCTGGAATCCAAGGACATCGACTTCGCGCGCCAGTCGACGCTGGTGTCGAGCAAGGTTTCGGCGCAGTCGCAGCTCGATGATGCGCGCACGGCCCGCGATGCCGCCCGTGCCTCGCTGGCCGCGTCCGAGGCGGCCGTGGCCGTCGCCGAGGCCAACATCGACGTGCTGAAGGCGCAGAAGGCCGAGTCCGAAGCCACCGGCAAGACCCTGCAGACCGCCCTCGACAAGGCCAACCGCGACCTGTCGTTCACCGAGATTCGCGCCCCGATCGATGGCGTGGTCGGCAACAAGGCGTTCGAGGTCGGAACCTACGTGACGCCCGGCCAGCAGCTTGCCTCCCTGGTGGCGGCCGGCAGTGCCCACATCGAGGCTAACTACAAGGAAACCCAGCTCGCCAAGCTGGTTCCCGGCGAGACCGTGCGCATCACTGTCGACGCCATCGGCGACGAGGAGACCATCCTCGGCAAGGTCGAGAGCCTGTCGCCGGCCACCGGCTCGGTGTTCAGCCTGCTGCCCGCCAACAACGCCACCGGCAACTTCACCAAGGTGGTGCAGCGCCTGCCGGTACGCATCGCGGTGCCCGCCGACGCGGCGGCGAGCGGCAAGCTCCGGCCCGGCCTGTCGGTGGTGGTCGCCGCCGATCCGCGCACCGCGCCCGCCGGCTAAGATCCTTGGCGACCGATCCCCGAGGGGACCGGCCGCGCCCGTTTTCCAAGACCCGACCGGCGTGCGCGGAACCTCCCCCGCGCACCCTCGGCCGATAGCCATCGGTCCTCCCATGTCCGCCATTGCCTCGGCCGGTGCCGGCCCCACCTTCACCACCCGCCGGCTGTTCACCTTCATCTGCATGGTGTTCGGCATGTTCATGGCGATCCTGGACATCCAGATCGTCTCGGCGTCGCTCAGCGAGATCCAGGCCGGCTTAGGTGCCGCCAACGACGAGATCTCCTGGGTGCAGACCTCCTATCTGATCGCCGAAGTGATCATGATCCCGCTGTCGGGCTACCTGTCGCGCATGATCTCGACGCGCTGGATGTTCACCATCGCCGCCGGCGGCTTCACCCTCGCCTCGATGATGTGCGCCTTCTCCTCGTCGATCAACGAGATGATCCTGGGGCGCGCCGTGCAGGGTTTCATCGGCGGCGGCATGATCCCCACCGTGTTCGCCTCGGCCTACACCATCTTCCCGCGCGAGAAGATGGGGCTGGTGACGCCGATCATCGGCCTCGTCGCCACGCTGGCGCCGACCATCGGTCCGACGGCCGGCGGCTATCTCACCGAGCTGTTCTCCTGGCACTGGCTGTTCCTGGTCAACATCATTCCCGGCATCTTCGTCACGGTGACCAGCTACTTCCTGATCGACTTCGACGAGCCGGACTTCAGCCTGTTCAAGGTGTTCGACTGGTGGGGCCTCGCCGCCATGGCCGCCTTCCTCGGCTCCATGGAATACGTGCTGGAGGAAGGCCCCAGCAAGGACTGGCTGGCCGACGAGCGCATCGCCGTCCTCACCGGCGTCATGGTGATCGGCGGCATCGTGTTCTTCTTCCGCGCGCTGACCCGCGACAATCCGATCGTCGACCTCAAGGCCTTCGCCAACCGCAACTTCGCCTTCGGCAGCGCCTTCTCCTTCTGCCTGGGCATCGGCCTCTATGGCCTCACCTATCTCTACCCGGTCTACCTGGCCCGCATCCGCGGCTTCTCGGCGCTGCAGATCGGCGAGACCATGTTCGTCTCCGGCGTCGCCATGCTGTTCACCGCGCCGATCGCCGGCCGCCTGTCCGCCAAGCTCGACCCGCGCGTCATGATGGGCATCGGCTTTGCCGGCATCGCCATCGCCACGTATCTCTCCACCGGCTTCACCGCCGACTGGGACTTCTGGGAGCTGTTCTGGCCGCAGGTGTTCCGCGGCGTGTTCATGATGATCTGCATGATCCCCATCAACAACATCGCGCTCGGCACCCTGCCGCCGGCCGAGATGAAGAACGCCTCGGGCCTGTTCAACCTCACCCGCAACCTCGGCGGCGCCGTCGGTCTGGCCCTGATCAACCAGATCATGACCAACCGCACCGACCTGCACTTCGACCGGCTGCGCGAGGCGGTGAACATCACCAGCTCCACCGCCATGTCGACCATCGCCGGCATGGAGCACAGCCTGTCCGAACTCGGCAGCAACGCCCACACCGCCGCCATCTCCCGCCTGACCGGCCTCGCTCAGCAGCAGTCGTCGGTGATGGCCTTCAACGACATCTTCCTGATCCTGACGGTGCTGTTCGGCCTGCTGGTCGTCGCCCTGCCCATGGTCAAGAAGCCGGCGGCGCAGGGCGGTGGCGGCGGAGGGCATTGATACCGTTTCCGTCGGGTTTCGACCTTTCGGGCGGAACCTGACGGAAGCGGAAGCGCCCGACCGGGCGCCGGCCGGTCAGGCCGAAACCCGCTTGAGCCGGATAGTCCGGATCAAGCGGAACGCGTATGAGAAAGGCGTCCGCCAAGGACGCCCGCTCCTGCCCTTCGCCAAACGAAGTGGTCGTTCGATGAATTACCCCTCCCCGCCAGAAGCGGGGAACCGAGCGGCAAACACCTCCTTGGCCGCGAACAGGCCGTTGAGCGCCGCCGGAAATCCGGCATAGACGGCCATTTGCATGATGATCTCG
>JARKNW010000120.1 GCA_029976075.1 Pleomorphomonas sp.
CGCCAACCCGCGCTGGACGGTGCGCCGCATCGTCGGCGAGGCGTGGACGCCCGACGCCGGCACGGCGCAGGCTCTTGGTGTGCGGCCGGCCTGGTTCTCGCGCTACCCGCACGAACTCTCCGGCGGCGAAATGCAGCGCCTCACCATTCTGCGCGCGCTGGCGCCCGACACCCGCTACCTCGTCGCCGACGAAATCACCTCGATGCTCGACCCGCTGGCCCAGGCCGAGATATGGACGGCACTGCTCAAGGCCGCCAACCAGCGTGCCATCGGCATCCTCGCCATCAGCCACGACGCGCATCTGCTCGCGCGTGTGGCGGATAGGGTGGTGACGGTTTGAGAAGGGACGAGGGCGCCGGTGGGCCAAGGGAGCGTGATAGGGGTCGAGGAGACTTCTCGTCCTGAGGTCCCCGCCTTCGCGAGGAGGACAGGAAAGCGATATGAAACAAGGCGATATCGCGTTTTGCGTGAATGGAGAGGAGGTTGATCCCTCTATAGGGCTTGCGATGCCCAGCATGAGCTCGCGTGCGGTTTATCCAACTGTTCCATATACATAAATTGTCATCAACTCTGTTGTGCATTGAGGTCCCTCAGTCTTGCATTGAGGATGACGATGATCTTTCTCATGAGGGCTCCGATGGCGACGATGCGCTTCTTTCCGTTTCGGACAAGCCGTTGATAGGTATCATGTAATGGTCCCTTGGCTCGGCTCGCGGCCAGCGCTGCCATGAAGAGGTGGCGGCGCACTTGGGAGCGTCCGCCACGCATCGTTCGGTGTCCCTTGAACTGGCCGCTGTCGTTGGCGTGTGGAGCGACGCCGGCGAGCGAGGCCGCCTGCCTTCGCTGCAAGGTTCCGAGCTCGGGCATGTGGGCCAGGAGGGTGGCGGCGATGACCGTGCCGACACCGGGCAGGCTCTGCATGTGTCGGAAGGCGGCGCGGAGCTGCGGGCTCTTTTCGATCAGTGCCTTGATCTCCGCTTCGATGGCCTCGATCTGACCGACGACGGCTTTCAGCATGGCGGCAAGGGATGCCTTGATCACCTTGTCGGCCGGACCTTTTGACCGGTTCTGCTCGGCCACCTTGATGGCCACGAGGTCCTCGCGGCGAGCCACCAGAGCAGTCAGCATTCTCCGATCCGCCGCCGGTGGCAGGAACAGGGACAGCCGCTCCCAGCGGTCCTTTCCATATTGGGCCAGCGCCTTGGCATCGCGGGCATCGGTCTTGGCCAGGGTCCCAAAGGAACGGATAAAAGCCTTTACCTTCAAGGCGTCCACCCGATGGCAGGCAATGCCGGCGGCCATCAGCTCGACCAGCAGGACATGTTCATGACCACCGGTCGGCTCGCAGACGGCAAGGTCGATCCGCCCGATGCTTTTGAGAAAGCGGCGGATGGCGACGGCGGTATTGTCGATGACGCAGGGCTTCGAAGAAGACGATGAGGAGTGAGCCTCTACGACGGTCAGCGTGTCCTTGGAGACGTCGAAGCCAAGCACGATCTCGGGAGCCTGATGCAAAGTCGGCATGGTGTGCTATCCTTCCCGGGTTGGGCCACCATGAGCTTCGGATTGTTCTCGGGCGTGGGTCTGATCGGCA
>JARKNW010000017.1 GCA_029976075.1 Pleomorphomonas sp.
CAGCACGGTGATCTCATCGTCGCACTCTATCGATTCCTCATTGCAAAAGGCGTGATTCCAGACGATTGGTTTGCACGGCAGGTCGGGTTGTCTGACAGGACGGATGGCGATATCGATACGCTGTCGCGGCGTCTGGCAGACATAAGGACCTGGACCTTTGTCGCCAATCGGCCGGACTGGCTGTTTGCGCCCGGCCATTGGCGGGAGAAGACGCGCGCCATCGAGGATCGGCTGTCGGATGCGTTGCATGACCGGTTGACCCAGCGTTTCGTGGATCGCCGGACGTCGGTATTGTTGAAGAGATTGAGAGAGAACACCATGCTCGAAGCTGAAATCACCGGTACCGGCGGCGTGCTCGTCGAAGGGCAGGCGGTCGGGGAGCTGCACGGCTTTCGCTTCGTGCCCGATCCGGGTGTCGGCGGCGACGGTTCCGAAGCCAAGGCCCTGAAGGCCGCGGCCCAGCAGGCGCTGTCCGGCGAGTTCGAAAAGCGCGCGGAGAAGATCTCCAAGGCGCCCAACGAGGAAATCGTGCTGTCCACCGATGGCAGCCTGCGCTGGCTCGGTGAGCCCGTGGGACGGCTGGTGGCCGGTGACGACACGCTGGCGCCACGCGTCATGCTGCTCGCCGACGATCAGCTCGCGGGAGCTGCCCGCGAGAAGGCGCAGGATCGGCTCGACCTTTGGGTCGGGGCTCATATTCAGACGCTTCTGAAGCCGCTGTTTGATCTTCGCACCGCCGCCGATCTCGAAGGGATCGCCCGTGGCGTCGCCTTCCGCATGGTCGAAGCGCTCGGTACCGTCGAGCGGCATGACATCGCCGATGACGTCAAGGCGCTCGATCAGACGCAGCGCGCCGTCATGCGTAAGTATGGCGTGCGGTTTGGTGCCTACCACATCTATGTGCCAGCCCTTCTCAAGCCGGCTCCGGCGGCGTTGGTCGCCCAGCTCTGGGCCCTGAAGCATGGCACGCTCGACATGGCTGGCCTCGCCGAGCTGCCGCAACTCTCCGCGTCGGGACGGACCTCGATCAAGGTCGATCCGGCCTTCGACAAGACGCTCTATCGGCTGGTCGGCTTCCGTGTTGCCGGTGAGCGGGCGGTGCGTCTCGATATCCTGGAACGCCTTGCCGACATCATCCGGCCGCTGATCGCCTTCAAGTCTGTCGATGGCGCGACGCCGCCCGAAGGTGCGCTGGCACAGGGTGGTGGCTTCACGGTGACTGTGGCGATGACTTCTCTGCTCGGATGTTCTGGCGAAGACTTCGCCTCCATCCTGCGGGGCCTGGGCTACCGCGCCGAGAAGCGGACCATCAAGGTGCCAGTCAAGCCGCAGAAGGCTGAGATCCAGGCGGAAGGGGGCGCCGCCGAGGCTTCGCTCGCCTCCGTGACTGCCGAGGAGGCCACGGCCGATGTTTCCGTTGAGACGCCGATCGTCGAGACGGCTCCGGTCGAGGCTTCTGCCGTCGAGACTTCGGCTGTAGGCGCCAGCGATGCTTCGGCCGAGGGTGTGATTCCAGAAGAAGCCGTTGCTGCCACGGAGGCTGCCGAGGCGCCTGTCGAAGCTTTCGAAGAGCGTGAAGTCGATGTCTGGCGCCCGGGCCGTGGTGATCGTCCGCGCCATGGTGATCATCGGGGCGAGCATCGCGGCGATCAGCGAAACGATCATCGTGGTGATCGTCGCGGGGGAGCAAACCGGGGCTCGCGCCCGGGTGAGGCCTCCGAGGCTGCCGGAGCCGAGGGGCGGAACCCGAAGTCGCAGGACGAGCGCCGTCAGGACCGTCGCCCGCAAGGGGATCGGCGCGAGGAGCGCCGGTTTGGCGATCGTCGCGATGGTCGGCCCAACGAGCGGAATGGCGATCGGACTGTCGAGCGGGCTCCGCGCAAGGAAAAGGTGGCTGATCCCAACTCGCCTTTTGCGGCGCTGGCTGCCCTCAAGGCTTCGCTGGAGCAGCAGAAAAAGAAGTAGGAGAGCGGGCGGGCGTGTCCGACGAACGGGGTGCCGATCGGCAACGGATCGACAAGTGGCTGGTCTATGCGCGCGTGGTCAAGACGCGAACGCTTGGTCAGGCGCTTGCCGCGTCTGGTCATGTGCGTATCAATGGCCGCAAGATTGACGATCCGGCGCAGCCCGTGAAGGCAGGTGACGTGTTGACCATCGGTCTCCATGGCCATGTCAGGGTGCTGAAGGTACTCGACTTCGCCGAGCGACGTGGCTCCTATTCGGTAGCCTCCGAACTCTATGAGGATCTGACGCCACCGGTCGCGGAGAATGTCGGTCCGGTCGTCGATGCGGGTGAGGGGCGACCGACGAAACGTGATCGCCGCCGTTTCGACCGGTTGACCGATACGGACTGATTTTGCCGATGATCGCCCTTGAACGGCCGAAGGAACTCCATTACGCCATCCGGCGTTCCGCCTGTGGATATCAGGGTATTCGCTCATGACCTATGTCGTCACCGACAACTGCATCGCCTGCAAATACACCGACTGCGTGGAGGTCTGTCCGGTCGACTGCTTCTACGAAGGCGAGAACATGCTCGTCATCAACCCGGATGAATGCATCGACTGTGGCGTCTGCGAACCCGAGTGTCCTGCCGAGGCGATCAAGCCGGATACCGAGCCGGGGCTCGACAACTGGCTGAAATTGAACGCAGAATATTCTGCCGTGTGGCCCAATCTTGCCGCACGTCGCGATCCGTTGCCAAAGGCCAAGGATTACGATGGCATGGAAGGCAAGCTTGCCGCGTTATTCTCGCCCAAGCCGGGCAAAGGCGGCTGAGAAAAACGCGCGCTCAATCTGCGGAATAGGCAATGCAGCCATGTGACGACGCATTTTTGCGGCGCTAGACGTCATATTGCTTTGTTTTTTGTGGTTTTTGTGCTATAGCTATCGTTGACAGTCGACGAATTCTTCCGGTCGCCAGCGGGGCCCTGCACGGGGTCTTTTTTATGACCTGCACGAAGGTGCAAGCCTGAGTGCCGGTCTTGGCATGTGTGCAGCAAGTACGTTGCGATTGGAAGCGAAACCCCAGATCGACTGAAAACAACGCGAAAGCGTGCCGGCGGAGCGGACGTTCAGGTTCGCAGTTCATGATCGACCCGTATTTTCTTGCTGCCTCCCGGCAGGAGAGGGTGATTTTGTCGTCGCCGGCACCGAGGAGTGGATGGACTGAATGGCCACTGCGAAGAAACCCGCTGTCCGTAATGGGTTCAAGACCAACGAGCACATCGTCTATCCGGCCCATGGGGTCGGCCAAATCGTCGCCATCGAGGAGCAAGAAATCGCTGGCATGAAGCTGGAGCTGTACGTCATCGTCTTCGAGAAAGACAAGATGACCCTGCGCGTGCCCATGGCCAAGGCCGAGCAGGTTGGCATGCGCAAGCTCGCCGAGGACGATATCGTCGACAAGGCGCTGGAGATCATCAAGGGACGCGCTCGCGTCAAGCGGACCATGTGGAGCCGCCGGGCCCAGGAATACGAAGCCAAGATCAACTCGGGCGATCTGGTTGCCATCTCCGAAGTCGTCCGTGACCTGCATCGTGCGTCGAGCCAGCCCGAGCAGTCCTATTCGGAACGCCAACTCTATGAGGCGGCGCTCGATCGCATGGCTCGCGAGATCTCGGCCGTGTCGCGCATCACCGAGACCGAAGCCATCCGCCGCATCGAAGACAGCCTCAACAAGAGCCCGAAGCGCATCGCCGCCCGTGGCGATACCGCCGAGGATGTGGCCGACGAAAGCGAAGACGAGGCGGAAGCGGCCTGATCGGCCTGCCGACGCTTTGGTCCGTTTCATTTTCAAGGCCCGGCGGGGGAAACCTGCCGGGCCTTTTGTCATTCGCGCGGGGGGATGCCGAATGACGATCAATGGGGGGAGTATGATGAGGCGATCTTGCCTGTGGCTGACCTTGGCCATTTCGGCGATGTCACTCCCGGCGGCTGAGGCTGCGGGAGACAACGGAGCGATTTTCCGCTCGGTGGCGGTGGGGGATTGCGCCGCGGCAGGGCAGGATAGGGTCTGCCTGACGGCGCCGCTCGTTGTGGGGGCGGCGACAACGGCGCTCGACGTTCTGCACGCTATCTATCCGGGCCTCGGCGCGGACGGCATCGGACACCGGTTTGCCGGGGCGGATGCAGTCGAGGCCGCCAG
>JARKNW010000159.1 GCA_029976075.1 Pleomorphomonas sp.
CGAGACGACTGCCGAAGCGGTTGCCGTAGATGCGCCATCCGCCGAGGCTGCGCCCATCGAACCGCCGACCGCCGAAACGCCGTCCGTCGAGGCTGCGGCCCCTGAGGCCGGCGCCGAAGTGGCGGCCGACGCTGTCACCACGGAAGCCGCTGCCGAACCGGCCGAAGCCCTGGAAGACCGCGAAGTCGATGTCTGGCGGCCCGGTCGCGGCGATCGGCCCCGGCATGGCGATCACAGGGGCGAGCAGAGGCAGGACCATCGCGGCGAGCGTCGTGGCGGTCCGCATCGCGGCGTGTCTCCTCGTTCGGGCGAGTCCGGCGAAGCGGCGGCGTCCGAGGGGCGTGGCCAACGCCCGCAGGACGATCGTCGTCAGGATCGGCGTCCGCAGGGCGACCGGCGCGAGGAGCGCCGCTTCGGCGATCGTCGGGATGGCCGTCCCAACGACCGGAATGCCGAGCGCGCAGCCGATCGTGCGCCCCGCAAGGAGAAGGTCGCCGACCCCAATTCGCCGTTCGCTGCGCTGGCCGCCCTCAAGGCGTCGCTCGAGCAGCAGAAGAAGAAGTAGGAGCGCGGGCGAGCGTGTCCGAGGAACGAGGCTCCGACCGGCAGCGGATAGACAAGTGGCTGGTCTACGCGCGGGTGGTCAAGACGCGCACGCTCGGCCAGGCGCTTGCCGCTTCCGGTCATGTGCGCCTCAACGGGCGCAAGATCGATGACCCCGCCCAGCCCGTCAAGGCTGGCGATGTCCTGACAATTGGCCTGCATGGCCGGGTCAGGGTGCTGAAGGTGCTCGACTTTGCCGAGCGGCGGGGATCCTTTTCGGTTGCCTCCGAACTCTACGAGGATCTCACCCCGCCGCCGGTCGTCGAGGCTGCCGCTCCGACGGTCGGCGCGGGCGAGGGGCGGCCGACAAAACGCGACCGCCGCCGCTTCGATAAGCTGACAGATCCAGATCAGAAATGACCGATGATCGGCCTTGAACGGCCGGTGGAAGTCCGCTACGCCAGCAGGCGCCTCGCCTGTGGATATCAGGGTATTCGCTCATGACCTATGTCGTTACCGACAACTGCATCGCCTGCAAGTACACCGACTGTGTGGAAGTCTGTCCGGTCGATTGTTTCTATGAAGGCGAGAATATGCTCGTCATCCATCCCGACGAGTGTATCGATTGCGGCGTCTGCGAACCCGAATGTCCGGCCGAGGCGATCAAGCCGGATACCGAGCCGGGCCTCGACAACTGGCTGAAACTCAACGCCGAGTACTCGGCTGTTTGGCCCAATCTCGCCGCGCGGCGGGATACTCTGACGGATGCCAAGGAATATGATGGAGTGGAAGGCAAGCTTGCTGCCATGTTCTCTCCCAAACCCGGCAAAGGCGGCTGAGAAAAACCCGCCATCGAGTCTGCGGAATAGGCAATGCAGCCATGTGACGACGCATTTTGCGGCGCCTCGCGTCATATTGCTTTGTTTTTTGTGGTTTTTGTGCTATAGCTAAACTTGACAGTCGACGAATTCTTCCGGTCGCCAGCGGGACCCTGCACGGGGTCTTTTTTATGACCTTCATGGAGGCATTGGCCTTTATGTCGGTCTTGGCATGTGTGCAGTCCGTACGCTGTGGCCGGGAGCGAAACCCCAGATCGACTGGTAACAACGCGAAAGCGTGCCGGCGGAGCGAACCTGAAGGTTCGCAGTTCTAATCGACCCTTGCTAACTTGCTGCCTCCCGGCAGGAGAGGGTGATTTTGTCGTCGCCGGCACTGAGGAGTGGATGGACTGAATGGCCACTGCGAAGAAACCCGCTGTCCGTAATGGGTTCAAGACCAACGAGCACATCGTCTATCCGGCCCATGGGGTCGGCCAAATTGTCGCCGTCGAGGAGCAGGAAATCGCCGGCATGAAGCTGGAGCTGTATGTCATCGTCTTCGAGAAGGACAAGATGACCCTGCGCGTCCCCATGGCGAAGGCCGAACAGGTTGGCATGCGCAAGCTTGCCGAGGACGACACCGTCGACAAGGCGCTTGAGATCATCAAGGGCCGCGCTCGCGTCAAGCGTACCATGTGGAGCCGCCGCGCGCAGGAATACGAAGCCAAGATCAATTCTGGCGATCTGGTGGCCATTTCCGAGGTGGTGCGCGATCTGCATCGCGCCTCGAGCCAGCCCGAACAGTCCTATTCCGAACGCCAGCTCTACGAAGCGGCGCTCGATCGCATGGCGCGCGAGATTTCGGCGGTCTCCCGCATCACCGAGACCGAAGCTATTCGTCGCATCGAGGACAGCCTCAACAAGAGCCCGAAGCGCATCGCTGCGCGTGGTGACTCCGCCGAGGAAGTCGCCGATGAAAGCGAAAGCGAGGACGAGGCGGAAGCTGCCTGATAGAGCGTTGCCGGCGCCTAGGTCAGCGTGATTTTTCGAGGCCCGGCGGGGAAACCCGCTGGGCCTTTTTCGTGGGGAGACGGCGCTGGGGAGGCGTCGGTCGATCATCATGGGGAAGAGGATAACAAGCTCATCTTGGGCGTGGCTGACCACGGTTGCCTTGGCAGCCTTGTTTCCGGTGGCGACAGCCCACGCCGAAGACGGCGGCGCAATCTTTCGATCGGTCACGGTCGGCAAATGCCAAGCGCCAGGACATGAGGCGATCTGCCTGGCCGCCCCGCTTGTCTCGGGATCGGCGATAACGCCGCTCGACGTTCTTCGTGACATCTATCCCGACCTTGGCGACGACGGGAAGGCCAATCAGTTTGCAGGCGCAGAGGCCGTCGAGGCTGCAAGCGATCCGGACGCCGGCGATCCCGCCGATCGAGCCATTGATGTCGATCGCGGCGATCGCGCTGAGATCGCCGTCATTGACGCTGGGAAGGCCGCCTACGCCGCCGTCGTCAGTGGCGGTGTCGTTGCCGTCGCCCAAGTGAAGCCGAGCTACAAGCCGTTGGGGCGCCTTCTGGTGGCGACCGATCCGGGTGGGCCGACGAGCGGCTACCGGCTATTGCTCGCCGCGCCCGATAGCCCTGTGGTGATTACGGACAGCAGCCATTTCAACTCTCAGGAAGGCTTTGACTCGTTGCATCTTGTTGGCGTGGTCGGTGGCGAACTCGTCGATCTTTACGACGGTCCTTACGTTTATTCCTTGACCGAGGGGAGCGAGGCTTGTTCCCCGCTGGAGCATCGGGAGACACTGACATCGTTCGGAGCAAGGAAGCAAAGCCATCATGGCTTGGCGGATATCGGTGTGGTCATCGATTACACCGCGACCTGCACGAAGAATGACAACGTTCGGCAGATCAAGAAGAAGTCCTTCCCGATGCGTCTCGTCTATGACGGTACGCGTTATGCCGGCAATTCGTCGGCTCTCGATGATTTCAACTCGAGCTTGTCAGAGTAGGCATGATCGCCGGGCTGGTACCCGGCGACCGTCGCTTTATCCGTTTTCTCTCAGCGTCCCATGTCGAACAGGAGTATTTCGGCATCATCCTTCGCGACGAGCGAGATGCTTGCCTGCCGTTCGATGGCGGCACCATCTCCTTCGGCAAGATCCTGTCCGTTGATCGTGACGTTGCCGCGCGCGACCTGCAGCCAGCCGAGACGACCGGCAGCGAAGGCGTGCTCGACCTCGGCTCCCGCCGCGAGACGCGCGGCATAGAGATCGACGTCACGGTGAAGCGTCAGGGCGCCGTCGCGTCCGTCGCGGGAGGCGACGAGCCGCAGGCGGTCGGCAAATTCATTGCCGAAGCTCTTTTGCTCGTAGGACGGAGCAAATCCGTCCGCCTCGGGGAGGATCCAGATCTGCAGGAAGTGAACGGGGTCGGTCGCCGAGGCGTTGAACTCGCTGTGGCGAATGCCCGTGCCGGCGCTCATGCGCTGCACATCGCCGGGACGAATGACCGAGCCGGTCCCGAGGCTGTCGCGGTGCTGCAACCCGCCTTCCAACACGTAGGACACTATCTCCATGTCGGCATGCGGGTGGGGAGGAAAGCCACCACCGCCCGCGACACGGTCATCATTGATGACCCGGAGCGGGCCAAAGCCCATGGCCTTGGGATCGAAGTAATGGCCGAAGGAAAAGCTGTGATGGCTATCGAGCCAACCGGCATCGGTGTGGCCACGCTCTTCAGCCTTGCGAATGGTGATCATTGCGGGTCTCCCTTCCGGGGCGAACAGTTATCGCCCGCTTGGTGACCCGAAGATGGGACCCAACGCGTCGTTTGTCAGGATAGCGTGTTGCCGCCGCACTGTTCTCGAAAGATGAACAATAGCGACGGTTCTACCGATCGACGATGATTTTCACCCGTGTACCGGCGCGCGGCTCCTCGTTGGCGGCCAAACCGTTGAGGGCCCGGAACAGGACAATGCCACGGTCCATTGGCACCATGCGTCGGGTGAGCGTTTCGGCGGTATCGCCTGCGCCGACAGTCACGACGCGAATGCGCAACGGCGCAAGGGATGCCTTTTCAGCCTCTGACAGAGAGCGGAAGGAAGCAACCGTCGAGCTGAAGGTCTGGTCGAGGGCGGCGGCGTCGCCTCGCGTCGCGAACAGGAAGCGGAATGCCTGATCGTTGAAGCGGATGACGGCGATACGGTAGGTGAAGCCCCGCGCCGCAGCCGAGGCGACGGCGGCCGGCAGGCCGGCGATCGACACGGTGCGTACCGACTGCTGATCAAGCCCATTGACCCAGCCCGAGGTCAGGTAGGCGACGAGATCACTGCCGGCCGGGACGTTGGCTCCGTCGAAGCGCATGGCGACGCCATCCGCATTGGTCGCCAGCACCGCCTTGGAGGTGTTGTCGATCATGAACCCCTGCGGCACCTCGAACCCGAAGCCCAGCTTGGCATGCAGGAACTGGCGACCGCGCACGTATCCTTCATTGGGATCGTCGCCATACATGATGCCGTCGATGCGCGAGAGATAGCCGTCGCGATCAACCTCGCCGTCGGTAACGCCGGTGGCTTTCGCAACCTCCTGTGCCTGGGCGAGGCGCTCAGGCGTCGAAGGGTGCGATGACAGGAAGTCGATCGAGCCGGTGTCATCTTCCGGAAGGCCGTTCTTCCAGGCGGCAAGACGCGACATCGAGGTAAGGAAGCGCGGCGATCCAAACGGATCGAAGCCGGCCTTGGCCAGCGTGGCGATGCCGATCCGGTCCGCCTCGAGTTCCTGGATCTGCGAGAAGCGCGCCAGCGACACTTGTGTCGAGGCCAGCGCCACCCGCTGGACGGCAGGGTCCTGGACGACGTCCTGCACGGCCTGGCTGGCGACGGCGGCCGCCTCGGCCTTCTGAGCGCGCAGGAAAGCGTGACGCGCGGTGACGTGGGCCATCTCGTGAGAGATGACCGCCGCGACCTCGGCGGTATCGCTGGCGAGCGCCAGGAGGCCGCGCGTCACGTAAACATAACCGCCAGGAAGGGCGAAGGCATTGACGGCAGGCGAATTCAGGATGGTGACGCGATAGCTGCGCCAGGGTTCGGGACTGGCGGCCACCAGCCGGCCGACGACGCTGGCGATCGCCAGTTCCGCCTCGCGGTCCTCGTAAGTGCCGCCGAAAGCGGCGACGATCTTGGGATGTTCGCGCTCGGCGATCGCCACTTCGTTGGGATCGACCTTGCCCTGTGGCACCGTCGTCTGGGCGATCTGATCGGCCGAAACGCCGCCGTCGTCGCTCGACAGTCCTAGGCAGCCGGTGAGCGCCAAGGCAAGCGCCAGTGCAGCGGCCCTCGACGCCAGCCAGCAAAAATCGCCTGTCCCACTCATCCGTCCGGCCATGCTTCTAGTCCGTTCCCATACCCGACGCTTCGTCCAGCAGCCGCAAGGCCAGCGGCGAACCCAGTTCCATGTCGAGGCCGTTGCGCCTGTTGGCCCACCCCCGCACCTCGATCACCTTTCCGGAGAGGCTCTCCGGTGTCCGCCCAGCGGCAACCAGCGCTGACGTCATGGCCTCGCGAAGGCGCACCGTGGCATCCGTTCGGAAATTGCCGCCGAAATTGATATAGGTGGTGCGACCCGACCGGCCAATCGAGGCGACCTTGCCACGACCAAGCACAAAATCGGGCAGGCCCTTCGCCGCCGCGTTGAGATCCGTCCATATCCGGCTTTGCCCCCAAAAGCCACGCTTTTCAGCGCGCGCCTTGGCCTCTGCGGCGAGAAACCGCGTTGCGCAGGGCGCAAAGGACACATCGGCAAGGCCGCCGCCGACAGCGAGTATCCGCTCGCCGAGGCTGCCACCGTCTTCAAATCCTACGCTGCCATGCAGGCGGCCGTGGCGATCCGGGGCGTCTGCCGACGCGATAAACCTGACGGGCGTGCCCTCAAGGTCGGCCATCGCGTTGGTGTAGCTCGTGCGTGTTGGCTCCCTGGCACTCGCCGGCATGACGACACCCTCGAGAACGACGAGGAGCGGTGTTCCTGATGGCTGGAGACTGGCGAGTTTCACCACCGGCCGGACAGTTCCAGCCGGTAAGGACGGGGACGCTTCGAGACGATGAGCAAGAGGCAGGGATGTTGGTGCGCACACATCCTCGGCCTGACTCGGCTGGGAAGTCAGCAGGGTGACAGCAACGAAGGGGACAGGCGCAATGCGGGCGAGGGGAAGCATCGATGGGTCTCTGATGCGCGGAGTTTAGCGGATGCCAGACCCATCGCCTATCCGATAGCTGACAAGGCTGCCTTCCCTTGGCGGCATGCGAAGTGTCGAAAAGGACTGTCAAAGCCGCCCCTGATTTGCTAGATGAGCCGAAGCGGCCGGACCCATGGTCCGGCCGCGCCGCGTCCCGGTAGCTCAGCAGGATAGAGCAACGGTTTCCTAAACCGTAGGTCAGGGGTTCGAATCCCTTCCGGGACGCCACTTTCCAACTCTCAGCTATCTCTGGATCGCCCTGACCGCGCCGACCAGAATGCAGGCGCCGATGAC
Source organism: Pleomorphomonas sp. (assembly GCA_029976075.1). GTDB lineage: Bacteria > Pseudomonadota > Alphaproteobacteria > Rhizobiales > Pleomorphomonadaceae > Pleomorphomonas. The sequence continues at coordinate 6,896 of JARKNW010000159.1, forward strand.
GCCGGCGATCAGATAGCCAATCCAGCCCCCGAACGAGATGCCGAGTATTCCAAACAGGAAACTGGCGATGGCAGCACCAATGATGCCGAGCACAATGTTCAGGAACAGCCCGGTATCGGTCTTCATCAATCCCGAGGCGATCCAGCCTGCGAGACCGCCGATAATGATGGCTGCAATCCAGCCGATGCTAGCGTCATTCATCTTTCACCTCGAGCAATCCGTCGGAACGAATGGCCGCGCCAGCTTCGCACGGCGTTTGCTTCCAGCAGCCCTTGATTGGCCGACGAGGGAACAACGAAGTAGCAAGCGAGCAGTTCCCGAGGATTAGTTCGCTGGATGTGGTGGATGGCGTTCGCAGTGCCGGCGAGGCTGGCCGCCGAGGCGAGTAAACAGACGCCCGCCCTTCCACGAGGGGGACGGGCGGACATCCAAGATGACAAGGCTTGGTTCAGTGGCCCAAGGCTTGGGGCGATCCGGACTTATCAGGGAAAGCGCGCGCGGAAGTCGGCCAGCGTGGCATAGGAACGCTGGGTGCCGCGGCGGGTGATGGAATCGGCGGCATATTTCGCCGCTTCGGTCAGCGCCTCGAAGACTTTCAGCCCATCGGTATGGAAATGGGCGAAGGATCCGATGAAGGCGTCACCGGCACCGGTGGTATCGACCGGTTCCACCTTGACCGGAGCGACGTGACGGGTGCCGCTGGAATTAACCAGAAGGGCGCCGCGACCGCCCATGGTCACGACGACCGTGCCAATCCCTTTGGCGATCAATGACCGGGCGGCTGCTTCCGCTTCGGCCTCATTGCCCACCGGCAGCCCGGTCAGTGTTGCGAGCTCGGTTTCGTTGGGTGTCAGGAAGGCAAGGTCCGCGAGGCGTGTTGCGTCGAGATCGGCAGCGGCCGGCGCCGGGTTGAGTAGCGTTGGCACGCCGAGTTCCTTTGCGAGGCGCACCGTGTGATAGACGGTCTCTACCGGCACTTCCATCTGCATCAGGATCAGCCCGCACCCCTTGAGCATGGGGGCCGCAGCGTCGACGTCGGCCGGCGTCAGGTCGGCATTGGCACCCTTGACGATCAGGATGGAGTTCTCGCCCGACGGCTCGACGAAGATCGGGGCTACGCCCGAGGATCGACCGGGGGTCCGCAACACATGGGTGGCGTCGATGCCGTTGCGCTGGAAGTTGGCGATGGTGGCATCGGCAAAGGCATCGTCGCCCACGCGCGTCACCATCATGACCTCGGAGCCAAGACGGGCGGCGGCAATCGCCTGATTGGCACCCTTGCCACCGTGACCCATTTCAAAGGTCGGCGCCTCGATGGTTTCGCCCCGCAGCGGCATGCGATTCACGTAGGTGATCAGGTCCATCATGTTGGAGCCGACAACAGCAATCTTCGACATCTAATCCTCCGGTTGTCCGCTGCCCGCTCCGGGGCGCGACCGACTATTGCTTTGGCGGCGCTCAGCCGGCCATGCGCCCGGCTTCCTGCCGGCATTCTTCGGCATCGAGGTGACCGAGTTCGACGGTAAAGCGGGCGGTTTCGCCAGCCGTGAGGCTGCGAACGTTGCCCTTCTTCATTTCCGCCGTGTAGCCCTCCGGCTCGCAGGTCGAGGGTAGCGCAAAGGCCGCCACTTGCTGGTCGTGTCCGGCAAGGATCCAGCGCACGGTCTTGGGGAAGTCGGTGGTGTTGTAACGGGCAAAGAAGGCATCGCCTTCCGGTCGGCGCATCATGAGGCGCGTGTCGCCGTGGGCATCGGTGCCGAGACCACGCAGGTAGAATACCTGTTCGGGGTCGTAGCCGTCGCCTTTGCGGACGACGCGACTACCGGCAGGATCGGCGGCCAAAGCCGCCACACGAGCAAGATAGGTCGGGTTGGGCCGGACGTGGGCAGGCACGGCAGTGCGCGTCACCGTGCGATCCGGCGTGAAGGGCGCTTGCTGCAGAATCTCGGCGCCTTCGCTGAAGGCGTAGTTGATGTGGCACATGTACATGAGATCCATCGGGTCGCCGGCCGACAGGTTCGTCACCTCCATTGCCATGTCGAAGCGCGCCGAACCGGCATGGAGCGTCACCGAAGGCCGCGCCAGATAGTGCGAGCCGAAGCCCATGGCATATTCAAAGGTGCCGACGACGCGCAGGTAATCGCCGCGTTCGTCGTGCCCCGCTTCGATCCCGGCCCAGTCCATGGCGGCGCAGGGCATTTCGCCATGCGATGGATGATTGTCGGTGGGGCCGGGCACCCCGTTGCGCAACAGGCCCGAGTGGAAGGCGAAGCAGCCATAGGTTTCGCCAATGGTCGGCACGCGGCGCGGCGCCTTGAAGATGCTCTTCATGGTGAGGTCGACGCCGTCGAAGGCGGCCTGCCAGATCATCTGCCCGAGATAGGGGAGGATGATCAGGGCACCCCGGGCATTCTGAAGGCGGATCGCCTCGATACCCGTCGGGTAGCGAAACAGGCTGGCCTTGAGAGTGCCGTGCTCGGCGACGGGGCGCTCGACCTCGTCGAAGGCGCAGCGGGAGAGATGGAAGATGGTCATTTGCCGCGATTCCTCAAGACGTTGATCACCATGACGAGCAGCAGGAACCCGCCCCAGATGAAATCGATGAGGTGATTGGAGAAGCGCATCATCTGGAAGCCGGAGGCAAGCAGCATCAGCGCGATGACGGCGATGGAAACGCCGAGCACCGTGCCCTTGCCGCCCGCCGGGTTGGTGCCGCCCAGCACCGAGATCAGCACCGCCTGGAGGAGATAGGAGGTGCCGTAGTCGGACTTGGCGGCGTTGGTGCGGCCGGAGAGCACGATGCCGGCGAGGGCGGCGAGCGTGCCGCTCAGCATGTAGGAGTAGAGCACCATGCGCTCGGTCCTGAGACCTGCGAATACGGCGGCCCTTGGGTTGGTACCGATCAGGAACAGGTTGAGGCCGAAGGGCGTCCGCGTCAGCATGATGGCGATGGCGATCGCCACCAGGAGGAACAAGATCAATGGCACGGCAATGCCGAAGACCTTGCCATTGCCGATGAAGCCCCACCAGGCGGGAAAGCCGACGATGGCCGGACCACCGGTCAGGACCATGCAGAAGCCGGTGAAGATCTGACCGGTGCCGAGAGTGGCGAGGATCGGCGTGATCTTCCACTTGGCGATCAGGAGACCGTTGAGAGTGCCGGCGATCAACCCGACGCCGAGGGCCAGAACCACGCCGGCGATCACGCGCATCAGCTCGGCTGCGGCGCCGGCATCGGCTGCGGCCGGATAGAGGCGCGTGAAGAACACGCCGGCCAGGATGCCGGCGAGATTGGCGATACCGATCACGGAGAGGTCGATGCCGCCAGTCAGCATGGCCAGCATCATGGCGATGGCCACGATGCCGAGTTCCGGGAAGATGAAGCTGATGGACTCGAAGTTGTAGTAGCGCAGGAACTTGTGCGGCTCCAGCGCCGACATCAGCAGAAAGATCACCGCGGTGATGATCAGGAGCTGGACGATGTTGTTGTCGCGGTTGACGAAGCGACGGAGGTCGGTGAGCTTGTTCATGGATCTGGCTTTCACACGAGCGCCTTGCGGTCACGCCAGGCGGTGAGAGCCGTGGCGATGACGATGACACAACCGACGACGACGCCCTGCCAGGTGTTGTCGATGCGCATGATGATCAGGCTGTTCTTGATCAGCGTCAGCATGAAGACGCCAAGGATGGTGCCGAATACCGAGCCGCGACCACCGAAGATCGATGCGCCGCCCAACACCACGGCGGCGATGACGTCGAGCTCATAGCCGACGAAGTCGCGCGGGTTGGCGAGCCAGATCATCGAGGAGTGCAGCAGGCCGGCAAAGCCTGCGAGCGCTCCGGCAAGACCGTAGACGAGGTAGACGGTGCGGCGCGTATTGAATCCGACGCGCTTGGCCGATTCCGCGTCGTCTCCATAGGCGAACACGGCGCGACCGGCCATGGTACGCGTCAGGAACAGCCACATCAGCACGGCAATGCCGATGTAGATGAACAGCATCAGCGACAGCTTGCTGCCGCCGATTTCGACGGTGCTGCTGCCGAAGGCGATCAGCGATGGCGGCATGCGGTCGATATTGATGATCGACGTGCCGACGAGGCCGAGCAGGAGGCCGCGCACCACCGAGGCCGAACCGAGCGTGACGATCAGCGGGATCATGCGGAAGGTGTGGATGAAGAAGGCGTTGGCGAGGCCGCAGACGAGGCCGATCAGCGTGGCCCCGATGAACGGGAGGACCACCCCCTGGTAGCCGGCCGCGTTCATGGCGATCACCGTCAGGTACATGGCGGCGACGGCGAAGGCGGGAAAGGAGACGTCGATGCCGCCGGAAATCATGACGGTCAGCACGCTGAGCGCCATGATGCCGATGACCACGTTGGCCCGGAGCAGGTTGAACAGATTGTCGGCCTGCCAGAAGGCCGGATTGATTACGCCGATCACGATCATCACGACGATCAGGATGGCGAGCACCGCCGTTTCGGACCGGCGCAGAAGTTTGGAGAAAGCGGTCATCAGCGCAGACCCTTCAGGCGGCCGTGGATGTCATCTTCTTCGACGCTCTGGGCGTCGAGGCAATCGACGATCTCGCCCCGGTGCATCAGCAGGATGCGGTTGCAGTTCTGGATGAGCTCGGGCACGTCGTCGGAAATCATCAGCACGGCGAGACCGGTGTTGGCGGCAAGCTCACGAATGCGGCGGTGAATCTCCGCCTTCGAGCCGACATCGACGCCGACGGTCGGGCCATTGAGGATGAGCACCCTCGGATTGGTGAGCAGCCAACGGCCGATGACGACGCGTTGCTGGTTGCCGCCAGAGAGTTGCCCGGCGTGTTTCTCGATGTCCGGCGTGGCGATGCGCATGTCGGAAACGGTCTGTTCGGCCAATGCCGTGAGCTTGTCGCGGTCTAGAAAGGGGCCGCGCGTAGCCCTGCCGATGGCGCTGGCGATGACGTTGCGGGCGATGGGCTGCCGCATGAACAACCCTTCGGACAGGCGGTCTTCCGGTACGTAGGCGATGCCGGCAGCCACGGCATCCTGCACGCTCGACAAGCGAAGCGGCATTCCATCGAGACGAATTTCGCCGGCATGTGGTTCCATGCCGAACAGCGCCATGGCCAGTTCGGTGCGGCCGGAGCCCAGCAGACCGCTCAGGCCGACGATCTCACCCTTGTGGAGGTCGAGATCGACACCGCGCACCGCCTCGCCGACGGAAAGACCGCGTACCGACAGGCGAGGCGCCGCCGTGTTGTCGCCCGTCCATACGTGGCGTTCGTGTCCGATATCGTGCCCCGTCATGGCGCGGGTGATGCGTGCCTCGTTGAACTCGCCGGTCGGGCCTTCCTCCACCTTGCGGCCGTTGCGGAACACCGTGATGCGCTCGGAGATTTCCAGCATTTCGCGCATCTTGTGGCTGACGAACAGCACGGCAATGCCCTTGGCCTGGATCTCACGGACGATGGAAAACAGACGATCCACCTCGCGGCCGGTCAGCGCGGTGGTGGGCTCATCCATGATGAGAAGGCGGGTGTCGCTCATCAGGGCGCGAGCGATGGCGACGATCTGGCGATCGGCGGTCGACAGCGTCCCCACCGTGGCTTCGAGATCGATCGCAACGTCGAGCCGGGCCAGGGCTTCCGCACCCAGCTGACGGCGACGCTTTGGATCGACGAATGTCTTGCCTTCGCTGAGCAGCCGGTTGAGAGCCAGATTTTCGGCCACCGTCAGGCTCGGGAAAAGGGAGAAGTCCTGGTAGATCACCTGGATGCCGGCGGCGATCGCAGCACGCGGACCGAAGTCTGCCACCGGCTTGCCATCGACGAGGAGTTCACCTTCGTCGAAGTCGTAAACGCCGGAGACAATCTTGATGAGAGTGGACTTGCCCGAGCCATTCTCGCCTGCAAGGCAGACGATTTCGGCGGGGAAGATCTGGAAATCGACGCTATCGAGCGCCTTCATGCCAGGAAAGCGCTTTGTGACAGCGCGGAGTTCGATAAGGGGTTCGGCCATGGTGTGCGCTTCGATTTCCGGACGGGGAGACCTTGGGGGTAGGCGGCTCAACACATCGGCGCCGGCGAGCAAAGCCCGCCGTCTCTCCGATGTGTGATGCCGTTCAGCAAGGAGGAACGGCGGTCTTGCGCCGTCCCCCCAGTCTTCCGTCAGAAGTTGTAGTCGGCCATGTTTTCCTTGGTGACGCCGACCCAGCCCTGTCCATAGAGCAGGTTGGGGGAGGCACCGGCCGGCGTGATCAGGTTCTCGTAGCCCTTGAGGCCAAGGTTGAGACCGGCCTTGATCTCACCCTTCTTTTCCGAGAGCGCCATCACGGCGAGCGTGTTCATGGCATAGGCGGCAACGGCCGGATCCCAGAACTGGATGTACTGGATGTCGCCTTCCTGCAGATACTTGCCGGCCACTGAGGGCAGGCCCGTTCCGGCGAAGAAGACCTTGTCCTTCAGGCCGCGCTCGGCGATCAGGCGACCGGCGCCGGCCGAAGTCGGCATCGGGCCACCGACGATGCCGGTGACGTCCGGGTAGGTCGTCAGGGCTTCCGACAGGCGGTTGTAGTCGGTGTTGGCGTCGTCATAGGTCTCAAGGCGCTCGGTGGCGAGCGACATGCCCGGGAAGTGTTCCTTCTGGTAGGCGATGGCGCCGTCGATCCACTCGTTCTGCGACTGCGAAGTCAGGCTGCCGACGGTGGCGAGGTACTTGCCCTTGCCGCCCATGGACTTACCGAGAACTTCCATCAGCTTGGCGCCGTAGGCCTTGTTGTCGAAGGCCTCGAGCACGTAGTCGGCGTTTTTGAGGTTGGATGCCTCGTGGGCGATGACCACGATGCCGCGATCGCGAGCCTTCTGCAGTACCGGTTCGACGGCTTCCACCGAGAAGGGAACGACGCAGATGGCGTCGACGCCCTGGGCGATCAGGTTTTCAATCAGCTGCACCTGGGCAGCTGCGTCGGCCTGGCTCGGGCCAACCTGCCAGACGTCGTGGCCGGTGTCGTCGCCGAATTGCTTGACGCCATCGCGCATGCGGTCGAACCAGGCGATGCCGTCGACCTTGACCACGGTGGCGATCGAGAAGCGCTTGCCGGCGGCGTCGGCGCTGATGTCCTTGCGGGCCTGGCTTACGTCAACGACGCCACCGGCCAGCGCCGGCAGCGCCAGCATGGAGAGGCCGGCGGCCAGCGAAATCAGTGTCTTCCTCATTGTGTCGTCTCCTCCCAAGAGAACGATTGCTAGGGACCCGTCAGTATCCGGCGGGTCCTGCCTTACCTGCGCCGCCGACGATGGCAATACTGGCGCTGGCACCTATGCGCGTGGCGCCGGCTTCCACCATGGCCCACGCATTCTCGGCGGTGCGCACACCACCGGAAGCCTTCACTCCCATTTCCGCACCAACCACCCGACGCATCAGCGCGATGTCCTCTACCGTCGCGCCACCGCTCGAGAAGCCGGTGGAAGTCTTTACAAAGTCGGCGCCGAGCTCCTTGGCTATCCGGCAGGCCGTTTCCTTCTGGGTATTGTCGAGCAGGCACGTCTCGATGATCACCTTCAGTACCTTGCCGGCACTGGCCTTGCGCACGGCGGCAATGTCGGCCCGAAAGCGCTCGAGATCGCCTTCACGCAGTGCCCCGATATCGATCACCATGTCGATTTCGTCGGCGCCCTCGGCAATTGCACGCGATGCCTCGTCGGCCTTGGCGGCCGCGCCCGAGGCGCCGAGCGGGAAGCCGACGACGACGCAGGTCTTCACCTTGCTGCCCTTGAGCCGCCCGGCCACGAAGGCAGTGTGAACGGCATTGACGCAGACCGATGCGAAGCCGTGAGCCACCGCCTCATCGCAAAGCTTGCCAACCTCAGCCCTCGTCGCTTCCGGCTTCAGGATCGTGTGATCGATCATGCCAGCCAGGGTCTGCGGATTCCTGACAGAATTCTGTTTTGATTCTTCCACTTCCGGGCCTCCATCCGGCCTTCTTGTTATGATCCTAACAAGATTTGTTTGGAAGGTTTCACACTGGCCTTGACGAGTCAAGGGGAAAGGTGGATTGAAAAGCCGGAACGGCGGGAGTGCTCCGTGAAGAAGGCCGAACGCATAGAACGTCTCGAGGACCGCTTGAGAGAAGCGGGCGTGCTGCATCTCAGTGACGCGGCGGACCATCTCGGGGTTTCGGAAATGACCGTGCGGCGGGATCTCGCCTCGGTACCGAATCTCTTCAGTTATCTCGGCGGTTACATACTGCCGGCCGGCGGCGAACGCACCACGACCTACCGGCTGGACGCGGAAGCGGACACCCATGCCGAGGCCAAGGAACTGGCCTGCCGCAAGGCGGCAGGTCTCGTCGAGCCGGACGACACGATTTTCATCGATTGCGGAACCACCACGCCGCGGATGACCGAGTATCTACCGGTATCCGGCAAGCTCACCGTGATCACATATGCCATGAATGTCGCGGAGCGCGTCATAAAGCGCCCCAACACCAATCTGATTCTGCTGGGTGGGCTGTTTCACGCTTCTTCGCAGACTTTTTCCGGCGATGAGGCGTTGAGGACGGTGGAACGGCTTGGAATCAGCAAGGCTTTCCTGTCGGCTGGCGGAGTGCATTCCCAGCACGGCGCAACCTGTTCCAATTTCCACGAAGTGCCGATCAAGCAGGCGGTCATGGCCCGTGCCGGACTAAGCTATGTGGTGATCGATTCGAGCAAGCTCGAGAAGATCAAGCCGGCCTTTTTTGCCGCCAAAGATCAGTTCGACCAGATCATCACCGAGTGACGACGAACTGGCCGAGGATGGCAGCCGAAACGTTGCTGTCAGGCAAGTGCCGCGATGGCGGTCTTCACTTCGCCAAGAACGGCGACGGCACTGTCCTTGGCCTCTTCACTCTTAGCCTCGGCGAGAACGGCCTCGGCAGCGGCCAGTTCGGCCGAAGCGACGGCCGAATCGAACTCGCCTTCCGGTACGGCCTTTTCAGCCAGCACGCTGAGGCCGGCCGCATTGACGTCGGCAAAGCCGCCCCGCACGTAAATGCGGCTCGACACACCGCCGGTCTTGACGGTGACGATGCCGGTCTTGAGTGTGGTGAGGAAGGGCGCATGACCGGCGAGCACGCCAAAGTCACCCTCGCTGCCGGGCAGGTCCACCTGATCCGCGTCGGTCGACAGAATCAGGCGCTCGGGGCTGACGAGCTCGAACTTGAAGGTTGCCATCCGGCGCTCCCCACAGTGTTTTACTCGCAGTTCCGGCGAAAGGTCTCGACAACGGGAACTGCTCTGGCGGCCGATACGGCCGGTCGATGTTTCAGATCCGGCGCGACGACGCCGGTGAGGCGGGCGGCATGGCCGCCCGGCCCCGTCGATGATCAGGCCGCCTGAGCGGCGAGGCGCTGGGCCTTCTCGACGGCATCGTCGATGGTACCGACCATGTAGAAGGCTGCTTCCGGCAGATGGTCGTAAAGACCTTCGCAGAGGCCCTTGAAGCCCTTGATGGTGTCTTCGAGGGCAACCAGCTTGCCGGGCGAGCCGGTGAACACTTCGGCGACGTGGAAGGGCTGGCTCAGGAAGCGCTCGATCTTGCGGGCGCGTGCCACCGTCAGCTTGTCCTCTTCGGAGAGCTCGTCCATGCCCAGGATGGCGATGATGTCCTGAAGCCCCTTGTACTTCTGCAGGATCTGCTGCACCTGGCGGGCCACGGCGTAGTGCTCCTCGCCGACGATCTGCGGGTCGAGCATGCGCGAGGTCGAATCCAGCGGATCGACGGCCGGGTAGATACCCTTCTCGGAGATGGCGCGATTGAGAACCGTCGTTGCGTCCAGGTGGGCGAACGAGGTTGCCGGGGCCGGGTCGGTCAGGTCGTCGGCCGGCACGTAGATGGCCTGCACCGAGGTGATCGAGCCCTTGTTGGTGGTGGTGATGCGTTCCTGCATCGCACCCATGTCGGTGGCGAGCGTCGGCTGATAGCCCACCGCCGAGGGAATGCGGCCAAGCAGAGCCGACACTTCCGAGCCGGCCTGGGTGAAGCGGAAGATGTTGTCGACGAAGAACAGAACGTCCTGGCCCTTGTCGCGGAAGTGCTCGGCAACGGTGAGACCAGCCAAGGCGACGCGGGCGCGGGCCCCCGGCGGCTCGTTCATCTGGCCGTAGACCAGGGCGCACTTGGAACCTTCGGTCGATCCGCCATGCTCGCGCGGGTCCTTGTTGACGCCCGACTCGATCATCTCGTGATAGAGGTCGTTGCCCTCGCGGGTACGCTCGCCGACGCCAGCGAACACGGAATAACCACCGTGCGCCTTGGCGACATTGTTGATCAGCTCCTGGATCAGCACGGTCTTGCCAACGCCGGCGCCGCCGAACAGGCCGATCTTGCCACCACGAGCGTAAGGCGCGAGCAGGTCGACCACCTTGATGCCGGTGACCAGGATTTCAGCTTCCGTCGACTGGTCGGTGTAGTCGGGCGCTTCCTGGTGGATGGCGCGCTTGGTCTCGCCGAGGATCGGGCCGACTTCGTCGACCGGCTCGCCGATGACGTTCATGATGCGTCCGAGGCAGCCGTCGCCAACCGGCACCGAAATCGGCGATCCGGTATCGACCACTTCATGGCCACGCACGAGACCTTCCGTCGTGTCCATGGCGATGGTGCGAACGGTGTTCTCGCCGAGGTGCTGGGCAACCTCGAGCACGAGGCGGTGATCGCCGTTCTTCGTCTCGAGCGCGTTCAGGATCGCCGGCAGGTGTTCGTCGAACTTGACGTCGACGACGGCGCCGATGACCTGGGTGATCCGTCCGATATGCGTTTCAGCCATCGATGTGGTCCTTGATCGAAGTTACGGTCAGAGCGCCTCGGCGCCCGAAATGATTTCAACGAGTTCGGTAGTAATCTTGGCCTGGCGCGTACGGTTGTAGGTGATCGACAGGCGGTCGATCATCTCGCCGGCGTTGCGCGTCGCATTGTCCATGGCGCTCATCTTGGCGCCCATCTCGCCGGCGGCGTTCTCCAGGAGGGCCGAGAACAGCGTGACGGAGATGTAGCGCGGCAGCATGGTCGCGAGGATTTCGGCCTCATCGGGCTCGAACTCGTAGTCGGTTTCCACCGCTCGCGCCGCGGCGTCGACCTTGACCGGCAGCAACTGCTTGGCCGTCGGGATCTGCTGGATGACCGACTTGAATTCGGAATAGAACAACGTGCAGACGTCGAACTCGCCGGCTTCATAGAGATCGATGATGCGCTTGCCGAGGTCGACGGCGATATCGAAGCCGACCGACTTGACGCCGCGCAGCTCGATCCGGTCGATCATGCGCTCGCTATGCTCGCGCTTCAGGGCGTCGGCGCCTTTCTTGCCAACGGTGAGAATCTTCACCGTCTTGCCGGCGGCGAGCAGCGAGGCGATGTGCTCGCGGGCCAGACGGACAATTGACGAATTGAAGCCGCCGCAAAGGCCGCGCTCGGCGGTGCAGACGACAAGGAGATGCACATCGTTGCGGCCGGTGCCGGCAAGAAGGCGCGGCGCATCATCGCGGCCGTCCATGGCACCTGCAAGGTTGGCGACCACCGCCTCGAGCCGGTGGGCGTAGGGACGGGCGGCAACCGCCGCCTCCTGCGCACGACGCAGCTTCGCCGCGGCGACCATCTGCATCGCCTTGGTGATCTTCTGCGTCGCCTTCACCGAAGCGATGCGGTTCTTGAGTTCTTTCAAGCTGGCCATATCGGCTCCTGCCCGGCGGGCATCGGGGCGCTGGAGAGGAGGGCGGCTTTCGCCCCCCTCGGTTCATCCGGCGTTAGCGTCAGGCAAAAGTCCTGGCGAAGTTCGAGATCGCGTCGTGGAGCTTGCCGCGAAGCTCATCGGAGAGCTGCTTCTCGGCCCAGATGCGATCCAGGATGTCGGCGTGCTTCTCGCGGAGGTAACGCAGCAGGCCTTCCTCGAAGGGACGGACCTTGGACAGCGGCAGCGGATCGAGGAAGCCGGAAACACCGGCGAAAATCACGGCCACTTCCTCCTGCGTCTTCAGCGGCGAGAACTGCGGCTGCTTGAGGAGCTCGGTGAGGCGGGCACCACGGTTCAGCAGGCGCTGGGTCGAGGCGTCGAGGTCGGAGCCGAACTGGGCGAAGGCGGCCATCTCGCGGTACTGGGCGAGCTCGCCCTTGATGGTACCGGCGACTTGCTTCATCGCCTTGATCTGGGCCGACGAGCCGACGCGCGACACCGAAAGGCCGACGTTCACGGCCGGGCGGATGCCCTGGTAGAACAGCGACGTCTCAAGGAAGATCTGGCCGTCGGTGATCGAGATGACGTTGGTCGGGATGTAGGCCGACACGTCGTTGGCCTGGGTTTCGATGACCGGGAGAGCTGTCAGCGAACCGGCGCCGTTGTCGTCATTGAGCTTGGCGGCGCGCTCGAGCAACCGAGAGTGCAGATAGAACACGTCGCCGGGGAAGGCTTCACGTCCCGGCGGACGACGCAGCAGCAGCGACATCTGGCGGTAGGCGACGGCCTGCTTGGTCAGATCGTCGTAGGCGATCAGGGCATGCATGCCGTTGTCACGGAAATACTCGCCCATGGCGCAGCCGGCGAACGGAGCGATGTACTGCATCGGCGCCGGATCGGACGCGGTGGCCGCGACGACGATCGAGTATTTCAGTGCACCGGCATCTTCCAGCTTCTTGACGAACTGGGCGACGGTGGAGCGCTTCTGGCCGACGGCCACGTAGACGCAGTAGAGCTTGTGCTTCTCGTCACTCCCCTCGTGCAGCGACCGCTGATTGAGGAAGGTGTCGAGGATGATGGCGGTCTTGCCGGTCTGGCGGTCACCGATGACCAGCTCGCGCTGGCCGCGGCCGATCGGGATCATGGCATCGATGGCCTTCAGGCCGGTCGACATCGGCTCGTGCACCGACTTGCGCGGGATGATGCCGGGGGCCTTCACGTCGACGCGGGCACGCGTCTCGTATTCGATCGGGCCCTTGCCATCGATCGGATTGCCGAGCGCGTCGACCACGCGGCCGAGCAGGCCACGGCCGATCGGCACATCGACGATGGCACCGGTCCGCTTGACCGTGTCGCCTTCCTTGATGTCGCGGTCGGAGCCGAAAATGACGACGCCGACGTTGTCGCTCTCGAGGTTGAGGGCCATGCCGCGGATGCCGCCGGGGAACTCGACCATTTCGCCCGCCTGGACGTTGTCGAGACCGTAGACACGGGCGATGCCGTCACCGACGGAGAGAACCTGGCCGACCTCGGATACCTCGGCATTGCGGCCGAAGTTCTTGATCTGCTCCTTGAGGATTGCGGAAATTTCCGCGGCGCGGATATCCATCAGCCGACCTCTTTCAATGCAA
>JARKNW010000018.1 GCA_029976075.1 Pleomorphomonas sp.
CGCGCTCGGTCAGCGCGGCCTCAACATCATGGAATTCTGCAAGGCGTTCAACGCGCAGACGCAGGGTATGGAAAAGGGCATGCCGATCCCGGTGCTCTTCACCATCTATGCCGACCGCTCGTTCACCTTCAAGCTCCGCACTCCGCCGATCACCTACTTCCTGAAGAAGGCGGCCGGTCTGGATAAGGGCTCGAAGACGCCGGGTACTGGCGTTGCTGGTTCCGTCACCAAGGCGCAGGTGCGTGAGATCGCCGAGAAGAAGCTCGTCGACATGAACGCCACCTCCATCGACGCCGCCATGCTCATGGTCGAGGGCTCTGCCCGCTCCATGGGTCTCAAGATCGCGGAGTGACCGACATGGCCAAGCTTCCCAAGCGCGTCGCCGCGAGCCGCGAAGGCATCGATCGCAAGAAGTTCTATCCGCTGACCGAGGCCCTCGGCCTGATCAAGGAGCGCGCCACGGCGAAGTTCGACGAGACCGTCGAAGTCGCCATCAACCTGGGCGTCGATCCTCGTCATGCCGACCAGATGGTCCGTGGCGTCGTTCAGCTTCCCCATGGCACGGGCAAGACCGTCCGCGTCGCCGTGTTCGCCCGTGGCCTCAAGGCCGATGAGGCGACCGCCGCCGGAGCCGACATCGTCGGTGCCGAGGATCTGGTCGAGAGCATCCACAAGGGTGAGATCAACTTCGACCGCTGCATCGCCACGCCGGACATGATGCCGCTCGTCGGTCGTCTCGGCAAGGTGCTCGGTCCCCGTGGCCTGATGCCGAACCCGAAGGTTGGCACGGTGACGCTCGACGTTACCGCCGCCGTCAAGGCCTCCAAGGGTGGTGCGGTCGAGTTCCGCGTCGAGAAGGCTGGTATCGTCCACGCCGGCGTCGGTAAGGCCTCGTTCACCGCCGAGGCGCTGCTCGACAACGTGCGCGCGCTCGTCGATGCCGTCCAGAAGGCCCGGCCGACGGGTGCCAAGGGCACCTACCTGCAGCGCCTGTCGGTCTCCTCGACCATGGGCCCGGGCGTCAAGGTTGAAGTCGGCTCCCTGGGCGCGGCTTCCTGACGATGAATTCCGACCCTTTCGGGGTCGGCTGCTCCGATAGCGGAGCGATGAGTTTCCCGTCGGCTACGGCCGGCGGGATCGGCGGCTTCCGGAGGGACCCGTTCCCGAGGGAGGCTTCCGACCCTGTCCGAGATTGCGGGTGTCCGGCATCTGCCGCGACCTAAGCCTAACGGACCGATCCCAGCCTCTGGGTGACGTCGGGGCCTGCATGAGACGGGAGTGAGACCTGTATGTATCCGAAGGATGGTTCGCCGTTCTTCCAAAGACAAGTACCGGTTCGAACTCTTCCCTCCAGTCACGCCGGTTTTCCGGGACGGGCTGGCGGACAGGCCGCGAACGCCGTGCAAGAGCTTTCGGGTGATTGCATGGCAACAGCAACCTGACGACGAGGCGACAGCCTTGTCGTTTATCTGGAGACAGGCCGTGGATAGAGCGGAAAAGCGGGAACTGATCGACGCACTCAACGCCTCGTTCAAGGGCGCGGGCGTCATCGTCGTGTCCCACTACCAAGGCCTTACCGTCGCTGACCT
>JARKNW010000163.1 GCA_029976075.1 Pleomorphomonas sp.
CGAGACCTTGATCGAGACCCGCCTTCAGGAATGGGTCGCCCGCCTCCTGCAGAGTGAAGAGTGAACGCCATGAGCGCCGAGCCCCCGGAAATCATCTTCGTTCGACGGTCATTGCATCGCAGGACCGAAGAACCTCAACACGGTGTCTGGAAGATCGCCTACGCCGACTTCATGACGGCGATGATGGCCTTCTTTCTGGTGATGTGGCTGATCAACGCCACCGATCAGAAGACACGGGAAGCTGTCGCGAGCTACTTCAACCCGATCAAGCTCGCCGAAGCCACGGTAGACAAGAAAGGCCTGCGAGATCCGCTCGAAACCGAAAAAGAGGGCAAGCCTGACGGCAAGGATCAACGCTCGGCGATCGAGAGCCTCGACGACAATCTAAAAGGCTACAGCCAAACGCTCGACAAGCCGAACGAACGCAAGCCGCGCTATTCCGAAGCTGCCCTCTTCGAAGACCCATATGCGGTACTGGCAGCCCTTGTCGCCGGTTCGGAGCCCAATCAGTCTGCCGACAACGTAGGTGCTTTCGAAACGCTCGGCCAGTCGGGCGAGCCTGGCCTCAACGGTGGCGACGCGCAGCGCGATCCCTTCGATCCGGTTTACTGGAAAATGTCCCGCAAACCGACGCCACAGGATGGCGACGAGACCGGTGGTAGCAATACTCCAGCCGATCAAGCCTCCGATGCACCAGCCGAAGCGCAGGTCAGCGCGGCAAATCCCGTGAAAATCGCAGAGACTGATGCCAAGGAGACCATCCCCCCCATTCCGGTTGCCAAACCGCCGATCGACGCAACGGCAAGAACCTCGGAGACTGAGGCTGCGCCGAGCTCTCTTCAAGCGCCACCAGTCGCACCGAACATCACTAAAGATGCCCAGCCTAGCACCCAGCTTTCCGTTCCAGAACAGACTCCGGCGCCGACAGCCCCCGCACAAAGCCCCGAACAAGGCGAGCAATCTGCCCCCACGACCGGGAAAAGCACTCCAAGCGAGGCAGAGAAGCCGGCAGCCACTCAGTCTCGCATCGCCGAAGGGATTGGAGCAAAAACGCTCGGCCGCGATATCCAGGCCGCCGTGGGCAATATCGGCCCGACACCGGGTATTGAAGTGACGGCAGCGCCCGAAGGCCTTTTGGTGACGCTGATGGACGAACGGAAGTTCGGCATGTTCGCCGTTGGCTCGGCCGAACCCGAGCCTGAGCTCATTCGGACCATCGATGCCATTGGCAAACTGATCGAAAAGCAACCAGGCAAGATCGTCGTGCGCGGACACACCGACGCCCGGCCGTTCCATAGCAAGGACTACGACAACTGGCGGTTGTCCACGGCCCGTGCCCACATGGCCTATTACATGCTGGTGCGAGGTGGCGTGCCCGAGGCCCGCTTCGAGAAGATCGAAGGTTATGCCGACCACTGGCTGAAGAATGCCGGTGACCCCGAAGCACCGGAGAACCGCCGCATCGAGATCCTGATCAGGGAGACGCCAACATGATCCGCCGCGTCGCCTTCTTCGTCTCGCTGTTGGCCGCCAGCCCGCTCGCTGCCGCCGACGCGCCACCAGACGCCATTCCACCATATGAAATGGTGCGCACGCTGCAGACGTTGCAGACACAGGTCGCGGACGGCAATGCCTCCGCGGTCGCCGCCCAGCGCGACTTGCTCGGCCTCATGGAAGCGAAGTTTCTGGCTGCAGACCCCGTCGTCTGGCAGGACCGACGCAATGCGCGGGCTGCGGTCACATTCACGCTTTCAGGCGGAAGTCCCAGGCTCATGCGCGGTCTTCTGGCGATGGTTCCCCCCATCGCCGTCGATGCAAATCTCGCCGTTGGAGCACTCGCCTACATCGAGAACCGAGAGGACGAAGCGCGCAAACGTCTTCTGCCGCTCGATTGCCGTTCGCTTCCGATGTCGCTCGGCGGCCAGGTAGCGCTCGTCCAGGCCGGTCTTGTCGCCCGCGAGGATCTTGGCCGGGCAATTCACCTCTTGGACGACGCTCGACTCCTGATGCCGGGCACGCTGGTGGAAGAGGCTGCGCTCCGCCGCGAAGTATTCCTTGTCGCCCAGACTGGCAACCTCGATCGCTTCGAGTTCCTGTCGCGCCAATACCTTCGCCGCTTCGGCACGTCGATCTATGCCGAAGACTTTCGCCAGCGCTTTGCCACGGCTATCGCCCGTCTGGGAATTGCCGATGGCGACGATCGTTTTCCACGCCTCGAAGCCATCCTGAAATCGTCAGACCCGGAGAACCAGCGGGCTCTCTTCCTCCAACTGGCACAGGCAGCCGTCGTTCACGGCAAGCTCAGTACGGCCCGTTCGGCGGCGGCCGATGCGGCAAAGTTGTCTCCCGTCGGAGGCAGTGATGCCATGCGTGCCGCTCTTTATGACGCAGCCGCATCGATCGGCGTCGGCAATGACATCGGCGAGATACAAAAGCGTCTCGCCGACATCAACGAACGCCAGCTCGGACGGCGCGACGCCGATCTGTTGCAAGCCGCCACCGCGGCCGCCGTAGCCGTCGGCGAAGCGCCGACGGTGCCGGTTCCCTTGGTGCCGGTTGCCGTTGTCGCCGCCGATGGCAAACGCGGCGATGGCTGGGTGACTGCCACCATGCGCACCGCCGAAGCGGACTTGACCTCCGCAGATGCCCTCCTCGAAAAGGCAACCGGCCCATGACCAGAATCGACACACAGCTAGTGGCACCAGCAGGAGACAAGCCGGCTGACAAGGTAACTGGCAAATCGCCATCCAAGGACGGCGATAACCGGCAAGCCGCCTTCCGCGCGTTGATGCGGCAGCTCGGCGGCCATGAGAAGGTCGCCAACAGACCGTCCGACAAGGATGCGAAATCGCTTACCGGTGACGCAGTCAAGGGCGGCGCCCCCTCGACGCGCAACCGAACGCATTCAAAGGAGGACCCGGGATCGGAGACCAACTCGGATCAAGGCCCCAATGCGCCACAAGCTTGCGAGCCGACAGGCGCCAACGAACCGGTCCTCGCTTGGCAGGCCATTCTCGGACGCGATGCGAAAGACCGTTTGGAACAGACGGAGCAACCGCCGACCAACGCCGGTGTTGCGGCGCTCACGGCTGCACGCACCCCGAATGCCGAAGGGGCAGTCGAGCCGCCCGAAAAAGCTGCCCACCAACCGGCGGGCCCTGTGGGGCGTTCGATGAGTGCGATGCTGCCCTCCACTGCCAACCTTGATCTGGTCCATGCCGATGCCCCCACTGCAGCGGGAGCCAATGCATCCGATCCTTTTGCCGCCCTGTCTTCCCTGCTCGATCGGGCAACAGGCACCGTCCCCGACGAAGCGGAAATGACCGATGCCCCACCCATCAAGATGTCGGTCGTTACTCGAGAAACGCATTTCGAGCCGGTAGCGCGTCTGTCGCCCGTGCAACAGATCGCGTCGGCGGTTGGCGAAGAGCTAGTCGCGATGGGCGAGCCTTCTCCGACTGAGGGTACCTCGCCGACGACCGAACCGGTACGCCACTCCACAGGGCCGCTCAAAGTACTGCATGTCAAGTTGGAGCCAGAAGACCTCGGGTCTGTCGTCCTCAAGATGCGACTTGTCGACAAGTCGCTTGAGCTCGAGGTCGTGGCTTCCCGTCAGGAAACAGCCGACCTCCTCGCCAAAGACCGTGACATGCTGACGAGAATGCTGCGCAGCTCGGGGTACTCAGCCGATGTCGTGGCCATCTCCACCTCGACTGTGCCCGATGGCGGCCAAATGACGGGCGACAACCGGGCGGGCGCTCAGACGTCGACCGGCCAGCCCGACGCGCAGACAGGCGGCAACCGAGGCTCGAACGATTCCATGGGCCATGGCAATCGACCGCCGGCCCGCTCCCAGCCGATAGAAGGAGCGCCCCATGAAGAAAGTGGCACTGGCCGTTCTGGCAGCGATCTCTACCTGTAGCTCCACCGGCAAGGCAACCGCGGAAGAGCTAACTATCTGCGAGCGCGAGATGCGGGCGGCAGCCAGTGAGTTCGGCATTCCGCTCGGCGTTCTCTATGCCGTGGGCATGACGGAGAGCGGCGGTAAGAAGGGACTGCAGCCGTTGGCGATGAACATCGCCGGCAAACCCTATGTAGCCTCAAGCCTGTCGGATGCCCTAACCCGCTTCGAAAAAGAGCGAGCCCGCGGCGTCAAGCTCATCGACCTCGGCTGCATGCAGATCAATCATCACTATCATGGCGCACGATTTGCCTCGGTGGCCGAGATGTTCGATCCCCACAAGAACGTCCAGTATGCCGCCCGCTTTCTCAACGAGTTGCGAGCCAGGCATGACACCTGGACGATGGCTGTGGCCCGGTATCACGCCGGGCCGAACAACAATCCCGCCCAAAAACAGTACGTCTGCCTTGTCATAGGAAACATGGTGCGGAGTGGCTTTGGAGCATGGACGCCCAACTCAGCCGCGTTCTGTGGCAAGAAAACCGGGTAAGCCGAGTAACTTCTTCATAGGCATATCGCCCGAGGGCGCGTCCGTCAGGCTTGACCGGGCGGGCAATCGACGTATACATAAATACCAATATGAACGCGCCATGAATTCAACTGGCAATAATGCGTAATTTTATCGAATTTTTCAGTATTTAATCTCGGCGTTTGTCATACAAATTGGAATGGTAGCGTTTCCATCTACATAATCACAACTTCAGAAGCATGCCAGACACATATGGCAACAAGTTGACCGATATCCACTTCTCAACCTAGCTTATCCCCGACGTTGATCTTTACCACTAGGTCGATTGACGGGGAATGTGAGCTATGTTCGTCATCATTGATGACCGGAAGATTGTAACTTCCGGCTATACGTCAGGATTTGAACGGGAAGGGGTTTCCTCGATCGGCTTTCGATCGCCGGAGTTCCGAGACTGGATGGGGGCCGCACCT
Organism: Pleomorphomonas sp.; assembly: GCA_029976075.1. Classification (GTDB taxonomy): domain Bacteria; phylum Pseudomonadota; class Alphaproteobacteria; order Rhizobiales; family Pleomorphomonadaceae; genus Pleomorphomonas. The sequence continues at coordinate 4,901 of JARKNW010000163.1, forward strand.
GACAGCGACCTTTTAACCATCGAGGGTTTTTTGCTGGGCAATTGCGAAGATCGTCAGTCGGTGCCGAAAATCATCCGTGAGAGATGCGGCGCTCCCCTGATTGCCTTCAGCGATGTTCCCAGCCTCGAGCAGACGTTGAATCTGTTTGCCGTAGGCGTCGACGATGTCGTCCGGCAACCGGTTCACATCCGCGAAATCATCGCCAGGGCCGGCGCAATCCAGCGCCGGACCGGTAGCCAGACCGAAGATTGCAAGATCATCGGGTCGATGCGCGTCTTCTTTGACGGGCGCGATCCCGAAGTGAACGGCGAACCCTTCGTTCTACCGCGGCGCGAGCGGCGTATCCTGGAATACTTAGTCCGCAACCAGAACAAGCGCGTCACCAAGGAAAAAATCTTCGGCTTCGTCTACGGCTTCTGCAATGAAGAAGTCGAAGAAAGCGTGATCGAGAGCCATATCAGCAAACTCCGCAAGAAATTGCGGGCGCGCCTTGGGTTCGATCCGATCGATTCCAAACGCTACGTCGGCTACATGCTCGAAAATGGCTGAGTTAGACTAAACCTCCGGCGGCTCTCTAAATGAGCGTCGCCGGAGGTAAAGCTGTAAAGGCAACCATACCTGAGTACGAATTGCGCCACTGTGTCAGGGACGGACAAAGCAATAAGAAATAACAAACAGAGGAATTTCAGCGTTCTAAATCAAAGAAATAACCATACATATTGAACGATCTCCCTGCCATCGGGCGAGAGAAACGGCCCTCATCAACAGAAAACCGTATCTTGTAGGTCTCAGAAAGCATTTGTATAATTTTTTGACGGCTCGCGAAAGTCACGGGATATTTGATTTCATAATCATTAAACCCAGGCGGCAGCACCCCGGGACCATTATCGGAAAGCCGCGAGGATTGAACACTGATCACTTGGTCGACGCCGTCGTTCATAGGCGTTCTGGTTATAAATAAGTGATCTGGGCGAACAGCCAGCAATCTTGCCAAAAAAACTAACGGTTCTGGCGTGTATTGTAGCGCGCCACTTGTGAATATAAGGTCGACATGGCCAAGATCAGCTGCGGCGTCTTGAATATCGTCGAAAAACTTAAGCCCGCCACCGGCAAGCTTTTCCCTAGCGGCGTTCGCCATCGCGCGCGTTTCCACTACGTTCCAATGGATTTCTTGATCTTCACCGAGCACTGCGCGCGCGATTAAGTAGTGATAGCCGCCACCACCGCCGAAATCCAAAACGCGTAGCACGGGCTGAGCCCGAAGCGCACCAATCCCAATCATCGTTCGTAAGGAATCCAGACCGAGAGCACCGGACGAAGATATCTGAGCTCGGCAGATAACGTTCTTCTGAACTACCACGTTGACTAGGTCACTCGTCTGATAGCCTTCAGCATTGCAAGCACCTAAGGCTTCCTCAAAGGAACGGAACAGGGGCAGGTCATCGGAACTCTCGTTCTTGGCCTTTTTGATACCCAGCGCCGATTTCAAATTTCTAATCAAGCGGCTCATGTTACTTTCAGTCAGAGATCCGAGTCTGGTTATCAGCGGTTGGCGGACGGAGTGAGATTCGAACTCACGGAGGGCTTGCACCCTCGGCGGTTTTCAAGACCGCTGCCTTAAACCACTCGGCCATCCGTCCCGCACTTTCTCGCGCGGCGCGCAACATGTCGATTTTTCAAACGCAATGCAAGGGATTCGACGTCGTTGCGCTAGCCCGCCCCTGGTTCCTCTCATTGTCGAAGCGGCAGAGCACAAGCACTCTCCGACGGCAGTTCGAAGGGGCATTGCCGTCGGAGTTCGATGGAGCCCTCTGGTGTTCGTTGCGTACCGGGCACGTTGTTCGCACATCGGGAAATGGGCGATCCCAGTATTCTCGACTACCCTGCGGAGCAGTTAAGCTCAGAACAAAGACGCTTGACCCGGCCCTTGGGTCCAGCACGATAAGTTCGCCTGTTCATTGACAGGAGTCATCGTTGAGCCGGAGCCCCAAATTCCGCACTGCAGGCGAAACAGCTGCCTTATTGGGGGTTTCCAGCAAGGCGCTTCGAGTTTACGAGCGGCACGGTTTGATCACCCCTGGCCGCAATGCTGCCGGCTACCGGGTCTATGGTCACGAGCAAATAGAGAAGCTGCATCAGGTCTTGGCGTTGAAATCACTGGGCCTTTCGCTGGCCCAGATTGCTGAATGCCTCTCGGGCCTTGGCGACGATCTGAAGCCTATACTGAAAGCCCAGGAAACGGAGCTTCGCCGCCGCATAAAGGCACTGGAAGCTGCAGCATCAGCGGTCACCATGGCTCGGACGCGGCTTGAAGCAGGCGAGAACCTGTCGATGGACGATCTGGTAACCCTGACCAAGGAGATCGTCATGCCTGATGTCAAACCCGACTGGCGCGATACGCTTGCCTCGCTTTTCAAGGAGCACTTCTCGGAGGCAGATCGCCAGGAACTGCTTGAGGTTCCGCGAGACGCCAAGGACACCCATAAAGAAGCCGCGGAACGGCAGGTGCTTCTGGCAGAAGCCAAGTCCCTTCTGGGGAAAGATCCTGGAGCGCCGGAAGCCTTGGATCTCGCCCGACGCTGGCGTGAGCGCGCCGAGAAGTTTACAGGCAGCGACAAGGTTAAGCTTTTAAAGCTGCGAGCCGTTCTCGATGAAGCGCTCGCAAATGCCAACGTTTCCAAGACCCTGCCGTGGCGCGATGAGCTTCTGTTCATCAAGCAGGCAACGGAGAAACTGGAGGCGGAGGAACGCTGATTGGCCGGACGAGAACACAAAGGCAAAGATTGCCGAGACGGAGACGCCAAGCAAGCCATGTCGCAAAAGCATAATCCTTGGGATCCGCGAAGCGGCAGAAGTCCAACTTGGAAGAACATCACACCAAAGTGCCAACCGTCCTACTGGCGGTTGGCCGCGTCATCCGCTCAAGACGGCAATCCGGGGAACGGCGGCGCGAGCCTCGGCCTCGCGCACGGACATCACGCCAGCAAGCCGCGCTCGGTATGCGGCCAGGATTGCGGCAGGGGCACTCTCCGGAGACCCAGCGTTGAAAGGCGGTGCTGGAGCATACTCGAGCCCAAGCTGAATGAGTTGCGCCACCTCGGAACCGGCAACTTCGGCAATCACCGTAAGCGCGAAGTCGATGCCCGCCGTCACCCCACCGCCGGTAATGAGATTGCCGTCTTGCACCACCCGCCTGTCATCGATGATGGCGCCATAAAGCGGCAACAGATATCGCCATGCCCAGTGGCAGGCCGCGCGGCGCCCTTCCAACAAACCCGCAGCTCCCAGAATGAGCGAGCCAGTGCAAACAGATGTCACGTAGCGCGCGCCCTGCGCCAGGCGCCTGACTTCCCCGACAAGTCCCAAATCCAGCGCAACGGCGGTTGCGTTCGCGCCGCCCGGTACGCAGATCAAGTCGCAGGCTGAGATTTCCGCCAAGCGCCGTGTTCCGGCAAACGTCAACCCTTCGCTGAACACGTCTCCCCCGGCTGCGCTGGCGACGATCACCTCGCTTCGCGGCAAGCGAGAAAGAAACTGATACGGCCCGGTGAAATCGAGTTGGGTCATGCCGGAGTAAACGGCGAAGACAACCCGGAACGGCACATCTGTCATGGATGGCTCCCCTTTTTCACTTGCTCCATCATGCCAAGGCGAGCAACTTGGTGAAACGACAACGATCCCTCGTTTTCTGCCAATGACCAAAAACGTCGCCATCTTTATTTATGAGGATTTCCAGCTGCTCGATGCCAGCGGACCGATAACCGCTTTCGAAATCGCCGCGCGGGTTGAGCCAGGCGCTTATCGTTTGACAGTCATGTCGGTACAAGGCGGGCCTGTAGCGAGTTCGTCCGGCGTCTCGATCGATACTGTCGCCGCCTCCGCTTCAGCTTTCATCGACACGCTCATCGTGTCCGGTGGTAACGGCAGTCGCGCCGCGATGCTATGCCCGGACAAGATCGCGTTTTTGCATAATGGCGCCGCGAAGTTTCGTCGAACCTGCAGCGTTTGCTCGGGCGCCTTCCTATTGGCTGCGGCGGGATTGCTCGATGGCAAGCGTGTTACGACCCACTGGCGTCGAGCAGAAGAGCTTCGGCAGCTCTTCCCGAGGGTGCGTGTCGAAGCCGATCGCATTCATATCCGCGACGAGAACATCTGGACATCGGCGGGGATCAGTGCCGGCATCGATCTTGCGCTCGCCTTGATCGCCGATGACCTCGGCGAGAAAGCCGCCCGGCGTGTAGCCCAGGAAATGGTGGTCTATTATCGCCGACCCGGGGGTCAGTCACAGTTTTCCGCCCTTGCCGATTTGGGCGGTGACGCCACGGCCTTTTCTCCACTGTTCGAGTGGATGCGAGCCAACCTCGCGGAACCCTTGACGGTGGACCGGCTGGCAGAACGGATGGCCATGAGTTCGCGCAACTTCTCCCGCACGTTTTCGAACGTGATCGGCATCAGCCCCGCCAAAGCCATCGAACGCCTGAGGTTGGAAGCCGCGCGTGAACGGGTGGAGAGTTCGCGTGAACCGATCGAACGGATTGCGCTGGCGACTGGCTTCCGCGACCCGGAGCGGATGCGCAGAGCCTTTGTTCGGCATTTCGGCCAGCCACCTCAGGCAATCAGACGCACGATCACGCGATAGGCGCTGGCGACGCCCATCCATCACATTGCAAAACAAGTCAGTGGCGGACGGAGTGAGATTCGAACTCACGGAGGGCTTGCACCCTCGGCGGTTTTCAAGACCGCTGCCTTAAACCACTCGGCCATCCGTCCCGCACTCGCGCGCGCAACATGTCGACTTTCAAGCGCGATGCAAGGGATTAGGCGTCACTACGAACGCTTGCCCCCGTTCCCGCTCATTCGCGAGAGCGAAGGAGGCGAGCCTTCTCACGATTCCAATCGCGCTCCTTGGTGGCTTGCCGTTTGTCGTGCAGCTTCTTGCCCTCGGCAACAGATATCTCGCACTTGGCCATGCCGCGCTCATTGAAATACAGCCTGAGGGGCACGATGGTCATTCCCTGCCGCTGGATCGAGGTGATGAGACGGTCGATCTGTTTGCGGTGCAGGAGCAGCTTGCGCGCACGCCTCAACTCATGATTGAAACGATTGCCCTGCAAGTATTCGGGAATGTGGGCGTTATAAAGATAAACCTCGCTGCCGGCGACACCGACATAGGCCTCTCCGAGGTTGATGCGGCCGGCGCGCAGGCTCTTGACCTCCGTGCCGACCAGCATGATGCCAGCCTCGAGTTTTTCACCCAGAGCATAGTGATAGCGCGCCGCCCGATTGTCGGCGACGATCTTCTTGTTCGGATCTGCCTTTTTCTTCCTTTGCGCCATCACCTTGCCATCCGTCAGCTCAAGAGACCGGCGTGCTCGAGTGCCTTGCGCAACGCCGCTTCGGTCGCCGGAGCCACAGGCACCAGCGGCAGACGCAGTTCGTTCTGCATCTTGCCGATCAGCGACAGCGCATATTTGGCGCCCTGCGGATTCGGCTCGATGAACAAAGCATGATGCAGCGGATAGAGCTTGTCCTGAATGGACAAAGCCTTGGCGAAATCGCCAGCCAGACAGGCATTCTGGAACTCGGCACAGAGGCGTGGGGCAATATTGGCCGTCACCGAAATGCAGCCATGGCCACCATGGGCCATGAACGCCAGCGCCGTTCCGTCCTCACCAGAAAGCTGGATGAAGCCGGGTCCCATGGCCTGCCGCTGGGCAGACACACGCTCAACCTTTGCTGTAGCGTCCTTGACGCCAACGATGTTGCGGAGCTCGTTGAGCCTCGCCATCGTTTCCACCGACATGTCGATCACCGATCGACCGGGAATGTTGTAGATGAAGATCGGCAGGCCGACGGCGTCATTGATCGCCTTGAAATGCCGATAAAGGCCTTCCTGGTTCGGCTTGTTGTAATAGGGCGTAACGACGAGAAGCGCGTTCGCCCCCGCCTTTTCGGCAAACTGGGCGAGATCGATGGCCTCTGCCGTATTGTTCGAACCGGCACCGGCAATCACCGGCACGCGACCGGCCGCGACCTTGACGCAGGCCTCGACCACACGTTTGTGCTCGTCATGGCTGAGCGTCGGGCTTTCGCCCGTGGTTCCCACAGGAACCAGGCCATGACTGCCTTCCGTGATCTGCCAGTCGACGAAAGCCTCGAAGGCTTTCCAGTCGATAGCACCGTCGCGGAAAGGCGTGACAAGCGCGGTGATCGATCCCTTGAACATGATCCCTCTTCATGATGGACTGGGCAGGATGCGAAAGTGCAACCCGGTCCGCAGCCGGCGGACAATAAGGCGAGGATGGGCGAAGAACAACAGCTCCGCCTGCCTTTGTGGAAATTTGCCACAAAGGCGTGTCATAAACTGGCTTCCCTCCCCTCCGCCCGCGGCGTCAAGGTTTCCTCAACAAAATGGCGACATCTTGAAGTTAATTTTCAATTGATGAGGGTTGCCATGCTCAAGACGCCTTCGCTCGTCGCCGCGCTTCTGATCGCCTTGCCGGCTATGCTGTCGGAGACGTTGCCCGCCCTTGCCGCGCCAGCCGTCGACATTACCGGTGCACTACCGAACCTGTCGCAGACAAGTATCGACGGTTTGCGCTCGGCTCTGGATGCCGTGGACTCCAAAAATCTTGCCGGCGCGCTGTCCATCGCGTCCGGACTGTCGCAACTTGATCGAGACATCGTTACTTGGATGGCCATTCGGCGCGGCGCCCAGGGCCTCACACCGGCCACCATCACGGATTTTGCCCGACGGCGGCCCGACTGGCCGTCGGTGGAACTGATGCGTCGGCGCGCCGAACAAGCCCTCTCGGAGATGGACCTATCTCCCTCCGACGAGATCTCCGCCTACGCCGGTTCGGCTCCGATTTCAGACAAGGGAACAAAGTCGCTCGCCCGAGCGCTGATCGCCGCCGGCCGCCAATCCGAAGCATCTGCCCTGCTCGGCGCGTGGTGGGCAAGGGAACCGCTGTCACCGGCCGACGACAAGGCCACCATCGCCGAGTTCGGCAAGGTGTTGACCCGCACCCAACATAAAGCGCGTTACGACATGCTGATGTATGCCGACCGCGTTACTCAGGCGGCAGCGCTCACTCCCTATTTGCCGGACGGCTATGCCGCCCTGGCATCGGCCCGCACAGCCGTGCTGCGCTCCGGCGCCGACGCGGGACGGAAACTCGACGCAGTGCCGAAAGCGGTCCGCAAGGATCCGCTCTACGCCTTTACGCTCGCTGAATGGCATCGTCGCGCCGACCGGCCGGAAGAAGCCGCCAAAGCCATCCTTTCCGTCGACTCCAAGGCTACCGTACGCCATGGCGACGCATGGTGGGTGGAACGGCGCATCGTTTCTCGCGACCTCATGGAAAAGAACAGCTCCCACCTGGCCTACAAGGTGGTTGCGAGCCAAGCTGGCGGCAGCGAGACCACGTTGCAGGAGGCGCACTTCCATGCCGGCTGGTATGCATTGCGCTTCCTGAAAGACCCACAATCGGCGGTCCGTCACTTCAGTGAACTCGAACAGGTATCGCAAAAGCCGATCTCGCGTGCCCGCGCCAACTACTGGATCGCCCGAGCCGAGGAAGCGGCCGGTCGCAGTGAAAACGCCCGAGCCCATTACGGTCGCGCCGCGGATGATGAGTTCACCTTTTACGGGCAGCTGTCGCGGGTGAAACTAGGCTTACCCACCCTTGGTCTGCCGCCCGCTCCGAAGCCGACCGATGCCGATCGCGCCGCTTTCGCACGGACCGACCTTGCCCGCGTTCTGGTGCAGCTACTGAGAGCCGGGCGGGAGAGCGACGCCAATCTCCTCTACCTGGAATTGGCAAAGACGCTTCCCACCGGAGGACAGGTAGCGCTCTTGGCAGGTTTTGCCGAAAGCCAAGGCGATCATCGTCTCGCCTTGCAGATCGGCAAGCTCGCCGCCGATCGCGGCCTCGGTGCCGAGCGTCTCGCCTTCCCGCTCGACGCCATCCCGGAAAGTGCACGCCATCAGAAGCTGGTTGAGACGGCGATGGTCTACGGCATCGCCCGGCAGGAAAGCGCCTTCGACCCCCGCGCTCGCTCGGCCGCCGGCGCTCTGGGCTTGCTTCAACTCATACCGACGACGGCCGCAAATACAGCGAAAACGATCGGTGTCAAATTCTCCAAGGACCGCCTCACCAGCGATCCCGGCTACAATGCGACGCTTGGCGCTGCCCATCTCCGCGAACTTCTCGACGAGTTCGGCGGCTCCTATATCCTGACATTTGCCGCCTATAACGCGGGTAAGAGCCGGGTCAGGGAGTGGGTGCAGCGCTTCGGCGATCCGCGCAACCCTGGCGTGGATCCGGTCGACTGGATCGAAAGCATTCCCTATGGCGAGACGCGGAACTACGTTCAGCGTGTGCTTGAAAACATCCAAGTCTATCGCGAACGCCTCGACGGTGCCCAACTTGCCATCGTGACGGACCTTCGGCGAGGCAGCTAGAATCGAGAACTCAATAAACGGGCTGTCCCGGCTGGACTTCTCCACCGGGACAGTTTTCGTTATTTATGCGGTCTAGAAAAGCTTACTCGTCATCGCCACCGCCGCCGGAATCATCTCCACCGGAGTCATCCCCACCCGAGCTATCGTCGCCTCCACCGGAGTCCTCCTCAACCGCGGTATCATCCTGGGCTGGCTCTTCGTAGCTTTGATCGTCGCCACCACCTTCATCACTTGCGACACCTTCGTCACCCGCACTGCCGGCGTCGCTTCCCGCACCTTCGTCTCCAGACGCCCCTTCATCACCGGTGGCATTGTCATCACCAGTGGCATTGTCATCACCAGTGGCACCCTCGTCATTTGAGAAGCAGTCGGCTGGCGGATTGTCGCCTGCACAGGCATCACTCCCTTCATCAGGCGTCGCTTCGTCCTGCGATTGGTCGTCAGTCGTTGCCTCACCGTTCGAACTGTCGCCTTCAGGTAGCGCCTCGTCAGCCCCCTGCCCGGCTTCGTCCTGCGGCTCGACGGCACCGTCATTTGTCTGCGGCTCCTCTTCGGCTCCCTCCGGCTTGTCATCCGTACCGGGAGCAACAGCATCTGGAGCAGGCGCCTCATTGGCATCGGCTGGCTGGTTTTCGTTCGTTTCGGGAGCGACTGCGTCCGGAGCGGGAGCTTCGGTTGTGGCAGCCTCATCCGCGTTGATCTCGGTTTCAACAGTATCGAGTGTCTGCCGTTCCTCGGAGGCTTGATACAAACTCTCCGTCTCGGCGCTGACACTGACACCCGTAGTCTCAATTTGAGTCTCTGCGGAGGTGAGCTCCTGCTCAGTCATGCCGAAATCATAACTCTCGGAAACCTCGACCGTCTCTTCATACGACGACCACGAGTACTCTTCGTAATAGGAAACGGATTCGCTGTAAAAATACCTCGTCTCAGAGGAAACCATCCTCCACGATTCTTTGTATTCGACAGCATAGGTCGGCTCGTAGGCAGTATAATATTCATACGAGCCCGCATAGTAGCCATAAACTTCGGCCATCAGCATGGATGCGTACCAAAGCTGATCGGCCCGCCGACTCGCTGCATCTGCCTCCTTGAGCAGGGCAAGCAAATGAGCACGTTGCGATGCGGCCCGACGGTCAGTCTTGTGACCCGCACCGCGCTTCATAAGCTCGTGGCGCATCTGATTGATCTTGCGAACGCTGGCCGTCGATTGCTTGCCCGACTTTTGCGATGCGCCGACATTGACGACCTTTAGATAGCTTCTCCAAAGTCCATTAAGCGACTTGAGAGAGTCCGCGATCGTGGGATCATGAATCCCCGACAGTTGATAAGCACTGTTGAGCTTGGCGAGCGAGGTTGCCACTTTCGGTAAGGCCGCGCCCATCTTCTTGTTGTCGCGCGCTTTGCTGGCAGTCCCAACATCGCGGTATGCATTGGCAAGATCAATCAGGCCCTTCAGAAACGGTGCCGACCTGCCGCGGGCATCCTTGGGCAAAGCGGTGTAGCGCTTGGCGATGACTGTTACGGCTACCCCTTGCCTGTCCAGCATCTGTGCAGCCGTCAGTTTCTTGGCCGTATTCTGCATCGTGGCCGCCGCCTCCGCACCGCCACTCACGGCAAGCGGACCGCCCGCCAGAACGGCGGCGGACAACATCAAAACCTTCACAAGACGCGCTATCATGTTTCCTCCCAGACCGGCATGAAGCCGACTCTGTTGGGCCGTCCCGTCGACAGGCATCCCCGTGTCCCGTCGCCCTGGGTGAATCGACGAAATATTGCCGACGAGACGCGGTCAAGCAGCCAGAATCGATTCACAAACGGTGGCGAGCCAAGTGCATACAGCTTGCAGCACCGATCGGCAGAAATGCCACATTGTTAAGTAGGCAGTATCCCTCAGAACACCATTGCCGATCGAACTGAAGGTCCAGAACGGAGCGACCAACTACTGGCGCCAGTTATTTGAATCCTCGATTGCCGCACCGACTACGGCAGACAGTCGAAGGTTAGGGCCTCAAGTTCGACCTAAGAGCCCCCTCTCACAGGGCACCGCTGCGGCCCTCATTGCACGGTGACTGTCCGCAGATCACCGCCATGCCCACAGCTCCGCCATGAGCCTGACCGTCGGCGACGATCACCACAGCCATGCCGGCAGCTATGGCCATGCCCTTTCGATCCGCTCTTGCGTCCATGATGCGTCCGGGACCTCAGCTATCGACCTAACGAAATCGATGCCGTCGACGCCGGGAACGACAATCGGCGAAGTCGAAGCACATCCTCGCCCCAAGCTGCGCTCCGAAGGCCTGCGTAGCTCTCCCGGTTTGGTGGCTGGATTCGCCGGCAAAGTCCCGACCGCCGCGTTATCCCTTCCAAACGACCGTCGACAACACCAACCTGCCAAAGGAAGTTTGCAAAGAAATTCAGCAGGATTCCGCCACTCCTGAATGCTGCCGATACCTACCCGACAAAAAGTCGAAAAAGGTCGCTTGACTTCCCTAAAGGCATCCCCTAATTCACCGCTCACCAACACGGAACGCGGCGCTGCCGACAAGACAGCGAGCGATACGATACGGCCCAGCGGGGGTGTAGCTCAGTTGGTTAGAGTGCCGGCCTGTCACGCCGGAGGTCGCGGGTTCGAGCCCCGTCACTCCCGCCACTTCTTCAGAAATGTTAGTTGCAACACTGCTTTAGGCGGTGTTTTTGATATGTTGGTTCAAAAGAACTGAACCAAAATCGGGACATCTCCAGCCTTCAACTGCTCGGCTTTTTCACGACCTGCCGCGAAGGATTCCCTATGGCCGAACAGTCCAGCCTTGCTCCATCGGAGGCTTCTGACGCTCGTAGACCGCAGCGAACCGCTGGAGACTCGAAGATTTGTCTGCCGGCCCAAGAGGTCGATCGCGATGAGAAACTGCTTTATCGCAGGAGTTAGCGCGGCCATTGCGGAATGACTTGCCGCCCAAACTCCGATGAGGATACCCGGCCTGATGGTCGGCGCTCAGCAATCACCGTTCAGAATCGTATGGGTCGGCAGGACCGTAATGCCACCGGGTGCGATCAGGCCGCCCCAAACCCAGTTGTGGTGATCGATGACGGCCTTGGCTGAAAGATGCGGCCGATCGGACACCGTGTGCGCGTCAGCGACAGGCACCACGGAAAACCCAAGTGTTGCGGCGCGGCGCACCGTCGCGTCGACGCAAAAGTCAGTCGCCCAACCAGCGACGAGCAGTCGTTCGGTCCCAAGATTGGTCAGGATTTCCCGAAGCGGCGTTTCATGAAACGAATCGTTGAGCGTCTTTGCGACGGCGAAATCATCGGGTGCACGTCTCAGCTCGGGCAAAAACCGCCAGCCGGGCGTGCCGGATTCGAAAATATCCCCAGCTGCCCCTGCATGCTGAATAAACACCACCCGGCCGCCGCGCTTACGGATCGCACCTCCAAGGGCGTTGATGCGTCCGACGACGCCAAGAAGGTCGTATTTCGGCAACCCCTCCCTAAGGCCGGTCTGCATATCGACGACGAGCAGCACATCCACGTCAGCTCACTCCCCAGCGCGCCCCTTCGGGAAAGGTTACCCAAGCATGACGCGGCGAACTTGACCATTGGGGCAATTCCCTGTGCCGTGCCGTATTTTCTGGCATCGGCTGGAGCCAAGACTTCATGCCGAGCCCGAATTTGCTTGCCGCAGCGGCCTCTTTCCTGTATGAGCCCGCCATCGTTCAAGATGGACGATACCCGGCTGGGGGCTGAACGGAAGGTGGCTGCGCCGCAAGGCAAGGCCTCTGATCCCTGAACAAGGATCGTCTTCCCGTGTCTCCGCTCTCGATCTCGTATCTGTGGAGCCTTTCGGAGGGTTCGCAGAGGCTTGGCGCCGGGTGGTCAATGGAACCGAGAAAGGCTGTACAGACATGGCGCTCTACGAGCACGTGTTCCTGGTCCGCCAGGACGTTTCCGCCCAGCAGGTGGAAACGATCGCTGACCAGTACAAGGCCGTCATTGAAGGCAATGGCGGCGCGGTGAAGAAGGTGGAGAACTGGGGCCTGCGCGCCCTCGCCTACCGCGTCAAGAAGAACCGCAAGGCTCACTACGTCCTGTTCAATCTCGATGCGCCGCATGCCGCCGTCGCCGAACTGGAGCGTCAGGAAAGCCTCAGCGAAGACATTCTCCGCACGATGACCATTCGCGTCGACGAGCTCGAGGAAGGCCCTTCGGCCATGCTTCAGAAGCGCGACCGTGACGAGCGTGACGGCGTTCCCGCCGGCCGTGGTGATCGTGGTGGCTTCCGTGGTGGCGACCGTGGTCCGCGTCGTGACCGCGCTCCCCGTCGTGATGCCGAAGCTGGGGACATGGAATAATCATGGAAATCACTTCTCTCCCCGCCGCTCGCCGTCCGTTCTTCCGTCGTCGGAAGACCTGCCCGTTCTCCGGCGCCAATGCTCCGAAGATCGACTACAAGGACGTGCGTCTCCTGCAGCGCTACATCTCTGAGCGTGGCAAGATCGTTCCGTCCCGCATTACTGCTGTCTCGGCCAAGAAGCAGCGCGAGCTCGCCCAGGCGATCAAGCGGGCCCGTATCCTCGGCCTGCTGCCGTTCATCATCAAGTGATGGTGGGCGCCTGAAGGCGCACAGAGATACCCGGCGTCGCGATTGTCTCGCGGCGCCTCTTCCGCAAAGTTGGGATGCGGCCTCGGCTCGGCACCCCTAACCGCCCGACGACATGGGTCGTCGATCAAAGCATCGGTCGTCATGTTTGATGACCGCGCGGGACAGCGAGACAAACGTGAACGGACTTATTCTCGGCATCGCAGCGGGTGCCGCCTCTGCTCTTCTGTTTGCAGCCGTCACGAGTGGCGGTGCCCTTGGCACGCCGCTATTTTTCATGTCCGCTCTTCCAGTCGCCATCGTCACCATAGGCTGGGGTACGCTTGCCGGAATCGCGGCCGTGCTCGCCGGATTCTTGGGCCTCTTGGCCTTCGTGTCCTGGAAGGCAGCACTTCTGCATGCACTGGTGATTGCCGCTCCCATGGCGTTCTATGCCTATCTCGTCGGGCTTGGTCGACCGCTCGACGCTGAAGGCAATGACTTCGAATGGTATCCGCTTCGCCGGATCTTCACGGCGATGGTGCTGGTGACGGCCGCAACCATTGTCGCCGTCGGCATGATTATCGGCTTTGATGTCCAGGCAACCGCCAGCGATGTCGCCGACATGCTGGTCTCCATGGGCCAGAACTCCGGTGAGTTCGGTACGCCGACACGCGAAGAGCTGATGCCGGCACTCCTCATCTACATGCGTTTGATGCCTCTCGCGCTTGCCATGTTCTGGCTGGTGCTCACGGCTTTCAACCTTTGGCTGGGTGGTCGCATCGTACGCCTGTCTGGACGATTGAAACGAGGCGATGATGCCATCGCCGAAACGCTTTCGCTGCCATTTTGGATGGCCGTTGTGTTCGTCGTAGCGGCGCTCCTTGCCAGCCTCGATACCTCCGTCGGGCTGGTTGCTGGCGTCATCGCGGGCGCGGCAGGCATGGGCTTCGCTTTGGTGGGATTTGCCGTTCTCCATGTTTTCGTGCGTGGCAATCCGGCCGCCCCGCTGATTCTTGGCGTCACTTACGGCGCCACCTTCGTCCTTTCGATCCCACTCATTCCGCTGGCGATCGCCGGCATTCTCGATGGTCCGCTCGGCCTCAGGGCCAAGCGGCTCAACAAACGACCGGGTGCCTGACGGCCTCGATCTCCCAAACGGCGGCAACGCCAGGACAAACAGACTGGAGTACAGAAAATGAAGGTTATCCTTCTCGAGCGCATCGGTAAGCACGGCACCCTCGGCGAGACCATCAGGGTTCGCGACGGCTTCGCCCGCAACTATCTCCTGCCGCAGGGCAAGGCGCTGCGCGCCACCAAGGAGAACCAGGCCCGCTTCGATCGTGAGCGTGCCGCCCTCGAGGTCCGCAATGCCGAGCGCAAGTCGTCGGCCGAGCAGATCAAGGTCGGCCTCGACCAGCGTTCCTTCGTGGTGGTCCGTCAGGCTGCCGAGACCGGACAGCTCTATGGCTCCGTTGCCGCTCGCGACATCGTCGACATCCTCGCCGCCGCCGGTGAGACCATCACCCGTTCGCAGGTGAACATCAACTCGCCGATCAAGAATCTCGGTGTCCACACCGTCGAGATCATCCTGCACGCCGACGTGCACGCCACCATCACCCTCAACATCGCTCGTTCCGAGGAAGAAGCTCAGCGTCAGGCCAAGGGCGAGGACGTCACCGCCAACGCCCGCGAAGACACCTTCGTCCGCGAAGTCAGCTCGGTGCTTGAGGACGAGGGAATGGACCGCGAAGAGCTCTGAGCCGGCTTAGGTTCAGGCTCGTCGCTAGAGATCTGCCCCGGGGCTAATATCCCCGGGGTTTTTCGTGCCCAAACAATAGCCTACCGATTCCCTCAACGCGGCGTTGCCTGACCGCCAGAGTCAATGCTCAATGTCGGGAAATTCGACTCCTTTGTGAATTATGGGAGTCGATGACAACTGCCGCGTCCTGTCAGGACGGGGCTTGATACTGTTCTCTCTTCGTCAGCCAGAACGCATAGGAACCCTTCCGTCCCATGTCCACCATCCGCCGTGTCGAAGATCAGGCTACAGCGCTCGCCCGCAGCGCACCGCACAATGTCGAGGCGGAACGACAGCTGCTTGGTGCCATGCTGATGAACAACGAGACGTTCTTCCGCGTCTCCGACTTCCTTGAGCCTCCGCACTTCTTCATCGAGCAGCACAAGGCGATCTACGAGAAGATCGGCCAGCTCATCCGCGGCGGCAAGGTCGCCTCGCCGATCACTCTGAAGACTTTCTACCCGGCCGATTACCAGATCGCCGAGATGCCGGTGACGCAGTATTTGCTGCGCCTCGCCTCCGAGGCGACCACCATCATCAACGCCGAGGACTATGGCCGCATCATCCACGACCTTGCCGTTCGCCGCGATCTGATCCGCATCGGCGAGGACATGGTCAACATCGCCTACGACGCGCCGATCGACATGCCGCCCCGCGCCCAGATCGAGGATGCCGAGCGCCGGCTGTTCGGTATCGCCGAAAGCGGCCGTTACGAAGGTGGCTTCCACACGTTTTCCGACGCGCTGCGCGAAGCCATCGACATGGCCGCCGCCGCCTATCAGCGTGACGGTCACCTGTCGGGCATTGCGACCGGCCTCAACGATCTCGACAGGACGATGGGCGGTCTGCAGCGTTCCGACTTGATCATCCTCGCGGCCCGCCCCGCCATGGGCAAGACATCGCTGGTCACCAACATCGCCTTCAACGTTGCCAACGCCTATGAGGCAGCCGAGCAGCCGGACGGCTCTCTGAAGACGGTGAACGGTGGCATCGTCGGCTTCTTCAGCTTGGAAATGTCGTCCGAGCAACTGGCGACGCGTATTCTCGCCGAGCAATCGGAAGTGTCGTCGTCCGACATCCGACGCGGCAACATCGATGAGAACCAGTTTGCCAAGCTCGCCGCCGTCGCCCAGCGCATGCAGACGCTGCCGCTATACATCGACCACACGGGCGGCATCTCCATCGCCCAGCTCGCCGCCCGCGCCCGTCGTTTGAAGCGTCAGCGTGGTCTCGACGTCGTCATCGTCGACTATCTCCAACTGCTGTCCGGTTCATCGAAGGCGGCGCAAGGCGGCCGCGTGCAGGAAATCACCGAGATCACCACCGGTCTCAAGGCACTCGCCAAGGAACTGGCCGTTCCGATCATTGCCCTCTCCCAGCTGTCCCGTCAGGTTGAAAGTCGTGACGACAAGCGACCACAGCTATCCGACTTGCGTGAATCCGGCTCGATCGAGCAGGACGCCGACGTGGTGATGTTCATCTACCGCGACGAATATTACCTGCAGTCGCGGATGCCCAAGGAAGGCACCGAGGACTTCTTCAAGTGGCAGACCGAAATGGATCGCGTCACCGGCAAGGCCGAAGTGATCATCGGCAAGCAACGCCACGGCCCCACAGGCACCGTGCAACTCGCGTTCGACGCCTCCGTCACCCGCTTCTCGGATCTCGCCAAGGAAGACTATCTACCCGAGCGTTTCGAGTGAACCGCGTCTTCTGAAATGCAAAGGCCCCGGCGAACTTGATCGGGGCCTTTTCCTCAAGTCTGTAGACCTTATTTCGCGGCGAGAAAGTCGCTCACCTCAAGCAGCACGAACTCGTCATCATCTGCCTTGTCGACGACGCGCCCGGCCGAGTACGGCAGGTTGTTGTCATTGCCAACCACGATATGCGTGGCGTCGACCACATCGACATTCTCAATGGTAACGAAGGGCATCGTATAGACGCCATTCGCCGTGCCCTGCTTGGCCTTACCATCGGGATCGGCGATGTTCAGAAGGTCGATGTAGCCGACCTTGCGCACCGCCTTGCCGACATTGTCGTCGCCGAAGGCGATCTTGTAGATTCGCTTGTGCTTGGCCGGCTTGTCGAAGCAGGTCGGCTCGGGCTTGGCCGGATCCGCGCAGGCCCTGTCGGCAAGACCTGCACCACCGTCCCGCTCGATCACCAGCGCCGTCCCGCCGTCGATCATGTTGAAGTCGCCAATGTTGGTACCCGTTCCCGAGAACGGATAGAGCCACGAGCGACCGGTCCAGGCCTTCTTGGCCACATCGAACTCGACGAGACGTGTCGCCGTCGCGCCGTCCGCCTCTTCGAACTTGCCATTGCCAAGGTAGAGCGGTCCTTCCAGCAGCCCATAGAGCTTGCTGCCGTCCTTGGACTGGGCCAACCCCTCGAAACCGTTCGAACGGCGAAGATTGAAGGCCGGCAGAGGCTTGGTGGGATCAGCCGGCAGGCTCAGCGTAGGATTATCGGGGGACATCACCGGCTTGCCATCTACCAGCGTCGGTATGACATCGGTCAGCTTGCCGTCGGCGGTAACGTGGATGAGATAGGGGCCGAGCTCCTCGCCTATCCAGAAACCTTCACCGACGGGTTGGATCGACTCGATGTCGAAGTCCGCGCCGGTGAGGTACCGCTTTTCGGCACCTTCCATGACGATCGGAAACGGTGCGACCTTGTCCGGATCGCTGAGAAAGACGGTTTCACGCCGATCAACTTTACCGGCCTGCCAGTCGAACTTGATATGATGCAGCATCAGCATGGCATCCGTGGAGTTCGCCTTGCTTCCGAAGCCATTGTCGCTGAGCGTCCAGAAGCTGCCATCGGCCATCGTCTTGATGCCTGAAAAGCCCTGCACCGCCTGGCCATCGAACGGCAGGCCGAGGCCGGTCTTGCGAACGCCGTCGAGGCCGGGAACCGAGCCGAGCTCCGTTGCGCGCTTGCGATCCGGTGTTGTGAATTTGCCCGCTTGCTTCAGAAACTCAGGGGCGTCGATCGGCGCTGCGATGATCGTGTTCGCAGGCAGGATGGCTTGCGACACCAACGTTGCCTTGAATGCCGTCTCATTGGCTATGGCAAAGGCCGTGGAAATGACGAAGGCGACGGACGCCAGGAGCAATCTCTTCATTGGGCTCACCTGAATTGAATGGGGAAACCCGAGCTTAGTAGGAAATACGGATGTCAGTTGATTGACGCCGTGGTGACGGTTCAGTGATGCTGACAAAGCTCCTTGAAAAGAAACGCCCCGGTGAAGCGTTTCACCGGGGCGTAGAATTTTTCATTCCGCCGTACTCAGGCGGCAATCACATGAGCCAGCTCAGTTCTTCTTGGTTTCCTCGAGGAAGAAGCGACCGAGCGGGTTCTGATCGAAGTTCTCGATGTTGGCGCGGGTCACGTTGATGTAGGGGCTATAATAGAGGTCAATCCAGTTGACGTCGTCCTTGGCCATCTTCTGGAGGTCGATGTACATCTGCTCGCGCTTCTTGGGATCCATTTCAACGCGTGCCGCCGCGACCAGATCCTTGACGGGCTGGCTCTTGTAGCGGGTCATGTAGTTCATATTGCTGTCGTCGCCCAGCGTGAACGTCGTCTTCTGGTCGGGATCCAGAATGTCGTTGGTCCAGTACATGACGGACAGATCATAGGACCCGTCGATCAGCATGTTCCAGCTCTGGCTGGGGTCGACCTTTTGCAGATCGACGGTAACGCCGGCTTTGGCCAGCATCTGTTGCATCAACACGGCGATCTGTTCGTCGGCCTCATTGCCGGCATTGACGACGTAGTTGAGTTTCAAATCCGAAGCGCCGGCTGCTGCCAGCATCGCCTTGGCCTTCTCCGGATCGTAGGGGCGCTGAAGATTGTCGGCGTAGTGATAGAGGGCACCCTTCGGAATATAGGAATAGGCCACCTCGCCAATCCCGAAGGTCACCGCGTCGACGATCGCCTTCTTGTCGATCGCCATATCGAGCGCCTGCCGGACCTCCTTCTTGCCGAGCAGTCCATGCGAATGGTTGATCAGCATGTGGTCTTCGCGGGTCGATGGGTTGGCGACGATCTTGAGGTTCGGATCTTTCTTCAGTTCGGCCACTCGAGAGAACGGCACGAACAGCGCCGTGTCGAGTTCGCCGGCCTGAACCTTCAGCATGCGGGTGTTGTCGTCGGGAATCGAAATCCACTCGACGCCGTCGAGGCTGACGTTCGCAGCGTCCCAATAGTTGGGATTCTTCTCGAGGATCACGCGATCGCCGCGGCGCCATTCCTTGA
This sequence comes from Pleomorphomonas sp., assembly GCA_029976075.1. GTDB lineage: Bacteria > Pseudomonadota > Alphaproteobacteria > Rhizobiales > Pleomorphomonadaceae > Pleomorphomonas. The sequence continues at coordinate 24,011 of JARKNW010000163.1, forward strand.
CCGCGAAGGCACCCGAACCGATCGGTGCCTCGCCGAAGGCGTCCTCACCCTCCGATTCCACCACCTTCTTGGGCAGCACGGACACGTTGGGCAGCGCCATCGACGACAGGAAAGGCGCCGAAGGCGTCTTCAACTTGACAACAAGCGTCTTGGGATCAGCGGCTGTAGCGGTGTCAACGACCTTGAAGCTGTCGGCCCACAGTGAACCCGGATTGTCGCGAATGCGCAGGATGGAGAAGGCGGCGTCATCGGCAGTCACCGCGTCGCCATTCGAGAACTTGGCGTCCCGCAGCTTGAAGGTATAGGTCAAGCCGTCGTCGGAGATGGTCCAGCTTTCGGCAAGGCCCGGAATGAGTTTGGTACCCGACTTGTCGACACGCACCAGAACGTCGAACACATTCGAGAACACCCAGTTGTCGACGTTCTGAGCCGTCTTGATGGGGTCGAACGTGGTGCCGTCTTCGCGGCGTCCGATGGTCAGCACACCGGCGGCATCGGCGATCGAAGTGCCAAAGACGAGAGTGGCAAGAACGGTAGCCACGCTGAGTCTGGTCCATTTTGCGGTCATGTTGTGTTCCCTTCTGGTTATGATGCTTCGCTCGTGACGAACCCGAGCGCTTCTTCGGCTTGGTCGTCTCCCGCCTTTGGAGACAGCAGCGGCTTGTCCGGATCGATGTCCGGAATGGCGCCTATCAATGCTTGCGTGTAGGCCTCGCGCGGCGCAGCGAATACCTTGGCCGTCGGCCCCTCCTCGACGATTTCGCCGTGGTACATGACCACGACCCGTTCGCAGAGGTTGCGGACGATGGCGAGATCGTGGGCGATGAACAGCAGCGTCAGATTGAGCCGGTGCTTGAGATCTCGGAAGAGGTCGACGATCTGCGCCTGGATGGTCACGTCGAGCGCGGCGACGCACTCGTCCGCGACAATCAGCTTGGGGTTGACGGCCAGTGCCCGGGCGATGCCGGCGCGTTGGCACTGACCACCACTCATCGAGAGTGGCTTGCGGTTCGCAAACTCGCGTTCGAGGCCGACGAGATCGAGGAGTTCGCCGATACGGGCCGGAATCCGGTCCCTGGGCACGCTCTCCTGCACCGCGAGGACCTCGGCCAGCATGGCTCCGATGGTGAGGCGAGGATTGAGCGCATTGTAGGGGTCCTGGAACACCATCGCCGTTTCACGGCGGAGCTTCCTCAGCGCCTTTGCCCGGTCGGTGACGATATCGGCTCCGTCGAAGGCCGCGTGACCCTCAGATATCGGCGTCAGGCCGAGAAGCGCCCGGGCCAAGGTCGACTTGCCCGAACCACTCTCGCCAACGATGCCCACCGTCTCGCCGGGCAACACCTGCAGACTGACGCCCTTGACTGCCGAGAACTCGCGCGGCCCGCCGGAAAACAGCGGACGGCCGCTTACCGGGAAGCGAACGTGAAGGTCATCGACCTCGACCAAAGGTCGGACCTTGTGAGAGGGCGGCTCGTGGCGGATGGAGGCCGCCAGCGCCTGCCGCTCAGGCATCGACGGATGCGAAGCGATGAGGTTCTGGGTATAGGGGTGTTGCGGTCTTCCAAGCACGTCCCGCTTGTCGCCAATCTCCAGCAACCGGCCTTGCCGAAGCACGGCGATGCGATCACACGTCTGGGCAACGATGCCGAGATCATGGGTGATGAATATCACAGACAGGCCGCGGCTCTCGCGAAGATCCATCAGTAGTCTCAGGATCTGGGCCTGAATGGTAACGTCGAGCGCGGTGGTAGGCTCGTCGGCGATCAGGATGCGTGGATCGCACGACAGGGCCACGCCGATCATCGCTCGCTGACGCATGCCACCGGAGAACTCGTGCGGGTAGCCATTGTACTGGCGGGCCGGATTTGGAAAGCCAACCTGCGCCAGGATCTCCAAGGCCGCCGCCCTCGCCTCCTTGGCATTGACGCCGCGATGCATGCGGATGCCTTCGGCGATCTGATCGCCAATTCGCATCAATGGATCGAGATGGCTGGTCGGGTTCTGAAAAATCATGCCAATGTCGCGTCCGCGTACCGCGCGGATATCGGCTTCCGACGCCTTCGTGAGGTCACGCCCATCGAGCAGCACCGCGCCGGATGTGATGACCAGCTTGGGGGATGGCATCAACCGCACCAGTGAGCGACAGGTCAGGCTTTTGCCCGAACCACTTTCGCCCACGAGACCAAGAATCTCGCCCTTGCCAAGATCGAACGACAAGGTGTCGATCAGGGTGCGAGGTCCATCCTCGCTGTTGAACACGACGCTGAGGTCGCGAACCGAGAGCAGCGTATCGCTCATTCGCGCACCCCCAGGAGATCGCCGAGGCCGTCGCCGGTCAGCGAAAAGCCGAAAGCCAGTGTCACGATGGATAGACCGGGAAACAACGTGATCCACCAGGCCGTAGTGATGAAACTCTGTCCCTCCGCCACCATGACACCCCATTCGGCAAGCGGCGGCTGTACGCCAAGGCCGAGATAGCTTATGGCGGCACCCGAGAGCAGCACCAGTACGCAGTCCGACATGGAGAACACCACCGAGCCAGCAATCGCGTTGGGCAAAAGATGGCGGAACATGATGCGCGGACCGGAGAAGCCAAGGCTCAACGCCGCCGTTGCATAGTCGACGGTCTTCAAGACCAGCGTCTGCGCCCTGATCAGGCGGGCGTAGGACACCCAGCCGACCAGTGCCATCGCGATGTAAAAGCTCTGAAGGCCCGGTCCGAGGATGGCGATGATGGAGAGCATCAGCACCAGGAAGGGAAAGGCCAGGATGATGTCGATGATGCGCATGAAGACGGTGTCGACCTTGCCACCGAGATAGCCGGCCAGAGTACCCACCACCGTGCCGATCAGGAAGGGAAAGACAACGCCGATCACCGCGATCTGCAGGTCGATGCGGGTGCCCCAGATGACACGGGTCAGGATGTCGCGGCCGAAGTTGTCGGTGCCGAAGGGATGCGCCCAGGACGGCGGCTGGAGGCGCAGATCGCCGTTTTGCAGGATCGGGTCGTAAGGAGCGATCAACGGCGCCAGGATGGCGACAAGAAGAAAGGCGGCGAGCAGGATCAGTCCGGCGAGCAAGGTTGGCCGCCGCCGGACGGCCTTCCAGGCCGGAGCGAGCGCGGCGGTCATTGCTTCACCCTCGGATCGATGGCAACGGTGACGATATCGGCGAGGAAGTTCACCAGCACCGTCGCGCAGGCAAACACCATGGCAACGCCCTGAACGACCATGTAGTCGCGCGAGAAGATGGCGCGGACCAGCAGTTGCCCCATGCCCGGCAGCGCAAAGACACTTTCAACCACGACGGTTCCGCCGATCAGCCACCCGATGTTCACGGCCAGCAGGTTGACGGTCGGCACCAGCGAGTTGGGCATCACGTGCCGCCAGAAGACGATGCTCTCCGGCATGCCGCGTGCCCGGGCTGCCGTGGCGAGGTCTCCCTTCAGCTCGGCGATCATCGCCGTGCGAAGCGAACGGATCAGCACGGTCGAAAGCGATAGCGCGATGGTCAGAGACGGTAGGATCAGATGGTAGAGCTTGTCACCGATGGTTTCGCCATAGCCGGACACCGGGAAGACGTCCAGCCTGACCGAGAAGAAGATGATCAGCATCAGCGCCAGCCAGAACGGGGGAAAGCCGATACCGAATGTCGATATGAAGCGCACGATGTGATCGGCGGGGCCGCCGTTCGATCTGGCGGCCAGCGAGGCGAGTGGCACGGCGAGCACGAGCGAGAGCAGAACCGAACAGAGCACCAGCGCGAGCGTCGGCTCGATGCGGGTCGTGATCAGCCTGAGGACATCGATCTTGTAGAGGATCGACTTGCCCATCTCGCCCTGGGCGAGGTTCTGGAGAAAATAGATGTACTGCAGCCACATAGGCTGGTCGAGGCCATACTGGGCGCGGACGGCGGCGATGGCGGCCGGCGTCGACTTGGTACCGAGCAGCACACGCGCCGGATCGCCCGGGATCAGGCGCACCAGAATAAAGGTGATGACGCTGATGCCGAACAGCACCGGCAGGAACTGCAGGGGGCGATAGAGAACGAACTTATACCGGTGCATCGTGGCTTCCGGACTTGGCGATGATTGGTCGAGTGGGGATGTACGTCATCGCTGGCTATGTTTCCCGAGGAAGGCAAGGAGCGCGGGGTAGTAATCCCCCGGGTTCTCGTAAAAAGGCATATGGCTCGAGTTGGCAAAAACCTTGAGCTCGGCATTCGGAAGATGCAGCTTCATGCGTAGCGCGCAAGCGGGCGTCAGCTCGTCATGCTCGCCGCAGGTTATCAGCGTCGGCACCGTGATCTTGTGAAGGTCGGGAACGCGGTTCCAGTCCTTGAGATTGCCGATGTAGAGAAACTCGTTGGGTCCCTGCATGGTGGCGTAGGGCCCCATGTTCCAGTCGGACAGCGACCGGCTGACCGGCGCCGGCCACTCCTTCAGGCGGCAGACATGGCGGTAGTTGAGCAGGGTCACCGCGGCCATGTATTCAGGATGGTCAATGGTGCCAGCTGCCTCGTGCGCCTGCATCATCGCCACCGTCTCGGAGCCAAGAGCACCACGCAGGCGTTCAAGCTCGGTGATGAGATGCGGCATGTCGGCGACGGTATCCTCGAGGATCAGCGTCTTCAGCGCCTCGGGATAGGTCAGCGCATAGTCGATGGCGAGCCATCCGCCCCACGAGTGACCGAGGAAATGAACTTTCCCGAGACCAAGGGCACGACGAACCGTCTCGGTCTCTTCGACATATCGGCCGATCGTCCAGAGGGCCGGATCGGTCGGCCGGTCGGACGCGCCCGTGCCCAACTGGTCAAAGGCAACGACGCGATAGCCGTGGTCAAGCAGACAAGAGTGCGCCTCGCGCAAGTAATCGCAGGGAAGACCAGGGCCGCCATTGGCTAGGAAGACAACCTCATCGCCCGCGCCGAACTCATAGGCGATGACGTCGTACCCATCGACTTTCACCACATGTGTGGCATCTGGGGTGATTTCCCGCCACATGACCGCTCTCCGCAGTTCGATTCAAAGCTCACGATTTGAGCGTGACCAAATTTTGGATGAATTGACGCTCAACACCAGCTATTAGAAGTGATAGGGTTCGATGGATGGAGGAGCTTGGGCCGCCGTTCGCGGGGATTTCCACTCCGGAGTAGCTATAGATGCTCGTCGATATCACCGCCATAAGAGAGCGGCTCACCACTGAGACTAGTCTGGAAGGATGCATCGACCAAGCCTACGACATGGTCAGGGGCTTTGGCTTCGACGCCCTCATCTACGACTACACGCCGGTGCCTTACGATGTCGACGGCAGCATGAACATTCCCTCGGTCCTGAAGCTCAGGAACGTGCCGGAAGACATGCACGAGTATTGGTGTGGCCGCGGCTATTTCCGCTTCGATCCGGTCCAGCAGCTTGCCTTACGGACCTCGACACCCTTCTTCTGGAACTATGACCGCGACGCAGATACGGCGATCCGCAAGTACCTCTGCGACGACAGTCGCCCTGTCGAGAATTACCTCAGGGACCGTGGCCTGACCTCTGGCGTCACGGTACCCGTGCACCTGCCGCGCGGCGACTATGCAACGGTGACGGGGGTGCACTTTGGCGCCGCGCCGAGCTTTCGGCGCAAGGCTGAAGTCGCGCTGGCCGACTTCAGCCTCCTTGCCCACCTCTTCCATGAGACGGCCTATTCGGCATTCGACGCACCCGCTCGGATGGGCGCCATGCCGCGGCTAACCGATCGCGAGCGGGAATGCCTGCGACACTCCGCAGAAGGCCTGTCGGCCAAAGAAATATCCCGCATCATCGACCGTTCAGTCCCGACGGTGGTGATGCATCTCAACTCGGCGATCCGCAAGCTCGGCGCCCGCAACCGCACCCAGGCCGTGGTGCGAGCCATCCACTACCGGCTTTTCGACGACCATCAGACCTATAACTTCTGATAGCTGCTGCTCAGCATTTCGCCGCGCTATGTTTTTGCCCAACACATAAGCAGTGCGGAGAATGAACTGTGGCTGACGTGACAGATGGATTCGCGCCCTTCGGCGCTTACGAAACGTGGTATCGCGTCAGCGGCTCGCTTTCATCCCCTCGCCTTCCGCTGATCGTGGCGCACGGCGGACCGGGCTGCACCCATGATTATGTCGACAGCTTCAAGCGCATCGCCGATCTCGATGGGCGCGCCGTCATCCACTACGACCAGCTCGGTTCCGGCAACTCGACGCACTTGCCGGACAAGGGCAAGGATTTCTGGACAATCCAGCTGTTTCTCGACCAGCTCGATGCCCTCCTCACTCATCTCGGGATCGCCGACCGCTACGCCTATCTCGGGCAGTCCTGGGGCGGCATGCTCGGCGCAGAACACGCAGTCCGCCGCCCGAAGGGGCTCAAGGCGCTGGTGATCGCCAACTCGCCTGCCAACATGCATACCTGGGTGAGCGAGGCGAACCGTCTGCGCGAGGAACTGCCACCGGAGGTTCAGGCAACCCTCCTCAAGCATGAGGCAGCCGGTACCATCACCCATCCCGACTATGTCGCGGCCTCTCGCGTGTTCTACAACCGGCACGTCTGCCGCCTCGATCCCTGGCCGAAGGAAGTGAGCCGGACCTTCGAGCTGATGGATCTCGACAACACCGTCTACATCAACATGAACGGCCCGACGGAGTTTCATGTCATCGGCACGATGAAGGACTGGACGATCGAGGACCGCCTGCCGCTGATCAACGTTCCGTCCCTTCTGGTCTCCGGCAAGTACGATGAGGCAACGCCTGAGGTGGTTAGGCCATATGTCGAAAAGGTTCCCGGTATCCGCTGGGTACTGTTCGAGCACTCGAGCCACATGCCCCACGTCGAAGAAGAGGCCAAATGCCTTGCTACGGTCTCCGACTTCCTGAAGTCTGTGGATGGATAGAGGCCAACCATGACCTGGAAGACAGCACGCCGCTCTTTTTATTACGAAGGGGCTCCCGAACCGGAAGATCCGTTGCTCGCTGCCGGCAAGGTGGCGTTGCTCGTCATCGACGTGCAGAACGTCTATCTGGATCGCCCGGATCTTTCGACGCTGACTGGCGATGATCTCGCCCGCTATCACGCATGGACACCGTTCCATGAGCGCATGCACGGCACGGTCATCCCGTCGATCGAGAAGCTGCTTGCCGCCTTCCGTGGCCGCGGGCTTGACGTGCTCTATGCCCGGATCGCCGCCCTTCGCCAGGATGGCCGTGACCGGTCGCTCAGCCAGAAGAAGCCCGGCTGGAACAACATCTTGCTGCCGAAGGATGAACTGGCGTCCCAGATCGTTCCAGCCATCGCACCGCAGGGAGACGAGATCGTCGTGACCAAGACGACCGATAGCGCACTCACCGGAACCAATCTTCGCCTGATGCTTGCAAATCTCGGCGTCACCCATGTGGTCTGCTGCGGCATCTTCACCGACCAGTGCGTCGCCTCAACGGTACGCAGCCTCGCCGATGAGAGCTTTGACGTCATCGTCGCCGAAGATGCCTGCGCCGCAGGTACGATGGAGCTGCATGACCGCGAACTTGAGATCATGAACATGATCTATTGCTCGGTCATGAGCACGGACGAGGTGATCGGCTACCTGCCGGCCTGAGCGTGACGGCACCCAACTTACCTCGCCATGCGCCGTCCGCTTCCGACATCGAAGAAGTGCAGCCGTTCGGCTGCGACAACGACGCTCATTTCATCGGCAAGCGGCAAATCCGGCGACAGTGCCATGGTGAGATGCTGCCCGTCGAGGGAACCATGCACCAGTCTCTGGGCGCCAAGTTCTTCGATATAGCGAACGACAAAGGAAGCGCCGGCACCGGGCGCGGCCAGCTGAATGTCCTCGGCACGCACCCCAACCGTGAGTTTGCCATTGGCGACACCCTCAATACCCCTGGCAACGACCTGCCGACCGATTACCACCGAACCGCCCGCCATCTCGGCGTCCGCAAGATTCATGGCCGGCGAGCCGATGAAGCTCGCCACGAATGTCGAAGCTGGGCTGTGATAGACGTCTAGCGGCCGTCCGACCTGTTCGATCCGCCCCGCGTTCACAACGACGATCCTGTCCGCCAGCGTCATCGCTTCAAGCTGGTCGTGGGTCACGTAGACCGAGGTGACACCAAGCCGCCGCTGCAACTGGCGGATTTCGCCGCGCATCGAAACGCGCAGTTTGGCATCGAGGTTGCTGAGCGGCTCGTCGAACAGGAAGGCGTCCGGCTTGCGGACGATAGCGCGCCCCATGGCGACGCGTTGCCGCTGGCCACCGGAAAGTTGCTTCGGCTTGCGCGCGAGGAACGTCTCGATCTCCAGCATGCGCGCCGCTTCGGCGACACGAGCATCGATGTCTGCCTTGGGGACACCCCGGTTCCGGAGGCCATAAGCAAGATTATCGTAGACGCTCATGTGGGGATAGAGCGCGTAGTTCTGGAACACCATGGCGATGTTGCGCGCCGCCGGGTCGATCTCATTGACAACCCGGCTTCCGATGGTGACGGTCCCCGAGCTGATGGTCTCGAGCCCCGCGATCATCCTGAGCAGGGTCGACTTGCCGCAACCAGACGGGCCGACCAGTACAATGAACTCACCGTCGGCAATCGACAGGCTGACGTCGGAGACAGCGCGCGTGCCACCGGCGTAGACCTTGCTTACCGCGGCGATTTCGATGGCGGACATGCTCACTTCTCCGTTTCGATGAGACCCTTGACGAACAGCCTCTGCATGCCGACCACCACGATCACCGGCGGCAGCATGGCGAGGACGACGGTCGTCATCACGACATTCCATTGGGGCAGCGCGTCGGCGACGTCCGACATGCGCTTGATTCCCATGACGATCGTGTAGTGGTCGGACGTGGTGGTGACCATCATCGGCCAGAGGTACTGGTTCCAGCCAAAGATGAAGAGGATGACGAACAATGCCGCGATGTTGGTGCGGCTGAGCGGCAGCAGAATGTCGCGAAAGAACTTGAGCGGCCCTGCCCCATCGATACGCGCCGCTTCCATCAGTTCATCCGGCACCGTCAGGAAGAACTGCCGGAACAGGAAGGTGGCCGTCGCCGAAGCGATCAATGGCACCGTGAGGCCGGCGTAACTGTCGAGAAGGCCGAGATCCGCCACCACCTTGAAAGTCGGGACGATACGCACTTCGACAGGCAGCATCAGCGTGATGAAGATCATCCAGAAAGCGACTGCCCGGAACGGGAAGCGGAAATAGACGATGGCATAGGCCGACAGGATGGAGATGACGATTTTGCCGAAGGCGATGGACAGCGCCATCACCAGCGAGTTCCAGAGCATTCCTGCGAGCGGCGGCGCACCGGAGCTCGACAATCCGTCCGTCAGCATAGAGCGATAGTTGGCGATCATCTTGTGGCCCGGTAGGAGCGGAACCAGCCCGGACATGAAATCGGTGGAGCCGTGCGTCGAGGCAATAACGGCCACATAGACTGGAAAGGCGACGAGCAACACGCCGATGATCAAAACGGCATGGGCAAGCGCGTCGAGCCAGGGATGGCGATCGATCATGGCTGGCTCCTCAATAGGTTACTTTGCGCTCGACCCATTTGAACTGGATCACCGTCAGCGCCACAACGATGACCATCAGCACCACCGATTGGGCGGCTGACGAGCCAAGGTTGAGACCAATGAAACCGTCCACGAACACCTTGTAGACAAGGATGTTGGTCGACTGCGCCGGGTTACCCGCAGTGGTGGCGTGGATCACCGGGAAGGTGTCGAACATGGCGTAGACGAGATTTATGACGGCCAGAAAGAAAGTGGTCGGCGACAGCAGTGGGAAAACGATGGTGAAGAAGCGCTTCATCGGTCCCGCTCCGTCGATGGCCGCCGCCTCTATCATCGATTTCGGTATGGCCTGCATACCCGCCATGAAGAACAGGAAGTTGTACGACACCTGCTTCCAGCTGGCCGCGATCACCACGAGGATCATGGCATCCGTCGGCTGCAGGGCGTGATCCCAGTGATAGCCGACCATCTCCAGCAGATAGGGCAGAAGACCGATGGTGGGGTTGAACAGGAACCACCACATGATGCCGCCGACGGCCGGCGCCACGGCATAAGGCCATACCAGCAGCGTCGCGTAAATGCGGCTGCCGCGCGCCAGACGATCGAGACTGGCTGCAAACAGAAGACCAAGCCCGACGGACAGAAGCGTCACGGCGGGAGCGAAGATCGCCGTCACCTTGAGGGCGTTGAGATAGTTGGGATCGTGAAGAAGATCCACATAGTTGGCGAGCCCCACCCAGGTGGTCGAAAGACCGAAGGCATCCTCGCGCTGGAAAGACTGCAGGACCGCCTGCGCCGCTGGCCACAGAAAGAACACCACGGTTACTGCGAGCTGCGGCAGCAGGAGCGCGTAGGGCAACAGGCGGTTGCCAAAGACGGTTCGCTTGGTCTGCATGAAGTCAACCGGATCGAAGGAGAGAGCGGCACATCGCTTGTGCCGTTACCAGCATGAAGTCCGGCGCCGGACGGGAGGCCCGCCGGCGCCGCATTTAGATCGAAGGCGGAAAGATCAGCCGTTCGAAGCCCTGAAGTCGGCGATAAGCTTGTTGCCGCGCGTTACGACCGAGTCGAGGGCGTCCTTCGGGCTCTTCTTGCCGGCCAGGAGATTCTGAAACTCCTCGTCGATCACGTCGCGGATCTGCACATAGTTGCCAAAGCGCAGGCCCTTGGAGTTCTCAGTCGGCGGGTTCAGCGTGATCTGCTTGATGGCAACGTCAGAGCCAGGGTTCTTGGCATAGAAGCCCTGGTCCTGGCCCAGCTTGTAGGCGGCCTGGGTGATCGGCAGATACCCTGAATACTGATGCCAGTCGGCCTGCACTTCCGGCGAGGACAGGAAGGTGAAGAAGTTGGCGACGCCCTTGTATTCGGCCTCGCTATGCCCTTTCAGCACCCAGAGCGTCGCACCACCGATGATCGAGTTCTGCGGCGCGCCCTGCACGTCGGAATAATAGGGAAGCATGCCGAAGCCGACCTTGAAGTCCTTGGCATTGCCGATCACGCCGGCGCGCGAAGCCGACGAATTCATGTAGATCGCGCATTCCTGGCTGTAGAACTTCGGCGGGGCATCGTTACCGCCGCCCGGGCCACCATACTGGAAGACCCCTTCGTCCTGCCACTTCTTGAGGTTGGTCCAATGACGAACCTGCAGATCGCCGTTGAACGTCAACTCGGCGTTCATGCCGCCGATGCCGTTCTGCAGGGTGCCGATCGGCTTGTTATGCCAGGCGGAAAAGTTCTCGAGCTGCACCCAGGAGATCCAGCCGGTGGTGAAACCGCACTTGGCGGCACCCGATGACATGATCTTCTTGGAGTAGGCCTCAACGTCTTCCCAGGTCTTGGGCGGCTGTTCCGGATCGAGGCCAGCCTTCTGGAAAACGTCCTTGTTGTAATAGAGGATCGGCGTCGAGGAGTTGAACGGCATGGACAGCATGTTGCCGTCGGCGTCGGTGTAGTATCCGACTACGGCCGACAGGAACGCCTTCGGATCGAAGGTGGTGCCGGTGTCCTTCATCAGCTGGTAGACTGGGTAAACGGCACCCTTGGCCGCCATCATGGTGCCGGTACCAACCTCGAAGACCTGCACGATGTCCGGCTGCTGCTTGGCACGGAAAGCGGCGATGGCAGCGGTCATGGTTTCGGGGTAGGAGCCCTTGTAGACGGCCGTTACCTTGTAGTCGCTCTGCGAGGCGTTGTACTTGGCGACGATTTCGTCGAGCTTCTTGCCAAGCTCGCCGCCCATGGCGTGCCACCAGGTGATCTCCGTGGCAGCGAAGGACGAGCCGGACAGAAAGGTCAAGGCCAATCCGGCAATGAGGGAACGCTTCAGCATGGCGTCTTCCTACTTTCGAGGGTTGTCGGTGACGGCAAGCAGTAGAAGCCACGTATGACAGTGGGATTGCTTATGCATGACGGTTTGGCGACACCCACGAGGAAGCCACTACCAACGACTGAGGTCGTGCAGGAGCGGTCGAGGGCTCACATCGTCAGTTTGAGAAATGATCTCCTGCCCTCGTTGATTGCCGAGCAGAGTTGGCTAGTTCTTTCGTCTATACGTGTATTCAAGCAGGCCATTTGCAGCAGCGGGCATTGCGAACACCGCTGAAGAAAAGTCGTTTAGAAGACGCTGAACGAGTCCAGCCAGTCAAATATCCAACCGAGGTTGGCCAGACAACATGAGGCTGCCGCTCCGCAAAGAAGGAGCACGAATGTGGAAGGCCATCATTTTTACAACCATTTCATACAGGAAATCCACATAGACCTCAAATATACAATTACGTCTACAAGATATACGCATCATGTATACAAGCATACTTTCGTTTATATCGTTTCACGGCGAATCGAAATTAGAGCACAAAGGTAACATTCTGAACATTTGTTCAGTCACCCCATTCGCGAATTCAAGTCGCTGCAGCAAATAAACGTCGGCTTAACCTGAAGGGCGATGAGATACGCCCACGCAAAGAGCCGATCGCGGTCCAGACTGCGATTTGGTTGATCGGAGTGACGGGGAGAAAAGAATGCGTTGGAAAGCCGGCAAACTGAGGTTCAAGGTGCCGCGGCTCGGCATATCGGGAAAAATCATGTCCGGCTTCCTGGTAGCGCTAACGATAATGGCGGTCGTTGCCGGCGTCGCGCTTAAAACCTTCTCTCAGTCCAATGGTGTCGTCACCGACCTGGCCGTCCGCAATCTGGAAGTCGGGATTGCCAATGATATCCAGGCCAAATTCCTGGAGTATCACCGTCTCAGCCGCGAGCTCATTTACACCTCGCTTCCCGGCACGGCAGAAGCGGCCGAAAAGCAGGCCGAGCTGTTGAGAACAACCATAGCCAGCGACATCAACAAGATTGCCGACTTTGGGCAGCGCGACACCCTCAAGGAGTTGAGCCTCGAGTTCGAATCCTATGCGACCGAACTTGCTCGCATCGGCGTCGAAAAGGCCAAGCTGGCCACCATGCGCGCACAGTCCATGGAGCCGGCGATCGCCGCCGTTCAGAAAGGCCTTGAAGACCTCGCCGCCATCGCCCTTGCCACCAGCGACGGCGCGACGCGCGACACCATCAATGAGATTCTGCGTCTGGTGCTTCAGATGCAGAACCAGGTGAACGTTGCCCTGTCCAACCTCGACGATGACTCCTTGCAAGCGGCCCTGGATACACTGACCACGGCCGATAACTGGATCGACTCCACGGCGAAGACGGGTCCGAAGGAGCTTCGCGCGACCTTTGCGGAGTTGCGCGACAAGGCCAGCCAATACGAGTCCGACTTCACGGTCATCCAGGCCTCGAGCCTTCAGAACATCAAGGACGTCGCCGCCCTCAGCGACAAGGTCACCGCCATCACAAGAACGCTCGACGCCTTCATGGGCGTTGCCAACACGAGCCAGGCTGCGCTTCAGGCAAAGTCCGAAAAGATGCTGGCCTCATCGGAAACGCTGTTGTGGGGTATCTCGGCCGCCGGCCTCATCCTCGGATTGATACTGGCCTTGCTGCTCGGACGCGGAATCTCTCGTCCCATCCTTTCGATAACAAAAGCCATGCAGCGCCTCTCTGCCGGCGAGCTGGCCATCGTCGTTCCAGGCCTGGGCCGAGCAGACGAAGTCGGCACAATGGCGGCGACGCTCAACGTGTTCAAGGAAGGGCTGCAAGAGAACGAGCGGCTCCGCGTCGAGCAGGACCATGCCAAGGGGCAGAGCGAGGAACGTCGTCGTGGCGAGCTTCAACAGTTGGCAGACGCCTTTGAGATGGCGGTAGGCGGCGTTGTCCAGTCGGTAGTCAGCGCCTCGTCCCAACTCCAGCTCGCGGCAAGATCGATGACATCGGCGACCGAAGAGGTTTCCGGCCAATCAACCACAGTGGCGAGCGCCGCCGAAGAGGCGTCAACCAATGTCGAGACTGTGGCCGCCTCTGCCGAGGAGCTCGCTTCGTCGATCGGCGAGATCAAGCGCCAGGCCGACAACAGCACTCGCGTCGCCTCTCAGGCTGCCAGCGACGCACAGGCCACAGCCCACCGCGTTCGCGAACTGGCCGAAAGTGCCAACCGCATCGGTGAGGTGGTCAATCTCATCGAGAACATCGCCAGCCAGACCAACCTCCTTGCATTGAACGCCACGATCGAAGCGGCGCGTGCCGGTGAAGCCGGAAAGGGCTTTGCCGTGGTGGCGGCCGAGGTGAAGCAGCTCGCCGACCAAACATCAAAAGCCACCTCGCAGATCTCCCACCAGATCAACGAAATCCAGTCGTCAACGCAATCGTCGGCCGAAGCGATCGTCGGCATCACCTCGATCATCGAGCAGCTCAACGCCATAGCCTCGTCCATCGCCGCGGCGGTCGACCAGCAGGGCGCAGCGACCAACGAAATCGCACGCAACGTCGCTCAAGCATCGTCCGGCACTCACCAGGTGTCGCAGAACATCGTTGGCATCACCCAGGCAGCGACGGAATCCTCCAGTGCGGCAACCCAGGTGCTGGCCTCGGCCAACGATCTGGCTCGGCAATCCGATACGCTGCGCGACGAAGTGAGCCGCTTCCTGTCGTCGGTACGCAGTGCCTGACGACAGCTTTTTGACAGCACACACTTGCGGCAGCCCGACCGGCTGCCGCTTTTTCATTCTAGCCGACTGCGGAACAGCCAACCGGCGGCCGGTAGCGTGATGCAGGCAATCAGAGCCATCGGGGCTGTCTCGGTGACGATCTCGGCAAGCGGAATCTCCTTGAGGAAAACGCCGCGTACGATCACCAGGAAATAGCGAAGCGGATTGACGTAGGTGAGAAGCTGCAACCAGTCGGGCATGTTGGCGATCGGTGTGGCAAAACCGGATAACAGCATGGCAGGCACCAGAAACAAGAAGGCGCCGAGAATGGCTTGCTGCTGCGTCGCCGCCAGTGCCGAGATAAACAGCCCGAAGCCGACCAGAGAGATCAGATAGAAGAAGGCGGCGCCATAAAGGGCTAGAACCGAGCCGCGCAAAGGGATGCCAAATATCCAAACGGCGGCAAGAACGAACAGTGTGATGTGAACAAAACCGATCAGAATCGGCGGTATGACCTTGCCGATCAGGATTTCGTGCGTTCGCAGGGGCGACACCATCAACTGGTCGAAGGTCCCGAGTTCGCGTTCGCGGGCAATGGAAAGTGCCGTCACGAGCAACCCCACAAGCATGGCGATTGACGCGACGAGCCCCGGCACCATGAACCATTTGAACTCGAGGTTCGGATTGAACCAGTTGCGCGCCAGCGTACCGACGCGAATGGACTCGAGCCGCTGACCGGCTGGCGTATCGGCCGCGACACCAGCCGCGATGGACGAAAGATAGCCGGCGACGATCTGCGACGCGTTGGAGCGGCGACCATCGAGAATGACGGCAAGATCAGCGGTTGAGCCCGCCTCGATGTCGCGGGAGAAATCCGGGCCGATCTCGACAACCGCAATCACCCGTTCACGGTCGATCGCTTCACGAAGTTCCGCAGGATCGCCGGTGCGTTGGACCTGCCGAAACTGCGGAGAGGCCTCGATGCGACTCACGAGTTCGCTTCCCCAGTGCCCCGCATCGCGGTTGAGCACCATGACGTCGATGTTCCGCACTTCCAGCGTTGCCGCGTAGGAAAACACCAGCAACTGCAGAACCGGCGGCGCGATCAGGATCATGCGGCTCTTCGGGTCGCGGAAGAGGGCCAGAAATTCTTTGCGGACGAGAGCGAGAAGACGGGTCGGCCCCATGTCAGGAGATCCTCTTGGCAGTCTTGCGGATGGCAACCACAAACAGGACGACACCAAAGCCGACCAGAATGAGGATCGACCGAACAAACATTGGCCAGATATCGCCGGCGAGAAACACCGATTGCAGGCTTGGGATCAGGTAGCGAGCAGGAACGATCATCGAGATGTACTGGATCACCAGCGGCATCGAATTGATCTCGAAGATGAACCCCGACAGCAGGAAGCTGGGCAGGAAACCTGACAGCAACGCCAGTTGGGAAGCGAGAAACTGGTTCTTTGTGACCGCCGAGATGAGGAATCCCTGCCCCAGCGCAGGCATCAGAAAGGCGGCGGACAGCGCATAAAGTGCCAGGATCGATCCGCGGAAAGGCACGTCGAACAGCAACACCGCCAGGACGACGCAGAGCGTCATCGATCCGAGGCCCAGCAGGAAATAGGGGACGATCTTGCCGGCCAGCAGTTCCCAGGCCGTGACCGGCGTTGCCATGATCGCCTCCATGGTGCCGCGCTCCCACTCGCGGGCAATCACCATGGACGTGAGAAGCGTGCCGACCAATGTCATGACGATGCTGATCGAGCCGGGCACCAGGAAGTTGCGGCTCTTGAGTTCAGGATTGAACCAGAACCGTGTTTGCACGGAGAGCGGTGTCGCCGTAAGCGCTCGTTCGGCTGCTCGCTGTTGTTCCCACGTGGAGACCGTGCCCGCGGCATAGTTTTGCACGAAGTTGGCCGTGTTGGGATCCGCGCCGTCGACGATCACCTGTATGGCCGGATGACGGGCTGCGGTGAGATCGGCCGTGAATCCGTCGGGGATGACCAGAATGCCACCGATGCGGCTCTCGACGAGATCGTCGGCGAACTCTCGCCGATCATGACCGACTGTGACAGCGAAGTACCGGGAGTTCTGAAAACTCGCTGCAAGGTCGCGCGTCACGGGCGTCGTTTCCTCGAGCACAAGGCCAACCCGGGTCCGCGTAGTGTCGAGCGACACGCCGTACCCGAACAGGAACAACAGGATCAGCGGCAGCACCAAGGCGATCAGGATACTCGAGGGATCGCGGACGATCTGGAAGCTTTCCTTGCGAACAAGTGCGGTGAGACGGCGAACTCGTCCGCGGCGAAGGGCATTCATGCGGCCACCTCCCGTTCGCTGGCCTCTATCAACGCGATGAAGGCATCTTCCATGGTGGGATCTGGCCGGTCCGTGGTCGCCACCTTGGCCTTGAGCTCGTCAGGCGAGCCGAGGGCAATGGATTTGCCGCGATAAATCAGAGAGATGCGGTCGCAATACTCCGCCTCGTCCATGAAGTGAGTGGTGACCAGCACCGTCACGCCCTTCTCGACGAGACCGTTGATATGCGTCCAGAACTCTCGGCGGGTAATCGGATCGACGCCGGAGGTCGGTTCATCGAGGAACAGCGCTTCCGGTTCGTGCATGACGGCAGCAGCCAGCGCGAGGCGCTGCTTGAGGCCAAGCGGCAGGTCTTTGGCCGACATGGCGGCTTGCCGCTTCAGGTCGAAGATATCTAGCATCAGGTCGATGCGCTCACGGCGGCGCGCTCTGGAAAGCCCGTAGACGCCGGCAAAGAAATCGAGATTCTGGCCGACGGAAAGATCGCCATAGAGCGAAAACTTCTGCGCCATATAGCCGAGGCGGTTGCGAGCCTCGGCAGCATCGCGGCGAAGATCGAAGCCCGCCACCCTGCCCTCGCCCTCGGTCGGCTTCAGAAGGCCGCATAGCATCTTGAATGTGGTCGACTTGCCGGCACCATTGGGGCCGAGCAGGCCGAAGATCTGACCGCGAGGAATGTCGAAAGTGATGCGATCGGCGGCGGTGAAATCGCCGAACCGCTTGGTAAGACCGCGCGCCTCGATCACCGGACGACCATAGCCGGCGGCACGGGCGGTCTGTGCCTCCGCAAGTTCCGAACGACCGCCGGGACCACCACCCAACATGTCGACAAAAGCGTCTTCAAAGCGAGGTGAAGCGGGAACAAGCCGGTCGACATCCGCTCCAGCCGACTTGGCAATGCTCGCGACATCGTCCTTTTCCGCAAGGACCAACCGGATCGCCTCGCCCTGGATGACGCCGTCGACCACTTTGTCCTCGTCGAGCAGATGGGCAAGCAGCCGGCGTCGACTGCCCTCAATGCCGGTGAGCCGACGCACCCTGCCCTCAACGCGATCGGTGAGGCCGGATGGCGTGCCGGCATAGAGCAACTTGCCGGCATTCATCAAAAGAACGTTGTCGCAAGCCTCGGCCTCGTCGAGATATGCGGTCGACCAGACGACGCCGATCCCTTCGGCGGTAAGATTCTCCACCATCTTCCAGAGTTCGCGCCGCGATATCGGATCGACGCCGACACCTGGCTCGTCCAGCAGCAGAAGACGCGGCTTTCTGATCAGCGCACAGGCAAGACCGAGCTTCTGCTTCATCCCACCGGACAGTTTTCCGGCGAGGCGGCCCGTGAACCGCTTGAGGTCGGTGAAGGTCAGGAGCTCTTCGAAAACGGCCGGCCTCTCTTGGCGCGGCAATCCTCGCATATCCGCATAGAGGTCAAGGTTCTCCTGAACGGAGAGGTCCTCATAGAGGCCAAAGCGCTGCGGCATGTAACCGATCGCGGCCTGGATGGCCGGCGCCTCGGTCTGGGCGTCATAACCGAGCACGGTGATGCGCCCCTTGTCGGGTTGCATCAGCCCGGTCAACAGACGGATCAGCGTCGTCTTGCCGGCCCCATCGGGACCGACCAGACCGGTGATCTCGCCACCGCGAACGCTACCTGAAACCTCGTCGAGCGCCGCCGGGCCGTCGCCGAAGCGCTTCACCACGCCGTCGAGAAAAACGAGGACAGCCTTATCGGATGTGTTCACTTGGCCTCGTCCGCCATCGGCGGCAGATGAACGGTGACCGGCATTCCCTGCCGCAGATCCTTGCCCGGATGATCGACGATGATGCGAAGGCGATAGACCAGGTCGGTTCGCAGATCGGGCGTTTCCACCGACTTCGGCGTAAACTCGGCCACAGGCGAGATGAAGCCCACCTGCCCCTCGTAGCCAGCCCCCGTCGAACCGTCGGACGTGACCTTGACCTTCAGCCCGGGATGGACGCGGCCGAGATCAGCCTCCGACACATAGGCGCGCACCCATACCGGCTCGTTTTGGGCAAGTACCAGCACACTGGTCGACGATGCGACGATGGAGCCTGGCTCGCTGACGCGTGACTGGATCACCCCATTGGCCGGGGCCTTCAACTCCGTATCCGCAAGCGAAGTACGAGCGGCGTCGAGCTGTGCTTCGGCAGCGCCAAGCTGTGCCTCGGCGGCAGCAATGTCCTCGGCTCGGGTGCCCTCCTCGATGAGGTCGAGTGCCGCCTTGGCACTGGCAACGCGGGCGCTTGTCATATCCTTGGTCGCCGTCGCCGCATCGAGGCTCGACTGGGCGACCGTTCCCTGCGTGCGCAACTGATCGGCGCGGGAGAGTGCCAGTTCGGCATTGGCCAGGCTGGCGACCTGCTCCTGATAGGCGGCGCGTGCCTTCTCGATTTCCGACGGACGAGCACCGGCCTTGAGCTTGTTGAGGGTTGCCTGGAGCGCTGCGACATTTTCCTCGGCAGCCCGCACCGCGATCTCAAAGGGAGCGGCATCGAGACGGGCCAGCACATCGCCAACCTTCACGGCATCGCCCTCCTCGACCGCCACGGCGGAGAGACGACCATTGACGCGGAAGCCGAGGGAAACCTGGCGAATGTCGACATTGCCGAAGATCTGCTCGGTTTGCGGCGCCGGTAGAAAATAACCATAGCGTTGCGGCACACCGGCATACCAGGCTGCGCCGGCGCCAGCGGCGGCAATCAGCACCACGAAGGGGACGATCTTTTTCATAGGGAAGTCTCCCCCATCGGACGAATGCCGGCGACAAGGTCGGTGGCAATGCCACGGATCGCCACAACCTGCTCTGGACCAACCGCCGGCCACCCCATCTCGCGCAAGACCGTCGCCCGCCCGACGCGGTAGATGATCAGCGAACCGATCAACGACAGCGTCCGGAGGCGCACGCGCTCGGACAAGGGATCGTCATCGAGAACGATGCCGACCAGATAGCGAACGGCAGCGAGCATCGGCTGCATGAAACCGATATAGACGCGATCGAAAGCCTCCGTCGGCTCAGCCTGTTCGCGCACCATGTAGCGAACCCAGACGGCCGACTCGTCGTCGGCGAACAACGTCAGCATGGTCTCGGCAACTTGAACCAGAATGGCGCGCGCCTCGGGGGCGTCGATCGGGTTGGTGCCGGATTGCGCCTCGGCGAACCGCTCCAGCACCATTGTCCGGCGCTCTCCGACGCGCTTCTGCAGCCGCTCGATCAGGTAGTCGGCGACGGCATTGTAGAGACCGCGCTTGTTGCCGAAATAATAGTTGATCGCCTGAAGGTTGACGTCCGCGTGCTCTGCGAGCTTGCGGGTCGAAACACCCTCGAACCCGTACTGCCCGAACAGGTCCAGGCCGGCAAGAAGGAGCCTTTCGCGCGTGCCGTCATTGCGGACATCACTCGGGCTCGGTTGGTTGGCTAGTGTCTTCATGATGCCCACCATTGTACACTTATCGGGCTTTCAGTCAATCGACTGATTTACAGTGATGAGCACAAATCGCTTTCCTTGCCGACGAGGCGAGCAGGCTGCGAAATGATGGGAGCGGTGGTCAGTCCCGCGACAACGCCACCACGGGATCAAGTTGCGAGGCGTTACGAGCCGGCAGGAAGCCAAAGACAATACCGATCAGCGTCGAACAGACACAGGCGGCAACGATCGACGTCGTGGAGTAGATCAGCGTAAAGTCACTGGACAGGAGACGTACCAGTTGGCCGATGCCAAACGCGGCACCGATACCGCAGAGGCCGCCGATCAGGCATACCAGCACGGCTTCGATCAGAAACTGCTGCAGGATGTCGCCTTGCCGGGCACCGACCGCCATGCGGACGCCAATCTCGCTCACCCGCTCCGATACGGACACCAGCATGATGTTCATGACGCCGATACCTCCGACAACCAGAGAGATGACGGCAATGGCGGCGATCAGTAGCGTCAGCATCTGCGTCGTCGAGGTGATCGTCTGGCGGATGTCATCGGTATTGAGAATGAAAAAGTCCTGCGTACCGTGACGCTGGGTCAGGAACCGCGTCACGTCCTGCTCGGCAAGACTGGTGTCGACGTCGTCGGCGACACGAACGGTAATCGACCGCAACGACATGTTGCCGAGGAAACGGGTCTGCACAGTCGTGTAAGGCAGAAAAACCGAAAGATTCTGGCTGGAGCCGAAACCGCCCTGCTGCGGTTGCGTCACGCCAACAATACGCGCCGGTACGTTGCCGATCAGCAAAACCTGCCCGACCGGCGAAGTCGCGCTATCCGCAAACAGCGTCTTGCGCGTGTTTTCGTCGATGACCACATCGGTCGCCCGATTGCGCACCGAGCGGCCATCGAAGAAGCTGCCCTCGGCGAGCTTGGTGCCGCGTGCCGAGAAATACTGTTCGCCGACACCGTTGACGAGCGCGCTTGCCTCCTGCGAACCAACGCGCAACGTCTTGCTGGTGGAAACGGTTGGCGTCACAGCAGCAACGTAGCTTTGGCGAGCCAAAGCCTCGGCGTCGGCGACCACCAGCGTGGTGATGCGCCCTGAGCGCGTGTCTCCGAAGCTACGTCCGGCAAAGATCTCGAGCGTGTTGGTTCCGAGATTTGAAATGTTGGCGAGCACTTGCTGCTGCGTACCCTGCCCGATCGCCACCACAGACACCACCGAAGCGATGCCAATGATGATGCCGAGCATGGTCAGGAAAGTCCGGAGACGATGAGCCGCCATCGCCAGAACCGCCATCCGCAACGCTTCCTTGAAGCGATCGACCAGCGAACGAAAATAGCCGCCTCGCCGCGTTCCATCGGCTCCAACCATCGGAACGGCAGATGATGCCACCTCAGAGTGTGGCTCGTTCCGACGGTCGCTCAGGATGACGCCATCGGAAATCTCGATGATGCGACGAGCGCGGTTGGCAACGTTCATGTCATGCGTGACAATGATGATCGTCTTGCCTTCGGCGTTCAGTTCTTCGAGGATGCGCAGAACCTCCTCGCCGGAATGCTTGTCGAGCGCACCGGTCGGCTCATCGGCGAGGATGACGTTGGCCCCATTCATCAGGGCACGTGCAATGGAAACCCGCTGCTGCTGGCCACCCGACAGCTGTCCGGGCCGATGATCGGTGCGATCGCTCATGCCGAGCCGATCGAGCAAGCTTTCCGCCCGCACTCGTCGGTCACGCGGCGCCATCCCGGCATAGATCGCAGGTATCTCGACGTTGGCGAGCGCGTCCAGTTCGCCCAGAAGGTGGTAACGCTGGAAGATGAAACCGAAGTGCTCGCGCCTCAGTGCCGCCAGTTCGTCCGGCTCGAGCATCGAAGTCTCCCGCCCGGAAATGCGGTAGCTGCCGGCCGTTGCGCGATCAAGACAGCCGAGAATGTTCATCAGCGTCGACTTGCCGGAGCCGGAGGCGCCGACGATCGCCACCATCTCGCCCGCCTCGATCACAAGGTCGAGGTCCTTCAACACGGTGATCGTATCTTCGCCGGAAGGAAATTCGCGACGGAGCCTTTCTAACCGGATGAGTTCGGCCATGGCTCACATCCCCGGTGGCGGACCGCCGCCACCTCGGCCTAGCCGGACGTTGGATGATGCCGCGGCCTTCTGCGCCGCCGTCATCTCGCCGGTCACCACCTTGTCACCTTCATCAAGACCGGACTTCACCTCGGCCGTGACCTTGTCATTCAGGCCGATCTCGACGCGTCGCTCCGCCGTGCTCCCGTCGGCATTCAGTACCTTGACACGGTACTTCCCCTCGTGATCGCGGTTGCCGAGAGCGGCGGCCGGTACCGTCAGCACGTTTTCGGCACTGCCCAGCACGATGTTGACCTCGGCTGTCATGTAGGTTCGGAGACGACCGTCGGGGTTGGGCACGTTGAAGTTGCCATAATAGTAGATGGCCGACGAGGAACTCGATGACGAAGAAGAAGACGAGTTCGACGAGGTAATGGCCGTGTCGCTGCGGATCGATTCCGGGGCTGGATCGATGCTTTCCAGTTTCGCGTCGTAACGATGTTCGGGATCGCCGATGATGGTGAAATAGACCTTCTGGCCAGGCTGCACGTGGACGACGTCTGCCTCCGATATCTCGGCGCGCACGGTCATGGTGTCGAGTTGCCCCAGGACGACGATTGTCGGGGCAGACTGGGTGGCATTGACGGTCTGGCCCGCTTGGCTGACCACGGCGAGCACCGTGCCGTCGATGGGCGCGGTGATACGAGTATAGCCAAGGTTCGCCTTGGCCGTTGCCACCGCTACTTCCGCCGACTGGATCTCCGCATTGAGCGCGGCGATCTGCGCCTCGGTCGTCTTGACCGTTGCTTCCGCACTTTCAAGATCAGCACGAGCAACCGCATTCTGGTTCACCATGGTCTGCTGGCGTTCCAGAGTCTGCCGGGCGAGCGTCAGCGACGCTTCCTTTTCATCTCGCTGGGCGTGAATGCTGGCAAGCGAGGCCTCAGCCGTCTTGAGGTTGTTCTGTTGCGTCACCGAGTCGATTTCGGCAATGAGGTCGCCCGCCTGGACGCGGTCGCCGAGCCCGACGTGAAGAGAGGTGATGCGTCCGGAGGCCTGCGCACCGACAGCCACAAGCTTCACTGGCCTGAGCTCTCCGGTGGCCAACACGGTCTCCTCGACGCTGCCCTTCCCAACGGTTGCGGTCATCATCGTGACGGCCGGCGCGGTGTAGTACCGGACCTTGACAAAATAGCCGGCCGCGGCCGCGACGATGAGCACTGCGAGAAAGGTCAATCCGCGACGGCTCTTGCGTTTACGCGGTGCGGCGGTCATGCGCGGCGTCCCATGAGATAGGCCAGCGATGCAAGCAAGCCACCGGCAAGGATGATACCCACCATGGGGTAGACGGTTCCATTGTGCAGCAACCCGACGGAGGCGCTCGCAAGGCTCGCCACGGCAAACTGCATTACGCCGAGCACCGATGAGGCCGTGCCACGGTGAGCCGCAGCATGGCTCATGGCGATGGCCGTCGAGTTGGCGCCGATCAACGGACCGGTGGAAAGGCAAAGCATGAGAAGCGCCACAAGGAGCGGCAACGGTGCATCGGAAGCAACGGTGACGAGCACGATACCCATCAGCACATTGAAGGCCAAAGCGCCCGCCATCACCTTGCCGGCGGGGAACCAGCGCAACAGCAACCGATTGACCTGCGAGGCGACGATCATGCCGCACGCATTGAGCCCGAACAGCCAACCGTAATGCTGCTGGCTGACGCCATGAAGGTGCATGTAGACAAACGGAGAGCCTGTGATGAAGGCGAAGATGCAGGCGGCCGCGGAAGCGCCCGATAACGCCGGCGCCATGAACTCACGGTTGGCAAGTACTTCGCCAAAGGCACGTGCGATGCCGCCTATACCCACCGCATGCCGCCGCTCCGGTGACAGCGTCTCCGGTAATCCGCGCCAGGCAGCGATGAGACATCCAGTTCCGAACAGGGTGAGGACGACGAAGATCGCCTCCCACGGCGCCACAGCCAGGATGTAGCCTCCCAGGAGTGGCGCCACGATCGGCGCCATTCCCTGAATCAGCATCATCTGAGACAGGAAGCGGGCACTGCCACGCTCGTCGAACAGATCGGCGACGACAGCCCGGCTGACCACCATGCCCGCGCATCCGCCCAGTGCCTGACAAAGGCGCAGCGCAATGAACCCCTCGACGGTTGGCACCACGACGATGATGGCCGAAGACAAGGTGAAAATGACAAGGCCCGCGATCAACGGCGGTTTCCGGCCGAAGCGATCGACCAGTGGGCCATAAATGAGCTGGCCCGCCGACAGTCCGAAGAAAAACACCGATAGCGAAAGCTGTACCCGCCCCTCATCGGTTGCGAAGGTCTCGGCGAGGCTTGAAAAACTCGCCAGATACATGTCGGTCGACAGCGGAGCGAAGGCGGTGAGAGACGCAAGGATGAACGTCAGGCTCAGAGAGTTGATGGTGGTCGTCGCAGGAGAAGGCATCGTTTCGTGAGTTTACCGGGGATGCGCCGGCTCGCGGCCCTAGGCCGGGGAAATCAGTTCACCGCCTTGCGGAGATGCGGTCCGGTGTTGGTATCGACGACTTCCGGCTTCGATGCGTCGAGCGTACCATCCCAACCGCCCCCCAGAGCCTTGTTGAGGGCGATATAGTTGTTGGCAATCGCAACCGTGCTGGTAAGCAGCGAATCCTCGGCTGAATAGAGCGAACGCTCGGCGTCGAGCACATCGAGGAAGCTCGACGACCCAGACTGATAAAGCGACTGCGCCAGTTCCGAAGCCTTGCGGTAGGACTGCGTGGCGGCCGAGAGGCGACCGTTCTTGATGCGCTCCTGCCGGTAGGCAACGATGGCGTTCTCGACGTCCTCCAGTGCCCCAAGCACAGCCGACTTGTAGCCGACAAAATACTGGTCTCTGGTAGCCTGGGCGGCCTCCTGCGCGGCAGCAAGCTTGCCGGCATTGAAGATCGGCACCGACAGGGATGGTCCGAAGCTCCAGGAAATGGTCGAAGCCTTGCCGAGGTCGCCGACAGAGGTCGCCGTCGTCGCGATGGCGCCGGAGAGGCTGACCGAAGGATAGCGGGCAGCGGTTGCCGCGCCGATCTTGGCCGTTGCCTGGGCATACTCCCGCTCCGCCTGGCGAACGTCCGGCCGGTTGGCGAGCAGATCGGCCGGCAAGCCGGTCGGGACAGGCAGGCGCGGCCGGGGGATGGGCCCGCCTTTCTGCATGCGCGCGTCGAGTTCGGCCGGGGCACGTCCCGTCAGCACCGCAAGGCGATGAACAGCCTCCGAGTAGGATGTCTGAAGATCCGGAAGCTTGGCCTCGGTGCTCGCGGCCTGCCCCTCCGCATTGGAAACATCGACTGCCGACGCGGATCCGGCCTCGAACTTCTTGCGGGTCAACCCAGCCGTCTCACGCTGAGACGCGGCACTTTGCCGGGCCAACGCCATGCGCGCCTGATAGCCGCGTGCTGCGACATAGTTGGAAGCGACGTCCCCCACCAGCGTCAGCAACACCGAGTTGAGATTCTCTTCGGATGCTTGGCTTCCATAATGGGCGGCTTCCGACGAGCGAGCGTTGGCCCCGAACAGATCGAGTTCCCACGAAGAATCAAATCCACCCCTGAACTGATTTCCGACCGCGCCCTTGTTCTGCGTGGTTTTTTGACGTGTCGCGGAAGACGAGCCATCAACAGAAGGAAGCAAAGCTGCGTTGCTTTCGCGCTCCGTGGCGCGAGCGGTGCGGATCTTGGCCTTGGCGCTAGCCACATCGAGATTGCCTGCAACGGCCTCCGCGATCAACGCGTTGAGCTCCTTGTCGCCCAATCTTTCCCACCAGTGGGCAAGCTCCACCGGACGTGACGGCGCCTCTGCGCTCGACGAACTCCAGCTTCCCGGCAGCGCCAGGTGCGGCACCATATAGTCCGGGCCGACAGCGCACCCTGACAGAAGCAAGGCGAGAAGCGGGATCGAGATCCCGGCAACGCTACGGAGAATGCGGGAACGGTTGACCATCATGTCCGTGCGCAATGCCATGGCTGTACTGGTTGTCCCTTTTGAAACTGTTGGGATTTGGACCGCTTCATCGCCTGTCGGCAAGCCAAAATAGTTCAAAAAGTGTAACCGGAGCCGACAACCAACCGGAATGTTGATAGAGCCCGTCCCGGGAAGCATTCAGTTACGATCGTCAACGATGCGTCGGGAAAAGCACGACAGTTGACGCAGCCTCGGAGGCAACCCAGTTTTCAGCGGCAAGTTGAAGACAGTTCGTGAGTTTGCCCGATGCCCGCCCTTCCCTCAAGCCTTTCCACAACCCGCCTTGATTTGCGGCGCTACGTGCCGGAGGATGCAGCCTGGTATGCAACGATGGCGCTCCGCAATCGTTCTCATCTTGCTCGTCATGAGGGCGACAATGCGGCGATGAGGATCACCGACGAAGCCGACGCCATTGCCGCCATAAATGAGTTTGGCAGGGAAGCGGATGCGGAAAACGCAGCCTTCCTTGGCGCCTTCCGCCGCAAGGATTCGGTCTTTGTCGGCCAAGTCTATATTGGCGTCAGCAACGCCAACCTGCCAGGGTATCTCGTCGGCTATTTCTGCGACGAGGCGCACCTGAGACAGGGTTACACCCTCGAGGCAACGGCGGCGACCGTTGCCGCCCTGTTCCGGGACTGCAATGCGCAGCGCGTCGGCCTCTGGTGCGACGATACCAACATCGCAAGCCAACGTATCGCCGAGCGCATCGGCATGCGTCGGGAAGGGCATGTCCGTTCTGACAAGCGCCACGCCGACGGATCGATCACCGGATCACTCTGCTACGGCCTCCTGCGCGACGAGTTCCTGGCGCAGGAGGCACGCTAGTTTCGGCTCAACCAGGCTTGCCGACGGCCGGTACGAACTCTGATAGGTCCTCTCGGTCGAAATAGACCGTGCGTCCCTCCTCGGCCGACTTGTAAAGCGCCATCAGCATCTCGATGACGGCTACGCCATCTGCGAAGGTCTCGTCAGGCGTCTGCCCCTTGCGGAAGCGCTCGACCATGTGACGATTCTCGTCCGTGTATCCGTAGACACCGGCCTCATCTTCCAGCACCGGCATCAGGCCCTGCTCGGCATTCTGCTTTTCGACGAGATCTTCGCCTTCGCTCCCACTGACCCGGCGCGACATGAAAACCTTGAGGCCGGTATTGAGCGAAGAGAACTCCAGCGCATATTCCGGCCCCAGCAGTTCGAGCTGGATGCGCAGCCCGGCGCCGACGTAAGCCCAGGAGGTCGTCGCCTCGATGATGACTTCCTGCCCGAGGTCATCCTCAAGCGTGATCATGCCGCGCGCAAAATCCTCGCTGGCCCGACGGCCATAATCGACCGTTGGTCCCATGCGTTCCTTGAGCTCGGCGGCATAGTTCGGTCGCGTCCACTTCAGGCAGGCGACAGCGCCGGTCGCTGACTTCAGCTTCAGCGACGAACGCGGCGCATCCGGTCGCGTCAGAAGGAAACGCGCCACTTCGACGGAATGGCACATCATGTCCAGCAACACGCCGCCACCCTGCTGGTCGCCCTTCCAGAACCAGGGCTCGTGCGGACCGGCATGTTCCTCGGCAGCGCGAGCAAGATAGGGACGCCCGGCGGCCGGAACGGCGCGGCGCCAGATGATGTCCTTGCCCCGCAGCACGGCCGTCGAGAACACCTGATTCTCAAGATAGCCGTGAATGAGCTTTGCATCCTCCACGAGCCGCAGCATCTCGCGTGCCTCACTGAGCGTGCGGGCAAGCGGCTTCTCGCAGGCAACCGCGTAGATGGTCGAACGGCCCGCCTTCTTCAGATCGTGCAGTGACCGCATCACATCGAGGCGGGTGTAGTTGGGCGACAGTACCCAGATGGCATCGACATCCGGCGCCGTCAGCAGTGCCTCTAGTGTCGGGTGAGCGGTGCATGTGCCGAGATCGAGATCGCGCACGGCCTCGGCAAAAGCCCGACGCTTGCCCTCCGTCGGGGAATAGACGCCGGTGACCTCGACGTTGCGGACGCCGACAAGCGATTTCAGATGGAAGTGGGCAATGAACCCGCTTCCCACGAAACCGATGCGGAGAGTCTGGCGCGGAAAATCGGTCGTCATCTCAGGTCCTCCCAGGTCCATTTTATTGGGTCGCGGCCACTCGGCCGTTCGGTTTGGCTGGCGCGGTCGACGAACGAACCACCAGTTCGGTCGGCACGACCAAGGTGGCGTCGGTCGCAAGCCGACCTCCCAGCCGCTCGATCATCATCCGCATGACCTCGACGCCGATCTCGCGTTGCGGCTGGCGGACAGTGGTGAGCGGCGGATTGCTGGCAACGGCAAAAATGGTGTCGTCGAAGCCGACCACCGAGACATCGCCGGGCACCGAGGCACCACGCTCCCTGAGCCGGTTGATGGCACCGACGGCCATTTCGTCGTTGGACGCAAAAATGGCCGAGAAGGTCACGCCGCGGCGATGGAGCTCATCGACGGCGGCTTCGCCCGAAGCGAGACTGTAGTCACCACGCACTTCCAGCCGCTCGTCGGGCGGGAAACCGGCTTCGGTGAGCGCATTGCGCCAGCCGGCCACGCGCGCCACGCTCATCACTTCCGGCACAGGGCCGCTGAGATGAGCGATCGCGGTGTGGCCGAGCCCCAGAAGATGGCGCGTCGCCATGGCGGCGGCGCCCTCGTTGTCGATCAGAACGGTCGGCAGCTTGCGCGTCGGCAGATATTCGAGCGCCACCACCATCGGCGGCAGACCGGCGTCGTCCAGTTCCACCGGCATGGAGCCGGTCATGAGAATGAGGCCATCGGCGTGCCGTTCGCGCACCATGTCGATGTAGTGATGGACACGCGCCGGATCCGAGCGGGCATCGCCCATCAGCACCTTGTAGCCGGCTGACGAGGCCACGTCCTCGACCCCCTTGAAGACATCGAGATAGAAGGGGTTTGAAATGTCGCGGACCAGCAGGATCACCGTGTCGGTGGCCTGTCGGCGGAAGTGACGCGCCTGGGCGTTCGGCACGAAGCCGAGCGCGGCAACACAACGCAGCACGGCCTCGCGTGTTTCCGGACGGACGAGATCCGGATTCTTGAGGGTGCGCGACACGGTGGCGACCGATACGCCAGCCATGGCGGCGACGTCGCGGATATTGGCAGGGCCGTTCATGACCATCACACCCTGAGCCGAGCTTGCCGGCCGTAGAGCAGCATCAGGAGCAGCAGCGTCACGCCAAAGATGACCTGCCGCCCCCAGAACTCCAGGTTGAGAGTGGTGAGCACGCTCTGCAGCAGAATCAATGCGATGGCACCAAGCGCCGTGCCGGTGTAGGAGCCCGCGCCACCCGACAGCGACGTACCGCCAATCACCACGGCGATTACCGATGGCAGCACATACTGGTCACCGACGCTGATGAAGGAGTTGCCCGTGTAGCCGATGACGCAGACACCCGTGAACCCGCCGAACAGGCCCGCAAGACCATAGAGCAGCACACGAATGCGACGCGCCGGCAAGCCAGTCAGCACGGCGGCATTCTCGTTGGAACCGACGGCATAGATGGACCAGCCGAAACGCGTCCGTTTCAGCACCAGCGCCATGAGGATGATCAGCACCGCCCACACGAACAGGATGCCAGGAACACCCAGGAAGGCCGAATGGCTGACGAAAGCCATCAGAGCCGGTGCCGCATTTCCCGAAGGAACGCCGCGCGAGAGCACGACGAGGCCGCCCTGGATGACGCCCATCATGCCCAGGGTCATGACGAGAGGTGGAATGCGCAGATAGGTGACACCGAGACCGTTGACCAGGCCAATCAGGAACCCGGCGAAGCAGGCGGCGGCGAAGGCGAGTGGGATCGCGGCATCCGAGCCGTTCATCACATTGCCGGCAATCACCGCGCCGAGGGAGATGACGGCGCCGATGGAAAGATCGATACCCTCGCGTCCACCCAGGATCACTAGGTTCTGCCCGGCGGCGGCAATGCCGAGAATGGCCGACACCGTCAGGAGGCGAACGATCTGATCGCCGCGCGCAAAGCCCGGCGAAACCAGCTCGCCGATGATGAGCAACGCGACAATGGCGACGGAAGAGATCAGCAGCGGGTTCTTCGCAAGATCGACGAAGCGGTTCATGGCTTTCTCCTCCTCAGCGTCGCGTGACGAGGACGCCGCCGGCCAACGCGGCGAGAATGATCAGGCCTTGCACCAGCGTCTGGTATTCAAATGGCAGGCCAGCGAAGAAAATGACGGAGCCGATCATCCCGACGACCCAGGCGCCCAGCACCGAGCCGAGCGCGCCGCCGACACCACCGGCGAGCGCCGTACCGCCGAGTACCACTGCCGAGATCGCCGACATGGCGAGGCTCTGGCCCATCAGCGGGTCACCGCTCGCCGTCTCGCCGGTAAGGCAAAGGCTGGCAAAGGCGCCGAACAGACCGGACAGCACAAAGGCTGAGACGCGCAATCCGCCGAGGTTCAGCCCCGTCTGGAAGGCAGCCGTCCTGAGGCCGCCCACCGCCTTGAGGCGCGTCATGAACGGGCGCGCAGCGAGGAAAGCAGCGATCAGAAATCCGACGAGATAAACGACATAGACGGTCGGAATGCCGAGTATCGTACCGGCATAGGTTCGCCAGTATGGCTCCGGCACCGGCATGCCCGCCTGAGGCAACACCCAAAGTGCCAAGCCAGAAAAGACGATCGAGGTGGCAAACGTCGTGACGATCGGCTGGAAACGCAAACCAGCGATGATCAGGCCATTGAGCAGGCCGCATCCGGCCCCGACGCCCATACCGATCAGCAAACCCAGAACAACCGCGGGTCCGTCACCGCCGAGCGCGGAGATGACCGTCACGGTGACCACATTGACCAGCGCCACGATTGCACCAACCGACAGGTCGATGTCCCCGCCAAGGATGAC
The DNA here is from genome assembly GCA_029976075.1 of Pleomorphomonas sp. Classification (GTDB taxonomy): domain Bacteria; phylum Pseudomonadota; class Alphaproteobacteria; order Rhizobiales; family Pleomorphomonadaceae; genus Pleomorphomonas. Next base: position 55,289 of record JARKNW010000163.1, read on the forward strand.
GTAGGTCTGACCGATCGCTACCAGCACGAGGGGAAGAAACGTCGTGAGGTTGGACTGAACGACAGAAGGTTCCAGGAAATTGGGCTGAAGCAGCACGTTGGCGACGATCAGCACGACAAGTGCGGCCGCAGTCACGATCCACGTGCGGCCTCCGAGTTTGGCGAGCCCCGTCATGCCGCATCTCCATAGGAAGCTTGCGTCAGCTCAAACGGCGTCAGCCGGTCGCCGGAAAGGTCAGCCGTGATGGTGCCACCGTTCAGCACCAGTACGCGATCGCATAGCGAGAGAAGTTCGCTGTCCTCAGAAGAGTAGATGATCACGGTCGCCCCTTCGTCGGCGAGCTTGCGCGCCAGGAGATAAAAATCGCCCTTGGCGCCGAGATCGATGCCCTTGGTGGGATCGTCGAGCAGGAGAAGTCCAGGCGCCGGCGACAACCAGCGCGAGATGAAGACCTTCTGCTGGTTACCGCCCGACAGCGAGCCGATCGGCGCGTCGAGCCCGGCATAGCGGGTGTTGAGGTTGGCCAGGACTTCGGTGAAGCGCTGTCGAAACAGGGAGCCGGGAATGACATGACGTCGTTCGCGCACCAGACTGGCGATCGCCGTGTTCTCGAAGATCGAGCGACCAGGCAACGCACTATCGCGGGCACGGTCACCGGAGACATAGGCGATCCGATGGGCCATCGCATCGGCCGGCCGACGAACCGTGACGTCGACGTCGTCGAGGCTCACCCGTCCGGCATGGAACGGTTCGGCACCAAACAGGCCGGCGAGCAAAGCCTTCTGACCCTGCCCCTGCAGACCGCCGAGACCAAGGATCTCACCCTGTTGCGCGGTGAAGGAAACCGGACCGAGGCGAGGCGCCTTGACCCCTTCCACTAGGAGCCGGACCTTGCCCTCCAGCGGCTTGTGATCACGCACCGAAGCGGCAATGGCGCCGGTCTCGCCAACCATGGCATAGACGACGGCATAGCGATCGGTTTCGGCTGCGGCGAACTCGGCGACCGTCACGCCATTGCGCATGACGGTGATGCGATCGGCAATGGCGAACACCTCGTCCATGCGGTGCGAGATGAAGATGGATGAGACACCGTCGGCCTTCAGTTCGCGCAGGATATCGAAGAAGACGCCCACTTGGCGGCGATCGAGCGTCGCCGTCGCCTCGTCGAAGATGATGATCTTCGGCTTGCGAGCCAGCACCTTCAGGATTTCGGCGAGCTGCCGCTGATCCGGCGACAGATCGGACACCCGGGCATCCGGCGTGAAGCCCTTGCCCGCCACCGAGGCGACACGGGCGATCAGCGCCTCGGACTCGCGCTTGATGGCCGCCCGGTCTGTGAACCCGAGCGCATCGCGCGGCTCGCGGCCGAGGAAGATGTTCTCGCCGACCGAGAGCTGAGGCACCAGAGACAGCTCTTGGTAAAACAGCGCCACGCCCTGCTCTTCGGCAAGGCGCGGCGAGCCAAGCGCCGCCGCTTTGCCCTCGATCAGTACCTCGCCGGAATCGCGCCCGACCGTGCCGGCGATAATCTTGCAGAGCGTCGACTTGCCACAACCGTTAGCACCCAGCAGCGCGTGGATCTCACCGCGCTCCACCGTCAGGCGCGCCTTGTCGAGCGCTCGTACGGCGCCAAAACTCTTGGAAACATCGCTGGCGCGAAGGACTGGTTGCATCGGACGCATCCGGGTTCGATCGGCAATACAGATCCATCGCACGCATGAATGCGCGCGACGAACGATGAAAAAGGACGGGCCGGCCCCGGGAGGAAGAGTGACCGGCCCGTTCAGAGGCTTACTTGAAGAACTTGGCCGCGTCGTCGATCGACACGACATCGGTCACCGACCAATAGCCAGGCTTGCCTTCGGCTTCCTTCAACTTCTCATCGAGGTTGTCGTTGGAGACGAAGGGAATCGGGATGTAGATGGCGTTGCCGTAGACTCCGCCGAACACGCCGTCCTTGAACTCCTTGCCCTGCAGCTTCAGAACCGCCACGTTGAGCGCGGAAGCCATCACTCCCGGCGGGTTGACGGAAGCGCCCGACTTCAGGCCTTCCTTCTTCCACATGTCCATGAAGTCTTTGCGGATCTCACCGGTGGCAACGATCGACTTCTGCTTGTTGGCCGCCATGATGGCGCGCCATGTGCCAGCGGCCATGCCGTCCTGCACCCAGATGCCGTTAATGTCGGGATAGGTAGCAAGAAGCGTCTGCGCGGTCTGCTGTCCCTGCGCCTGATCCCAGTTGGCATTCGCCTCGTTGAGGATCTTGATGCCCGGGAACTTCTTGAAGACTTCGGTGTAGCCATCGACTCGCATCTGGTTGGCCGGATGGCCGGCGACGCCGTTGATGGTGACGATGTTGCCCTTGCCGCCAAGCGTGTTGGCCAGCCATTCGGCCGACTTCATTGCCCACCCCTTCTGGTCGATACCGACATAGATGGCGTCCTTGGACGATACCTCGGCGTCGGTGGCGACGACCAGGATGCCCTTGGCCTTGGCCTGGGCGAAGATCGGATCGAAAGCCGTCGGGCTGTTCGGATTGATGATGATGGCGTTGACGCCCTGGTTGATGAAATTGCGGACGTTGCCGATCTGGCCCTGCACGTCGACATTGGCCGACTGCACCACGACCTTGACGGTGACACCCTTGTTGGCCCACGCCTTGGCGGCAGCTTGCGCTTCCTCGATCATCTGGGTGCGCCACTCGCTGCCGACCCAGCCGTTCGACAAGCCGATGGTAAAGGTCTCGGCCGCCGACGCCGCACTGACCGCGGCTACGGCGATGCCGGCCGCCAACAGAACTGATTTCATTGTCGCCTCCCTGACGCGCCGCAAACCGGTCTTCCGGTCCGCTGGCCTTGTCGTTTGCTGTCGTATCCTTGGGGATTCCGCTCCGTGGCTCCCGCCCTCGGACAAACCGACCCCATGGGCAATCCGCCCGAAAGACATGATGTAACCGGTTACATTGCCCGTCAATAAGCCCTTTCGCCTATGGAACGCCCAGTTTGGCAACTTGAGGGGAGGCTTTCCGTCAGCGCCGCCTAGCCGAGCGCCACCTCGAGATCGGCGATGATGTCATCGGCATTTTCCAGGCCGACCGACATGCGGAACGTGCCATCGCCCGTCCAGTCCCGATAGGCGACGGCATCCCTGCCTTCAAGATGAAACGACGAGGCAATCAGGTCTTCGGCGGGAATGTAGAAAAGCAAGCTGCGTGTCTTGCCGAGCGACACGGCATAGGCGACCGTCTTCAGTCTATCGGCGAACCGGCGAGCCAACGCCGCACCGTCATCGGTCACGAACGACACCATGCCGGAAAAGTTTTGCATCTGCCGAACCGCAAGATCATGCTGCGGGTGGCTCCTCAGCCCAGGCCAGTAAACGCGCTTTACGCGTGGATGATTGTCGAGGAAAGCCGAAACGGCGCGAGCATTCTCCTCGTGCGCTTTCATTCGGATCGGCAGCGTCTCGAGACCACGCAGGATCAGCCAGGCGGCGAACGGATTGAGCGCAGCGCCAAGATGGATCAACGATGTCTTCCTGAGGTCGGCGATGGCATCCGCTTTGCCGATCACCGCTCCACCCAATGCGTCGCCGTGGCCACAGGCATATTTGGTCAGCGAATGGACCACGAAATCCGCTCCGAGTTCCAGTGGCCGTGTCGCGACCGGCGTGGCCATGGTCGCGTCGACGGAGAGTTCGGCGCCAGCCGCATGAACAACTCCGGCAATGTTCGAAATGTCGGAGAGACGGAGAATCGGGTTGGCGGGGGTCTCTATGTGAACGAGTTTCGTTTCGGGCCGCAGTGCCGCCGCCACGTTCGCCGGATCGGATGTGTCGACCGCCGTCACCTTGATGCCGAGTTTTGGCAGGCTGTCGTGCGCGAACTCGGCGACGCCCGCGTAGCAGACGTTGGAGAGAACAAGATGGTCTCCTGCCTTCAGGCGATTGAGAAAGAGGCCCGTTATCGCCGACATGCCGCTCGCAAAGGAAACTGCCGCTTCACCTCCATCCAGTGCGGCGAGCCGTGCCTCCAGGGCCTGCGCCGTCGGATTGCTCCAGCGTGTGTAGAAATGCGGCGCCTTGTCGCTGAGATCATTGGCGGAAAAGCCGATGTCGTCGGGATGGGCATAAAAGCTCGATGCCGGCACCAACGGGCTCAGAACGGGCTCGCCCGAACGGGCCGCCGGCAGGCCGGCATGGATGGACTGGGTCTCGATCTTCACAGTGACACTCCCTTGAACGACAACGCGGCGAGGCGCTCAGCCCGCACACTATCGCCGTCAATGCCGCCCTCTAAGGAATTCGCTTCCTACAATCGCCCATTCGGCGCATTTTCATTCTATCTTGGCGACGCGGTCATCCGATCATCATGATCCGATCTTGCCGGCCATTCTTTAGGGGTATATACCCGTTTCATGGACTCTCCCTGCTACTGCGATCTCCTCAGAACGGCGGCACGCAAGACGACCGCCATTTATGACCGGCATCTTGCGGAGGTCGGGCTGACACTTGCCCAATACAAGCTTCTGAAGAAGATCAACCTCGTCGGCAAACTGTCGATTTCCGAGCTCGCCGCCGTGTGTGACCTCGATCGTTCGACCATTGGCCGCAACGTGCAGGTGCTCGAAAAACACGACCTTGTCGAAGAAACCAGTTGCGGCGACGGTCGCCGTTGCATGTTGCGACTGACCGATCAGGGGCGCCAGCGTTTTGCAGCCGCCTCCCCGCTCTGGCAGGCAGCCCAAGGCGAAATCGAAGCCTCGCTCAACCCCGAGCAGATCTCGGCGATCACGGCCATCTCCGGCGTTCTCTAGACCGTCGTCTTCATACCATCCCTTCAGCGAAAGCCCGCCCATGACGACTTCCGCCCTCCCCGCCTTTTTTGCCCGCCGCAACATCTACTATGGCTGGGTGGTGGTCGCGGTCACCTTCCTCACCATGTTGGCGACAGCGGGTGCACTGGGGGCGCCAGGAGTCATGCTGCGGCCGCTCGAAGCCGAGTTCGGCTGGCGCAACTCGGACATTTCGACGGCTTTCGCCGTTCGCCTGGTGCTGTTTGGCCTGATGGGGCCTTTTTCCGCGGCATTGATGAATCGCTTTGGCGTCCGTCGGGTGGTGGTGACTGCCCTCTTGCTGATCATCGCCGGTTTCGGCCTGTCCGTGACCATGACCACGCTTTGGCAACTCATGCTGTTCTGGGGCCTTGTCATCGGCTTTGGCACCGGTATGACGGCACAGGTGCTCGGCGCCACTGTGGCGACACGCTGGTTCGTCAGTCGACGCGGCATGGTCGTCGGCCTTCTCACGGCTTCCAACGCCACCGGCCAGCTCATCTTTCTGCCGGTCATTGCAGCTGCCACCGAGGCCTGGGGCTGGCGCGCCGCCCTCGGACTGGTCGTCGCGCTCCTGGCAACGGCGCTCGTCGGCGTACTGTTCCTGATGCGGGATCGACCGGCCGATGTCGGGCTCACGCCGCTCGGCGGCTCACACCAGCCGGCGCCGGTCCGCCCAGCCGGTTTGCTGACGCTGGTATCGGCGCCTCTGTCGGGACTTCGCGAGGCCGCGCGCTCCTACGTCTTCTGGGTGCTGTTCGTCACCTTCTTCGTCTGTGGTCTTTCCACAAACGGTCTCATCCAGACGCATTGGGTTTCAATCTGCGGCGACTACGGCATCCGGCCGGTCAACGCGGCGGGTTTTCTGGCTTTCGTCGGCGTGTTCGACTTCGCCGGGACGCTGCTCTCCGGCTGGCTGTCGGACCGCTACGACAACCGCTGGCTCCTGTTCTGGTATTACGGCTTGCGCGGACTGTCGCTGCTCTACCTGCCGCTTACCGGCTTCGACCCTCTGCTGCTTGCCGGTTTTGCCGTCTTCTATGGCCTCGACTGGGTGGCGACGGTGCCGCCAACAGTGAAGATCACCGCCGAACGCTTCGGAGCAGAAAAAGCCGGCCTGGTCTTTGGCTGGGTCTTCGCCGCCCATCAACTCGGCGCGGCAACCGCGGCCTATGGTGCCGGGTGGAGCCGAACCGACCTCGAGAGCTACGTGCCGGCGCTTCTGGTGGCGGGCGGATTCTGTCTCGTGGCGGCGGCTCTCTGTCTCACGATCGAGCGTAGACGCGAGACGATCACGCCGTTACCCCAGGCCGCTTGAGCGAGATCAGAGCACGAAGGTCACGACGATCATCAGGACAAGGATCAACCCGCCGACAACGGCGGCAACCATGCGGCCAGCCGGTGCCTTGTTGCCGACGGCGCCTGCCGCCCTTGCGGCCTCGGCCTTCTTGCGCGCATCGCGCGCCTTCTTGTCGAGCTTGACGACCTCGCCCATGCTGCCCTCCGTCCTGGCTTGATCCCGTCGCTCAGCCGGTAAGGCCATCGAGCGCTTCAGTCACGCGAATTTCACCGACTTTGTCGCCCGCCCAGGTTTTCACCGGCGGGTTGGCAAGGTCATGCATCTCCGCATAACCCGGATCATCGGGGGTGAGTTTCAAGAGATCGATGAGAATTTGGGCCATCACGGCCTCGGAAGCCCTGCCCGCACCGTCATCGATCTTGAGGGCGATCCCGAGCCCCAGTTCCTTGATCGCACCGATGAACACGCCTTCGGCACCGGTCTTGACCAGCACGCGGTCTCCGAGTGCCGTCATCGTACGTGTACAGAATCGGCCCGTGCCGGCAATCATGAAGGGTACGGCGGCGGCCGCGAGCCTCAGCCGCTCGGCGGCACGAGCCCGCGTCGCAGTGAGTCCGACCCCCGTGACAAAGCGGGCAAAGCCGTGAGCAAGCGCCCGCGGTGCCACGGCAAAAGTCGGGATGGAGCAACCGTCTGTACCGCAGATATCGGTGGCGTGCGGCGTTCCGGTCATCGAGGCGCCAGCGGCGATCACCTCCCGCATCACAGGATGGTCCGCCTTCTCGTAACCGCGCGGATCGGCACCGGTGACGACGCAGGTGCACAGGAAGCCCGTATGCTTTCCCGAACAGTTGTTGTGAATGCGGCCGGGACTCTCTCCCCGACGGTGCAACTCGCCCTGATCGTCGTGCCGACGCGGCCAATGGGGGCCGCAAGCCAGGCAACTCTCGTCAAGGCCAGCCGCCGCGAGCATCGCCCGGACGGTTTCGACGTGCCGGGGCTCGGCGTTATGGGATGCCATGGCAAGCGCGATTTCCGCATCTCCGAAGCCGAATCTGTCGGCTGCCCCGCTCTCGAGAAACGGCAGCGCCTGGAAGGGCTTCACCGCCGAACGCGGAAAGCTCGGCCGCTCAATGTCGCCGGCACCAAAGACCAGGCGGCCGTCACCGTCGACGATGGCCACGGCTCCCCGATGGAAGCTCTCGACGATGGGGCCTCGCGTGACTTCGGCCAGAACGGGATTTTCCATTGAACTATCGTCCCTGTTTGTCGATCCAGGCGGCGAGACGGGCAACGGCCTCGTCCAACACCTCGTCGCGCTTGGAGAAGCAGAAGCGAATGAACCGCTTCGGCGGGGCGGAAATATAGAAAGCCGACACAGGCACAGCGGCAACACCCGCCTCGCGTGTCATCTTGAGGCAAGCCTCCGCGTCGTCGTCGATGCCAAGAGGGCCGGTATCCGTCACGATGAAATAGGTGCCGGCAGACGGCAATACCGAAAAGCCGAGCTTGGCTAGCCCGCTCGAAAGGCGATCCCGTTTTGCCTGGAGGCCGGCAGAGAAAGCTTCGAAGTAATCGCCCTTGAAGGAGAGCCCATGAGCCACTGCCGTCTGCAGCGCCGGAGGTGTCGTGAAGGTGACGAACTGATGCGCCTTGGCGATTGGCTCCATCAGCGCCGGCGCCGCGGTGACATACCCTACCTTCCAACCCGTCAGCGAGAAGGTCTTGCCGGCTGACCCGATGCGAACGACGCGATCCCGCATGCCGGGCAGTTGCATGGGCGAGACGTGCCGCTTGTGATCGAACAAGAGATGCTCGTAGACCTCGTCGGAAATCACCACAGCGTCGTGCTTGAGGCAAAGGCCAGCGATCAGCTCCAGCTCTTTTCGCGAGAACACCTTGCCAGAAGGATTCATCGGCGTGTTGATCAGAATCGCCTTGGTGCGGTCGGAGAAGGCGGCAGCGAGCGCATCGGGGTCGAGTTCCCAGTGCGGCGGCGCGATTCGAACAGGCTTTGGAATGCCGCCAGCCTGTCGGACGATCGGCAGGTAGCTGTCGTAGAGCGGCTCGATCAGAACCACTTCGTCACCCGGACGGACAAGACCTAAAATGGCGTCGCCCAGCGCCTCGGTGGCGCCGGAGGTCACCATCACCTCGGTCTCCCAGTCGACCTCAAGCCCGTAAAAGCGCTGGTTGATGGCCGCGACCGCCTGGCGCAAAGCCGGCAGCCCCATCATCGGCGGGTATTGATTGGGGCCGGCGAGGAAGGCTTCGGCGGCAACGCGGCGGACCTCCTCCGGTCCGTCGACGTCGGGAAACCCTTGGCCGAGATTGATGGCGCCGGTCTCGCGCGCGAGACTCGACATGACCTCGAATATCGTGGTGGGAAGGCCGGTAAAGATGGGATTGGTCGGTTTCATCGCAAATCAATCGCAGAAAACCCATCGACCCTAGAGGAGCGACGCCAACCTCACAAGCTGTTTGCCGCCGCATCCTCGTCAAGCGCATGGCTCGCCATCGCGAACTGAGGTCTTTGCCTATGGCGCCGCGGAACTCATCCAGCTAAGCTTAGCATATCTCACGGGGTGCCCCTGCCGGGGCTGAGAGGAGCTTCTCCAACCCGACGAACCTGATCCGGGTCATGCCGGCGGAGGGATAGAGCCATGCAGACATTCATCTGAAGCGTTCCGCCGCCCGCAAAATTCAACAACGGCAGAACGATCATGATTCTCGACGAACGCACCTACACCATCGAGCCGGCGCATGTCGGCACCTACCTCAAGCTCTACGTGGACGAAGGCATGGCGATCCAGGTGAGCCACCTCGGAACGCTGGTCGGCTGGTTCACGCAGGATATCGGCACGGTCAATGACGTCGTCCATATCTGGCAGTACGACGACCTTGCCGATCGCGAGCGCCGTCGGGCAGCCATGGAGGCTGACCCGGCCTGGCAGGCGTTCCGCGCAAAGGCCGCGCCCTACGTCCAAACGATGAGAAGCCGCATCCTGAAGCCGACGTGGTTCTCACCGCTCGGCGGCACGGGCCGGCGGCCATGACCCATATCGCAACATGGATCTTGCGAGCGATTGACCGTCTGCTTGCCGGTATCCTGGCGGTCACCCTGGCATTTCTGCTCGTGCTGGTGTTTGGCGCCACGCTGTTGCGCTACGTCTTCTCGACAGGGTTCGTCCTCACCGAGGATCTCGGCATCCTGTTGCATACGGCGCTCGTTTTCCTCGGGCTGCCTCTCTGCGCCAGCGGTGCGCTCGCCATGAACATCGACGTCGCAACGCGGCATCTCGGACCAAGAGGACGCGCCATCGCTGAAGTCGCGTCCGACGCGGTGACCCTGGCGGCAACCTTGGTCTTGATGGTCGGGGCAGGAAAGGTTGCCACCCTGATTGGCGGCACGTCACCCACCCTCGACATTCCCGAAAGCTGGCGTTTCTGGCCGGTGGCAATCGGTGGCGGGCTTGCGTCGGCGCATGTCGTTCTCGGTTCGATTGCGCGAGGCAGGTCTTGGCCGGTCACCCTTGCCGTCCTTTTCGGTGGGGCAAGCCTTGCCGCCCTGCCGCACCTTTCGGTTCTGGTACCTGTCGGCCTTCCGAGCCTTGTCGCCTGTGCAGCCGTCTGCGTCGCTCTCGCCGTGGGAGCCCCCTTCGTTCACTCGCTGATCGTCGGACTCGCGGTAGCCATTCCGTTCGGCGCCCGCCTTCCTGAAGCCGCCATCGTCCAGCAGACCGTGTCAGGCATGGGCAAGTTCCTGTTGCTTGCCATTCCCTTTTTCCTGCTGGCCGGCATGCTCATGAATGCCGGCGGCCTTGCACACCGTCTCGTCCGTTTTGCTTCGGCTCTGGTTGGTCACCGGCATGGCGGGATGGCACAGGCAACGCTCGTCACCAACCTGCTTTTCTCAGGTGTGTCCGGTTCCTCGATCGCCGACGCGGCGTTTGGCGCCAAGGTGTTGGCACCGGCTCTTGTCGCCGATGGCGTGAAGCCGGAAAAAGCAGCGGCGATCGTCGCGGCCACGGCGGTCCTGCCCAACATCATTCCACCGTCGATCGCTTTCCTGCTGCTCGCATCAGCCACAAATCTATCGATCGGAGCCTTGTTCGAAGGTGGCCTTGTTGCCGGTCTCATTCTGGCGGCGGCGATGGCGACGATGCTCCATCACTCCGCAGACACACCAAGCCGACCGCCTGCCGAGTTTGGCGAACGCTTCGCGACCTTCATCGCGGCGATACCGGTTTTCGGACTGGCACTGGTGGTTTTCTTCGGCATCCGTCTCGGAATGACGACACCGACCGAAGCTGCCGCCGTCGCCTCGGTATACGCACTTGTTTCTGCCCTGATGGCGCCAAATGGCCGCAGAGCCTCTCTCGCCGCATTTCTACAGGCGGGACGCGAGACAGCGGCTATCGGCCTTCTGGTCGCCTCATCGGCGCCGCTGGTCTTTCTCTTGGCCATTGATGGCCTGCCACAGGCATTGGCGGGCTGGGTAAATGCGCTTGGCGGCAATCCCCTCGCGGTAATGCTGACAGCCAACCTCATCCTGCTTGCCGTCGGGGGACCACTCGATGTCGGTCCCGGCATCCTGCTGTTCGCGCCGCTCCTGATGCCTTCGGTCGTGGCCGCCGGCCTCGATCCGGTAGCCTTTGGCGTCATCCTCACCGTCAACCTGATGATCGGAGGGCTGACGCCGCCGGTCGGCGTGCTCGTCTTCGTCGCCGCTGGGGTGACCGGCCTTTCTTCAAGCGCCGTCTTCCGGGCGGTGCTCCCCCTCACCCTCGTTCTCATCGCCGCCACGTCGCTGATGGCCCTCGCCGTCGCGCTGTGGGCGCTTCTTTGACCTCAGAAGATGGAGAAACTCCAGTGCCTATCGTCACCCGCCGCACCTTTGTCGCCGGTCTGACCGCCCTTGCCCTCCCCGCCGTCATCCGACCGGCACGTGCCGCCCCCCGAACTCTGACCGTCGCCTCGCTGCTTGGCGACGACAAGCCTGAGACCAAGATCTGGCTGAAGATACGCGACCTCGTGGAAGAGAAACTTCCCGGCCGCTTCGATTTCCGCATTGTCGGCAACGCAGCTCTGGGCGGCGAAAAGGAAGTCGCCGAGGGCATCCGCCTCGACTCCATTCAGGCCAGCCTTTCGACCTTGTCGGCGCTATCGACCTGGGTGCCGGAGACCCAGCTCTTCGACCTGCCTTTCGTCTTCAAAGACCGGGATCACGTTCGCCGCGCCACCTCCGGCCCGATCGGTGAATCGTTCAAGGCCAAGTTGACGGACCAGGGTTTCGTTACCCTCGGCTTCATCAATTACGGCGCCCGCCACCTGCTCGCCAAGGAAGCAGTGACCTCGCCCGAAGGCGTCGCCGGAAAGCGCATTCGCGTCATCCAGAGCCCGCTGCACGTCGAACTCTGGAAAGCCTATGGCGCTCTGCCGACACCGATCCCCATCACCGAGACTTACAACGCCCTGAAGACCGGCATCGTCGACATGATGGACCTCACCAAGTCCGCCTACGCCGGCTTCCGGCTTTATGAAGTGGTGCCCTATCTCATAGAAACAGCCCACATCTGGGCGACCGGAGCCGTCTATCTGTCGGCCGGCTTCTGGGGCAGCCTCAGCGATGAGGAAAAGGCGGTGTTCACCGCAGCAATCTCCGAGGGGGCAAACTACTTCGATACGCTCATGGAGGCCGATGAAACGACATCGATGGATGTTGCAAAGGCCGCCGGTGGGCGGATCATCGCGCCGGAAAACAGAGAAGCCTGGACAAAGGGTGCAGAAGGCGTCTGGGCGGCCATGGCGCCGAAGGTCGGCAGCATGGATCGGATCAAGGCCTTGGCGGCTCTGTAGCGCCTAACTAAAAAGCCGGCTCGCCTCACGGCGGCCGGCTTCCCAATGTCAATGCAACCGAACTTCAGACCAGACGGCTCTGTTCCACCGCCGCCTCGATGAAGCTCGCAAACAGCGGATGCGGTTCGAACGGCCGGCTCTTGAGTTCGGGGTGGTACTGAACACCGATGAACCAGGGATGATCCGGAATCTCGACCGTCTCCGGCAGAACGCCATCCGGCGACATGCCGGCAAACGACAGCCCACAGGCTTCCAGTCGATCGCGATAGTCGATGTTCACCTCGTAGCGATGACGATGGCGCTCATGGATGATCTCTGAGCCGTAGATCTCGGCGATCTTCGACCCTTTGGCGAGATGCGCCTCGTAGGAGCCGAGACGCAGCGTGCCACCCATGTCGCCGCCGGCCCTGCGCTTCTCAAGCGCATTGCCCTTCAGCCATTCTGTCATCAGGCCAACCACCGGCTCGGGAGTCGGACCGAACTCGGAAGACGACGCTTCCTTCACGCCGGCCAGTGCCCGGGCGGCCTCGATCACCGCCATCTGCATGCCGAAGCAAATGCCGAAATAAGGCACCCTGTGCTGGCGCGCGAAACGAGCCGCAAGGATCTTGCCTTCCGAACCTCGCTCACCGAACCCGCCGGGAACCAGGATACCGTGCACGTGGTCGAGATAAGGCGTGGGGTCCTCCTTCTCGAACACTTCGCTCTCGATCCACTCGATCTTGACGCGAACGTTGTTGGCGATACCGCCATGAACCAACGCTTCGATCAGCGACTTGTAGGCATCCTTCAGGACCGTGTACTTGCCGACAACGGCGATATTGACCTGTCCCTCGGGGTTCTTGATGCGGCTGACGATACCCTGCCAGCGGTCAAGCTTGGGGGCCGGAGCCGCTTCGATGCCGAAGGCAGCCAGCACTTCGTCGTCAAAGCCTTCCTTGTGGTAGGCAAGCGGCACTTCGTAGATGGTCCCGACATCGAGACCGGGAATGACTGCCGACTGGCGAACGTTGCAGAACAGCGACAACTTCTTGCGCTCGCCTTCGGGAATCGGCCGATCGCAGCGAACGAGCAGAATGTCCGGCTGAATGCCGATGGAGCGCAACTCCTTGACGGAGTGCTGCGTCGGCTTGGTCTTCAGTTCACCTGCCGAGGGGATGTAGGGCATCAAGGTCAGGTGGATATAGACGCAATGCCGACGCGGCAGCTCGTTGCCAAGCTGACGGATCGCCTCGAGGAACGGCATCGCTTCGATGTCGCCCACCGTGCCGCCGATCTCGCACAGCACGAAGTCATAATCCTCGTTGCCGTCAAGAACGAACGCCTTGATGGCGTCGGTGACGTGCGGGATCACCTGCACCGTTCCACCGAGATAATCGCCGTGCCGTTCGCGGGCGATGATCTCCTGGTAGATGCGGCCGGTGGTGATGTTGTCCTGCTTGTTGGCCGGGCGCCCCGTAAAGCGCTCATAATGGCCGAGATCGAGGTCGGTTTCCGCGCCATCGTCGGTCACGAAAACTTCGCCGTGCTGATACGGAGACATCGTCCCCGGATCGACGTTCAGATAGGGGTCGAGCTTACGGAGACGAACCTTGTAGCCACGCGCCTGCAGGAGAGCCGCCAGAGCCGCTGCCGCAAGCCCCTTGCCCAAGGACGAAACCACGCCGCCAGTAATGAAAATGTACCGCGCCATGGGCCTTCAACCTATCTTTCTGCGGACCATTTGTGGAGTGGTCCGACCGGTTTATCCAAAACAAAACGAAAAGGCCGTCCCGGAAAGCGTTAACCTTCCGGTCGACTTGTCGTTTCAAGCTATTGCCTAGTCTCACAAAAACGGCCGCGGAAACCCGCGACCGTCTAGATCCGCTTTCTACCGGACGGGGCTCGTCCTTATGGTGCCGGAGCCGGAGCAGCCGGTGTTGCCGGGGCCGAATCAGTCGTCGGGGCGGCCGGCACTTCGGTTGCCGGAGCCGCTGGCGCCTGGGCAGCAGGAGCGTCCGCAGATGGCGCCGGAGCCTGACTTGCAGGCGCCGCTGGCGTTTCCGCCGCTGGGGCCGGAGCCTGAGCGGCAGGCGCTGCGGGAACTTCAACGGCGGGAGCGACCGGCGCATTCCCCGGCTGGGCAGCGGGCTTGCTCATCTGATTGAGCTGGTTGAGAACGCCGCCCTGTCCTGAACCGATCGGCTGACCGCTCACCGGGGCAGCCGGAGCGGTCTGGACCTTGTCGAGGATCGAGTTGTGCGAGCCTGTAAGGCGCGGCAGAACCGAAAGCCCGATCGAGGTAAGGAAGAACAACGCCGCCAGAATGGCAGTGGTACGGGTCAGCACGTTGGCCGTGCCGCGGCTGGTCATGAAGCCACCGCCGCCGCCGATACCGAGCGCACCGCCTTCGGAGCGCTGCAGAAGCACGACGCCCACCAGGGCTGCGACCACCATCAGGTGGATGACAAGAATAACGGTTTGCATGTAACCCCAAAACTTTCAAAGGGCATCCCAGCCTGGGACGCGCCAAAGGGCACACCGACCGCCGATGCGGTCCGAGTCCGCGGCGTTGTACACGAAGGCCGGCAGCCTTTCCACCTTTCTATGGCGTTTATTTTGGAAGGTTGAGGCCGTATCACAAGCCCCGATCAGAGAAGGAGCCGAGACCATGACCATCGAAACGCCGCGCCTCGTGCTGGCTCCCTGGGCGGAACGGGATCTCGCGCCATTCGCCATGCTCAACGCCGACCCGGACGTGATGCGCTACTTCCCCAACCCCCTGACGCGCGAAGAAAGCGATGCACTCGTCGAGCGGCTCCGCGGCATTTGGGACGAACATGGCTATGGCTTGGCAGCGGTACGCCGTCGAGAGGATGACGCCTTCATCGGCACGGTCGGCATTCAGAAGGTGCTGAACCCCGGCTATCCCTTTGCGCCGGCCGTCGAGGTGGGTTGGCGGATTGCCAGGCCATTCTGGCGACAGGGATATGCCAGTGAAGCGGCGCGGGCAGCTCTGGCTCACGGCTTCGATGTTCTTGGCCTTCCGGAGATCGTCGCTTTCACGACAGAGTCCAACCTGCCCTCGCAGGCGGTGATGACAAGCCTTGGAATGGTGCGCGATCCTGCCGATGATTTTCTTCATCCGCTGCTACCTGAAGGGCACAGACTCCGTCTTCATGTGCTCTTCCGGCTGCGGAGCGAAGGCTTTCGCCGCTAAGCGTCAATCAAGCAGAAGAAGCACCGCCGAATCAAAGTCGGCACGACGAAAATCTCGGCGTTGCCGCGCCTCGCTGTCGACGCCCCAGAGCTCGGCATTCCAATCCTCATCAATGTGGGCGGCAAGCCAGACGTCGTCGGGCGACAGGCGCTTCTCCACAAGCGCCAGCGCCAGAAACACCGACCCGGTCAGCGTCGTGATCAGCTCGATGGCCGAAAGGCGGATGGCATCGTCCGGCAAGACGGCACGGATCGCGGCAAGGAGCTGCGGTGGCTGGGGAACCACGATCACGCCGATGGTGGCAACCGGGCGCGTCCCGAAGCGCTCGCAAACCCAGTCCAGGATAGGCTCCCAGGCAAGACGCTGGCGTTCATCAAGACGTGGCGGTTCACCGGCGCGATAACAGGTGAGATCGGAGCCAGCATAGGCTGCGACCGCATCCTTCACCGCCTCGATTTCACGGGACACACCGTCGATCGCCGAATTGACAAGCCTGGTCAACGGCATGGTCATCGGGTCGACAAACTCGCCCTGCCTGGCCCATTCGGCCTCGAGGGCACACGCGGCCCGCAGCGAACCAACAGCGAGAAGATTGCGCCCCGGCGTCCGAACCGGCTTGCCGTCGAGCAGCACGCGATAAAGACCTTCGGTCGGCTCGACCGACACCACCTTGTAGAAGCGCTTGGGCAATACGCGCTGCACATTGGCGCGTGCGCGTTCCGTGGCCTGAACCGGATCGAAGGAAGCGGCTAGCTCCTCGAATAGATCGGCCATCGGCTCACCCCTTTCCGCCGAGAAGCCCCGCAGCGAGCTCAGGCACATCAGCAAAGCTGTCCGCGAGCACCTGGGCACCGGCCTGGGTCAGCTCGTCGCGACCATTATAGCCCCAAGTGACACCGAGCGCGAAGGCACCGGCCGCGCGAGCCATCAGCATGTCATATCCGGTATCGCCGACGACGACCGTGTGAGCCACATCGCCGCCAAGCGCCGCCACCGCGTCGACCACCATGAACGGATGGGGTTTGGAGGGGCCATCGTCGGCGGTGCGCAGCACGGCGAACAAACCAGTCAGCCCATGGATCTCCAGGATGGCATCGAGACCACGCCGCGACTTGCCGGTGACGACGCCGAGCAACACGTCACCCCGGCCAGCCAAGGCCTTCAGGGCATCGCGTGCACCCGGGTAGAGTGGCGCCGTCTCGGCAAGACGAAACTTCATTGCCTGATAGGTGTCGCGATAGGTTTCTGCAAGGAGATCGACGGTAGCGGCGTCCAGATTGGGGTCGAGACGTCCGATCGCTTCTGGCAATGACAGACCGATGATCGAGAGCACCCCCTCTCGGTCAGGTGGAACACACCCAAGCTTGGTGAAAGATTCCAACATGGTGGCGACGATCATATGCTGGCTGTCAACCAGCGTACCGTCGCAATCGAACAGCACCAGCTTGGGCACGGTCGGAGGAGTGAACACCCCGCTCACGCCATCGCTCCACCGGCGGCGGTCTTCAGCCAGGCCTCACCACAGGCTTTCGCCAACTCGCGAACCCGCAGGATGTAGCTCTGTCGTTCCTGCACCGAGATGACGCCGCGCGCATCCAGCAGATTGAAGCGATGGCTGGCCTTGATGCACTGGTCATAGGCGGGCAGCACGCACTTGTGGATGCCATCGGTACCAGCGGCCGCGCCCTTTTCCAGCAACGCCTTGCACTCGGCTTCGGCGTCCTTGAAGTGCTGCATCAGCATATCGGTGTCGGCGTATTCGAAGTTGTGGCGGGAGTACTCTTCCTCGGCCTGATGGAACACATCACCATAGGTGACCTTGTCCTCCCCCTCACGGCCGTTGAAATTGAGCTCGTAGCCATTGTCGACGCCCTGCAGATACATGGCGAGGCGCTCGAGACCGTAGGTGAGTTCGCCCGAAACGGGCGAGCATTCGATACCGGCGACCTGCTGGAAATAGGTGAACTGGCTCACTTCCATGCCATCGCACCAGCACTCCCAGCCAAGCCCCCAGGCGCCAAGCGTCGGGCTCTCCCAATCGTCCTCGACAAAGCGCACGTCATGCAGCTTGAGGTCGATACCGATCGCCTGCAGGCTTTCAAGATAAAGCTCCTGGAGATTTTCGGGCGAAGGCTTCAGGATCACCTGGAACTGATAGTAATGCTGGAAGCGGTTGGGGTTTTCACCATAGCGTCCATCCTTGGGACGGCGCGACGGCTGAACGTAGGCGGCCTTCCAGGACTTTGGGCCCAAAGAGCGAAGCGTCGTCGCCGGGTGGAAGGTGCCCGCTCCAACCTCCATGTCGTAGGGCTGGAGGATGACACAACCCTTCTCTGCCCAGAAGCGCTGCAGGGTCAGGATCAGCCCCTGGAAGGAGCGGCGGGGATCGTTGACTTGTGCGGACTGGGTCATCGGAACTACCTGAAAACGGCTGGAGCCCCGGCATGTACCGGGCTGGATCGGGCGCGAAATTAGGTGCACCCCCTCGCCCCGTCAACCGCAAAAAGCCGGGCACGTCAACGCCCGGAAAAGCGACCGCCTTCGTCCAAGGAAAGAACCTTCTTCACCCTGGGGCGCCACTGCGGGACAGAACCATGGCTCAAAAACCACTTTGGATACTCATGGCTCTGGCCATTGCCCTCGTCGTAGACGCACGGGGTTTTGCCGCCGAGCAGCGACACGAGTTCCTCGAGCCAATCCATCCAGACCGCAGGCAGCAGGAAAAGGCGGAGACTGCGCCCTCCTCCGGCAAAGTCTGTTACTGCCGTACCGTTCACGAGAGAAACGCGGCCGGCAGCGTGAGCTGGAAAATGATCTGCTCTAGACAGCAGCCGGGGAACGGCGCTCGAAAGATCTATGCCGATGACTGCTCCGACATCCACAATGTGCCGGATCAATGAAAAGGCCGAAGCGATGCGCTTCGGCCCTCGAACTTGGTTTCGTCCAGTAGACGGAAAGATCAGCGGCGATCGCGATAGACACCAGTCACCGGATCACGCTCCATGCGGATCTCGACACGTACCGGCTCGGCATTAGCCTCACGAAGAACTTCGGCCACACGCGTCATCTCGCGCTTCAACACCTGTACGACGACGTAGACGCCGGCACCGATGAGAGCATATCCGACCAGATGGGACATGGGCCAATCTCCTTTGCTGACAAAACCATGAGAACACTGTCTTGGTTTCCTGGCAAGCGCAATTTCCTGTGAAAGGTTCACAAACCGTAGCGAGAATACATAGTGCGTTGTTCGATCGCTGCTAGAACCTCGTCAAAATCAACGAGGCTGGCTGCGGTGCCAGATCCCCCACCGAACAGGCGGCGGCGCAGGAAGCCACTACGGCCAGGTTCGAACGAACGAATGTCGACCTTGGCGCCGAAACGGTCAGCCAGATCGTCATGCGCAGTGGAGATACGGTCGGCGAGGCCGAGAGACACAGAACGCTCGCCCGCCCAATAGAGCCCTGAGAACAACTCGTCGCCGCCAGTCAGCCGCGCACCCCGTCGCTCTTTTACCAGTTCGATGAAGAAGGCATGGATATCTCGCTGCAGCGTCTTGAGATGTTCGACATCCTCGCCATTTTCTGGCTGGAAGGGATCCAGCGTCACCTTCCGCGTGCCGGCCGTGTAGACGCGGCGATCGATGCCCAGGCGCGAAATGGCTTTGTCGAGGCCGAAGGTCGCCGACACCACACCGATCGATCCGAGGATCGACGACCGATCGGCGACGATTTCGTCGGCCGCGCACGCCAGCATATAGCCACCCGACGCGGCGATATCCTCCACATAGGCGATCACCGGCAACTTCTTTTCCTGGGCAAGCTGGCGGATGCGGCGGAAGATGAGGTGAGATTGGACCGGCGAACCACCAGGCGAGTTGATGGAGAGTGCCACGGCCTTGGCGCCATTCACCGAGAAAGCCTTCTTGAGCGTGCTCTCGATGGACGACAGCGACAGCGATCCACGCCCAAGCGTAGCTGGCATCCCGATCGCTCCGGAAAGCCGGACAAGCGGAACGATGGGCACGTCGCCGCGAAGCCGTCGCGGCAGCCAGGACCTGAAATCGACCAAGGACATGTTCCTTTGCAGCAAGGGTTCGCTGCCCTCGCATGTAGGAAGATGCCTTTCGAGATTCAAATGGGAGGCGGCCGCCACCTTGCAGGAAATCTGAAGGCGCCCTTCAGAAGATACGATTTGTTCCTATTGGGCATCCCACCTATATTGAGGATGCAAGAAGAGAGACAGAGAAAGAACGGAGAACAACGATGGACGCCATGATGTTCGCCATGCTGGGTGCCAGCAAGAAGCGCCACAGCCAGAGCACCGCCGAACGTGAGATTGCCGAGGCGATTGCCCACTACGAAGAGACCACCGGCAACCGGGCTCGCGCCGAGAAGCGCGGTTTCCTGAGAGGCCTCGGCCTCTGATAGACTAGGCACAGACGCCGGCACGATGTGAGCGCTCGATCCCAGGGGATGTCGGGCGCTTTGTCGTATCAGGCTAAGCGCTTCTCGTTGCCACGGTCACCATTTCATCACTATTTTCCTGAATGAAAGCCGCACCCTGGCTTCCAGCCGTGCGATGGTTCGTTCCGAGTCCAATCATGACGATCGATAAAATGGTGTCCTCATCGGTGCGTCATGGTGGCAGCGAGCTCAAGCGCATCGATTACCTCGACGGCTGGCGCGGTCTGGCAATCTTTCTGGTCCTGCAGGGACATTTCCTGGCAATCCAGGGCTGGCACAGCGGGCGGATGGGCGTCGATGTTTTCTTCTGCCTCTCCGGCCTCTTGATGAGCCGCATCCTGTTCACGCGCCGCGTGCCGCTCACAACGTTTTACAAGCGCCGCATATCGCGCATCATTCCGGCCTTTTTGCTTTATCTTTTCATCACCTTCGCCATCGCCGCACTGATCGGCAAGGCGGCGCCATTGCGGGAAGTGGTGCCGACGGTCCTGTTCCTCCGGTCTTACTTGCCGGCCGACTTCCACATGTTTTCCAGCCCCTACCCGATCGGCCATCTCTGGTCGCTGAACGTTGAGGAGCATTCCTATATCTTCCTTTCGCTGCTGACCCTGCTCCCATTCCTGCGCGGTCGAGAAGGCGGGACGCTGATTGCCTTCGGGCTTCTGACGATCGGCATCCACCTTTGCTACTTTTTCGTCCCCTCCATAGCGCCTCCGATCGAGTACTGGGTACGCAGCGAAGTCGCGGCAACCAATCTTTTGCTTTCGGCGGGTTATTCTCTTCTCAGGGATCGAACCGCGCCCTACGTCCGCCCATGGATGCCGGTCGCGGCCTTCGCCCTGGGTTCGGCGCTCTACGTCGGCTCGGTGTTTCCATGGATGATGACCATGACGGTCGCGCCGTTCTTTTTGGCCTTCACAGTCAACCACTTGGCCGAGGCGCCACAGTGGGTGCGATCGGTGCTTTCCTGGACGCCGCTCAGGCTGCTCGGCATCGGCTCGTTCTCCATCTATCTCTGGCAACAGCCATTCTATCAGTACAAGGAATACCTGTTCGGCAATCTGCCGGGTCATGAACTCATCGGCCTCATGCTCGGAGTCCTGATCGGCTTCCTGTCGTTCTATGCCTATGAGAACCGCGTCAGGAGCTGGCTGAACCGCGTGTGGTGAGCGCAGCCGGTCAAGAGGGAGGAAGATAAAGTGAAGATTCAAAAGGGCAGCAAGCTGCTTTTCATCGGCGACTCGATCACCGATTGGAGCCGCGCCCGACCGATCGGCGAGGCCCTGTTCGACTCCCTTGGCACCGGATACGTCGGTCTCGTCAACGCCTTCCTGAATGTGACGCACGCTTCCCACCGGATCCGCGTCGTCAACATGGGCGTCAGTGCCAATACCGTGCGTGACCTCGAGGCACGCTGGGCGACCGACGTCGAAGCCCTGAAGCCCGACTGGCTATCGATCATGATCGGCGTCAATGATGTCTGGCGGCAGTTCGACGCCCGCCTGCAGACTGAAAACCACGTACTGATCGACGAGTACGAACAGACGCTGGAGCGCTTGATCCTGCGCACGATGCCGCGCCTCAAGGGCCTCGTTCTGATGGCCCCCTATTTCGTCGAGTTCAACCGCGAAGATCCCATGCGCAAGATGATCGACGACTACGGCGCCGTCATGAAAAAGCTCGCCGAGAAGCACGGCGCAGTTTTTGCCGACACGCAGGCCGCTTTCGATGAGATCGTCAAAGAGATCCATCCCATGGGCATCGCCACCGATCGCGTCCACCCCACGCTGACCGGGCACATGATCATCGCCCGTGCGTTCCTGAAAGCGGTTGGTTATCCGATTTAAGGAGTCCGCACCGAGCGGAGGCCGCCGTGGCGCTTGAAGAACTCCCTCTCAGCCGCGCGTTCACGCTATTGGAGCCCGGTCCCGTCGTTTTGGTGACCACCAGCGACGGCCGGCGCGACAATGTGATGACCATCACCTGGACCATGGTGCTGGATTTTTCGCCGACCTTCGCCATCAAGACCGGCCCATGGAACCATTCTTACGCCGCACTGGTAGGCAGCAGGGAGTGCGTTCTTGCCGTCCCCACGGTCGACCAGATCGACAAGATCATCAGCGTCGGCACGTCCTCAGGCAAGGACACTGACAAGTTCGAAGCTTTCGGCCTTGCGCGCCAACCGGCGGATCGCGTGCGGCCTCCATTGCTTTCCGACTGTCTTGGCAACGTCGAGTGCCGTGTCATCGATATTGTCGATCCCCACGGCATCATCATCCTGGAAGGGGTCGCCGCGTGGCTCAACCCCGGCCTTAAGGAAAGGCGAACGCTACACGCCGTAGGGGACGGAACTTTCATCGTTGATGGCGAGACGATCGATCGGCGGTTCGCCATGCGATCCAAGTTGCCGAGCGGCGTCTAGTTCGTTTTTTCGCCCTCGGCGCATCTCGCTCGGCGGCCTTTTGTAGATCTCGCGAAAAACCGCATTGAAACGCCGGAGACTACCGAAGCCGGCTTGAAGCGCGACTTCGGTCATTGGCAGGTCGGTTTCGGTGATGAGGCGCTTGGCGCGTTGCACCCGAGCCGTCTTCGCCACCTCGATGGGGCTGGCGCCGAGGTGGCGGCGAAAGAGACGCGTCAGGTGTCGGCTACCGATACCGACACGAGCTGCAAGCGTCTCCACATTGCCCTCCCCGTCCAGCGCTCCTTCGTCCTTGATCAGCCGAGCTGCCTTTTCGACGATGGTGAGCGTTCCCTTCCAGGCCGGGCAAAATGGAGCGGTCTCCGGCCGACACCGCAGGCACGGCCGATAGCCGGCAAACTCGGCCGCAGTTGCGCTTGGCAGAAACTCCACGTTTCGCCTGAACGGCTGCTTCACCGGGCAAACGCAACGACAGTAGATACCGGTCGTCCGCACGCAGACGAAGAAGGCACCGTCATAGGCAGGATCCCTGGTCATCCAGGCGTTTTCGCAGAGGGCGATATCGATGCTCATGACAGGAATTGTACACGCACTCTGCGCAAGTTCATCGAACCAAGTCCGAATCCGGCGAGCGCCTCGTCAATCTCCGGGTGATGCTCGTGTCTGTCACCGAGGAGACCTCAATGACCAAAGCGCCACAAATGGGCCTCCTTGAATGGAGCCTTCTCCTCTTTCTTTCCATTCTCTGGGGCGGTTCGTTCTTCTTCTCAAAGGTTGCGCTCGCCGAACTACCTCCGTTCACCGTCGTCCTCGGTCGTGTGGCGATCGCCGCATTGGCGCTTTATTTCTATCTGCGGGCGACCGGTCGAGGCATTCCAGGTGACGGCAAAGTCTGGCTGGCTTTCTTCGGAATGGGGCTTCTCAACAACATCGTTCCCTTCAGCCTGATCTTCTGGGGCCAGACGGCCATCGCTTCCGGCCTAGCCTCCATTCTCAACGCCACGACGCCCATCTTCTCGATTCTGGTCGCCCATCGGCTGACGGCCGACGAGAAGATGACACCGCAAAAGATCGCAGGTGTTCTGTTGGGCCTACTCGGCGTCGTGATCCTGATGGGTGGCGGAGCCTTTGCCGGCAATGGCCCACCGCTTTGGGCATTGCTTGCCTGTCTCGGCGCCGCCCTCTCCTACGGTTTTGCCGGCACCTTCGGGCGTCGATTTCGTCGCATGGGCGTAGCACCAGCCGTCAGCGCCTTCGGTCAGACCTCGGCCTCCACAATGATGATGCTGCCGATCGTCGTCCTCGTCGACACGCCCTGGCGCCTCGCCACGCCGCATCTGGTCACCATCGGAGCGCTTCTCGCTCTGGCACTGATCTCGACGGCGCTCGCCTACATCATCTTCTTTCACATCCTCTCGGTTGGTGGTGCCACCAACTCGTCGCTGGTGACCCTGTTGATCCCGGTCTCGGCCATACTGCTCGGCAGCCTCGTGCTCGGCGAACGGTTGTCTCCAAGCCATTTCCTGGGTATGGCGTTGATCGCCCTTGGCCTTCTCTCGATCGACGGCAGAATTATTGCCATGCTCCGACGAGCCAAAGCCACGTGAGGCACGCAGATGTCCGACGTTCTCTACACCTATCTTGAAAGCCCGATCGGCTCGCTGCTTTTGGCCGGCGACGGCAGGCGGCTGTCGAAGCTCGGCTTTCCCAACGGCAAGGGACGGGTCGCTCCGCGCGACGGCTGGCGACGCGAAGACGCCCAGTTTGTCGATGCGCGCGCCCAGCTATCCTCCTATTTTGCCGGGGACCTGAGAGTCTTCGACCTTGAACTGATGCCGATCGGTTCGCCATTCCAGCTCGCCGTCTGGCAAGCGCTTTCTGCGATCCCCTACGGCACGACCACATCCTACGGTGAACTAGCCAATCGTATCGGACGCCCATCGGCAAGTCGTGCCGTCGGAGCCGCCAACGGCGCCAACCCCATTCCGATCATCGTCCCTTGCCACCGGGTGATCGGCGCCTCCGGCGCCCTCACCGGCTTCGGCGGCGGGATCGAAACCAAACGATGGCTGTTAGCGCACGAGAAAGGCAGCGAGACGGGTGACCTTCAGGGCAGCCTCTTTTAGCGATTTAGCCCTGCGCCCCCCCTGTTCCTTGCTTTTCTTGCAGCAAATCAGCAAGTTTGATAATCGCCTTCACAAGATTGCCGCACAGTTCCCGGACCATGGGTTGGAGGCTCGCTTGCCGATAGTTTGGGAGTTCGCATGACGGCGTTCGAGTTCGGTTCGGCGGCGGCCAGACGCAAACTCTCAGTCTCCGCCTCGATCATCCTGTTCGCAGCAACCGCCGCGATGACGGTGGCTCGGCTCGGCGCAAGCCGTTTTTATTACGGCGATCTGCTGGCCTTCTTTCTCCCCACGCTGTTCGTCATCTCGGTTG
Source organism: Pleomorphomonas sp. (assembly GCA_029976075.1). Classification (GTDB taxonomy): domain Bacteria; phylum Pseudomonadota; class Alphaproteobacteria; order Rhizobiales; family Pleomorphomonadaceae; genus Pleomorphomonas. Next base: position 79,806 of record JARKNW010000163.1, read on the forward strand.
TCGCCATGGTCGCTACCGTCATCAGTGGCCAGAAGTTCCTCGCTGCGCTTGCGCTTCTACCGGCGATCCTAAACGGTCTCCCACTTTTCATGCCGATCGATCACGCCGCAGCCTCGGCCGGAGGACGCGGGTTGCGCGTTGCCACGAGCAACGTCTTGAAGGACCGAAATGATTATGACGATCTCATTGCTTGGAGCACCAATTCCAACATCGATGTGCTTGGCCAACAGGAAGTCACTGGCTACGTCCTGCGGTATTTCGGAGCACTGCGCCAGCATTTCCCCTCTGTACCGCCAGCAGAGCTTCTCGGTCGCCACCCGGAGGTAATGGCTTGGTCCGATTGGCGGATCACCAAAGCGGAGCATGTTCAGAACGTTCCGCCTGTTCCTCAGTTTGGTTGGGGCGGCAGCCCCTTGAGGCTGGAACTTGCCCCGCCAGGCGCTTCAGATGATAGAGCGGCGGCGGCGCCACCAGCCCTCGTGGTCTATGTTCTACATCCGACGACGCCGCGCAGTTTCGACCAGTGGGAAAGCCGCAATCTCTATCTTGCGGCGGTAGCGAAATCGATCGCCGCAGAAGCGCCGGGAACACCCGTTGTCGCCATGGGCGACTTCAACACGCCCACGTGGTCACCGTTCTTCCAGTCTTTTATAAGAACATCCGGGCTCGTCGATGCCGCGGGCACCGGTTGGCCCGCGACGACGCGGTTCGCAAGGCGTTTTGCCGGGCTTTTCCACTTTGGCTCGCCGGTCGACCACATCCTGGTGTCGCGCAACATCGAGGTGAAACGCTTCGATGTTGGTCCGGATATCGGTTCCGACCATTTCCCGGTCACAGCCGACCTCCGCCTGCCCTAGGCTTGCCACCACTGAACCGGCAGGGCAGCTCCCCTCAGCACAGCGTCGACATCCGGGCGGAAGCCACCATCGGCCGCATGCAATATGAGACCGGGAAGTATCCGGAAGGGAGCACGCCCCTGTGGCCGGCCACGCAGAATCAAGCGGTGGGCCGGTTCGTCCGCATGGGCATGAATCGGCAACAGCGACAGCGAACCGAAGCGGCCGCTAATTGCCGACAGCAGGCGCGGCAGTTCGTCGGCCCGGAAAATCACCGTCACCGTACCCGAAGGCTTCAGAACGGCGGCTGCGGTACGAAACCAGCCATCGAAGGCATCGGCGTTTAGGGCATGCGCCCGCGCCCGCGCCGATGCCGGTGAGGACCGACCGCGGTCGACCGGATGAAATGGCGGGTTCATGATGACATGATCGGCCATATTGTCGTCGAGGCCGGCACCTTTGCGTTCGGCCGCCGACGCCAGGACGTCTGCAACGACCACTCTGGTACGGTCTTCCAGGCCGGTATTCAGCCTGGCATTGCCTTCTGCAAGGTGTGCCAGTTCCGGGTCGATCTCGACAAGGGAAACCGTCGCCTCCGGTAATCTGTGGGCTACAGCGAGGCCGGCCACACCAACACCGGCCCCGAGATCGACAACATGGCCCGTTGTGCCGGCCGGAAGCGAAGATGCCAGCAGCACGGCATCGAGACCTGCTCGATGCGAGCCAGACCGTGGCTGATCGATCAGGAGCTGATTGCCGAGAAAACCGTCGCGACTGACGGCGATCGGAACAATCACGCCCCACGCTCCGCCTGCGCCTTGGGCCGAAGCTCGGCGGCAAGCCCCGCATCGGTCATGAGGCGACGTGCCCTCTCGACATCATCGGCATCGATCAGGATGCGGCGCGGAAATGCGCCGACCATGCCCTCCAAGGCACTCATGGCCTGATCGGCCACGATATAGCCGATGTCGGCATCCTTCAGCAGTGCCTCGACAAAGGAGATAGTCACCAAATCGTTGGTTCGGATCAATTCTTCCATGAGGCCTCCGGAATTGGCGATGGCTATCCCCGATGAGATTCGACATTATCCGCTTGGCGGCCTAATGGTCACCCACTTAATCTTTCTCATGCACGGGCACCGACTCGTGCCGGGAAGCGTTGTGGATACAACCGGCGACAAGCCGGACGGACGGTTCGGGAGTGGAAGGTTTGAGCTCGGTCGCACCTCAGCACAGCAACGCTCCGGCGGCACCGCGCGAGAAGTCGATCGCGCCCCTGATGCAGCTCGTCGACGCCGATATGCAGCGCGTCAACCAGATGATCCTCGACATGGCTGCCGCTAATGCCGAGATGATCCCAGAGATTGCCCGGCACCTCATCGACTCCGGCGGCAAGCGCCTGAGGCCGATGCTGACGCTCGCGGCGGCACTGGCGTGTGGCTATCGGGGCGACGGTCACGTCAAGCTGGCAGCCACCGTCGAGTTCATGCACACGGCAACGCTGCTGCACGACGACGTGGTCGACGAGAGCGAGCTTCGTCGCGGCAAGCCGTCGGCTCGCATGGTCTGGGGCAACCAGGCAAGCGTGCTGGTTGGCGATTACCTGCTCGGTCAAGCCTTTCGCACCATGGTCGAGGTAGGCTCGCTCGACGCACTCGCCGTGCTGTCACGCGCCGCAGCCGTCATCGCAGAAGGCGAGGTGCTGCAGCTCGTCGCCGCCAAGCACCTCACGACCACCGAGGACCAATACCTGCAGGTGATCAATGCCAAAACGGCAGCGCTGTTCTCAGCCGCCACCGAGGTTGGTCCGATCATCGCCGGAAGCACTGCGAACGTGCGCGCAGGTCTTGCCGAATACGGCACCCAGCTCGGGCTGGCCTTCCAGCTCGTCGACGATGCACTCGATTACGGTGGCTCTTCGATGACGCTCGGCAAGAAGGTCGGCGATGACTTCCGCGAGGGCAAGGTCACGCTGCCAATTCTGATTGCCGCGGCCCGTGGTGACCAGGCCGACCGCGAGTTCTGGCAGCGGACCATCGAGCGCGGCGAGATCGAGGACGCCGACCTCGATCACGCCATTGAGTTGCTCGGAAAGCACCAAGCGATCGCAGCCACGGTCGAACGCGCACGTGCCTACGGCGACAGAGCCATCGCTGCGCTCTCAGTGCTGGAGGAAGGTCCACACCGGGCAGCGCTGGAAGACGTGGTGCATTTCTGCATCAGCCGCGTCAGCTGATTTTTACGAAATCACATGAAAAAGTCCGGCCAATCAATTGACCGGACTTTATTTTTCTCACTCCTTATCGGACACGCCTGCTTCGGCGAATGTGGCCATGCCACCATGGACGTCGGCGGCAGCGCGGATGATCGACCCGGCAATCGCAGCGCCAGTGCCTTCACCGAGACGGAATCGCAGATCGACGATCGGCTCCTTGCCGATGCGGGCAATGACGTCCCGATGCGCCCCTTCCACCGACGCGTGAGCAATCTGAACGTGATCGATGGCATGCGGATCAATGGCATGCAGCACGGCTGCGGCGGCCGTCACAACATAACCATCGACGACCACCGGTATGTTCTGATGGCGTGCGGCGATGATGGCACCCGCCATGGCCGCGATTTCGCGACCACCGACCCGGCGCAAAACTTCCAAGCCATCGCGCTCTCCATGTCCGAGACGCGCCACTGCCGCGGCCACAGCATCCCGCTTACGCTGCAACCCCGCATCATCGACACCGGTACCACGTCCGATCCAGTCCGACGCCGAGCCACCGTAGAGCGCATGATAGATGGCTGCAGCCACTGTCGTGTTGCCGATGCCCATCTCGCCAAGCATCAACAGATCAGTACCACCGGCTACCGACTCCATGCCGAAGGCCATGGTGGCGGCGCAACCAGCCTCGTCGAAGGCGTCCTGTTCGGTGATGTCGGGCGTCGGCACCTCAAGCGCCAACTCGAACACCTTGAGGCCAAAGTTGTAACTCTTGCAGAGCTGGTTGATGGCAGCCCCGCCGGCCGTGAAATTGGCCACCATCTGGAAGTTCACCTCGACAGGAAAAGCCGAAACGCCCTTCGCCGCCACACCATGGCTGGCCGCGAAGATCGATACCATCGGGTGGCGAACCGCAGGCCTCTCCACCCGCTGCCAAGCGGCGAGCCACTCCGCCAGATCCTCGAGCCGGCCAAGCGATCCGAGCGGCTTTGTCAACTGGGCGTTCCTAGCTCGAACAGCGGTAACGGAAGCCTCGTCCGGCCCCGGCATCGATCGGATCAGCTCGCGAAAATCGTCGAATGGCAGGCCGGACATTGAGGGATTCATAGCTCGTCTTTCTGAGTGAACTGGATGCGGGAAGCCTGGATTTAGTACGGAGACCGCCGCAACACCACGAAATGACACAACATTTAGCGGGTTCACGCTATACATGACTCGCGTCGCGGCCTACAAATGAAGAATGCTCCACGACGAACTCCTCCACCGTCTCGCCGATCTCGGCGCCAACCTCCGCTTCTTTTCGCGCCTGCCGGTGCCACAACTCTGCCGGCTGGACGACACTGGAGCCCTGCCAACGTTGCCGAGAGCGGCAGCCGCGGGGCCTCTTGCCGGCTTTCTGATAGCCCTGCCGGCGGCAATAATCGGTCTGGCGACCGCCGCCGCCGGTCTGCCCGAGCTTCTTGTTGGCCTCCTCGTCGTAGCGTCGCTGGTAGCGCCGACCGGAGCACTTCACGAAGACGGCCTAGCCGACAGCGCAGACGGTCTGGTTGGCGGTTCCACGATCGAAAAGCGGCTCCTGATCATGAAGGACAGTCGCATAGGAACCTTCGCCGGCCTCGCACTGGTCCTCTCGACGCTGATCCGAGCCAGCGCCTACGGTGCGCTGTTTGGACACGCGGCGACCGGTGTCGTTGCGGTTCTGGGAGCGGGCGCCCTGAGCCGCCTCGCAATGACCGCCCTCTGGACAGCACTTCCCAATGCCCGCCCGGACGGCTTGGCGGCCCGGCTCGGTCGGCCGGATCGAAGGCACTTGGCAGAGGGAGCCGGGCTGACGATACTGCTCCTGTCGCCGCTAGTCGCGCTGACAAGTGCCCAGACCGCCCTCCTCGGCATCGCCTTCGCAGGGCTTGCTGCCCTCGCCTTCGGCGCCCTGGCGCGCGAGAAGATCGGCGGACAGACAGGAGACATTCTCGGCGCGACACAGGTGCTCACCGAGGCCGCCTTTCTCGTCGGCCTCCTGATCGGCAGGTGACAACAATGGTGGAAACGCCGTGCATCAAGATTTGCCGGATGCTCGAAGGGGGCAGTCTCTGCCGAGGTTGTGGCCGAACCCTTGAGGAAATTGCCCGCTGGACCACCATGAGCCCCGAAGAGCGGCGGGCCATCATGGGGGGACTTGCAGAGCGCCTCAAGCGGGCCGACATGCTGCATAAAGCATCGAGATCGGAGACCTGAGTCCATGCGGCAACCCCTGCTTTTTGTTGCAGTCGGCATTCTCGTGGTTGCCACCGGCACCCTGTTGATCTTCGGCCGGTCGGGCGACATCGCCGGGCTCGCCCCGGCTCAGTTCGCCAATGCCGCCTATCTTTCGATCTTCGCGCTACTGATCGGCGCCTCGCTCACGTTGGGACGCCACCGGGTCAACGCTAGGCTATGGCATATAGCGGTGTGGCTCGCCGTCTTCCTGGCACTCGCCGCCGGTTATCGCTGGTTCCACCCGACGCCGACAATCGTGTTGCCCACCGATGCGACCGGTTCGACGGCCATATGATCAGTCGGTCACTCTTTTCGCAAAACGCGCCGCCAGCACGCTGACGATGACCAGTTGCAGGAAATGGAAGACCATGATCGGCGCCACGATGAGGCCGATGGCAGCGTTCTGGCCGAACATCACCGGGGCGAGCGGCACGCCTGTCGCCAGCGACTTCTTCGAACCACAGAACTGACAGGCGATGCGATCGCGGATATTGAACCCCATGATGGCGCAAACGCCGTTCATGACCAGATAGACCAGCAGGAACAGCAGAACCGAGGCAACAGCGATCTCCAGTACCACCGCGAGATCATTTGCGCTCCAAACGCCCGCCGCGACGGAATCGCAGAACGAGTTGTAGACGATGGCCAGAATCGTCGAGCGATCGGCAAGTTTCACCCAGAAGGCGTTGCGCTGAGCCCAATCGCCGAGCCAGTGGCGAGCGATCTGACCGAGAACGATCGGAACCAGCACCAGCATCACTACCTTGAAGATCACCGGCAACAGCGGCATGTCGATGCCGTTTCGCTTCATGTACCAACTCATCAGAAGCGGAGTGACGAACACGCCGAGCAGGCTCGACAACGAGGCGTTGAACACGGCCGCCGGCACGTTGCCACGAGCGATGTTGGTCATCGCCACGGACGAGGAGACGGTGGACGGCAGAGCCGCCACATAGAAGAAGCCGAGCCACAGATCATCCGAGAACAATCCCGGCATCAGCGCCCTCGCGGCGAGCAGTACCGCGGGAAACAGCACGAAGGTCGCAAATTGCACGCAGATGTGCAGGCGCCAATGCAGCACGCCCGCCTTCATCTTTTCCGGCGACAGCATCAGACCATAAAGGAAGAACACCACCGAGACACCGTAGGTGGTGACATACTCGAAATGCAACGGTCCGCCGCTCTTGCCGGGCGTCGGCCAGATCAGCGCCAGCGCTACCATCAGGACGAGACCGACGAGGAAGTAATCAAGTTTGGGGAGGCGGATGGACACGGCAGAAGAACTTTCGATTGTCAGGCGGCCCGCCGGCTGAGAAGCGCATCGAGCGCCGCGTCGATGACCTCGAGGCCAGCGCCCTCCCTGACGCCTCCCTCTGTCATGATGCGGCGCCAGGCACGCGCGCCGGGAACCTTGTGGAACAGGCCGAGCATGTGGCGTGTAAAGGCGGAAAGGCGACCGCCGCTGGAAAGATAGGCGGCGATGTGCGGCCGCATCCGCTCGACGACCACAAATGGATCGGCATCCTCGCAAGCCTCGCCGTAGATAAGCCGGTCGACCGAGCCGAGCAGAGCCGGCTCCTGATAGGCAGCGCGCCCCAGCATCACGCCATCAAGCGTCTTGAGAAGATCGAGCGCAGAGTTGAGATCGGCAATTCCGCCGTTGATGCCAATGAATACATCGGGATACCGCGCCTTGAGGCGACGGACGCGATCGTAATCGAGCGGAGGGATGTCGCGATTTTCCTTGGGACTGAGCCCCTTCAGCCACGCCTTGCGAGCATGCACCCAAAGGGCGGAAACACCCGCTGCGATGACTGCGTCAGCAAGCCTGTCCAGCGCTTCCTCCGGATCCTGCTCGTCGACGCCAATGCGGCACTTTACCGTAACAGGTACGCCAACCGCATCTCGCATCGCAGCAACGCAATCGGCAACCAGCGCCGGCTCCAGCATCAGACAGGCGCCAAAACGGCCGGACTGAACCCTGTCCGACGGGCATCCGACATTGAGGTTGATCTCGTCATAACCCCAATCCTCGCCCACCTTGGCAGCAAACGCCAGCTCAGCCGGATCGGAGCCGCCGAGCTGCAAGGCGACAGGATGCTCCTCCGGATAGAAGCCCAGCAACCGCTCGCGATCGCCAAACCGGATCGCCGCCGTCGTCACCATCTCCGTATAGAGCAACGCCCGCGCACTCAGCTGCCGATGGAATAACCGGCAATTACGGTCGGTCCAATCGAGCATCGGTGCAACCGCAAAAATCGGCCCCGAGGAATACAGGGAATTCGCTGATTTCTGCGGAGTTCCGAGGATACCTTGCATGCCGATTTAGTCTCGTAAGTTGTGATCAGGGCCCGTTTGCGATACCGTTTACAACAAATGTCGTAAAGCCAGAGGCCATGTTGTAAATGGGTTCGATCATCGAGCGGAAGAGAAAAGACGGAACGGTCGCCTATATGGCGCAAATCATGATTATGCGCGACCGGAAAATCGTGTTCCGCGAGAATAGAACGTTTGAACGCCGGCCTGCCGCGAATGCTTGGCTAAAAAAGCGCGAAGCAGAACTTGCTCAACCGGGAGCACTGGCCTCAGCTAAAGCGGCGAAGCGGTCAGCGACCCTCGCCGATGCAATCGACAAATACGTTCAAGAAAGTGTGCGCCCGATCGGCAAAACCAAAGCTCAAGTACTGGAGGCGATCAAGAGCTTCGATATCGCCGACATACCCTGCCCTGAGATCGGTAGCCAACAGATCACCGCTTTCGCCACCGAGCTCAGAAAAACTCGAGCCCCTTCCACGGTAGCGAACTACCTCTCGCACCTGTCGGCTGTGTTCCGCATCGCCCGCCCCGCTTGGGGCTTTGAGCTCAATTACAACGCCGTGCAGGATGCCTTCATCGTCGGCAAAGCTTTGGGCCTGACCGGGCGTTCCAAGGTCAGGGAGCGCCGGCCGACGATTGACGAGATGGATAAGCTCATGGCCCACTTTGCAAAGGGACTTGAGAAACGTCCTTGGTCAAATCCGATGCATAAGGTGGCTGCCTTCGCGATGTTCTCAACGCGTCGCCTCGAAGAGATCACCCTACTTCGCTGGAGCGATCTCGACGAGCAAGGCGCTCGGATTTTGGTCCGCAACATGAAGGACCCCGGCGAAAAGGACGGCAACAACATCTGGTGCGATATCCCTGCCCCCGCACTGCGGATCATTCAGTCGATGGACCGAACCGAAGAGCGCATTTTTCCATTCAGCACGGATGCCATTGGTGCCGCCTTCACGCGCGCGGTCGCCGTCCTCGGTATCGAGGATCTGCATTTTCATGACCTGCGGCACGAAGGGGTTTCACGATTATTCGAGATGGGTTTGAGCCTACCACGCGTCGCCGCAGTTTCTGGACATCGCTCTTGGAACACTCTCAAGCGCTACACCCATCTCCGGCAGGTCGGTGACAAGTGGACGGGGTGGCCATGGCTAAAGAGACTTACTCAGTCAGAAGTCGATGACCGTGCAATACCACCCACCGCCACCCACTAGAAAAGACGTATAATTGTGGCTCAAATAGACTATTTTATACTATATTATATTTAATATACTAATCTTGACGACACTAATTACGAGACAATATAATATATATCAGAAAGACTAAGCAATAGAATATACACGCCGAATGTAGGCAAATAATAAATTGCAAAACCACTTGACACAAAATCGGAGGTAGATAACAGAATTGCAAGCCAGTCGCATTTGCTACTAGGCTAAGAGGGGGATAAAATGTATAGAGCTATCACTTTAGTATTGGTGGCGTTATGCACCTGCTCGATCGCGAAGGCTAATGAGTATTGTTATGACACATACGGCTCAAAAATAAGCAAAGTTAACGCCGAGCTTGGTGATTTACTTGCCAGACAGCAAGACTTAGATAATAAAATATCCGAACTGTTTAAAGAAATAAACGATCTTGCTATTTCTATGGCGCAAGAGTCAACTAAAACACCAATTGATTTGGAAAAAATAAAGTCAATCGGCGATTCAATTTCAAGAAAAGGACGATTAAAATCAGAGTATGAAGCAAGTGCCTATGCGAACACACAGAAGATATACAACCTAAAGCACGTAATACCATCAGATCTAGCCGGGGAGTTGCGTGGATGTGTTGAGGCTTCGGCCCCAATTAATAAGCTTGTAAATATTACTATTCAAGCTTTAGCAATTCTTTCGACCGGAGGGGCAAGTTTAGCGCTGCCCGAAAAAACACTATATGTTGATATGTCAGCCGTCCTAAACGGGTATCCGTTAGGAGGGCCACAATCTGTAGTTAATCAGGCCAGAGAAAGCGCCCTAAATGCACTCGGCATTGGCGGCGAAAACAACGACATTGGAAGAATTATTCGGGATCCGGGTAGTGTAATAAGAAGTTGCTTCGGGCTGTGCTGATAATAATCAGCAGCAGTATAGATCTTACTGGGCACATTCTGGTGCCCAGATTTTTATCTGTTTCAAGGACACTTATGGCGACGCAACTCATCAGCCTCTTGAGAATTTGGGTGTCGACGTATTTGTTAGTCAGGATTAGTTAATGAGGCGATGATGTCCACGATCAATATGCTTGACGCCAAGACGCACCTTTCCAAGCTTGTCGGCGACGTCAAAAGTGGCGCCGTCGACGAGGTCATCATTGCTCGCAACGGCAAGCCGGCGGCGAAGCTCGTGCCGATCGGCAAGGCACGGGGCGGCGGCAAGCGGCTGGGGTTACTGAAGGGGCGCTTCAAGGCGATGCCGCTCGAAGAGTTCAACGCCAGCGATGAAGCCGTCGCGACACTCTTCGGTGTTCAGGAGCACAACTGATTTATGCACATCTTGCTTGATACCCACGTGGCGATCTGGGCCTTGGTTTCACCTGACCTCATCCCGGATCACATTGCCAATCTCATCGCCGAAACGTAGAACGATATCTACGTGTCGGCAGCGAGTGTTTGGGAGACCGGCATCAACTTCACCCTCGGCAAGCCAAGCAGGTCAACGCGACCGACTTCTCATCAGAAATTGGCGACATCGTACAAACTTCATTATTATCAATATATTTCAAAGACTTATCTTATATTGTTGGCATCAAAAACCCAACATTCGGATCTTGCAAGAGGCAACTCGCCCCGCTATCTGTAATAACAGTCGTTATAACATGAGGTTCGAACTCCATGGTTCTCGCTCTGAAGCTGACCAAGGTCGGCAACTCGGTCGGCAGCATCTTCCCAAAGGAGGTGATGGCGCGGCTTCATGTCGAGCAGGGTGATACCCTCTACCTAACCGAAGCGCCAGGAGGCTTTCGGGTCACGCCCTACGAGCCGGAGTTCGAGGAGCAGATGGAGGCGGCCCGGCGGGTTATGAAGAAGCGCCGCAACGTACTCCGCGAGCTGGCGAAGTGACAGACGAAGCCAAGTTGCCGGTGATCTGGTTGAGCAAGGCCGTCGTGCTCGCGGCCCACGAAGAGCAGCTTTCCGAACATGGTGGCGCCGTGGGCCTTAGGGATGACGGGCTACTGGAATCCGCCTTGGCGCGCCCGAAGCACCTCTTCTACTACACGGAACCCGAGCCCGACATTCCGGCTCTTGCCGCTTCCTATGCCTTCGGCATCGCGCGAGATCACCCGTTCACCGATGGCAACAAACGAACCTCGTTGGTTGTCGCCGAAACCTTCATGCTTCTCAACGGCATAGAGCTGGAAGCCGGCGACGCCGAGCTTCTGAGTACTTGGCTGCAACTTGCCGAGGGAGAAATCAGCGAAAGCAATTTGGCAGCTTGGCTCAGGGAACGAAGCGTGTCTCTCGGCTGACAGAGCCTCACTTGCTCGCCATCGTCCACTTGATCAGCGTTGGAGCGTAGGTCGAAATCGCTCCGCCAATGAACAGCAGAAGGCCGAGCAGGATCTTGGCGCCCTTCGCCTGATCGAGCAGGCTGTTGAGGTGTTCTACGGCATCGGCGAGCCGGCGGATATCCTCCCCCATCTGCTCGACCTTCACTTCCAGCGCGATCACTTTGTCGCGGGTATCGTCCACGGCAGCCCCCTGCTTTGTTAGAATAGACGGCGGAGCGCCCCGCCCCGCTGCCGGGATCGAGCGGTCACCGCAACCGCTTGATCATCTCGTCATTGCCGAGGATGCGCCGGAGCGCAGCCGGGTCCGTGTCAGCGAGACACACAGCCGCCGCCGGCTGGAGAGGCGTGACGAGTTTCAGTCCGTCACCGGGTCGGCCGGCCACCGTGCTGCAGGCCGAGACAGCCATCGCCACCACCGGCACGGCGGCAAAGCTCCTCAATCGTCTTTCGATCGAGCTTTTCATCAATCACCACCCTTTCCCGGAGGCTTCCGATGCTTTCGGCGTTCTGCCGGGCAACCTCGGAAGCCGCGCCGGCGGCGTAGATGCGCCAAGCGGCCAGGCCGAGGCCGGCCGCCAGCGCGAGGAGGAGGAGTAGCCGCCAATCGCCTTTCACGAAGGCGAAGGCAGCAGCGAGCGCGGCGGTCACGCCAGGGCCTCGGCGAGTTCGGCCCGGCGACGGCGCGCCCACCAACCGTAGACGGCGCCGCCGATAACCAGCGCAGCGGAGACGACGACAATGCCAGCGACGATGTTGGAGATGATCGGGCTACCCGAAGTCAGCGGAGTAAGCTGCTCCTGTGCAGTCTGGAGCGTGCCGAGAACGGTTGCGCCCGTGAAGAGACCGCCGCCGGTCGCCGCGTCGGCAATCGCCGCCGAGGGCGCCGCCTTGGCGTCGGCAGGCAGAGCCTTGCGAGCGCCGGCTGCGTCGTAGACCACTTCCGGCCCGACAGAGCCGCGCGCCCAAGCCTGCCCGATGGCGAGCACCTGCTTGAGGCGCGACGCCCACCCCTTGCCGAACTTCTTCCAGCCCTTGAGCGCCTTCAGGAAGGCCCTGCGAAGATCGAGGATCTTGGCGATCAGGCTATCATGGTCCTCAACGGCGTTGACGGCCGTGAGCGTTTCCGGCCCGACCAACCCGTCAACCTTGGTGAGACCGAGAGCCCGTTGCAGCCACTTCACCGACTGCCCCGGCCCGCTATGCACCCCACCATCGAGGACGACGAAGCCGACACCCGGCGGCAGTTGGTCACCCTTGATGAGATCCCAATAGCGGCTCTTGTAGATCGCCCGCGCCTCGTCATCGCTGATCAGGCGGACGCTCTGCCGGCCGGCGCCGACACTCTTACGATAGGTGTCGTAGACGGCTTGCGTGACGCCCTTGTTCGTGGCGCCGCCCGGATCATCCGGATCGTTCACAAAGCCCCCTTCAATCACCAGTTCCTTGGCAAGCGAGCGATCAAATTCGGCAACAGACATGGTTTGTCCTTTCCTCAGGGCATGAAAAAACCCGCGCGAGGCGGGTCGAAACGGTCACCTATGTTTGGTCCGGTTCAGTCGGGCCAGCCGGCGGAAACGTCGATGGCGTCGAGGGCTTCCGCATCCTCAGCGGCAAGAGCCGCGTCCTTCAGGTCGCGACGGTGCTGGACGATGGCGGCGTAGTAGTCGCCAGCGGTCGCGGCGAGCGCCAAGCCGGCGGCTGGCGTGGCAAGAGGAATGCGGACATTCTCCATGGAGATCCAGCCGCGAGCGTAGCTTTCAGGCCATGGGAGGGCACCGGACGCGGCGGCGGTCGCCGTCGCCGCCATGGCGGTCAGATCGGCGCGGCTACCGTCATCGAGAGCAACATGCAGCCCGCCTTCGACCGGCGCGCCAGCAAGGAGGAGCGCATCAGTGTTGGCATTGATCGCGACGACTTTGTCAGCACGCATGCCGTCGAGTGTCGGTTCTGGAGAGTGGAAGGTGCTTCCATCGTGAAGCCATCCTGGGAAAACATCGTCAGGGGCTTCTACGGTTTCGACGCCTTCGGGAGGCGGGCAGAGGTAGACGACCCCGACGGTGCCATTGAGAATGGTAACGTGTTTCATGACAGTCTCTTGATTCTGAGCCGAGTAAAGACTTCCGGAAGTCCACTGGGGGAACTAACACCCAGCCCGTCACCGCCGGCCGATGCCGAGCCCGTATAATGCCGGACGACCACATCCGATTGTGCAGACAGGACAAATCGCCCCGCCCCTGAAGAGGAGTTGGACGCGCTATCCGAGCTTACGTTTCCGTATTCACTGCTTCCCAAGCAGAGAATCGCAGCGTGAGTGGTGTCATAAAGGACCGTCCGGTGCCGCCCCGCCTGATTTGCAGGCGCATCCCATGCAGCCCCGTATGTGCCCGGCGGAAGCCTAGCCGCATTGCCTACAAGGGAAGCTCCAATATTGTTAACCAACACCGTATTCAGGGTTCGGATTTGCCATCCAGAGATAGATTGACCACCCGCCACGCCAGGGGCTTTCTGATCTTCCGCGATGAACCCCCATCCGGTCGACGACGCCGCAACCACAGCCGCCAGCTTTGCCGGGCTGATCGGGGCTTCTGTGGTGTCCGTTCCTGCCTTCCATGTATCCAGCGACAGAGAAACGAGATTGAGCAGACGATCGGCGGACAGATCACTCTCGGCCGGCTCGGCGTCGCTTCCGGCGACCCCGTCGAGCAACAGGCCCGCACCAACCTTCAGTTTGCGCGCCAGCGGCACGAACGCTGCTACCGGAACATGGGTCTCAGGGTTGATCGCGGCGATCGGAACGTCACTCTGTCCGTCGAAGAGATTGAGCAGCCACGTCGCACCACTGTCGTCGATCCACAGCATGCCCGGCTGCACATAGGCAGGCCTCGCCGCGCCCTTGTGGTTGGTCAGAAGCGCCGGCACCACGCCGTTGACGCGGGCAAGCAGCGTCGATCCGCTATCCTCGGGAGACAGCGGCTCATAGCCATATTGTGTCATTGATCACCTCAGGTTCTAAGCTGTCCGTAGCCGGCAGCCACATAGTCGAAGGTTCGCGCCACGGCCGCGCCGCTGGCATCGCGGAAGGCGATCGAGAAGCCGCCTTCGCCCTTGTCGGTCAGGTCGTAATAGTCGCCGGTCGCCATGCCTTGCGCTGATACGGAAAGCCCGGTCAGTCGCTTGTAGGCGGGCGAGAAGTCCACCCGCAGGCCTTCGGCCGGCACGGCGAGGTCATTGCCACTGACGATGCGATCGGGCATGTCGACCAGGAGCCGCGCCCGGCTGACCACGGGCGTGATGGCCGGCGCCCCGCTCGTCAGCACCAACCGGCTTTGGAAGGCACGAGCGACGACGTCGCCGGTCGCCGCCTCCCGCCAGTCGCTCCACGTCGGGTCGGCCTCGGGATCATCGGTGGTGGTGGAGATCTCCATCACCACACCCCACTGCGTCGAGCTGGCGCCCGATAGGCTCTCGACGTCGCGAAGCCGGCCCCATGCTCCGACCGAGTTGTCGTGGCTGTCACCCGAGGCGAGGATCTCCGGCGTGATACGGCTGGTGAAGATCTCGCCGAGATCGAGCACGGTCTCGCTGGTGTAGATGCCCATGGGACGGATGCCGTTGACGCCGTAAGCGATGCTCTTCACCGCTTCGAGGCTGGACCAGTCGGCGAGCTTGTCGACGCTGTCGAGCCGCAAGGCGCCGCCTGTAGCATAGGTGCCCTCATGGTCGCCGGACCAAGCCGGGCCATCGGCGATCTCATCGACGACGTTGCGTGCCGCCCCTTCCACCGTCGAGACGATCAGCGCCGCCGCAAGGCTTTCGACGCCCTGCGTGCTCACCGCCTTGATGAGGTAGGTTCCCGGCCGGGTCGGCACCTGGACGCCGGTAGCGGTCACATGCGGCAGCAGCACGGCCGCGCTGCCCCAGGTGGCGCCGCCGATGCTTGGTGTGTAGCGCACCAGGTAGTGCGACAGGTTGAGCGAGCCGACCGCTCGCCATGACAGCGTCGAGAGATCGCCGAGCACGGCAATGCCGAACCCGCCGACATCATCAGGCGGCGCGTTGATGCTGGAGATCAACAGAGCCGGCGTCTCCAGCCATTGCGAGCGCAAACCGCCGAGCGAGCCGACCGATTGAATCCGGAAGCGATAAAGCCCCGGCAAGAGGTCCATGACGTCGATCGACGCCGAGGAGGTCGAGCCGGCCGGCGCCCATTCGAGATCCGGCGCCTTGATCTGTACCTCGAAGCGTTCGGTTCGCGCATCGTCCGGCGGCGTCCAGCCGATGGTCGCCGCGCCGCGTACCGTCGTGCCGCCGGCAAGGTAGAGATATTCCCGCACGGATATGTTGGTCGGCGCGGCGAGCGGCCCCTTGGGATAGGCGGAGAAGGACGGCTTTTCGAGAACGAGGCCCTGCTCGACGCGGAGATATTTGGTCTCGTCATACTCCAGCGCCGAGATGTCGAACTGATGCTTTTCCGCTTCGGTGACCGACAGCACGCGGAACGGACGCGGCACAACTAGGGACACAACCCAGAGCGCACCCGCGACCGGCGCCGCCGGCAGCGCCGAGGCGAGCGACAGCGTCTCCGTCTCGCCGCCCCCGTTGGTCACATCACGATCGGCGAGCGAGCCATCGGGCATCACGACGGTGGCCGAATAGCTCTCGCCTTCGCCAAGCGTCACCGGGGCATCGAGTGTCAGCGTTTTCAGATCCTCGGAGACGCCAGCCAGCCGACCACCGAAGCGCACGCCGGCATAGGAGGGATCGGCGATCAGCACCACGTCGCCCGGCACCACGTCGGCATGGTCGAGGCCAGCGCGATAGGTTCCAACTTCGGTTTCGTTCTGCTCGGTGTCGAGCAACCGGGTGCCGTAGCGGTGCGCCTGTCCGCGTGAGGTGCAGCCGATCGCCTGGATCTCGGTTGGCCGCGCGCCATAGAGCGCGATGGCGTCGGGATCTTCCACCACCTCGATCGCCGGTTTGAAGCTGTTTTCCGGATCGCGCCATTGCACCAGCACTTGAGTGTGGCGAGCGCTCAACGCCGAGCCCTGATAGGTGAAGGTGCCGTCGATGACGTTGGCCTGCGTCACCAGCTTGCGCGCTTCCGTCGGCTTGTCGCACACCGGCATGATGGAGCCGGCGCCCCAATAGACGACGCCGCGGAACACGCCGGCCATGGCGGTGAGCACGTTGATCGCCTCGTCGCGCTCGGAGATCATGCCGTTGAAGGTGAAGCGCGGTTCCTTGCCGCCGAAGCCGTCGTCGATCAACTCGTCACAGTAGCGGCCGATCTCGTAGAGTTCCCACTTGGTCAGGGAATAGAGATCCGGGAACGTGACCGAGAAGCCGGCGAGATACTTCTTGAGGCCATAGCGGTCATTGTCGGTCAGGTCATAGAAGATCCACGCCGGATTGTCGGAGACCGCCCGCTTGAAGGTGCCATCCCAGATCCCATCATAGACGCGCGTCTCCGGATCGTAGTTCGCCGGCACCTGGATTTCGATCCCTGCCCAATCGGCCGTCACGGTCGGGATGGACGAGGTGCCGAATGACGAGGCATCGACCACGAGGCCGAGCATGGCGCTGTCGGGATAGGTGAGCCGGTAATCCTCGATGACCGTGAAGGACGACCAATAGGTGGCGTTGAGAGAGGTGGTGCCATTGGAATCCTCGGAGAGCCGCCGCACACGCACATACCAAGGCCCCGTCCCCGGAAGGTCGAAGCGATAGGCGCGGACATAGGGCGAGGTGCATTTGCCGGAGATCGTGTCGGTTCGCACGACGGTCCAGGTGCCGCCCTCGTTGCGGCAGTCAATGGCGATCGAAACCGAGTTGCCCTGGACGGCGCCGGAACTCGTATCCGTCTTGGTCAGCGACGGCAGGCGGATCGAGACGCGCGCCGCCGTGGCGTCGAGGTTGGTGATCGCCTGTGTGATCGAGACGTTCTTCTTGACCTCGGCGCCGACCGACACTTCGGTTTCGACGGCCGGAAAGCCCGACATCGGCGTCTGGTCCGGCAGGCCGATCCGTGTCTCGAAGCTCACGCCCTCGAAGTTGTAACTACCATCGGCATTCTGCACCGGCACGTCGTCGCAATAGATCGACTTGGCACCGTTCACCAGGCCACCGGTCACGCCCTCCGACATCAGGAAGAGCAACCGAAGCGTCTGCTTCGCCCTCAAGGTATTGGGCGATTCCGAATAGCCGCCGCCGGAACCCGACTTGCCGCCGCCGGCGCCGGTCAGCCGAACATCATGGAAGCTCATACCGCGATATCCTCGGTGGAAAGTCCGACGCCGACGAGCACCGGATTGGCACGAAAGCGGCCATAGACCAGCGGCACCGGCCCACCCTCGGTGGTGACGTTGGCGCCGCCATCGAACAGGTAGGACGATTGATCCTTGCTGTTGTTCGTCTTTGGCTTGGGTGCCAGCATCTGACCGAGACCGGACAGCGCCAGCGCAACACCGAGGCCGCCCACTTGTGCCGCCGTGATACCGAGCCCTGTCGAGGTGCCGATCGCCGCGATGGTGCCAGGAAAGAAGAAGGCGGCGCCGATCAGGAACACGCCGGCAATGATCTTGCCGAGGCCGCCACGCCCGCCGCTGCCGGCGAGCACCGGCACGATATGGAGATCCGCCGCGCCGAGCTCGAAAGCGAGATCATCCTCGCCGAGCGCGATCCCCTTGCGCCGATCGCCGCGCACCACGCGGAACCAGTTGCCGACCACGACCTGACGAAAGCCGGGCAGCACGGCGGCCAGCGCACGCCCCGCCTCGCCGGCTGTCGCCACGTCAAGGCTATGGACGCGCCCAAAGCGTTTGCCGAGGGCGCCATGCAGATGGATCTTACGCCGCATGGCGCACCCAATGAGTGATCCGCGCCCGCCAGCGGCCGGGCACGTCGTGACAGGAGAGGCAACCGTCGAGGTGGTGCAGGATCAGGCCATTGTCGTCGAGCACGCCGGAATGGCTCGGAACCCGCGAACCGGCCCGCGAGAAGAACACATCGCCGGGTTGGGGCGCGTCGCCGTCGAGAAGCACGAAGCCGGCATCCCGGAAGTGGTCGACCAGCATGTTCTCGCCGGAGGACCACCACGCATCATCGCGGGCAAAGTCCGGCAAGGTGACACCACGCCGCTGATGGTACCAAGCTCTCACCAGGGCATAGCAGTCGCGGACACCGGAAACGAAGCTCCGGCCGATCAGCGGCTCGTCGAGCACATGATCGCCCCACCACAGGATGTCGCTCGCCGCCTCGCCATCGGTCGAGACGATGCCGAACGGCACCCCGGCGGCAATCTGGCTTTCCATGTCGGCGCGGGTCGGGTGGTGCGGATGGCGGGGTTGCGAACGACCGTCCGCGCCTTTCACCGTCGACCCATCGTGGCTATGGATCACCGCCTCAGGCGCGAGATCCAGCCAAGTCCCCGAGGACATCTCGAAAGCGTTGAGCGGATCGGCCGCCACGTTGGCAACCGGGTGATAGACCCCGCCGGAGATCACGCCGCAGCACTCGCGCGGCCATTCGGACAACGCGTGATCACGCGCCGCCTGTGAGACGTCGTTACCGAACATGGAAGACCTCATGAAAAAGCCCGCCGGAGGGGCGGGCTACTAATGGTCGTTCTTCAGGCATTACTACCGAGTAAGACTCGTGTGTGCGCTATGCGATCAACAACCTTGCTGGCACATTGAGTACGATTGCCTACACTGTGCATGACAAGCAGATTGCCTGTCGTAAAATGTCGGATCTTTTCCGAAGTTCGGCGCGACCTCACAGGCTTTGTCGCAAGATATCCATGTTGTGGTGCATCTATTTTGACAGGCCGGTCCGCCATTCCAACCAGAGTTAGAATAGCTTGGTGCTGGTGCGATAGACGGCACAAACACTGGTTGAGGCACATAAACCGGAGGCGCCGAATAAGTCGGGATATTATTCGATGTATTACCAGATCCATGAGCCGCATAAGTTGGATCAACTTTGGCTCTTTCATTAATCTCTTTTAGTTTTTCCTGACTATCAAGGTCAATCCTTCTTAAACTAAGCGCAGAACGCGCACTCTCGCAGGCGTTAACCACTGAGAATTGCCTGTAACACTCAAGGTCATCACCCCTAGAGCAGCCGTTACCATAGTATTTGACATCGTGATCGCAGGCGATATCTATATTTTTCCCCAAAATATCTGCATCGTGCGTGCTTTTTAGATCTATGCCAGTACGGATATAAATATCCGCGATTGGTCCGTTAAATGAGAGCTTATTATTGTCGATTGGGCGAAGTTCTACTTGTTCAACCTCAACCTTTCTAGCATTTGCTACCAAAAATCCTGCATGACTGCTTGTGCATGATAAGCCAGCGAAAACTATAATCGTCATGACAAGATGAATATTACCCATTTTACGCCTCAAAGACTGTAGCAACCTTAATATCCATCTACGGATTAACTTTGCTTGGAAGGTCCGAATATGATCTGGAATAGGCCAGAGCGTAATCGCCTATACGCTATCCTGCATCAGTACTTTCACTTCATAGTTGTCTATTAACAACTTGCAGAATGAGTTCAGGTTACGCTACTCCGTCCCGTTCCAGGGAACCCGCCAAATGGCAAGGGCTTACTACCGTACCGCGTTATGCAGCCCGACTTGAGCCGCTTGCTGCACCGATCACTAGCCGGCGTCGTCGCGGCGCCAGTCGCATCGAAACAGGCATCGCCACTATATGGGCACGTCGCGGCTGAGTAGTCGAACGCCGCCCCGTTCCATCGCCGATAGATCAGCGGACAGGCGCTTTGCAGCACCTGCCGACCCGGCAGCATGCGCCCTTCCTGATCGAAAGCCGCCGCGAGCTTCCACTCGACATAGACGCGGTTTTGGTTCGACTTCTGCTCGATGCGAAAGACGTCGATCGGAAAGTGCGCGTCCGGATCGGCATCAGCCTCGCCGTCGAGGAAGCGGCGGAAGGTGCGTATCCTTCGAACGACGCAACCAACCAGGTCACCGAACTCATTGATGGCCCGCGAGAAGATGCCGGAGACGTTCGCCACCTTGAGCGTCGGTCGAGGGAGCGTTCCCTTTGACGTCATCTCAAAGCCCGATGCCTCAACAGGCGATGGCGAGTACACCTCTCCACCGTAGGATACCGGCTCCTTTTCCTTGGCGGACGATGTGAAGCGAAAGACGGGCCCACCGATGAGCGCGAGATCGAGTTCAAAGAGATGCACGACGCTATCGGCATCGGACGATTGAGCTGTTGCCGATACCGGAACAGGTGTGGTCATAGATCGAACACCCTCTCCATGGTCGCCGAAAGTGAAGGCCTCCCGCCAGCGAAGGACCGCTGCCATGTCTTGCAGCGGTATTTCAGCGTCTCGGTGTCTCCAGGCCCCTTCCAGAAGAAGGCGACGTAGCCCTTATGTGCCTTGAAGAAGGCTTCGATCTCAGTGAGTTGGGCATAGGTCAGCACCGGCCAAACCGCTGTCCAGGTACGTCCCTCTACGTTGAGCCCATCGCCGGATCGCTGGGTGTAACCATCGCCGAAAGCAGACTCCAACGTGCGGTATTCCGCCGTGAGGCTCGACTGTGAGGACGGGCGCCGGGGTGGCTTGAAGGTCTCGGTCATCAGAACGGCCCCTTCGATATGATGCCGCCAGTTCGCATCTGATCGGCCATCTGCTCGTTGACGAGAATGCTGAGTTGCCGGCGCATCTCATTGCCCCAAAGTGCCGCGTCCTTCGTGCTGGTTCCCTCAGGAACAGACACATGGATATCGCCGAACACGACAGAGCCGCCGCCCCTGGAGCCGCCACCCGCCGCCATGACGCCAAGCCGGCCGCTGGCATCTCGCCGCAAGGGCATGATTGCCTCTGGACCGGCTTCGCCCATCAGGCCCGCACCACGCGCAAAGGCGAACGTCGTCGGCTTGGAAACCACCGAGTTCGAATAGGCGTGGAGACCTGAAGATTGGAACACGTTGCCGTTGGCTGAAGGGATCAGCCAGGAGAACAGCTTGCCAAACAGACCACTTGGTCCGCCCGTCGTGGAACCGCCACCACCGAACAGCCCGGCAAGTGGCCCCTGTCCCAACAAGACGGCCTGAAGCGCCGCGCTGGCGATCGTCTTTGCCAAACTCGCCATGACATCGGACGCGCTCCGGCCGTTGACGATCATGTCGATGAACGCATTCGAGGCGGACTCGGCAAGGAACTGTTGCGCGTCAACGAGCTGCTGCTGCGACTGAGTCAGCTTTTGGGCTTCCACATCCGCTTGCGCCATCCGATCGGCAAGCGCCCCGATCTCCTCCCGCTGTTTCGGCGTCAGCTCGATACCGAGACGTGTGGCTTCTGCAAGCATCCGCTGTTCATAGGAGAGCCTTGCTGCCGCGAGAGCCGTCAGGCCAACGGTCGAGGCCTCCGTCTTCTGCTCGGCGATATAAGCCTCGCCAGACTTGATTATCTCGTCATAGCTGCGAGCCCGTTGCGAGACGGCCTGATCCTGCCCCGGCATCGTCAGCGCCGAGTTGCCGAACGCCGTCGAGATGACAGAGTCATCGACCCTCTTCAGCCCTTCCCAGCGGCCTTGCAGTTTGGAGACGTCGCCACCGGTACGCCGCACAAGCTCGCTTGCAAGGCGGTCCTGCATGTCGGGCGAGAAGTATTCATCCCCCTTGATGCCGAGGCTACCTCGGAGATCCCGAAGCGTCTCTCGCGTAAACTGGTACATGCCGAGCGCCGAGCTTCCACGGCCATTGCCATAAAGTGCCCGGTTTTCCGGGTTGGCGAGCATGCCTGTTTGCAGCGCGTCGATCTGATCGAACGTCATCATCGTCAGATTGCGGTTGCCACCGGTCCATCGCCCGTAATCCAGCGTCTCATTATAACCGCGGCGATTCTTGGTCCCTTCGGCTTGGGCAATGAGGTCGAGGATTCCTGACGACGGAGAGAACACCTCACCGGAGATCCCGGCCTTCTGGCGAGCATAGAAGTCGTTCAGCGCTTCATATCCTGCGCCGGCATTGGCGAGGCGCTCGGAAGCAAAGCGGTTGGTCTCGGCATTCAGCGCCTTTTGCGCCGCCGCAGCTGCCGTCAGCGCCTGTCCGAGGGTTTGGGCATGCTGGGCGGCTTCGTTATACGCACCTTGCGACAGCAGATCGTTGAAACGCTTGGTCTCGGCGATCATCACCGTCGTGGACTCTGTCAGTTGTGTCT
This sequence comes from Pleomorphomonas sp., assembly GCA_029976075.1. GTDB lineage: Bacteria > Pseudomonadota > Alphaproteobacteria > Rhizobiales > Pleomorphomonadaceae > Pleomorphomonas. The sequence goes on from JARKNW010000163.1 coordinate 102,177, forward strand.
TGGCGTGGGTGAGGTCTCGGAGAGCAACAGCAGCCTCACCAGCGGTTTTCGTAGTCTCCAGGAGGCTGTTCGCCAGCTCCTTCACATCGTCAGAGACATCGACGGACGTCGCCAGAGCCCCCATTGCGTCACGCAACTTAAGAATGTCGCCAGTCTTGGTCAGATCGTCCAGGGCGCTTTTGAGCGCTTCAATGCCTTTCGCATCGACCTGATCGCCGAGGTTGGCGAGTTCGGGCATTGCAAGGCCTGTGACGTCGACGCGGAGGTCTCCAAGACCCTTCTCTAGTTCCGCTGCCGCATCCTTTGCCGCACTGGCGATACCTTCCCGGTATGCCGTCGCCAGCGCGTCGACATTGGCAAGAACGACGTTCTTGCTTTCCTGATGGTAGGTTTCTACGCCTTTTGCCGCGTCGCCCCACGCCTCCTTGATGGCCTTGATGATCTCAGGCTGTTGCTTCAGCGCTTCGGTGAGCCTGTCCGCGTCGTCCTTGCTCATGAAATACTGCACAGCCGCGCCGCCAGCGGCGATCAAGCCGATGGTCAACAGGTTGACCGGCGACAAAACCGACATGAAGGCGGCGCCAAGACCACGAACGGCACCGTTCACGCTGCCGGCGCCGGTCAGAATGGCGCCGAGCTGCGTTCCCTGTTGCAAGGCCACGGTGAAGGGAGATCCGCCGCCCTGGAGTTGCACGGCGATATCCTGGAACTGCGCGGCCATGTTCGCAGTCTGCCCTTGAAGCGAGTTCATGGCCGCGCCCGCCTTTTTGGCTCCGGTCGGGATGGCATCGAAGCCGCCACCTGCCTTCCGAACGCGCTTGTCGAGGTCATTGAAAGCCATCTCGACATCGCGCCGGATGGCCGACATTTGCGCTTCCAGCTTTTCGCCGCGAGCGACGAACTCAAGCTCCAGCGTTCCGATTTCGGCGCCCATGGTCTCACCTGATGCTGTCTGGTGCTTCGTCAAAGGCCGCCTCTGCGGCCTTCCAGTCTTCTTCGGAAAGGTCTTCTTCGACCGTCGCGCCGTTCGCTTCTGCCCAGCCCGTGTAAGCGGCCTGGAACTGCCACAAGCTCATGTCGTCGACCTGACGAGGGGTGAAACCCATGGCAGCGCCGAGGCCGTAGTAGACGGCGAACTTCAGCCGGTTGTCGGGGGAGGCACTGGCGCTTCCGCCTCCCCCGCCGATTTTCCCGGCTTCTCATCCGGGACACCGAGGAGGCCGGCTTTCAGGATGGTGGTCCCAAGCGGAATGGATTCCGCCGACGGTCGCTGCCGTGCATATCGTTCCGTAAGCGCGACCGCCTCCGGCGGCGCCATGCCGCCACCTATCAGGCCGAGGCGGATGATTTCAGGTGCGTCATCAACCATCGGCAAATAGGCGATGAGGCGGGCGAGCACCGCGAAAGGCGACACGCCCGTCTTTTCCTGAAGCTCCCGAAGCTGGCCTATCGCCATGCGGAATGTGTGATGACCATCGCCGAATATTTCGGAGATGGTGATAGAGGCGTCCCGGCTCATGGTCAGGCATCCGCCGCGACGTCGGTCGGGGTGAGCGGGCCGTCGCCGGTACCGTCGACCTTCACCTGATAACGCTCGCCGCGCTGACCGGTGATGTCGTGGGTGATAACGGCACTGCCGCTATATCGCCGCTTCGGCGTTCCCGCGCCCTTACCGGCGCCTTTGACATCCCAACGGATCGGGATCGACGTTCCCCGCTGACTGAGGGCATCAAAGAGCGGCAACTGCTCGGCGGCGCATACGCCCTGCGTGCCGATCGACCACCCGAGCGAGGTGGTGTCGGTCACTTCCCAAGCCGCCGCGTCCGGATCATCAGGATCGGGAACGACCGTCGTGCCGGTCGATTTCTTGTAGGTGAGGCTCATCTGCGTGAAGCCGATAAGCTTCACCCAAGTGCCAGGTGTTGCAGGATCTTCGACATAGAGCGTGCCAGCGCCAAAACGAATGGGCGTGAGGTCGGTCATGATGATCTCCGAGGGAAAGCCGGTTCAGTAGGAACGGGCCGGATCTCTGGCGGCCGTGAAATAGGTCGCCGTGTAGATGAAGCCGACGCGGATGACGGGTTGCGTCGGCTGATCCTCGCCGCCATCGGCGCCGGGGATGTCAAAGCGGGTGCTGTCGAGGCGGATCGAGTGGACGAGCCCTTGAAGAACGTCATCCGCCGCGATCGCCGCCTCGAGCTTTTCCGAGATATCGTCGAGTGCCGTATCCGGATCATCGCCGTCTTTGAGCGACACGATGATCTGAAAGCGGGTTGTTCGGCGTAGCCCGTCGCCATCCTCGTCGTCCTCGATGTCGAGGGACGAGGCCTCGTCGAGGGTTTGCACCGTCGCGGCCATCGTGAAGCCTCTTTCGAGAGGAAAGCGGCGACTAGCTTCGACGTTGCCGGTCAGGTCCGGAATGGCATCGAGGACCGCGACGAGCCGTTGCCGGATCTTGCTGCGGTGATGCATCACGCCTCCACCAGCGAGAGAAAGACGAAGCCGACCCCGTCCGGTTTGGCCGCCGCTATCCGGTAGGTAATGCCATCGAGCACCAGGCGGGCATTGCGGGAGGTATCAGGAACGTCAGAGGCAAGCGCCGAGATCTTGAGGCTATCGGCTTCAACGCCGGCCGAGGTGTCCGCCATCAGGTCGAGGGCTTGCCAGTCGTCGAGAACGGCAACTGTCCGAGCCTCGCCGCCGGCCGGCGTATAGGTGGCCTCGCGGCCAAACTCCGCCGGGTTGAGGAAGGCCCGACGATCGGCCTCAGTTTCAACCGGCATTGCCGCTGCCCTCTTCGGCCTTCTCGTTTTCGCCGTCGTCAATAGCGGCGCCTTCGTCCTCGTCGGCAGCATCCGCGTTGCCAGCGTCATCTTTGCCAGTGTCGGTGTCTTCCGCGCTGTCTCCAGTGGGAGGAACATTCTCACCTGACGGCACCGGGACTGTTGGTACAGACGACGGTCGCGCCTTGATCACTTCGAGAGCGGACTCTTCGTGCCGCGTCAGGGCATGCGTAATGCCAATCTCTTCACCGGCCCGGAACTCGATCGGTTCCGTTACCGTGACGATGCCGGCCTTTTTGTCCTCCACTTCGAGGGCGTGACGCCGATCGGCGATCTGGGACGCCGAAAGCTGAAGGCGCACACCGACGCCGTAGCCCACCCGATCAACAACGCGGTGAGCGGCGAACTTCTCTTTTGCCATGATGATCACTCCAGATGGTCCGGCCGTGTCAGACGGCCGGGCATCGGTTCAGCGAGATGGTGGATGGATCAGCCGGCCGCGAAGGTGGCCTGCACGGCATGCTGCCAATAGGCAAAGCCGACGTTGCCCGACCAGTCGATGCCGAACAGGCATTCCTTGTTGAGCTTGCAGTATTCGGAGGCCTCATCGAGCGTGATCACGTCCGCTTCGCCCTCCTGCTGGAGAATGAAGGGCTTGGCCGCCTCGTCGGTGCGCAACATCGCGAAGGTGTTCGTCCAGGTAAGGCGCGGGTTCGGCACGACATCGAGCGAGAACTTACCGGCCAGCGCCGGCAGGACGTTGCTCATGCCGCCGTTGCCGAGCAGCGCCGTCGTCGCGGTCAACGCCACGCCGAGCATGGTAATCGGCACCTGCACCTGAAACGCCTTGGCCGACTGGTTGATCGGCTCGCCGCGATCATCCTTGAACCCGTAGATGGCCTGAATGCCGCTGAGGATGGCACCCGAGAACTCTTCGACGGTCGGCGCCAGGGGCGTCGCGGCCTTGACGTTGAGCTTGTTGGACTGAGGGCCGGACTTGCCCTCTTCGTGGGTGGTGTCGAAGAAGTATTTGCCGTCGTAGCAAAGCTTGCTGGCGCCGCCGATCAACAGCTTGGAAATCAGCGAGGCCGGATGGTCCATGGCGCGATCGGCAAGCTGATTGGTGCGTACCTGGATCATGCCGAGCTTATCGCGGCGAAGATCCTTCAGCTTGACGGTGATCGAGCCCTCATAATCCTTGTTGGAGATCCGGAAGGAGTTTTCGGCCAGTTCGGCAGGCGAGCGACCGCCGATGAATTCGCGCATGGCCGGCGACGAACCAAGCCAGCCATATTCTTCCGTCGCCTGATCGGAGTTGATGCGCATGGCGATATCGTCGACCCACGAATTATCACCGGTATCGAGGCGGGCGAGGATGAGGCCCCGGACGCCGCGCGCCGTGATCTTGCTGTACTGCGAGGGCAGCATGTCTTTGTCTCCACGAAATGAAAAACCGCGCCAACGAGGTCCGTTGCGCGGTCAAAATGGTGAGGCGTCACACCGAAGTGCGTGGCGCGAGGGCTTGGGATCAGGCCTGAAGGGCGGCTTTCACGAGGGTGGCATCAAACTCAACGAGCGCCGTGCCGGCTGAGATCCAGCGCGACACGTAGCCGATGAGGCTATTGCCGGCAGCGGTGAGCGTGAAGGTGTCGTCGTCCGAGGCGTAGACCGCCGGGCGATCGTTGGCGGTAATGGCAATGCCGGCGATATCGAGCACGATACGGCCGCGCGACTTCACGCGGACGGTGGTTTCACCGGCACCACCGGCAGAGTTGTCCGCCTGTGCGATGGCAAAACCCTGGAAGGGATCGGCGGCAACCAGCGGGCGGGAATAGCCGGCGCCATTCTCGCCGACGGCTGCCCCCTGGAAGATGATGTCGGCGGCAACGACGGGATATTCCTCTTCGTCGCCGAGCGAGAATTCCCGCGTCTTGTTCTTGGCAAGCGTGGTCATGTCAGTCTCCTTGGATTACGGCGGAAACCGCCTCTGTTTGTCTTGGCTGGCTTCAGGCCGCCGCCTTCTCCCGCCGCATGATCGCGACATAGGCTTCAACGGTCGGATATTCGTCCTGAAGCTTTGTCGAGGCGGTCCAGTCCTTGGCCCATTTCTCAGGGCTTTCGGGAGCGGCGGCATCGGTCCGGTTGCCGTCTTCGCTCGGGCTTGCGGCGATCGCCGGCACGGTCGCGGCAGCGCTCGACAGCGCGGCGACAGCGTCAAGCATGCCATCGGCCTTGATCTTGGCGACAACGGCCGTCGCGGTATCGCCCGGCGTCCAGCCCTTGGCCTTGGCATCGGCGATCAACGTCTCGCAACCGGCAACGGCAAGCGCGTCAATCGACATGATGCGGGAGCGTTCGGCAGCGGCCGCCTCGGCACGGATAGCGTCGAGATCCACGGCCGGCGCCGAGGCGGTCGGCGCAACCGGCGCCGGACTGGACGGGGCCAGGTTGGTCGTTGCCGGATCGGCAACGGCGGCAAGAATGGTGTTGGCAAGCAAGCTCATGTGTCACGCTCCAGTGTTGGCCGCGTTGATGACGGCGGCGAAGGCCTCGAAAGCCTGTTGAGGATCTGCGATGGCATCGACGAGGCCGGCGGCAACCGCCGCTTCCCCTTCGGACCAATCGGCTTCGGTTGCGAGTGCGGCGGCTTTGGTGAGGCGGGCGCCGCGTCCACGAGCGACCACGTCGGCGAACTCGTCGCGGGCCGCATCAACGCTCGTCTGAAGACGGGCGAGATAGTCATCCGAGATCGGGCCGAGAGAGGAGCCCTGATCCTTCTTGGCGCCGGATTTGACCACCGTCACCTTGAGGCCGGACTGCTCAACGGCCGCCGAGCGGTCGACGTGCATGGTGATGACGCCGATCGAGCCGGCGGCGCCGTGTTTCGGCATGACGATCTGTCGGCACTGCGAGGCCTGGAGATAGGCGGCCGACATCGCGTAATCGGTCAGAATGGCGATCGTCGGCTTGACCTGCGACAGCGCGTGGATCTGGTCAGCCAGTTCAAAGGCGCCGTTGACCACGCCGCCGAAGCTGTCCACCTCGAAGACGACGCCACGAATGGCCGGGTCCATAGCCCGCGCCACCTGTGCCGACAGCCCCTCATAGGAGGTTTCGCCGGACGACTGGCCGAGGAAAGCCCCCTTGCGGACCAGCGTGCCTTCAATCGGGATGATGCCCACGGCGCCGATGCGCATGAAGCCGAACATCTCGCGCTGTTCCATGATCCGCCGCACCGGCTCGCCGACGACGCCGGCATGCTGGCGATGAACATCGTGTTCGATACCCGCGTGGTCGACCACCACCATGGACGAGCCGAGAAGGCGCGGCCCGAGCACCGTGGCGATGGTTGCGGCCTTGCGTGCGTCGATCATCAGAGGCGTTTCAAACGCCTCCGCTGCAAGTCTCATCATGTTGGTGTCCTCAGTTGTCGTCTTCGTCCGGTTCGGCCGGCTGAGCACTGCCGACCGGTGCCGCGACGGGCGCCGGCTCGATGCCCTCGCCACGCATCAGGCGCATTTCCCGGCCGCGCTGAAGAATGTTGTCCTGCCAGTCACCGCCCGTTCTCTGGATGCCGATCTTCTGCAAGGTGGTGGCGCCATTGGTCAGGTCGACGTCATCGGCCTTGGCTTCCTTGAGTGGATCAAGAGAAATCCGGGTCGGCCCGATCCACTCGGCGTAGAGGTAGGCTTGCCGTTTCACCGGATCGGTGAAGAAGCCGGGCGCCTTGAGCCGGCCTATCGCAACCGCCTCTTCCCACATCCACGTGTAAAGCTGCTGACACCAGTTGCGGGCGAGCCATCCACGACGGCGGCGCCAGAAGAAGAACGCCATCTCAAGGGCGGCGCGGCCGGCCGTATAGCTCGACGTGAAGTGCTTCACCAACACTTCGAACGGCAGCTCCAGAGCAACGCCGATCTGCCGGAGCATGGCGGTCAGGAAAGCATCCAGCGCCGGATTAGGCCGGCCGGGGTTGGCAATCTGCACATCCTCGCCTTCGGCAAGCTCGACAACCGCACCCGGTGCCAATTCGATCTCATCGTCATCGGCGTCACCGCCCTTTCCGGCAGGCAGCGGGCCTTCGTCCGTCGCAGCCTGCTTTTTGACGAACACCGTGAAATAGGCGGAAATGACTGCGGCCCGTACTTCGGCGTCCGTGTACTCGCCGAGTTCATGCAGCGCTTCGATCACAGGTGCCAGATACGGGATGCCGCGCGACTGTTCCGGCCGGAGACGGTCGAAGAGATGCAGAACCAACGGCCGGCCATCGGTGAACCGGGCCGGCATGGCTGTCCATTCGAGGCGAATGGAGTTCACCTCGCCCGGATGCCGGTTGGTCATGTGATAGGCGACCGGCACTCCGTCCGCGTCGACCTGCACGCCGCCGGCAAGGTTCGACCGGTCGCCGCTCCAATTCGGATTGGCAACCCGATCGGCCTCGATGAGCTGCACCTTGGTGCCGTAGGTGTCGCCGGCATCTTTGCGATAGCGGCGCACCCCGAAGATATCGCCGCTTTCCAACACACCTCGAAACACCGTGCCTTGCATGTCCTCGTCGGACTGCACGCGGGTGAAATCGAGCGTGGCGGCAAACAGCCTCCATTCCGTTTCCGCCTGCCGGCCAAGCTCGGCGGCTTCCTCCGGCGTAATCCCTAGTGCTTCGTGGTCGATCTTGGCTTGTGGCTGAAGACCATCGCCGACGACATGGCCGACGTTGGTGGAAATGGCACCGGTCGCAACAGGCATATTGCGTGAGAGATCCCGCGACCGGCTGCGCAAATCGCGGAGTTCCGGCAACAGATCGGCGTCGGCCGAGCCCTCACCGGGGCGCCAACTCCGCGTTGGGCGCCGGCCGGTCTTGCCGCCCTTGTACCCGCCTTCGAGCGACATGCTGAGAAGGGTCCGCGCCTTCGCCCGCTCAAGACCAGCGGTCGGGTTGAAATAGCCGACGACGCGGTCAACCAGGTTCGGCGCGGCCACCGCAATGCCAGTGCTCCGCTGCCTCCGTTTGCCGTGATTACCGACCTTCGGAACCGACGCCTTGCTCATGCCGACACCCCATAGCGCGGCCCGCGACGTCCGCCGCTCGCAAGTCTCTGGACCTTGGATTCCCAGAACTCGATGTTGTCGCGGATGGTCGCCGCATCCGCCCGCGTCAGCTTGCGCCCGCCGATCTCGTAAGACTGCGAGGAGGCAACCGCCGTTGAGGCGGCCATCCAGAGGCCAAGTTGCGTTTCTGCCTGTTCCAGCGTGATCCCAGCCATTACCTTAGTCCTCTTGAGCGCATCCGGCGGCCGCGAGGCCTTGCCGCGACCGGCGCCGGGGGCGGCACCTTGGTGTCTTCCGTTATTTCCGCCAGCTCGGGAGCTGTCGCAGCTTGCGGGGCCGGCGCGTTGTCGTTCTCCGGTCTGAGCGCCCAGACGTTGGCCTCGATCGCGGCGGCCCAGAGTGGCGGATTGTTCCAGTCGATGGACTCCGCGCCGAGCACGATGGCGAGCGCCTTGCCGTAATAGGCACAGTCGAAAGCCTCGTTTCGCCGCTGCCCCGGCTTCATGTCCCAACCATCCGACGACCGACGTTCGGCGCAAAGCTCAGTGAAAACCTCCGGCGGCAGTCCCGAGGCGAGGTGGTAGGCGCCCGGCCCCGGCACCTTGCGGGCTAGCGAGACGGCAACCTCGTCTTTGAGAACGTCGGAAGCCGCGAACACCACGTTGACCGTCTTGCGACGGCGAGGATTGGCCTTGGTCTGCCGTGTCTGGTCGATCTTCTCCGGTTCGCGTTCCTGTGCGCGTGGCTGGCGATCGACACCACCGAGGCCCTTCACCAGGAACACCCGGCGCCGGCCGAACGTCTTGCGAGCCTTGCGCCACCAGGCGTAGGCGTTTTGCGTGGTGCCGGGTGCGCCGCCGCTGTCGACGATGATCGCCGCCGGCAGCATCCGCCAGCCGCCACCTTCCACGGGATAGGGCTTGCTCAACAGTTCATCGAGCGCGGCCCAATCCTCCGAATAGAGCGGCGGCGCAATGGCGCGGGTACCAGCGCCAGGCGCCTTGGTCGGAGGCGTGTGGATGTCGAAGCGATCGACCATCCAGCGCTCAAGTCCGACACCGAAGGCGTCCGCCTGGACGACGAAGCGGTTTGCCTGCACGTCCACGGACAACAGGACGAAGCGCGTGCCGGCCGGCAGCATCTTGGCGGCGATCGGCGCCGGCTTGGCGCGGAGCGTATCCGGTGACAGTTCGGTTTCGCTGTCGGCCGCCTGCGGCTTGTAGGGCAAGGCCTGATCGACGTTGACGGTGGTCCTCAGCTTCTCTTCGCTTCCGGTCGCGTCATAGGTCTCCTTGGCCGTGAGGTACTGGCTGACAAGCTGTGCCCACGGCTGGAAGGCGGCGCATGGCCCCTTCAGCCAGTAGGAGACGATTTCCGTGTCTCGTACCTCGTCATCGATGCGGGCGAGAACTCCACCCGGTCCCTCATGCAGCCACACCCCGGCCGCGTCGAGATCTCGCCGACGTGCCGGCTCATGGATGCCACCACAATGCGGGCACAACATCACCGCCTTGCGCCCGCGCTCCATCGGGTCGCCGTCCTTGGGATAGTCGAACAGCTTGAAATCCGGTTCGAACAGTTCGCCGCAATGATCGCACTGCCAATAGCGACGGGCGCGGGTACCGTCGTTGTAGAGCGACAGGATGCCATCGCACGGCGGCGCCATATGCGGCGCATCGGCCGGCGCCCGCCACGCCTCGTCAAGGATCGGCTTGCCCGGCGAACTCTCGGCAATCGCCATGCCCTGTGTGCCGAAGGTCTGGATACGCTTGAAGCCAAGGCCCCAGGGCGAGCCCTCGCCGTCGACATCCATCGGCATGCGGTCATAGTCGGTAAACAGGACGTCGAAGAGGTCGACCATCGCAAGGTGCGACTTGACCGGCCACCCGAGCGTGAACCGCATCCCGCCAAGAAACCGCTTCTCGTAGGTGGTCATCGAATAGCGGCCCGGCATGATCTGCGCCGAGATGTCGGGCGAGTCCCAGATCATCGCGTCGAGCTTGGACAGCGAGTATTCGCGCGCCGCCTTCTCATCCGGACAGATCAGGCGACCGACACGCGGCCGGCACTTCACCCGATGGGCGATGACATTGTTGATCAGCGCTTCCGACTTCACCGAACGAGCCGGCCCCACGAAGATCAACCCGCGAAACCGCCGGCTGTCGGTCATGTCCATTGGCTCGACCATGTAGGGCGCGACGTCATTGCGCCACTTGGTGCGGGCGCCGCCCGAGGAGATCCGCCGATACATCTCGGCAGCGGCGGCAACCGAAACCCGCTCGATCGGCGCCACCGATTTGACGGTCGCGGCAAGCGCGCTCACAGCACGCGCAAAGGACGGAACCGGTCCTTCGCGGTCGCGGCGGAAGCTTAGAGCGTTCATGCGGATACCTTCTCGCCCTTCGCCTGCTGCTGTTCCACGAACTTGGCGAGCGACTTCGAGAGATCGTCGAGAATATCGTCGGCGAGCCGGACGGCGACCAGGACTTGCGGAGTGGTCAACGACAGTTCGCGGCCGAGACGATCGGGCATCGCCTCAATACCGGCTCGGACGGCGGCTAGTGCGCCATCGAGAACGTCGACCATGTCGTCAAAGCGCACCAACTCGCCGCGCGCCTGCGACATCGCCATGTACTCGCGTTCGGCCGCGTAGAGTTCGCGCCGTTCGCGAGGCGGCAAGGCCTGTTCGGACGTTCCAGCCTTGCCGCCGACCAGGGCGAGGCGCATTTCCTGCACCGCGCGTTCGGCCGCGTCGTTCTCGGCTTCCCGTTCGGCTTCCCGCGCTTTGCGCCAGGCGTAGCACTCGGAAAGCTGGAACTCGTAGGAACGGCCGTTCGTGCCGGTCGAGAGCATTGGCATGCTGTCGCCGATCCAGCGGTCAACGGTTGGTTCCGAGACGTTGAGGGCGCGCGCGAGCTGCGACTTGTTGAGAACGGCATCGGCAACCCCTTGCGGCAGCGGAAAGCGCTCAACGTCCGTCGTCACGTCGCACCCCCTTGAACAACAACAACAACATCAACCCAACGCGTTTTCGCGATGCGCACAGATCAACCGACCGGGGAGCGAATTACCCCCAGGCTGGTTTTGGTCTGGAAGGACCCAAAAAGCTTGGGGCCCCGCGTCGGGTCGGCTTTTTTCGGTGAGGCCGGTCAGCCTCGGCGCCGGCTGGCGATAGCCGTGGCGAAGGCCTTCCGGAAGTTCGTCGCTGCCAGTGCCTCGCCTACCGACCGCCCGACCTCGTAGAACGGGAAACGCTTCTGGTAGTTCGGAGACCGCACATAGTTGAAGTAGATGACCGGCCGGCCGCCCTTGTTGATGGCGATGGCAAGAGGCGTGTTCGATGCCTTGAGCAGAAAGAACCGCTCCCGCCGGTTACGCCGCCGAGATCGAGCCGAGGCATTCTGCCAGACATCGACCACCTGTGCGCCAAGGTCCGACAAGATCTGCATGATCACCGAGCCGCGAACATTGCCGTAGGCATCCTTAGGACACGCCCGCGACGGCACGGCGTAGAGGTTCGATGGCATCGCGCCGACTGCGATCAGATGCCGCTCGAAAGCCTTGTGCCGTCGCGCTCCACCATGGACCTGCGGAGTGAACCAGTTGCGAGGATGCGACGTGCCAGTCGCGGTCTTCTGCATCACCGAGGCAACAAGCCGCGTCTTCGTGGCGGGCACTACCTGGAAGGCATTCTTCGAGAACGGCGTCGGGCGGTCGAACACCTGACCAATTGTGCGCTTCTCGGCGGCGAGCACGTCCTTGGCTGTCCAGGTCAGCGCAAGAGCCGTGGCGAATGGGATCTGGTCGGCGGCAACAGATGCCATCCTCGCCGAGATATCGGCCATGTTCATCTGAACACCGAAATTCATCAACTTACCGCCATAGAAAAAGCCGGGCTGGAGATCCAACCCGGCTTCGCTGCCCGAAGGCGCAATTCTTCAATGTGGCAAAGACTGATTATCTTCCCCGGAGAAGTCAAGGCGAGCCCAGGCGGGGTTTCATCGAGTTGGGGACAAACCTTTCACCGACGAGGCACAGGGCGTCCCGCAAACGTCGCCCTATCGCCGCGCATGTCTCCTTGTCCGCCTTGCCGTTCAACACCTTGACCGTAGGCCAAGCCTTGGCGGCCTCCTCGATGGTTCGCCCTTCCACGCAGATCGCCATCAGGATCGACCAGTCTGGTTGCCCGATGTACGCGGCGATCATGGCGAGCTCAGTCTTTGCGCCGAGGATGGTATCAGCCGGCCCGTCGTAGGGCTTGGTCGAGGTGTCCACCCGGATCATGCGATAGTCGATCGCCGACGAGCCGCTTGCCTGTGCCGCTTCGGCAAGTGACACGATGTAGCCGGCGGCAACGACAGCAAGCCGACTGAGACCGCCGCGCTCCGGAGACTTGGCCGCAAGGCGCCGGATCGTCTCCGAAGCGCGAACGAGAACCCTATCCGTTTTGTCTTTAAACCAAGGACTTGCGACGGATACCTCAATTCTTGCATTAGCAGTCATCGCACGCCCTCGCCCTGAGTTGTATGAAATTGCCCGCCCGCCGGCTCCTCCGGTGGCCTTGCCGATGGCATCCAGATCCGATCGACCTTCACCGGCCGTGGAAGCCTGAAGCCCCGATCGGCGAACCACTCGCGCCACGCCACGAACTCAGGCGAAGCGACCAGCACATAGGCGAAGCTCCTCGATGCGCCTTCCATCGCTTGAGCCTCGGCAAGCGTCACCGCGACTCCCTGCCCTCGTTCCGCCTGTTGAGCCATGAACTTCGCCTTGCCAGCCGTGGGCGAGCGTCCGCCGCCCTTGGCGTGCTCGAAGAACCGACACCACCAAGCCCGCCCAAACAGCGACAACGGTACCAGCTCACCCGGACCTGACGCCGAGGGTGTGGCTTCCACCCTCTCGAAAGCCCTATCGCGGAGATAGGTCGCCGCGTTCATCAGCGAAGAGCGCTTCGCTCGCCGCTGCCCAGCGATGACGGCCGCAATGGTGCCCGGAACCGCCGCCGCCTCCCGATCCTTCGGCGTCAGACGCCGCCATACGGCAAAAGCCCGTCCACGGTTGTCGAACCTTTGCGCTGGATCGGCAGACGTCCAGACCTGGAAGAACCGTTCGAAGCCTTCCTCGTCATCTTCGCTCGCGCGCGTCTCTTTCGCCCCCTTGGGGGCTTTGGGGGGTATCGTTGAAACTCCCGTTAAGACTCTCGTTAATGGTGCCGGCCCATGGATCGGCACCCCTGCCGACGTATGGATCGGCACCCCTGCCGGTATATCGGCAGGGGGGGTATCCATAATTTCCGGATCGACAGGTGTCGGTTCACACCCCTGTTCCACAGCATGCAGTTCGGCTTCCTCTTCCGGCATTGGCTGCGCATCGAGCCGCACCCGATACCAGTTGGAGGCATCTCCGCCGTCTCGTCGCTGGTTGCTGAATACTTCAACATATCCGGCATCGACTAAGCGCGTCAGAGACGCCTGTACGGTCGAGCGCGCGCAACGCATCGCCGCCGCCATTTTAACCTGGCTGCGGATAACCCACCCTCCGTCGTCCGTATGCGAACCCAGCGCGGCTAACACTTGCAGATCACGCCCTTGCAGCCGCTTATCGAAGACCGCACCGCTCGGAATAATCGAAAATCGTGGCCCGCTCATGCGGCCTCTCTTTCGGCTTCGCCGTATAACTGCCAAGCCTCTAGTTCCGCCGCGCGCTCTCTCGCGAAAGCGCGTTCGGCTTCAACACATGTTCGGATGGCGGCGCCATAGCGACGGACGAAGGTCAGCGTGGCGAAGGCGGCGCCGAGTGCGTCGAGCCTTCGTTGTGCCGTGTCCGCGCGCATCTGCCCGCGTGAAACTTTGAACTCCAGGCGCGTCGTCTCGGCATCGATCAACTGCCTGATGGCGGCAATCTGGTCGTCGATCGACGGCTTTGCTCGCTTGGCTGCAGCCAGGGCAGTCATGGCGCATCCTCGTCTATGACGGCGAGAATGAACGGATGAGCCACGGCTTCGCCGAGTGGTACTTCCGTGGTGCCAGACACAAGCTCCCGCACGGCCGCGATGATCTCCCCGTCCGTCGAGCTCGGCGGCAAACCGAGGATGCTCCACAACGCCGAGCGCAGGTTGATCAGCCGGAACGCCGGTTCGCAATGAAGGTCGGTCAACGCGCCCTCCCCAGCCATTTGGCTCGGGAGCGATCGTCCAGCACATAACCCAGGCCGGCGATGAGCTTGACGACGAACCCCATGCGGCGAAGCTCGGTCACCAACACTTGCACGGCCTTCCGCGCCCCAGAGAAGCCCGCCTGTTGCAAACACTCGCTCATGGCATCGGCGCTAACCGGCATGTCCGGCGGTGCGCCTGCGAGTAAATCGAGCCCGACGAGATGGCGAGCGGACACAACACGCCCTTGCCAAAAGCGAACCTTCGGAGCGGCGCCGACAGGCTGCTCCACTGGACACGCCTGTGGCTCCGCTGCCGGCGCCTGCCTTTCCAACAAATCCGGCACGTCTTCCGCAAGCTCAGGCGCATCCGGGAGCATCGTCTCCGGCCACGAGAACGCGCGCCCTGCCCTGATATCGTCAGCAGGCAGCTCGCCGATCATCCCCTTGGCGAGGAAGTCCAGCGCCGTCGCCTTGACATCATGCCGGGAAAGCTTCAGCCCGCGAGCCTGCACGCCAAGCGGAACCCGCTCCCGGCAGAGACCGAGCACGGCGCCGCGGAGAAAAAAGTTGAGGCTGCTCACGCTGCATCCTCCTCGGCGAGCACCGCGTCTCGGCAGTCAGCGCAAAGCCAGATGCCGGCCTTTCGCGCGTCCCCCGTGTCCATCGCCGGGCCGAGGTGGCAGAGGTAGCCAAATGGCGCCTCAACCGAGCCGCACTTGGCGCAATGGTGGACGAACAACACGGCCTTGCCGTGCCTCTCAAACCGGCCGGATGGCTTCAGCGCCGCGAAGCCTCGAACCGGCCTCGGCGCCGGCCGTGCAGCAAGGTCGGCGGCTTGGAACAGGTCGGTCATTGCCTGTCCCCCTTCACCACCCGCACCTTGGCATTGGCGAGCGACATGCGCGCCACGCCGACGCGTCGCTCGATTTCCGAATAGGCGCGATCAATGGTTTCCGCCTCGCCGGGCGAGATCACCCCGTCCTCTTGGGCAATGGCGAGCTGGATACTTGCTTCTCCGACAGCATGAGCCACCTCGGCATGTGTCCGGGCGAGGTTCGCCGTTTCCCGCGCATCCGCCCCCGGCTCGCCGAGCCGGCGCCCGTTGAGTTCGGCCATGACGGAGGAGACGAACGCCCGACCGCTGTCGGCTTCCAGTGCCAGCGCCGCCGGGATCGGGATCACGTCGGTGTCGGTCGCCGATTGCCAGCGCCCAACCTCGGTTTTGGAATAGCCGGAGATCTCGCCGGAACGGACAACACCGCCGCACACCTTGACCAGGTCGCGCGTCGCGGCCTTGAGCCGATGAAACCAAGCCTCGGAAATTGCCATGTCGAACCTCGTGAGTTTCCCGTTCCGGGAAAACGGCAAAGGTTTCCCGTGGCGGGAAACCGCGTGAAATGATGGTGTTGTGGGCAAGCCGGTCGGGCCGGCGAAGGTTGTCAGAACTTGGGGCGTTGCCGCCGTGTCAGTCGTCGAACCTCCTCATCAGCTGGTCGAGCCGCCTCTCGGCGGCCGGATCGATATCCAGCGCCGCGCCGGCCTCGGTGACGAGCACCCAGAGGCGGCCTTCGGCCTTGTCAGACGGAAGGCGCATTTCAACGAGGCCGAGTTGGTCGAGCCTGTCGAAAGGCGCGAAAACCAGCGGGCAACGATTGCGACCGATCGAGAGATTGCCGCCGCTGTCGCATCCAGCGCGCCCACCAGCTTGGCGGAGCCACAGCAAGGCGGCGCCCTGATCAGGAGTGAGCGCGACACTCATGGAAGCGAACCCGTAAGGTCGATTTGATCGTCTGATGCCGTAACGGCAGTGTGAAAGGGGGACGAGCTGATGACACCCTCAGGAATGTTTGAAGATGCAGGATCAACAAAATCCGTAGCGGTTAATTCACCTTGGGAAATCAGTCGGATACGCCGCAAGGTCTGCGGTCGAGGAAAGCGAACAGAAGCCTCCCATCGCCAAACAGCAGCGGGCGTTACGCCTACGCGATCACCAAACTCTTTTAGGGAGAGGCCGTAGCGCTCTCGGAAGCGGGTCAGTGCGTGCATGATCCGCAATTTTCCATTTTGGAAAGTTAGTGTCAAGGACGGACTTTCCATATCCGCCAAGGACCACTCTTTTCCATTTTGGTAAAATCACTCCATGACAATGTCCATTGGCAAGCGGAAACCGTTTAAGGTTTTCTTCAAAGAACGCCGCGAGAAGCTCGGGATTACCCAAGAGCAGATCGCGAGTCACATGGATACATCTGCTGGAAAAATCTCAAAGTTAGAAACAGGGAAGCAAAAGTGGTCTGAGGATTGGTTGGCTAGAGCGGCCTTTGCCCTCGACTGTGAGATCGTCGATCTATTTTATGATCCCAATGGCTCCACGCCAGAGCAACGTTTGGCCGCCCTTCCGCCGGATAACCGTGCAGTCGTTCTCACGTTGATTGATCAGCTCGCAGCTAAAAAGTCATCTTAATAAGACCGTCACTAAAAGCCCGATTTCAGGCGTCGAAATCTGCACCGACCACCGGGGCAGCTCGGTCGGACCATCAAAATCCATTTCCGCTACCTTCATCCTGTTACAATCCACTCGACTACGGCCGTCGCGCTTTCTATCCGAAGGCGCGCACATACCCGGCAACCTTCGGGCGACGCCAACACTCAAACATTTCTTGATTGCGTAGCGCAATATTGCAAAGCCAATATCGGGAAAGCAATTTCAGGATCGACCGATTTTTCCATTTTGGAATAATCGCGATTGACACAGGTTTTCCATTTTGGAAATATGCGGCTCGCAAACGATGCTCCCATGCTCATCCGCATTGGAGAAACGACGACGCTGGAAAACTTCATCGCCTTCGGTGCTCCAGCGCCGGCATCGTTTCCCTTGATGAGGTCACTATGGAAACTGAAAGCGCCCAGGTAGCCGGCCAAGAGAACAAACGGCGAGCCCGCAAGGGGCAGCAGGAAGAAGCATTCACCCCCAAGGAAATGGGTGTCTCCGCCGAGGAGATCCTGCGCTTCATTGAGCGGGTTGAGCGTCTGGAGGAGGAAAAGTCCTCGCTGAGCGACGACATCAAGGACGTTCTCGCCGAGGCAAAAAGCCGCGGCTACTCGGCCAAAGCCCTGCGAGCCATCATCAAGCTACGCAAGCTCGACCCCGAGGAGCGCCAAGCCTCCGAAGCGATCCTGGACCTCTATATGAACGCCATAGGCATGATCTGAGGCGAACCATGAACACCCTGTTCCTCCTCATGGCGCAGTACAACGCCGCCGTCATCATCCCGCTCGAAAAGGTTCGCGCCGACTTCTTCCCTCACCTGACAATGCCGAAGCTCCTCCGCAAAGTCATGGCCGGCGAAATCGACCTCCCCGTCACCCGCATCGAAGGCAGCCAAAAGGCTGCCAAGGGCGTGCACATCTCGGACTTGGCTGAGTATCTGGACAAACGAAGGGCTGCGGCGATTAGGGAGCGGGACGCGCTCTGCGGATAAGGTCGTCATTGGCAGATTACGTTGCCAGTCGCAGCCCAAAAGGGGCATTTACAAACGAAACGCGCCTAAGAGACTCGCCCCTGAAATCACCGATTCAAGATCAAACCAGCCCTATCCCAAGACCCGCTGTTCGTTCACTCGGCTGCCAACGCCTTAAGGTAGCGAAAGCACTGGAGTTGGCTTGGAAAGAAGATGACTACCTACCTATTTCATTGTTATATGAGCATAAAGCGTACGGCATAAGGGTTGGTTAACAAGGATATGTCTGCTGCACTTTGGGCCATGCTTGGTCTTGGCTCGAATCAATAGGATTCTGGATGAGTGTATCGAATGCATCCGCGTAAATTTGTTGACTTATTCGCCGGGTGCGGGGGTCTATCGCTTGGACTTTCCCTGGCGGGCCTGCGTGGACTTTTCGCGATCGAACGCGACAACATGGCGTTCGAGACATTCTCTTGTAATTTAATCGACGATGATTCGCCGGAAGCCTATCGGTTCGAATGGCCGTCATGGCTGGAGCAACGGGCATGGGGCATCGATGAGGTCCTTGATCGCCACAAAGCGAATTTCGCTCAGATGCGTGGCAAGGTCGACGTCTTGGCAGGTGGTCCGCCATGTCAAGGCTTTAGCTTTGCAGGGCGACGAGTAGAAGACGATCCACGGAACCTCCTCTTTCGAAAGTACGTCGAGGTGGTGGAGGCTGTTCAACCGGCAGCCCTGATCCTGGAGAACGTCCCGGGCATGCAGGTAGCGCACCGAAGAACCAACACTGTGAACTTCGAGGTTGGGCCACAGCCGCGTCGGCAGTCCTATTACGAAAAACTGGCCGAAAGTCTCGACGCGGCGGGTTATGAGGTCAAGGCGGCTCTGGTGGATGCTTCGCGCTATGGAGTTCCACAGAAACGGTCGAGGTTGATTGCCATTGGCATTCGTAAGGATCTGTCCCAGTGGCTCGATGGTGGCATTGAGCGTGTATCCAAGTTGCTAGAGGCCGCCCGCCTGCAGCAGTTAAGTGACCTTGGGCTCGCTGAGACCGTATCCGCCACCGACGCGATCTCAGATTTGGAGATTGATGGTCGCCCTCTGGTAGTTTGTACTGATGCGCAATCGCCGCGCGGATATCTCGAGGCCATTCCGGGCGGAGCTACTACGAACTACCAACGGCTTATGCGCGAAGGCGCCGCAGGCACGCCCAACAGCATGCGTCTGGCTCGGCATAGTGAGGAAGTCCGCGACCGGTTCGCCCATATCCTCCGTGAATGCCGCAAAGGTGTTCGGATGAACGACGAAGCACGCCTCGGCTACGGCCTGAAGAAGCATCGCATCTATCCAATGTCCCCGTCCGAACCAGCCCCCACGATCACTACTCTCCCGGACGATGTCCTCCACTATTCCGAGCCTAGAATCCTGACGGTTCGGGAAAGCGCGCGAATCCAGTCTTTTCCTGACTGGTTCCAGTTCAAGGGCAAGTTCACAACGGGGGGAAACCGACGAACGCGCGAGTGTCCTCGATATTCGCAGGTAGGGAATGCGGTGCCGCCCTACTTGGCACGGGCGATCGGCACTGCAATATCCCGGGCTCTGGACGAGATCGAGCTCGCGAGGGACGATGTCGGCATGTGCGCGCAGCATGCCGTGGCAGCAGCGGAATAGCAGATGACTGAAGGAGCCCAGACGCCATTTCCTACGCAGCTTCTCACCTGGGCAGGAAATAGATCTGGCGGTGTGCGCCGCCTTTTTGACGAGTCAAGTGGCCGGCCTGCGGGGCAGAATCCTTTTAGAACCCAGCTTTTGGTAAAGTTGCAGCAATGGTGCGACGAGATTGGTGCAGGCGTACAAACCGCTCCGCGTGTAATCCTGCTCGTAGGCGGCCCGGGCAACGGGAAGACCGAGGCCATCGAGGCTACCATGGGGTGGCTCGACGATGCGCTCGAATGTGACGGTGCGCTCGTCGCAGAGCTTGCGCACGCTTTCCACCCTACCGTGGGCAAGGTGGCCCGACGCGTATCCGTTGAAGTCAGCCGGCCCGCACCCTCCAGACATCAAGGGCTCGGATTATCGATCGTGCAGGACGCATCGGTGGTGGCCGGCTCCAATGGAAGGTCGGCGGCCGAGCTGCTGCTTGATGAACTCGACGATGCCTGTTCCACAGGCGCTGGTCTATATCTTTGCTGCGTCAACCGCGGTGTACTAGATGATGCCTTGATAACAGCGACGGAGGCCGGTCGTTCATCCTCGCGCCTGCTTCTCGAAAAGATAACAAGTGCTATTAGTCTTTCTCCCAACGCTCCTTCCTGTTGGCCTCTAGGAGATTATCCGGAAGTTGCCGTCTGGCCGATGGACATGGAGTCCTTACTGGTTGCAACAGCTGACCAGACAGTCCCGCTCGCAGGGCAGGTTCTCCGGTATGCCGTCGATGCCAGCCAGTGGCCTGCGGCCGACAAGTGCGAGGCCGGTGAGCGATGCCCATTTTGTACAAGCCGGGAGCAACTCTCGCATCCTCGCGAAGAACAGTCTTTGCTCTCAATGCTGCGCTGGTATGAGCTTGGTAGCGGCAAGCGGTGGAGCTTCCGAGACATCTTTTCTCTGTTTTCCTACCTGCTTGCCGGTTACCGCCATGAGATTCATTCCACCGATCTCTTGCCCTGCGCATGGGCGGCCAAAAAGGTTACCGCGGATGCTCAAGCGGTCGCCAACGCAAAGCCATCATCGGAAACGTCACAAGCAATTTTCGAACTCGTGGCCGCGCAATATCATCATGCGTTGTTCCATTCGTGGGACCGCGAAGCTGGTCCCTCCTTGCTAAAGGATATCAAGGACCTGGGCCTTCAGGACAACAACATTGCAATGGGTCTGCAGTGGTTCCTCAGCTCCAGGCGATCCACCTATCTGCCGGCAATGATAGGCGGCGTGCTGGAAAGCTTCGCAAGCCTACTTGATCCCGCGCTCGCACACCCCGACACCGTTGTCGAAGTTAGCAAGAACACGAGTTATCGACTTCGCGACATAGACACGCGGTTTAGTCGCTCGGTTGCGGAGGGATTGCAGTATGTCCGCAAGACTCGGATACTAACGAAGCTTGAGGTTGAATTGCTTCGGCGCTTATCCGAACTGGACACTCACCTTTCACGCCAAGATGTACGTAGGAAACGCCCTGCCACTGCAACCCGGATGCAGCGGCTTGTGCGCGACTTCTCGTGCCGACTCGTCCGTAGATCTATCGGAGTCCGAACGATGGCGGTGCTGGATGCGGCCTTGCTGCGGGAATTTCAGACCATTGTGGAGAATCCAGATGGTGACGAAATGTTCGAGGTCGCGCGAGAGATTGAATTATTGCTCAATAAAAATCAGGAGTTCGAGGTCTCCTTGACCACAACTTTTGGCCAACCAGTTCCGCCGTCGAACATTCAGGCGCTGCTTGTCGTGCCAAGGCGGCATGTCCATCCGGCGTACGCCAGCGTCGAAGGAAGGCCAGATGCTCCACTACAGTTTCTCGAGGTGGGTGAAGGTGCCTCGATCCAGAACGTGGCATTGACGTACGATCTGTTCAAGGCCCTAAAGGATGTCAAGCGAGGGATGTCGAATGCTTCGCTGCCGAGGTCCATCCTTGCGTTGCTGGACACTACTAGCGCACGTCTGGCTGGTCCCATAGTACGGGATGATGTTGTGCTGCGCCGAGCTGAGATTCGCCTCGGTAATGGCGTGACGATCGAAAAGCGGCGCTCTGGCTTCGGAGTTATCGGAGGGGGCAATCGTCGGTGAGTCTGTCCGATTTCAGAGACGCTCCTTGGGGCAAGTCACACGCCGTGTATGGGAGGGGCGCATTGGCGATGGTGCCCGCGCCGGAGTATGCCACGTCGGAGGTGGTACTTTCATCACTCTATCGGGTCATCGGGTTTGGCATTAGCGAGCGCTCCGTACCGCAGCAAGGCACCAAGCTCCAAGGATTAATCAAGAAGGCACGGGAAAGGACGTCCGCTCCAACCATCGGTGCGCTGGGAGCAGACGCCTTCGATACGCTGCTCACCTCCGTTCTAGAGAGTCCAAAGAGGTCGAACCAATCTGCAAAGCGGTTCCTGCAAGTTACTCCTTTGGTGCCTCAGTTGGCACTATTTAGTGGCTCCCCCAGACTGACTGGTAATCCGTGGACCCCTGGAGTGCTGGTTCGACGCATGGTTTGGCTGGGGGCTCGCGAGCACACCGCCGCGGAGGCAATCTGGCGCAGACTGTTCAATGCACTGACGGTGCAAGAGAATGATGACATTTTCGCTCGTTTCGTCCAGTCCGAGGTTAAGGCATGGTTGCCGGACTCGAACTGGGCTTTTGCTCCCGTCCCATCGGACGCGATATTAAGTTGCCCGGACGTCGGTAATGGCGCCTTTCCTGCGCGGCAGTTTGTGCAGGACCTCGAGTCAATCATCGCGTCCAAGAACCTGTTAACCAGACGACAGTGGACGAGCCTCCTCGAAGCCATACTTCGCCTGGGAACGGTGGCTCATGTAATATGGCTCTGCGAGTTGCATGCGCGGGTCTGGACATGCCTTTTAGAGGCGCTGGACGGCAATGGACCGTCGTCAGTGCGTGATGCGCGGCTACGCTTGTTTCCCGAGCGTTTTTCGTTCCTTCCCCTTTCGAACAAGCCGCTGCCGGGCATCCGGGATAGTATTTCTCGCTATCTCACAGCCCGGCTAGGTATCAACGCAACCCTTTGGGCGTTGGAGGAGGCCGGTATCAAGCCGGCGGATTTACTTGGTTCTGCCGAGGGACTTTTGGAGGTTTGCGATCAGTTGCGCAGCTTCCGCACGGACTCGTGGGCCTCCGATATCCGGGAAATAGTGGAGGAACTTACCGATCGTGAAACAAGGACACTTTTATGCCGAAAGGGGATCGGTTCAAACATTAGTGAATTTGTGACCTACAGCCTCCAGCAGCGCCAGACGGCAAATCCACGCTTAAGGGCTTACGATCAGGGATATTTGCTCCGGAAACGTGGAACTCACGCCAACAGCCCATGGATCGTATCGCTAGGTCCGGTTGCCACCATCGCACTCGTCCATTGTGCCTTATCTGGCGTTGCAGGGCCTCGCTCGGTGCGCCGTCTGGCCCAACACCTCGCTCAGTATGGGGTCAGCATGGACCACCGCGACATTCCCCAAAATGAGCTCGGGCATCAACTCCGGATGCTGGGATTGGTTCTGGACAGTCCCGACGCCGAGAGCGGTATGCTGCTAGTTCCACCATTCAGGGGTGATAGTGGGGGGCGCGCGGATGAATAGGCTTGCATCAGCTCTGGCGGACCGGATCCGGACTCGGATCGGCACAATAGCGACATCCGATATAGCGCGAGAAGTCCGCCTTGTGTTCCTCGGGCCGCCTCATGAAATTATGGCTGAGGTTTTCGACGACCTTATCAGCCAACCAAATAGTTTGGGATCCAGCGACATACCGTTCCTCCTGCAGGTGCCGCGCGATAAGCTTCCTGCCGGCAATCCCGCCGTAGGTGTGTCTGGTTGGTGCGATCAGGACCACCTGCTTGACCTCCGCAACCTACCCCAGTCTGCGAGATTCGTAGCGCTCATCCCTCCCGGCGAGCACAGCATCCTGTCCGTTATAACCACCACCGACAAGTTTGGCGTCGCCGACGCGAACAACGGTGGCAATGCTACCTTCGACAGCTGGTGGGATGACAGCTTCGTACAGAGCCTTGTCGATCAGGCGATGCGGCAGGCCCGGATACCCGAGCCTTTGATCGAGGAAGGGAGACAGTTGGTGGAGGCGGCAGCGCGCGCAGCCGACGAAGTCGAATTGGGAGCGTTGCCTCGCGTGGGTGCATGGCGGGTATTGTCTCGTCTTTTCTCCATCGATAGCCCCAGTGGGTTGCGGCCCAGTGATGCGCTTAGCCTTGCATGTGGTGTTCCCCCGATGCGCGGGGGCGTTCTGGCTGCAAAAGAACAGCTCAGAACGCTCAAAAGCGTTGCCGAGGCTATGTCCGAAGGTTTTCGTACCGGTGTCGAGCGACTTTCTGACGGCGCGGACGAGGAGGAACAGGGATATCTCGCGGGATTTCTCGAGCATATACGCTCGACGTGCGAGGTTGCCACGATGTTCGAGCGCGCAACCCCTGAGTTCTACCGCCCCGCCGGAAGCCTCGACCTGCCTGTAGCCCCAGATTGGTGGACCGCGCTGGACGTGGAGAAGTGGACCGAGCTTCTCGCCGAGGAGCCATCGTCGGCAGGCGATATTTCAATGGCGTGTATCAACTCACTGGCAGTTCTTGGCAAGGCCATGCCCGTGATCGTATCACAGCAAGTCGACTTTCAGTTCAAGACGGAGGGCGGAGAGCCGAGTGGCGCGCGGATCGAGGTCAACCGGACCCCAGCCGCCGGTAATGGATTGATTGGAGATGTGGCTGCGGACAGCAATGACACGCTTTCCGATGCAACTCCGCCCTCCCACAAGCTACCTATGACCTATAAGGCGACAGCCCCCGGGTTCAAGCCTGGGGCTATGAAGGTCATCTCTCTCTCCACTTGGCTGCCCGGTATCGTAGTCACGTGTCGCGGAGCCCGCAAGTTTTCAGCGCCACGCAAGCCTGCCAAGCCGAGCAAGACTGGAGCCAACTGGGAGTCAAGCCTTAGTGTGCCAGGTCCTGGCCGATATGAGTTGCTCGTTTTCACCTCCCCCGGAGTATCGCTGGATACATCGGCAAAGCTCTCGAGCGACCGCACCGATGCCAACACCGGTGAGGCGACGCTGGTTGCACTCCGACAGGCAACGCCGGAGATGTATCGGGCAGAAATCGAAGCGGATGGAAACTGCCAGTTCGACCTCGGTTTCTTGCGTACCGCAAAGAATGGCATCATTTCGCGCGAAACCTTCCGCACCTTTGTTACGTGCGAGGACGCCCCTGAGATAGGTTGCCGAAGTCACTTCGAGCGTCTGATCAAAGCCAACCGGCGGCAACTTGAGAGCTTTGATTCTAGACCGGACATCCCCGTAAATCGGGCTGTCCGATCGACGATGCTGCAGGACTGGATCCTTTCCGAAGATACGGTTCGCGTTTCCTATCAGCCTATCGTTCTGGCGGAAGACTATGGCGACTACTGGTCTCCCCCCAACTGGGGCACAGCTGACGGGCCGCTTCTGTCGAAAGGATCGTTTATCCAAGACCCCCGACCGGCACCTAGCGAGTTCGCTCCTCCCACCGACTTTCTGGATGCACGCGAGGAGATCGCGCGGCGAATTCGCGGTGACGGCGACCAGTCTGGAGTATTCGAGACCGCGCAACTAGGTGAATGGGCCCTTCACGACAGCCAGTTTGCTTCGCTGGTCGAGAAATATGTCGATGCCTATTACGCTTGGCTCTCGTCTGATCCTGAGGTTGCTTGCTGGACAGACTTGATCGCGGTCACGTCGCTGGACGCCAGCGGACGGAGCCTCGCGCGAGAGCCGGTCGCGATCCTGCTCTCTCCGATGCACCCATTACGCGTGGCGTGGCATGTCGTGGCCCAGCGCGTTCTCGTCGAGGCGGATGAGGCTGGAAAGCCTTGCCCAGCCGCAAGCGTCCTCGATCCTGACTGTGTGCCTGACATTCTAACGCTATATGTTCGTTCGCCCGCTGGACGGGATGAAGTGGTTTTCCTGGCAGTTGAGAACGGCACGGACTATTGGTCGGTCCTTTGGAACGGAAGAGAACTCGAACGGCTACCGGAACGCTCCCTCGCCGCGCCCTTCGGCGATGCCTTTGGCATCAACGTCGGGGGAATTTCTGTCGGATTTAGTGCATCGCAGGTGATGCGTGCCCTTGATGATGTCTCCGACCTACTTGCGGCCAAGCCAGTTGTTGCAGTTGCAGTCTCTAGCGCAGGAGGAACGACCGACGCCTGTAACCAAGGTCTGGTGGACTGGTGCACCCTGCGCTTCCAGGACGACTCCCGGAGACCAAGGAGCCGGGCCGTCGGTCCCCGGTTCCTAGAGGTCTTTGACGAGCGCCCGAAGGACGTGCAACCCGACAATGCAACGATCGCGAATCTATCCGAGGACACGGGCAACAGTGTCCGCTGGTATTCGAAGCAACCAGAGGAGACGATCCCCGACCTTGGCATCATAGCCCAGCTCGACATGTCGGAGCCACGATCTGAGAGGGTGGATGGGCGAACGCCCCTCGGGATGGGGGGGTTGATCAGGCATCGTATCAGAAAGCAATTGCCCGCGAGCCATCATGCCTTCCTTGCGGAGTCTCGGCAATCCGCGGCACCGGAACCCACGGGTGAGGTACTAATCGACAAGGTTGCAGCGCTGCTCGTCGCGACTGAGAGTCTTGGATCAGTGCGTATCGGCCTCCAGTTCGCTCCAAACGTGCTTGAGGTGCAACATATGCTACGGGAACGCCGTACCGACTTCGTTGCGGTGTCTTCAGCAGCTGTCGATCCTGCGTGCTTCCTTGGTGGCTGGCTGGAGGGGGCATATCTTTGGGACTTCGATTTACCTTCCTATTCGCACCGGGCAGGCGACACAAACGGCTACTACTTGCTGTCCCAAGTCACCGACGCGGACCAGGATGCTCTGTCCCAGGCGCTTTCTCGGCTGCCGGGTTGTGAGGAGCTTGACCCTGCGAAGGTTCGAGACGTTCTCCTAGAGGTAGCAAGGCGCGGCATCCCGACCATAAAGGGCCTTGCAGGAGACGACGCAGGGGCCACCGGCAATTTGGGGGTTTTTGTTGGGGTGCGGTTACTGCAGGATCGGTTCCGCGGCGGAGGGCATGAAGGTGACGGGCTACTTTCAGTAGTCAGCGGGACGGCTGAGGATGCTAAAATAGCAATCGTCGTGCCAGTGGACCCGTTTCGCGGGTACATCAGTGACTTATGTAAAGCACTCGGCAAGGATCAGGGCGACCTTACACAGCTTCGGCCGGATCTTGTAGTCATTGGGATTGATCTTTCAGGCGGCAATGTTCGCGTCAAGATCACGCCTATTGAGGTAAAGTGCCGGCCAACGTCTCGATTTAGTGCAAGCGAGGCAACGGAGGCGCTTGGGCAGGCAAAGGCATTGTCATCCCTTTTGTCTGCGATGCAACACTATGATAAGCAACCACGTCTTTGGTCACTCGCCTACCAGCACTTGCTCCTTTCCATCATTGGCTTTGGGCTCCGTGTGTACAGCCAGCATCATGATGTCGTTGGCCATGCAGCGCGATGGTCCGAATTCCACGAGCGAATTGCCCGTGCTATCCTCGATGGAAGTAACTGCGTGGAAGTCGATACTCGCGGTCGGCTGATTATCTTGGACGATAACCCTTCAAGCAAGCCTCAGGACTTCGACAATGATGGGTTCGAGGAGACCATAGTGATCGGTCGTGAAGATGCGGGTAAGATCGTGGCGGATGACCCTGCTCCCTTCTACGGCATGGTTCGTGCTCGCGTTGGCGACTGGGGGCTCATGCCAGACCCAGCGCGCCAGTCCTCTATCCCGCGCGACCCGGATGTCTCCTCGCCATCAGAGGTCGCTGAGATCTCCAGCGAGAGCGAGTCAACGGAAGAGAACCTTGCGACGGAGGTCACTATGCCTTCGCTTGCCGAACCGCTAACCGCTGGGGAGAACCCGGTCGCGCACGATCCGGTCGGCAAGGGCATCATTCTTGAGGTTGGAAAGACGATCGACGGATTTCGTCCCCGCGACCTCGAGCTCAACATTTCAGACACCCGCCTCAACCAGCTCAATATTGGCGTCGTAGGCGATCTTGGCACCGGTAAGACCCAGCTGCTGAAATCACTAATCGCCCAAATAGCGTCGTCGAGTAGAGAGAACCGCGGCCATTCACCGCGATTCCTCATCTTCGACTACAAGCGAGACTACAGTAGCGATGATTTTGTAGCGGCCACTGGTGCCCGCGTCGTCCGGCCACATCGTATACCCCTAAATCTATTCGATACGCGCACGAGCGGCGATGTACCGGCACCATGGTTCGACAGGTTTCGGTTCTTCGCCGACGTTCTCGGCAAGATCTATTCTGGGATCGGCACCGTCCAGCGCGACAAACTAAAGCGCGCAGTCAAGGAAGCCTACGACAGGGCAGCTTCAGGTGTTCCACCGACGCTGCGCGAGGTACACGCTGCCTATTATGACATCGTCGAGGGCAAACCGGATTCCCCAATGTCTATCATCGGCGACATGCTTGACATGGAAATTTTCGAGGAGGACCAGTCCAAGATCTCGCCGTTCGACGACTTCCTCGACGGGGTGGTAGTGATCGCGCTGGATGCCCTTGGCCAAGACGACCACAGCAAGAACATGCTAGTCGCCATCATGTTGAACATGTTCTACGAGAACATGCTACGGACACCCAAGCGGCCCTTCCTTGGCCAGGATCCGCAACTTCGGGCCGTCGACTCCTACTTGCTCGTCGATGAAGCCGACAATATCATGCGTTACGAGTTTGACGTCTTGCGAAAGCTGCTGCTTCAGGGTCGTGAATTCGGCACCGGCGTAATTCTCGCATCACAGTACCTCCGCCACTTCAAGACCGGCGGCACCGATTACCGGGAGCCACTGCTGACCTGGTTCATCCACAAGGTCCCGAACGTAACGACCTCGGAGTTGTCCGCGCTTGGATTGACCAACACGGCAGCCGAAATGGCAGAGCGCATCAAGGGTCTGGGCAACCATCAGTGTCTTTTCAAGTCTTTTGATAGCCCCGGTGAATTCATAAGAGGATATCCGTTCTATCAACTCGTGAAGGATCGGGGTGTAAGTTGAACTTTAGGAACACGCCATTGTCGACTTTCTGAGCCCTTCAGAGCGCTCTGAGCGCATGTCTCGGATACGGTCCTCAAACACGTCGCCGGAGCTCGCACTGCGCCGCGCGATGTACGCGATCGGTTTCAGATTCAGGCTTCACCGCAAGGATCTTCCAGGAAGACCCGACATTGTCCTTCCGCGGTATAGGACTGCCATTTTCGTGCACGGATGTTTCTGGCATCGACACGATGGATGCAAGGTTGCCAGCACGCCAAAGAGCAACACGGAATTTTGGATCGAGAAATTCGATCGGAATGTGGCCCGCGATGCAAGAGCCAAGCAAATGCTTGAAGAGCAAGGCTGGAGAGTAATCGTAGTATGGGAGTGCGAATTGGGATCCGCTCGCAAGGCGACCGAGGCTGCACTGCGCGTGGCTAGTGAAGTTTCCGCAAACGGCTCATTTGCACATGCCGGCCAACGGCCGACAATGGATGCATAAATAGGAACCACCACTTCAGAGAGCGAAGCATCTACGGCAGCCCATTCCCGAACGAAAGAAGGAGTTCGCTGGTTCAATATTCACAACAAAAATCACAACATTTCGCAAAATCACTCTAACGACTTATTGCAAAACACAAATTTTCCTCTGCCCGTCCAATCGAGCATCGGTGCGACGGCGAAGATGGGGGTGGCGTAATGGTTCATTGGATACTTTCGTTGGGTTCCCGCTCCCATAAGCCAAAAGTCTGAAAAAGACGAGGGACTGCCGAGTTCAAACGGCCGAGAACGGCAGCAAATCGTTTTGGTAGGCATGGGGGCTCGTTATAAGGATACCCAGCCCAGGAGACCGAACATGCCCGTTACCGACGTCGTCATCTTTCACAATCCCGACTGCGGCACATCGCGCAACGTCGTCCGCATCGTCGAAGCGGCAGGCTACACGCCGACGGTGATCGAGTATCTGAAGACTGGCTGGACCAAGCCACAGCTGCTTGCCCTGTTCGCCGCCGCCGGTATTAGTCCGCGAGACGCGCTTCGAATCAAGAAGTCGCCCGCGGTCGAACTCGGCCTGACCGACCCAGCGACAGCCGATGACGAGATTGTCGAGGCGATGATCGCCCATCCCATCCTCGTCGAGCGGCCGATCGTGGTGACATCCAAGGGCACGGCTCTTTGTCGCCCCAGCGAGAAGGTCTTAGACCTTCTGGATCGCCTGCCTTCCGGCCCCTTTGCCAAGGAGGATGGCGAACTGGTGATTGATGCCAACGGCAAGAGGGTCAGCTAAGACTTCTCTCATCGCGCGCGAGCCACATATGGAAACCCGCGCCACGATCCCGCGAAGGGCAGAGACGAGGCGCCCTTGCCCCGTCCCCGGCAAACAACCATCAAGCCTCGAATGAGGCCCTGCCCCCATGAGCTGCCGACCATTCGGCCGGTGCATGCAGAAATCTCTCGACCTCGGACAGCATTGCCGCCGGGAAGCGGTTCGAGGCCTTCGCCTCGGCCAGCACGTCCCACCACGTCGCGAGCGCGTGCAGCGTAATGCCATCGGCGGCCAGCACCTCGGTCGAGGACGGGAAGATGCCATAGTGGAAGACCACGAAGGCGTGGCTTACCTTGAGCCCCGCGTCGCGCATCGCCTTGGTGAAGGTGAGCTTGGAGCGGCCATCCGAGGCAAGGTCCTCGACCAGAATGGCGCGGGCACCCTCCTTGACGTCTCCCTCGATCTGCGCGTTGCGGCCGAAGCCCTTCGGCTTCTTGCGCACGTAAAGCATCGGCAGCTCCAGCCGATCGGACAGCCAGGCAGCGAACGGAATACCTGCCGTCTCGCCACCGGCTACGGCATCGAGCGACTCGGCACCGATCTCAGAGAGTATGACCTCTTCGGCAAAGGCCATCAGCCGCTTGCGGAGACGTGGAAAGGAGATGAGCTTGCGGCAGTCGGTATAGACAGGGCTCGCCCAGCCGGAGGTGAAGATATACGGCTTCTCTGGGTTGAACTGGATGGCCTCGACCTCAAGCAGAAGGCGGGCGGTCTCGCGAGCAATGAACGACTTGTCCATGGGCAGTCCTCTGGCTGATTTGGCCGGCCATAGCACAGCTAGCAGTCCCTGTCCCGTCTTTCGCGCTGCCAACAATACAAAACGGCGGCCCTTCGCTCCCGAAGAACCGCCGTCAGTTGCCCGATGTCCCGGGCATGAGTTTTACGCTCCTTGCCGCGAGGCCCGTTCCGGGGCCGGTCGCGTCAATCAATGCAGCGAGATCCACTCGCGCGCTTCGCGCTGAGCCATGGCGATCTCGGCCGACGACATTTCGATGGCGAGCTCGCGGCGATAGCGGGCCGCACTTTCCGAGCCGCGGAAAGCAGCAATATTGAACCACTTGTGGGCTTCGATGAGGTTCTGCTCGACATCGCGGCCGACGGCATACATCACGCCGAGTTCGTAAAGGATATCGCTAGTGGCACCGGCACCGCCGGAGAGTTGATCGATCGAATTCAGTTCAAGACGAGCCATGATGACATTCCCTGTTTTCGTATTATCCGAGGTCTTTCGCCTCGCATCTTCGTTTTCTGAAGATGTGATCATGCTGCGCCAATTGATTAAAAAGCAGATTAAATTGCAGACTTAACGAGAGAACAACAAAATCTGAATCGAAGGTTATCTTTAACGCTCGTCAACCATCGATTCTCCGGACTTCCGCGATTCTTGAGCCATCCTCAGCTTTGCTTTGCTCACCCCACGGAAACCAAGGATTCACCAAGGACTCAGTACATCGAAAAAAGCGCTGGACGCCAAAAAGCAAAACCGCCCCCGGCCAGGAAGGGCCGGAAGCGGCAGGAGGATTGCTCTTACGGAGAAATTGATCAGCGGGCGCGCTGGTTGAAAAGAACCTTCTGGGCTTCCTTGTCGTCGGCAAGATTGCTGGGGGGCGTCGGAGCGGTAATGGCGAGGGCCTTGGCAACCGCAGGCCGACTCGATACCCGGTCGATCCAGGCCATCACGTGGGGGAACTCGGCGGCCTCTATTCCCTGCCGCTCCCAACCACGCGCCCAGCCGATGCAGGCGATATCGACGATCGAGTAGTCGCCGCAGATGTAGTCCTTGCCGGCCAACTGCTTTTCAAGCACGCCGTAGAGGCGGTGCGTCTCATCGCGGTAGCGCTTGATGGCGTAGGGAATCTTCTCCGGAGCGTAGAGGGCGAAATGATGGTTCTGGCCGAGCATCGGGCCGAAGCCGGCCATCTGCCACATCAGCCACTGTTCCACCTCGACGCGGCCACGCTCGTCCTGCGGATAGAGCTTGCCGAACTTGCGCCCGAGATAGAGCAAAATAGCACCCGACTCGAACACCGATATCGGCTTGCCATCCGGTCCCTCGGGATCAATGATCGCCGGCATCTTGTTGTTGGGCGAAAACGCCAGGAACTCGGGCTTGAACTGATCGCCCTTGCCGATGTTGATGAAATGGAGATTGTAGGGAACGCCGAGTTCCTCGAGCATGATGGTGATCTTGTGGCCGTTGGGTGTCGGCCAGTAGTAGACGTCGATCGGCTTGGTCTGGTTCGCGGTCATCGGCATCTCCTCGCCTGTTTCCGAAATCGGCTTGAGGCGTGCAGCATATTGATCTGTCACCGCCGCGAAAAGTGTCTGGCGATGAACTCACCGTGTTCACGCAAGTCCGGCCTCGTTCAACTTATCTCCTGTTCAACGACAACACCGATCACCGTACCCTGTCGACGAATAATGCGGATATGGTAGCGCCGGTGATCAGCCTCGTCCTCCAGCAGGAGTTCGAGCGGCAGCGGGCGTTCCTCGACGAGGGTAAGCCTCGCCCCGCCCGCAGAGCGGTCGCGGATCACGCAGTCGACGAGTCGCCGCCCGTCACGACCACGCAGTACGCCGGCTCTCAGTCGCGTCCGGCGACGGTCTTCTCCGCGGCGATCAGATGAATTGGAATCGGTCACGACATGGCTCGGTGGGAGTGCATGTCGCAACTCTCCGGCCATGCGCTTGTGCCAACCTTGCGAAACAGGCTCAGAATGGGCTGTCGCTCGGCATCGCCGGCGCTTCCTTGAGCAGCACCAGTTCGATACGGCGGTTGCCCGACAGGAAGGGATCGTCCGGGAACATCGGATCCTTGTCCGCCACGCCGATGACCTGAGCAAGGCTGCCAGCCCCCAGGCCGAAGCTGCCGAGAATCTCCGCCGTGGTGATCGCCCGCTGGGCCGACAGCGCCCACGCGGCCCCGCCAGGGACGGCCATGTCGCCGGTCGATTCGGTGTGCCCGATGATCTGAAGCCGCCCGGGCATCTGCTGGATCACCGGAGCGATGCGCGACAGCAGAATCTTCATGCGATCGGTCGGCTGGCTCGACTGCGAGGCGAACATCGGCCGACCGTCCTGATCGATGATGGAGATATGCAGGCCATCGTTGGCGACGTTGAGGATGATCTGCTTGGAGAGCTCGGCATAGTCGGGCAAGTCCTGCAGTGCCTGGCGCAGCGACTCCGACGCGGTCAGATACTCTCGCGGCTTGCTCTCGGCAGCCTTCTCGAACCGGTTGGTATTGACCTCCGGCCCCTGCTTTTCATACTTGTCATTGAAATCGCTGGCGAACTCAACCGCATCGGAAAGCGACATCGGCTGAACGTTGCGCAGATACTTGCGCTCCGGCAAGCCGTTCTGCTCGATCATGCCGGCGGGCCGCTGTACGGACTGGTAGCCGAAGGCGTCACGCATGGAGCCAGCGGCGTCGTGCAGCTTCTGCTCATCCTGGCTGGAAAACGACACGATCATCACGAAGAGCGCCATCAAGAGGCTCATCAGGTCGGCAAAGGTGATGACCCATGGCGCACCACCATGTCCGCCGCCGCCGCCACCCTTCTTCTTGCCGCTCATGCCGCCGCCCTTCCGTGTCTGCGCTCAATCCGACCGTCAGGCCGCTTCCTTCTCGGCCTCGGCCTTGGCGCGATGCTTCAGCGGCAAGTAGGAGAGAAGCTCCTCGTGCACCTGCTTGGGGCTCTTGTTCTCGCGGATCAGCAATACGGCGTCGATGATCATCGACTGGATTTCCGCCTCATGGTTGGCCCGGTTGGCCAACTTGTCGGAAATCGGCGCGGCCATGACGTTGGCGATCACCGCGCCGTAGAGCGTGGTCAGAAGCGCGATCGACATGGCCGGACCAATCTGCTTGGGGTCGGACATATGGGCGAACAGCGACACAAGACCGATGATGGTACCCACCATGCCCATTCCGGGTGCGGCCTCGGCGATCTTCGCCCAGGCGGTGTGCCCCATGTGCAAACGCTCGTGCTGCAGGTCACGCTCGCGTTCGAGAACGTGCTGAATGGTCTCGCCGGAATAACCGTCGGCGATCATCTGAATGGCTTTTTTCAGGAAAGGCTCGTCGATCTCCAGCTTTTCCAGACCGAGAGGACCCTGCTTGCGCGCCACTTCGGCGATTTCCGTCAACTGATCGAGCAGATGGAAAGTGTCATGCGTCTTGTACATGACCGCTTCCTTGAAGCCGCCGAAAACGGCTATCGGGAAGGTCTTCAAAGTGTAGCGGCCGAGCAGCGCCACCAGGGCGCCCACGATCACGACGTTGGTCGCCAGCAGGTTCATGAACATCATGATGTTCGAACCTTCCAGCACGACGGCCATGTAAAGCACGCCGAAACCGCCGAAAACGCCGAGAAGGGTTGCAATATCCATCGGTCGCTCAAACCGGGGGGAATGAGACAAGCAAGGCGGCTCTCGCCGCGGAACCCCGGCCTGCCAACAGTAAGGACGTTGGGGATAAGGTAGGCTTAACGAACAGGGTTAATCAAACCTTCCGCGTCATAGCAAAAGGGCGACCCGAAGGCCGCCCTCACGCAAATTGCTTAGGAAGAACGGCAGCTTGTGCCGCCCTCCCCCACGGGTCATTCAATGCCGAGCTTGCGCTTAACGAGGTCGTTGACGGCCTGCGGGTTGGCCTTGCCACCGGTCGCCTTCATCACCTGACCAACGAACCAGCCGCTCAGCGTCGGCTTCGCCTTGGCTTGCTCGGCCTTGTCTGGATTGGCGGCGATCACCTCGTCGACGGCCTTCTCGATGGCTCCGGTGTCGGTGACCTGTTTGAGACCGCGCTCCTCGACCAGCTTCTTCGGATCGCCGCCTTCGGTGTAGACGATCTCGAACAGATCCTTGGCAATCTTGCCGGAGATCGTGCCGTCGCCGATCAGATCGACAATGGCACCGAGTTGCGCCGGCGAAACGGGCGAGGCCTCGATGCCCTTGCCATCCTTGTTGAGGCGGCCGAACAACTCGTTGATCATGAAATTGGCAACGGCCTTGCCGTCGCGACTCTTGGCGACCTGCTCGTAATAGTCGGCCGAGGCCCGCTCGAGCGTCAGCACCATGGCATCATAGGGGGTGATGCCATACTCAGTCACGAAGCGAGCCTTCTTCTCGTCGGGCAGCTCCGGGAGACTGGCCTTGAGGCGTTCCACCCAGGCCGGGTCGAGCTCGAGCGGCAAAAGGTCGGGATCGGGGAAATAGCGATAATCGTGCGCTTCTTCCTTGGAGCGCATCGAACGCGTCTCGCCCTTGCTGGGATCGTAGAGACGGGTCTCCTGATCAATCTTGCCGCCGTCCTCGATGATCCCGATCTGGCGACGCGCTTCATATTCGACGGCCTGCGCGGCAAAGCGCATGGAGTTGACGTTTTTGATCTCGCAGCGCGTGCCGAGCGGATCACCGGGCTTGCGAACCGACACGTTGATGTCGGCGCGCATGGAGCCCTCTTCCATGTTGCCATCGCAGGTGCCGAGATAGCGCAGGATGGTACGAAGCTTGGCGAGATAGACCTTCACCTCTTCCGACGAACGGAGATCCGGCTTGGAGACGATCTCCATCAACGCCACGCCCGAACGGTTGAGATCGACGAAGGACATGGTCGGATGCTGGTCGTGGATCGACTTGCCGGCGTCCTGCTCAAGGTGCAGTCGCTCGATGCCTATCTCGACCACACCCTCTGGCATGTCGAGCAGCACCTGGCCCTCTCCCACGATCGGCTGCTTGTACTGGCTGATCTGGTAGCCCTGCGGCAAGTCGGGATAGAAGTAGTTCTTCCGATCGAACACGGAATAGAGATTGATGGCCGCCTTAAGGCCAAGACCGGTGCGAATGGCCTGCGCCACGCACTCCTCGTTGATCACCGGCAGCATACCCGGCATTGCCGCATCGACGAGGGAAACATGCATGTTCGGCTCGGCGCCGAAGACGGCGGATGCGCCGGAGAACAGCTTGGCATTGGAGGTGACCTGCGCGTGCACCTCGAGGCCGATGATGACTTCCCAATCACCGGTAGCGCCCTTGATGAGCTTCTTGGGATCGGGGGTACGAACTGCCATGTTCATGGGGGTCTCTCGGATCGGTCAGACGACATCTATCTGGCGGGATAGCCCGTTTTGCTTCGGAGGTAAACGGGAAAGGCGCGCCAGTCCAGCACGTCGTCAGCAAGAGAGCGACCCGAAAACGGCAAAGGGCGCCGCATCGGCGCGGCGCCCTCCACAAACTTCATACCGAAAGGGATCAATTGAGCGACAGGCGATAGACCAGCACCATGGTGTCGACATCGGCGTCAGCCTTGTAGTCGGCGCCAACCTGGTGGCCCTTGGTGGTCAGAAAATCGTTGTCGTTGGCGATCAGAACAAGCACATCCTTGGGATGCACGGGATCGAACGCCGGCACGATGCCCATCGATTCCCACTTTTCGGAGAGGTCGCTGGCGTCATGTGGCGCCCCGTTATGAAGGCCCGCCTTGGCGAGTTCGGCATTGTCGTTGATGTCGATGACGGTGGTGAGCTTCGCCGCCTTGACGGACGGATCGAGCTGGCCTTTCGGCGCGACAGGCTTCAACCCGTCGAAGTCGGTTCCGGCAATGTTGGTGGCGCCACCGAAATCGAGTAGATCGACCCGACGGTAGAGCGAGGTGTCGCCCTTGACGCCCCAGCCATTGTTGCTGTCACGGGACAGCAACAGCAGTCGGCCATCAGGCAAGACTGCAAGCTCGGACTGAGCCGCGACCAGCGTCTTGCCCTCGGCATCCTTGAAGGTCGGCAGCGGCACGACGTATTCGGCCTTGAGCTTCAGCGCATCCGGGTCGGTCGCATCGTACACCAGGGCGCGCGTATTGAAACGAGTGGTCTTCTTGTCGCCACCATCCTGCCGGGTCGCGCTCTGCAGCACTACCGTCAGTTCATGCGTGGCCGGATTGAGCGCCATGCCTTCGAAACCTTGATTGTTCTGACGGCCAGTCTCCGGATCCTCAGGATCAGGCTTCGGCGCACCCGGGCCCGGATTGTTGGAGGAGAAGTTCACCTCACCCTTGCGCATCGGCAGGAAAGCTTTGGGCGGCAACGTCGCCGAGAGGAGCTTGCCTTCGGCGGTGAAATGATAGATGGCCGGGCCATATTCGTCGGAAATCATCAGCGAACCGTCAGGCAGTCGGACGATCGCTTCCGGATCGAGGCTGACAGCGCCGGTCGAGGCACCCGGCAGATCGGTCCCGTTGCCCTTGTTGATGGCAACCGGATCCAGGCCACTCATCGGCTTGCCGGCCTTGTCCGCGAGCAGAAAGGTCTTGTCGAGCTTCAGATCGGCGACAGCCGCCTTGCCGCTCTCGGGAGTCGGAAAGGAAATCGACAGCGCGTTGACGCGGACGCGGTAGTCCGTGGTGCCTTCCACATTGTAGCCGCGGTCGGGCAGCAGCAGGAACGCCCCTTCGTAGCCCTTGTCCGTCTTCTTCCAGTCGAGAACCGACATACCCGAGCCGGAACCAAAGGTTTCACCGAAGCTGTCACGCAGATCGGCGGGTAGCCTGCCGACGGCAATGAGCCCCTTGTTGACCGGCAGGCTGGCAGCAGCTGAGGCAAGCGTGCTGGCTAGAAGCGCAGCAACAAAAACAGACGACCAAATCTTCATGACAACCTCGTTGGGAAAACCACCGAGGTTGTTCGATAGGTCGCTTCTTTGACGGTGATGTGAACAAGGCGCCGGACGAATGCCGGCGCCCGGAGTTTTACCACCACTTCTTGGGGCTGAACGTACCGACGGACTTTTCGATCACCGAACCCAGCGTGAACAGCGTCTCTTCGTCGAACGGCCGTCCGATCAGTTGCAGTCCCAGCGGCAGGCCTTCCACCGAAAGGCCGGCAGGAACAGCAAGACCCGGCAGACCGGCCATGTTGACCGTCACGGTGAACACGTCGTTGAGATACATCTCCACGGGATCGGCGTCCGCCTTCTCACCGATGCCAAAGGCGGCCGACGGCGTCGCCGGCGTCAGAATGGCATCGACGCCCGCGGCGTAAACCGTCTCGAAGTCGCGTTTGATCAGCGTCCGCACCTTCTGTGCCCGCAGATAATAGGCATCGTAGTAGCCGGCCGACAGCACGTAGGTGCCGATCAGGATGCGCCGCTTCACCTCTGCGCCGAACCCCGCGGCCCGGGTGTTTTCGTACATGTCGATGATGTCCGAGCCCGGCACGCGCAGGCCGTAACGGACACCATCATACCGGGCGAGGTTCGAGGACGCTTCGGCCGGTGCCACGATATAATAGGCCGGCAAGGCGTATTTGGTGTGCGGCAAGGAGATATCGACGATCTCGGCACCGGCCGAGCGAAGGATATCGATGCCCTTCTGCCACAACGCTTCGATCTCTGCCGACATGCCGTCAAGGCGATACTCCTTCGGAATACCGATCTTGAGCCCCTTCACCGACTTGCCAATAGCCGCCTCGTAATCCGGAACCGGCACGTCAACCGATGTGGTGTCCTTGAGGTCGACCGAAGCCATCGACTTCAGCAGGATCGCCGTGTCACGCACATCGCGGGCGATCGGCCCCGCCTGATCGAGCGACGAGGCAAAGGCAACCAGCCCCCATCGCGAACAACGACCGTAGGTCGGCTTGATGCCAGCCGTGCCGGTGAACGCGGCCGGCTGGCGGATGGAGCCGCCAGTATCCGTGGCCGTAGCGCCAAGGCAAAGATGTGCCGCCACGGCTGCGGCCGAACCACCCGACGAGCCACCCGGAACCAGATTGACGTCGGAGCCATTGCGCCGCCAGGGATTGACCACCGAGCCATAGTGGCTGGTCTCGTTGGACGAACCCATCGCAAACTCGTCCATGTTGAGCTTGCCGAGCATAACGGCACCATCGGCCCACAGGTTTGCGCTCACCGTGCTCTCGTAGGTCGGCTCAAAGCCATCGAGAATATGACTGCAAGCCTGGGTATGAACGCCCTTCGTGGCGTAAAGGTCCTTGATGCCTAGCGGCAGCCCCTCGAGCGCACCAGCCTTGCCGGCGGCAATGCGCGCGTCGGAGGCCTTTGCCATCTCGCGAGCCTTTTCGGGTGTCTCGGTGACATAGGCGTTGAGAAGGCGCGCCTCTTCCATGGCGGCGATATAGGCTTCGGTCAGCTCGACGGCGGTAAACGTCTTGGCCTTCAGCGCATCACGCGCTTCGGCCAGGGTGAGTGCGGTGAGATCGGTCACGGCAAAATTCCCGGAAAATCGTTGAAAGCTGGCGGCAGGCGGGAGTTACTCGACCACCTTGGGCACCAGGAAGAAGTGGTCCTCGGAGACCGGCGCATTGACGGTGACCGCCTCGGCATCCTCACCATCGGTGACGACGTCTTGCCGGCGGCGCATCTTCACCGACACCACGGAGGTCATGGGCTCAACGCCGGCGACGTCGACCTCGTTCAGTTGCTCGACGAATCCGAGGATAGAATTGAGCTCATTGGTCATGCGCTCCGCCTCGTCATCGGTGACCTTGATCCTGGCGAGACGCGCAACGCGGCGCACGGTAGCCGTATCCACGGACATGTAGATTCCCTCGAACAGACTGGAATGTCCCGCGTATAGCACCGGTCGCCGTTCGGAGCCACCCGCTTCAGCATGCCTCGACGCGGAACGGGCCATTTCATAAAAGCCGGATGAGTGAGTCGAAGCGTCTGGAGCCTGCAACCCCAAGGAGAGTCCGTTTCTCGATGTCCCGGAGCGAAGGCATAAAACGTCCACCAAGCCATTCGGTGCGGTAACCAGCTCCTAGCCATCATCAGTTAACATATTGATTTATACGAATATTTTAATCTGTCGACGAAAGGCCTGCATTTTCGTCGGAAATCATCCTTAAAAAGTTCTGCTTTTGGAACCGCGATTGGCGGGATTCCGTTGTTTTTTCATTGATGAATTCGACAAAAACAGTTTATGAGTTCCGCACTTTTCGGGGGGTGGGCTGACCACCAGTCAGGTATAGCAAGCTCATCATGCACATTGTGCTCGTCGACGGCAGTCGAACCGGACTGATGATCCTGCAGCGGATGCTAGAACCTCGCGGTGACGACGTCGCTTATTTTACCGACGGCCGCGAGGCGCTCAGCTACATTCAGACGACGCCACAAGCCGAGGTGCTGATCACCAGTTTCGAGATTGGCGGCGTGTCGGGGACCGAACTGTGCTGGGAGGCTCGGCTCCTCGCCGACGCAGGCCGTCCGCTCTATGTCATAGGCATGTCTGCCTCCAACGATGCGCAACACTCCATTGGCGTGCTCGACGCCGGTGCCGACGACTTCATGTCCAAGCCGCCGCGCCAGGATGAGCTCAATGCCCGGCTGCGCGTGGCAGAGCGAACTCTGATCATGCAGCGCCGGCTGATCGAGATGGCAACGATCGATCCGCTTTCCGGCCTCTTCAATCGCGGTGCGTTCCGCCAGCGGTTCGACGCAGAGATCGCAACTGCCGAACTGGGCGGCACGTTCTCGCTCATTCTGTTCGACATCGACCATTTCAAGCATATCAATGACATTTATGGGCATGACGCCGGCGATGAGGTGATCCGCAGCGTCGGGACGCTACGCGTGCCGCCAGATGCCCACTTCTCCCGTATCGGCGGCGAAGAATTTGCGGTGATCCTGCCAAGCATTCCGATCGACGGGGGCATCTCGGTTGCCGATTATCTGCGCGCACAAGTCAGCGCGCTGAACATCGAGCGGGGCGAGAGCGCCATCAACTTGACGGCCAGTTTCGGCGTCTCGGAGTTCAGGCCTGGAGATACGGTCAACGATCTTTACCGACGCGCCGACTCGGCACTTTACCAGGCAAAGAACACCGGCCGTGACCGCGTATCGGCCACTTCACCGGAAATCGTCTCCTGAAATAGCTTCAAAGCTTTGGCCGGAACACATGGCGTGATACTGGGTGCCCGTCCCAACACGCTTGGAAGGCTGCACCGATGACCGAAGCCGGAGACCCGATTGCCTTCGTGGCGGCCTTGCCGGCCGGCCAGCGCCTGTTCGGACTGGACCTCGGAACCAAGACCATCGGCATCGCCCTTTCCGACGAACGCTTTCTGATCGCCACTCCGCTTGTGACGCTTTCTCGCGTCAAGTTCGGCAAGGATGCCGCGGCGTTGATCGAACTCGCCGACAAACACGGCGTCGGCGCCTACGTTCTGGGTTTGCCAATCAACATGGACGGCAGCGAAGGGCCGCGCGCACAGTCGACACGGGCCTTCGCACGCAATCTCGCCCCCCTCGACGGCAGGCCGATCATTTTCTGGGACGAGAGGCTCTCGACCGCGGCGGTTACCCGAACGCTTCTCGAAGCAGACGCTTCACGCCGGCGGCGCGACGAAGTCGTCGACAAGCTGGCGGCGAGCTTCATCCTGCAAGGATTTCTGGATCGCCTGCATCTTGCAGCCCGCGCCGACGATCCACGTCGCCTCTGAGGCTACTCGGAGCCGCCCGCCCGCTTTGCCGACTTCCTGATGAGCATCAGGTTGCGGATATAGATAAGCAGGCCAAGGCCCTGTCCTGCGATGAACACCGGATCCTGCCGGGCGATGGAGTAGACGAGAAGCAGGAAACCGCCACCTAGCGAAAACACCCAGAAGGCTACCGGAATCACCGACGCCTTGGCCTTTTCCGAGGCGAGCCACTGGACAACGAAACGCATCGTGAACAGGAACTGCGCCACAAAACCGAGGATCACCCAGAAATCAAGCTGCTTGACGAACACGTCGTGAAGCCAGCCGGCGAACTGTGCAAAGAGACTAGCCATTGTCGTTTCCGATTTCCGAGACCACGGGAAGACGCTTGATACGCCGCTTCAACCACCAGACACCGAAGAGATCGAGAATGCCCTGCAGCCCGCGGTCGAATATGCCGTAATTGGACGCTCCGTGCATGCGAGAGCGATCGACCACGTCGAGGTGGGTGACGCCATACCCTTCCCGCAATACCAAAGCGGGGAGATAGCGGTGCCAGCCGTGGAAGAACGGCAGCAAAAGAAAGATATC
This sequence comes from Pleomorphomonas sp., assembly GCA_029976075.1. Taxonomy (GTDB): domain Bacteria; phylum Pseudomonadota; class Alphaproteobacteria; order Rhizobiales; family Pleomorphomonadaceae; genus Pleomorphomonas. The sequence continues at coordinate 143,731 of JARKNW010000163.1, forward strand.
GCGCCGAACCGCCTTGAGGCCGCACCCGGTGTCTCGCGTCGCGTCCTTGAGGATAGAGTTGCGCAACCAGTTGGCAAAACGCGACGCATAGCGCTTGGCAAGGCCATCGGTGCGCTTGAGACGTTGTCCTGCCGCAATTCCAACTGACGGGCCAGCGGCAATAAGTGCGTCGACGAGCTGAGGAATGTACGCAGGATCGTTTTGGCCATCACCGTCGATGGTAGCCACGATCTCGCCACGTGCCGCGAGCACGCCGGAGCGAACGGCTGCCGACTGACCACAGGCCTCGACGTGGCGAATATGGCGAACAGGCTTGCCTTCGGCTTTCCATGCGGCGATGGCGGCACCGGTTCCGTCGGTCGAGCCATCATCGACGACGATCACCTCGAAAGCCCGACCGGACATGGCGGCGAGAATTTCCGGCACGATGACCGCCAGGTTGTCCGCCTCGTTGCGGGCGGGGATGACGACCGAGACAAAGCCCGTCTCGGAAGGTTTCGGTACGATCATGCTGGTTACTCCGGCCGGATAGGCGCCCGCAATGGCGTCCGGCAGTACTGCCCCTGAGAGATGCAAATCGGGAGCGACGCTCCGCCTGCTTATGGCAAGCCGAAGCCGCGTCAACAAGGCCCTACCCTCGCCGGAGAGTGTATCGAACCGAAGGCGGAGCGGCAAAGGCAGCCCGTTTTTCGAAAGGCGCAACAACCTGCCGCGCCGAGCAAACCAAGCGGCAACGAACAGAGTTCCCCAAGCGCCGAACGACAGGCCCGCCACCACATCGGAAACACGATGAGCGTTCACCATCACTCGCGACACCCCGATTGCGATTGCAAGGGGCCAGACGACCACGGCCAATGGTCGCCAGAGCAGGGTCAGGGCCAAGGCGAAGGCTGCCACCGTGGTCGAGTGCCCCGATGGGAAGGCGGCATAGGACGGCCGAAATGCAAAAAGACGAATGACCCTGTCGCCGGCAACTGAGGGACGCGAGAAGCCGAGAGAGTATTTGACGACCAACACCGCGATGCCGGTGGCTGCAATGGCCGCGAAGAAGAACAGCACCATGCCGCGGATGGTTTCGAAGTCACGTTGCGAACCGAACCTTGGCCGGCCGAGGTAATGCATCAGGATCAGCGCCAGACCGGAAGGTATCAGCATCCAGTCGGACTGTCCCAGTCGCGACAAAAACGGCCAGATCGGCGCAGGCGGTCCACCTGCTGCCACCCAGGCGCGGACCTCCTCGTCGAACCGGCTCGATACGATGATCGCCAGCAGCGTCACCAGTCCGGCCAGCCAGAGAGCGGTCTTGACGACGTCCGGATCATGCCAGCGAGCCGGTCGCTTGTTGATCAGCATGACCGTCTCCTCACGGCTTCACGAATAGCAGCATGTTGCGAAGCTTGAGGCCGTTGAGATTACGACCGGAGACGGTGGTGACGGGCTCGGGCAGTTTTTCTTGCGCGCCGAGCCCGGCAAGGAAGGCGTCCTTGGCATCCGCCGCGATGATGGCAACGGCGCATTCGTTCTTCACAAAAGCCTCGGCAGCGGCGGACGCCGTCGTCCGGAGTGTGCTTGTTCCCAGCCTGAAGACAGTACTCGGCTCGGCATAACCCACCACCGAAACCGAAGGCATGTCGCAATGACGGACCGAGGCCACGGCTTCGGCAAGATCGTCACTGAGCCAAAGCTGCCGAGCGGACGGCAGCAATATCGCATAGCCCAGCAGCATCAAGCCCCCCGCGGTGGCGGCGGTCGCAGCTACGCCGGGAACCAATCGGCCGGACGAAAGAAGCCGGCTCGCCCCGAGCCCCAGACAGGCGATGATCACCGCGCCGACCAGTCCCTGCCAGTTCGCATGTCCCTGATAAATCAGGAAGGCAACATTGAGCCCGAAGGCAACCAGAACCGCACCGATGGCGATGAAGGCGACGGAAACGCGCCAGCCACGCCGTGCAGCGCCGAGGGTCCCATTGTCAAGCAAGAGGCCGACAAGCAGGGCCAGCGCCGGCATGAAGGGGAGGACATAATTGGGAAGCTTGGTGGCGACCGCCTCGAACACCAGCCATCCAGGAAGAACCCATGCGATCAGGAAGAAGATCGCCGGCTCTCGACGCGCCTTCCAGGCCTGAACGACCGAAAGCGGGATAAGCGCCGACAAGGGCCAGAAGGTGCCCAGCGCTACCAGCAGATGCGTGCCTGGCGGAGCTCCGTGCGACTCCTGGCCGGAGGCAACTTTGCCAAGCATGTCGTGGCCGACCGCCTGACTGAAAAAGGCGCCACGCGAGATCCAGCCGATGGCGATCAGCCAAGGCAGCGCCAGAAGAAGCGTCCAGAGGATGCCCTTCACCGGCGACAGAGCCCTCCAGAGTGTCGCCGACCGCTCCTTTGCCGAAACCACAGCAATGGAAAGCCCGACAATCAGCGGCGTGATCGGCCCCTTGATAAGGATGCCGATGCCCATTGCCGTCCAGAACAATGCGTTGCGTGGCAACGATCTCGCCCGTGCCGGATCCGCATAGGCACGAGCCAGCGCGAACTCCGCAGCCAGTACCGTGGCGCACAGCATGGCATCGGTCTTGGCGATATGTGCCTCGAAGCCGATGAGCATGGTGGAAGCCGCAAGCAGGCCCGCCAGCAAGCCACCCCGTGCCGTACCGAGGGTAGCCCCGATCCCGTAGGTGAACAGAACCGTCAGCACCGCGCCCAAGAGCGATGGGATGCGATAAACCCAGAGCGGCGCATCCTTGCCGTAACCGGACACCTCGGCCGTTGCGGCCTGTATCCAGTAGATGCCGGCCGGTTTCTTGTAGCGGGGTTCGTCCTGAAAACGAATGTCGACCCAGTTGCCCGTCTCGAGCATCTGGTGCGTCGCCTGCACATAAAGGGCTTCGTCGCGATCGGTGAGAGGCAACGACGAGATGCCAGGGGCAAACAGCGCGAAGGATATGACGGTCAGAACGAGCAAGTTGACGAAATGCGGCCAGGCCAAGCTCCGTACCCTATCGGATGCCGGCTTGCCCGGCGCCATGCCCTCGGTTTGCTTGTCGTTCTGCTCGTCCATGCGTCTAGATCCGCGCCAAAGAAACTCAGTTGTCCGGGGACACGCGCGCCTCTTATCACGGAACGAAGCGTCTGGGCATCACAGTTGCGCAATTGCACGGCCTTCAGGCAACCGACAACAATTACTTTGCCAAAAATCCAGACACGGCCATGAATCAGTTCCCAAAGTCGCCTCAATGTGGAAGCATGCCGATCAGGAATACAAAAGACATCAGAGGATCCAATGCATCAGATCGCGGTCGCCAACCTCGTTTTGGCCCTGGGCGCGACGCTGATCCTCCTTGGCATTCTCTCAAGTCTGCTGGCATCGCGCTTCGGTACGCCCTTGCTGCTCGTCTTCCTTGTCGTCGGCATGCTGGCCGGTGTGGACGGACCAGGTGGAATAGAGTTCAGCAACTACCGCCTCACCTACCTGATCGGCTCCTGCGCGCTTGCCATCATCCTGTTTGATGGCGGCCTCAGAATGCGGATTGCCGACACGCGCGAAGCATTGGCGCCTTCCCTGGCCCTGGCGACCGCCGGCGTTGCGGTTACCGCTCTTCTCATCGGCGCTTTCAGCTACCTTGCTCTTGGCTATGGTCTCATAGAGGGGCTGCTGCTCGGCTCGATTGTCGCCTCCACGGACGCCGCTGCGGTGTTCTTCCTCCTCAAGACGGGCGGGCTGCAACTCAGGCCAAGAATCGGCGCAACCCTCGAAATCGAGTCGGGCTCCAACGATCCGGTTGCCGTCTTCCTCACGATGGTTCTCACAGAACTGGCCGTCGCGCATTCGTCTCCCGGCTTGGGTACGATCGCCGCGCTCAGCCGCCAAGCCGTCCTGGGTGGCGCGATGGGCATTGCCGGCGGCGCTCTGGCAACGCTGGCCCTCAATCGGTTGACGCTGCCGGGTGGACTGCACCCCTTGTTTGCCATTGCGCTGACCGTCAGCGTCTTCGGCGTCACGTCCTATTTCGACGGATCGGGCTTTCTGGCCGTCTATGTTGCCGGTCTTGTGGTGGGCAACAGTTCCGTTCGCGCCTACCCGGCCATCAGCAAGTTCCTGGAAAGTGCAACCTGGCTCTGCCAGATCGTCATGTTCCTGATGCTCGGCCTGCTGGTCACGCCAAGCAAGCTGATCGAATACGCGCCGCAGGGACTGACCATTTCGCTGTTCTTAATGCTCATCGGCCGCCCCGCGGCCGTCTGGGTTTGCCTGAAGCCTTTCGGCTTTACGCCACCTGAGATCAACTTCGTCTCATGGGTCGGCCTGCGCGGCGCCGTATCGATCTTTCTGGCCACAGTGCCGACGCTGGCAGGCACCGCCAACGCGCCAATGTACTTCAACGTCGCCTTCTTCGTGGTGCTCATATCGTTGCTGGTCCAGGGATGGACCATCGCCCCGGCGGCGCGCTTCTTCGGCATGGCCCTGAAGCGGGCCGCAGCCAGTGCACGTCGTGTCGAAATCGATCTGCCGGGCCAGATCGACAACGAAATGGTCGGCTATCCGGTGCGCCCCGACAGCTACGCCGCCTTGCGGCCGGCATCCCTCCCCGTCTGGCTAAAGCCGGTGATGGTGGTGCGGGACGGTGCCGTCAAGAATGCTGCCGAGGCCGGGCAGATCCGGGCTGGCGATTACGCCTACTTCATATCCCCCCAGGACCGCGTGAACCGCCTTGACCGTCTGTTTGCCCCCCTGCCCGCCGAGACCGTTGCGGCCGCCAAGCGGACAGCCTTCGGGGAGTTCGCCGTGGCGCCGGACGCCCCGCTCTCCGACCTCGCCACGTTCTACGAAATGCAGGTTCCCCCGAATCTCGTGGGTCTCACCGTGGCCCAAGCCTTCTCGGCACGCCATGGCAGCAGACTGCGCGCCGGCAGCCGACTGAAGCTGGCCGCTTATGCGGAACTGATGGCCAGAGTGGTTGAGGATGGCCAGCTCATCAAGGCGAGCCTTCGGCTCGAAGACGTCGTCGACCTGTCGATGAGGTCGCCGCAGTTGCCGCCCCCCAAGTTGATGCGTCGCCTTTATGACAGGCTGCATCAGCGCTTTTCAAAAGAGAGAAAGCCAGCGGAATCGGCAAAATAACAAGGCGCCGGCAGACCGGAATGGCCGACTTTACTGTCCGAGTACGGCGTCGATCGCGGGATGGCGCACCCGGTCGCCAACGGCGAGACCTATGCGCTTGGCTTCCGGTGTAGGCAACTCAAGAACGAAGCGTACAGGGAGTTCCGAAGGGATGCGAGTGTCGGACTGCGGTCTGGCCCCGTGGGCGATCGAAACGACCTTGCCCTTTTCCGAAATGAAGATGATGTCGAGCGGCACGAAGGTGTTGTGCATCCAGAACGCGACGTCGCGGGTGACGCCCATGTCGAACAACATGCCGGTACCGGAAGCGACCTCGCGGCGAAACATCAAGCCGCGCTCACGCTTCGGCTCGGTGTCCGCGACTTCCACTTGATAGGGATAGACGCCGGTTGCTGTTTCCACGCTGAGACTGGAGCGCGGACCAACGGGATTCTCTCCCTGACTGGCGCTCGATCCGTTTCCGAAAAAGTAGAGAATGGCGATTGCGGCAACAAGACCTGCGGCGAGCGCCCTTAAAACCAGGCGCCACGACGTTACTTCCGACATTTTTGCCTTCGTTCCCTGACTGTTCGGTGTTTGCACACAACAGAACGCGCAACGTCGACCGTGCCAACGCCGCGCGCAGACCCATTAGGGCATCAATGTGACGAAGGTATGCCGCCAGGTTGAACCGGGCGGATTTCAGCGACCATCTTTCCCTTCGGCCCGTCACCGTAGCGCACCAAGACGTGCTGACCGGGCCGAAGCTCGGTAATCCCGAAGCGTCGCAGCGTCTCCATATGGACGAAAATATCCTCGGTGCCGTCGCCGCGGGTCAGGAACCCGAAACCACGAACGCGGTTGAACCACTTCACTTCCACCTGTTCGAGACCGCTTGATGCAGTGACCTGAACGTGGGTTCGCGACGGAGGCAACTGGGAAGGATGCACGGCGGTCGACTCGTCCATCGACAGCACACGCATCGCCTGCAGCCCCTTCTGCCGACGCACCGCTTCGCAAACCACGCGCGAACCTTCGTAGGCGGTCTGGAACCCGTCGCGTCGCAGGCAAGTGACGTGGAGCAGAACATCGGGCAAGCCCGGTTCATCCGGCACGACGAAGCCAAATCCTTTCGCGACGTCGAACCACTTTATGACACCCGCGACTTCAATGACTTCTACGCCGACGTCTTCATCGACGTTGGTGTCTTCCGACACAAACTGAACCTTGGCCATGAGCCAATCCCCACGATCGCACTTACAACAAGCGCAGATCGCTCCGCGCCCCGACTATTCGTGATTCTTCAGTTAAAATACCACCGGAAGGCTACCCTTCCGCAAGCCCCTCGTTAACCGCTGTTAACGGTTTTGAGCGGGTTTCTCGCGGTCGGCCGCAGATCGGGCAGGTATTATCGCCCTAGGTTGGCGGGTACCCCGTCAGCAAGCTGCCGACACAAGCCCCGGGAGCCTTGCGTCAACCGATATAGCAAGGATAACTACGCGCCGAATTGAACCGAAAACCAGTCGCCAGACGACCAACGCGGAGGAAAAGGACATGCGCTATCTCCACACCATGGTGCGGGTCACCGACGTCGACGCATCGCTCGCCTTCTTCTGCGGCCAACTCGGCATGACCGAGGTCAGGCGGACGGAGAACGAAGCAGGACGTTTCACGCTGATCTTTCTCGCTTCCTCTGCCGATGTCGAAGCCGGGCGAGCCCATAGTGCCCCGCTCGTCGAGCTGACCTACAACTGGGATCCTGAAACTTATGGCGAAGGTCGCAACTTCGGACACCTTGCCTATGAGGTGGACGACATCTACGCCACCTGCGACCGCTTGATGAAGGGAGGCGTTACCATCAATCGTCCGCCCCGTGACGGCCGAATGGCGTTTGTCCGCTCGCCCGACAACATCTCCATCGAGCTCCTCCAAAAAGGCAACGCTCTACCGCCTGCCGAACCCTGGGCATCCATGCCGAACACCGGCAAGTGGTGACCGCGTCGTTGCTTCGAAGGATCGGGAGTGACGGGCGGCTATGAAACTGCGGCCAGGATTGTTCGTGGCGATAAGCATTGCCGTTGCCGGCTGCGGCGCGGTTTTGGATCGTTCCGACTTCAAACCGCTGACTCCCGTTGAGATCGCCGAGATCAAGGCGAAAGCCGAGAAGGAAGCGACGGAGAACGGCTCCAAGCCGGCCACCGTCACATCGACGCCGGCACAGGATACCGCGACCAAATCGACTGCGGGTGACGCGCCGATGGCACCCGCGGCCACTGCCGTGGCACCGGCCGAGAAGCCGAAAGCACCAGGGCTGTTCGCTTCGTTGTTCGGCAGCAGTGCGCCGTCCAAGGAGCAACCCGCGCCAGTCGTATCCACTCCTTCCGAAACGCCAAAGACGACAGAAAAAGCCACGGGCGACCAGCCCGCAGCCAAGGCCGATGCAATTCCTGAGCCAGCGGCCACACCTGCCTCCTCCCCTCCGGAAGATACCGACGAAGTGTCGGAGGCAGAGCTGGCCGGTGAAGACGAAGCGGACCCGAACAAGATCGCCGTGCCCAAACCGCCGATAGACGATGGGCTTGAGCATGACTTCGTAAACGTCTACACGGCCCGCCCAGACCGGCCACAGGACCTGTTTGAAGGCCTGCCCGGCGTTGCTTGGCAAGGTAATCTGGTGCTTGCCTCACGCGGCCCGGATGGTGATCCGCGCGGCCTGTTCGACGGCGAGGTTCAGCCTTATGCGCATTACGTTCCCGGCTTGCCGCGCGAGGTGGTTCAGGCAGCCAACGGGTTGCTGCTGGCCCATTCGGCCATCAATGTGTCCTGCATCAAACCTCGGCTTCTCGGCATGATCCGAGATGCGGAGCGCCATTTCAGCCACAAGGCGGTGATCACATCCGGCTATCGCTCGCCATCCCATAACCGGCTCGTCCGCGGCGCCCTGCATTCTCAGCACCTCTACTGCAACGCGGTCGACCTCTACATGCCCGGCATCGCCCGCGACGATCTCGCGCGTTACTTCTACAGCCATCCCTCGCGCGGCGGCCTGGGCCTCTACTGCCACACCAAGTCGATCCATGTGGATACCGGTCGGCGGCGCGAATGGCGATGGTCCTGCCACGGTCGCGGATAATGCTTGCCGATCAATTATCTAGATGAAGCTGTAAAAAACCTACAGCAAATGCCGATTGGCTCTTGCCCAACCCGCAGAAGCTCACTATAAGCGCCCCTCGTTGGGCGGCCTTCGTCTATCGGTTAGGACACTAGCCTTTCACGCTGGAGAGACGGGTTCGATTCCCGTAGGCCGTACCACCCAACATTTCTCCTTATTTTTCAATGACTTACGGGCAGCTCTTCCCAATCTGCTTCCCACTCTGCTTCCCATTGAGTCGGCCTCATTTTGAGCACCTGAAAGCGTTGCAGCACAGCGTTTGCAGCGAGTCGTAACCCTGCGGCCTGATCCGCCCTTCGACAGGCCCACTCTCCACATCGGAGAATCACCGACTGGCCTGATGGCTACGGTTGTGCAAGCCTCTACCCTGATCGGAGGGTTGCGATGGGCTTGTTCAAGGGCATCAAGGACACGTACAAAAAGAGCGAAGCCGCTGTTGTGGTTCAGAACCTCTTGGAGGAGGTCGCTCGGGTCGGTCTGTTTAGCGGTGATCCCACCAAGACCGCGAACACCCTCGTTGCCGCAGTCTGGGACTCTATGCCGGAGATATTCGGAGGAGCCTATGGGCAGAGACCACACAAGATCACGGTCGCGGCTTCGGCTCTCGCCAATGCGATCAGGATTGAGGATGCCGGCAAGATGGGCACGATCTCCTTCGTTCTGGCGTTGAGCCTTGGCAAGATCATGAACGAGGTCGGAATGCGTGGTGACCTCTACCCGTTCAACTCGCTTGATATGAAGCTGCTTGACGGAGCGGCGCAGGTGTTTTCGGAGTTCTCCGAACGACTAGCCGAGTCACCGCTCTTGAAGGAGATGCACGGCGACTTCGGCTGACGAGCGTGATTGCTGATGATTGCGGTGGCTACGCCTTTGCGCCGATCCCCCGCCAGTAGACAACCAACACCGCCGCAGACGCTAGGTCGAGCACGGCCCAAATCCCCTTGGTCAAGTGGACCGGGATGACGGGGTTGAAGAGGATGGCCACGAGGCCAAGCACCACCACCCAAGGCTTGATCGTCTCGTCCGTCTTCCACTCCTGAAAAGCGAGGAAGGCACAGGTCAAACACACGACCAGCCGCAGGAGAGTGTAGTAGCCGTAAGGAAGGGGCAGAACGCCAACCGCCAACAGAACGGCCGGCACCAGAGCAAGGGCCTTCGGATTGTCCATGTGAGCCACCATGAGAGAAGCTGTCAGAGCCGTTTTACCGGCAGCGTGGCGGGTTGCTGAGGCGCATGGTGCCACTCATAACAGTTGCAGTCTCTACGCAATGCTCCGGTGGGAGCCGGGACCGTCAACAGGATGACGTGACGTTGTCCCGCAGTGGCCTAGGAGGCGTTGCGGTACCGGCCATTCATCCCCCTTCAGTCATCAGCAGGCACCTTCATAGCTCCCGCCAGCGATGCCGCTAGATGGCCTGTACGGCGTCGAAGGAAATGGAAGGATGGAGAAAACACATTATCAGGGTGAGGAGAACAAGAAAGGAACACCCCCGATTCCTTCACGGCCGCTTTGCCAGCCTCGCCAGCGTCGAGCGTGAACAGCCCGTGGCTGCGATTATGGCATTCCAAGACTGCCCCGCCTTGAGCATCCCGACGATGGCTTCATTGCGCTTGGTGTCCTCGGGCCGGCCCCGATAGAGGCCGTCAGCTTTGGCCTTCTCAATGCCTTGGGCTTGCCGGCGTCTCCGGTCTTCGTAGTCCTTGCGGGCCACGGCAGCGAGGACGTCCAACATCATCTCGTTGATGGCCTCAAAGATACGGGCCTGAATGCTCTCCTTGTCCGTTGCCATCATCATCCACGATGTTGGCAGGTCGAGAGCCACCACCTTCACCTTCTTCGCTCTGATCTCACTCTTCAGCCTGTCCCAATCCTCGGCATTGAGGCGACTGAGGCGGTCAACTTGCTCAACCAAGAGCACGTCACCCGGAAGGCAGTCAGCCAACAGCCGGAACAGCTCGGGACGCTTCAGGGCGGCTCCGCTCTCGTTCTCGATGTAACTGGCAGCGATGGTCAGGTTACGCTCGGCAGCGAAGGCCTGGAGTTGGTCCTTGGCTCGGGTTGCGTCCTGTTCCTTGGTGGAAGCTCTGAGATAGGCGCGGATATGCATGGCAGACATCACCAGTTCGATTAGACTGGTTCGCTTATCGCCGGTTCGCTTTGGTTTGTCAACCGGCATTTATGAGACCGGCTCAATGCCAGTTCTCATGAGGTATACCGAAAACGAACCAGCCTTTCCGCGTGTTCGCCACGAGCCGCGACGTTGCGGAGTATTTCGAGAAGCAGCACAAACACGTTCTCGATAGCATCGACGAACTCATCGAACAGGGTGTGCCGAATTTTCGGCTGACCCCCTACGTCAACGCCCAGAACGGCCAGACCTACCGCTGCTTCGAGATGGACCGCGATGGCTTCACGCTCCTCGCCATGGGCTTCACTGGTCCGAAGGCACTGAAGTTCAAGCTGGCCTACATCGCTGCCTTCAACGAGGCCATCGAGCGCCTGAAGGAGTTCGAGAAGAAGGCGGCTGCTCCCGCCCATCCCCTCACCATGTCATGTCCAGCCTCGAAATCGCGGAGCTGACGGGCAAGCGCCATGCCGATGTGATGCGGGGCATCCGCGTTGTGCTGGAAGTGCTAAAAAACCGGCGAACGCAAATTTGCGTAGGTCTATTCCGACACCTAAGGCCTCGTTGGGGGCCACGGGGGGGAAGCCCCGCAGCCGTATATGTTAGATACCCACACGGATTTTTTCGGCAAACATTCGGGGACCGCTCGGTTTTGCGAGGGTGCCCTTTTTTGCCATGCGGCGGTGGGTAAACACAGCCATCCCTTCAGTTCGGCACCGTGAGGAGCCTACCGATTGAGAGGGCTGTAAATCCCCACCGCCGCACACGAAAGAAGCCCTCAATCGAAAGCTTCGTACTTCTTCATGCTCCCGGCCAGCCAGTTGTAGAACTGGACGAAGCCCATCATGCGCTGGAAGGGCAACGTCTTGGTCAGCGCCTGGAAGTCTCGCCTGGAGTAGTCATCACCGAAGGCGGCCGAGGTCATCCCCGTTACGCCAGCCCAGCCAGTCTCCAACAGGTCCGCAGTAGGGTTGCCACCCAAACTTTGAACCGAGGTGGTGAGACCCGACGAGCGGGTATCGAAGATCGCATCTCCGGTGACCATCTCGGCCAGGAGGTCCATCGGAATGGTGGTGAGAGACGATTCCGAGGTTCGCTGGAAACCGGCCGCAGCGATCTTGCTCCACGACAGTCGGTCCTTGCGCTTACGCTCGGCATCCTTGTCGCCCATCAGGTTGAGGTTCGTCTGGGCAACGTAGGTGAGCGCTCCGAGGAACGCGGTGGTGCCAAAGGCAATTGCCGCCTCGGCGTCCCGCATGTTCATCCCCTGGAGCAACGACTTGGTCCACGCTCCGATGGTGAAGGTGCGGAACTGGAGGAAGGTCTTCGCCAGGGGACTTGCCATCCAGGTGGCGAACTGACCGATGTCGTTCTCCTGGATCATGTTCCGGGAGGCTCGCCACATGGCACTCTCGAAGGCTGCAACGGCCTTGCCGTCCCAGTTCTTCATGCCCAGGGCGTCCAGCTTCGAGGCCTTTTCGACGCCGTCCTTGAAGGTGGCATGCTTGCGGATGTTCTCGAAGATGAGGGCGGCGTCGTCCTTGGAAAGGCCAAGGGTCATCAGCCGGTTCATGTCCACCTTGTCCCCGAACTTCGCCATGCGGACGAACTTCACCGCGAAGGCCCGTGAAGCCCACCTCTGGTACAGCCCGTTGATCGGTGCCATGCCCGAGTAGAGCGAGGTAAAGCGGTTCATCGCGTGGAGCTTCGGGTTCACCTTGGCCGCAAACCTCTGGATTGGCGTGTTGCCACCGAGGGTGACCGGCGTCCCGAAGTCGTCGGAGTTGATGTGGAACTTGGTGCGGATGTAGTCCGAACCGAAGGCTCCGATGGCGTCCAGCTCGTCCGACAGCTCGTCACCCATGCGGCCCTCTCGGGCGGCCTGGATGATCTGACGGAAGCTCGGCATGCCCTGATAGAGAGCCTTAAGGCCTGTCGAGGCAGCCGTGCGTCCGATCTCGGGGAGCTGCGAGAAGCCAACCTGACCCATGAGGCGCATGAAGTTGTAGTCGCGGAGCATGCGCAGGAACGTCGACCAGTCGCCCAGGTCACCCTGATGGGGAACACCCATGATGGCGTCATAGGCGAAGTCCAGGTTCTTTACGTCCGTGGCATTGTCGGCGTGTTCGAGATCACCGACGCCGATAACGTCCGCCTTGAACTTCTCCCAATCGCCCCGGTTCTTGATTCCGTCGAGGACCAGCTCACCCGTGTCCGGGTCTCTGATCTTCATGCGGGCCATGGCGATGCCGCCGCTCATCTGGCGGGAGTAGAGGTGCATCACGAGGTTCGGGTCGTTCAGGTAGAAGTCCGACACCTTCAGCTCCTCCACGGAACCGAAGCGGTCACGCACGGGGGCCGAGAAGGTCTCGTCGAAGAGGATGCGGTGCTTCAGCCGGGCGTTACCCCCGGCAAGCTCCTCGTTGGGCGTCCTGTGGTTCAGCGAGGATAGGACCGAGTCGATCTCGTCGGGGCTAAGGTAGCCCTCAAGGAGGTCTTTCAGCTCATCGTCATCGTACCCACCGAAGCCCTTGCGGAGCAGCTCTTCGCCGGCCTGGAGCTTGTGCATCCGGTCGACGATGGCAAAGCCCAGCTTGTGGGCCAGCTCGGGCTCGATGTTGGGCTGGGCCTTCATCACCGCCCCGGCGAATAGCGAGGCGACACCACCCTTCTGAGGGTTGCGGTCGTAGCCGAACCGGTGGACCTTCTCGCGGGCCGAAGCCAGATCGAGGTAGCGGGGGAAGTAGTTGTCCACGCCCATCTCGGTGCGGGTCAGGCCCTCTTCCTGGGCCATCTTCCACCACTTTCGCATCACGCCATTGAACACCTCACCGGCTTCCTTCACCTCGGAGCTGAACGCTGCCTTCTTGAATGGGTCCGTCTCGCGGACGTAGGCAGCCACCTCACTGCGGAACTTCTGAAGCCCTTCGGCGGACTGGAAGAAACTGATGTTGTTGGTCTTCCGGTACTTGTCCCAGGCCTTGCCATAGCCCCGTGCCCACTCGGTGGTGCTGACACGGAAGAGCCGGGCCTGCGTTTCCGAAGCTGCGATGGCAGTTACCTGCCCCGGCTTGGCGCGCACGGCGTCCTCGACGAGGTATCGAGCGGCCACCCTCACCATCGGGTTCTTGGACTTCAGGAGCTGGCCGGCGAGATCGAAGCGGGCCTTGCCATAGACCACCTCGGCATCCTTCGCGAGACGCCGATAGAGCGTCTGCTTCTCCTCCGAATTCGTCCGGAACATGGGCTGGCCGTTGGTGGCGTTCGCGCCTGCGATGGACTGCTTCGGCTCGATGATCTGCTGCTCGGCAAGCCGGTCCACGGCTTCCTTGCGCATGGCCTTGCCGGTCTGCTCCAGGGCGTCTGCCTCAGGCAGGAAGGCAGGGTTGCGGCGAATGGCGCCAACGGCACCACCCATCATGAGGCCGGTACCGATGGACCACAGGAGGTCGCTCTTGGTGGACGTGGGGTTCACCGCGTTCAGTGGAACGTCGGTCATGAGGTTGCCGGCGACACCTTCGGCTGCCGACAGTCCCATCATACCGACACGGCCCAGGCGGGCGGCAACCGCAGGAGCAAGACCGAGACCACCAGAGGCAGCCGAGATGGCAGCCGTGGCGAGCCATGCTCCGGGGTCAGTGAGGGCAGCCCCCATCTGAAGGACGGTCCCTTCGGCGCCCATTGAGGCGAGCCGCTGGTTCACCTCCATCTGCTTGAGGATGCGCTGCCGAATGGCCTGGGCGTGTTGGTCGGAGACGGCATCCTCGAAGTCGCTCAGGTACTCATCGGGGATATCCCTGCGCAGTTCCTTCAGCCGGTCCTGGGTGAGCCGCCAGTTCGGGTCTGGCTCATAGTGGCCGAGCATCCGAAAAGGGGCGAGGATTGACCAGTTGTTGTAGATGGCCAGCCCCAGGCCTTCGAGATGTCCCGGCGCGTTCGGGTCTTCCGGCTTCGGGGGTTCGACGGTCGGGGCCGCCATGTTGGGGACGACATCCTCGTAGGAGATCGCCGCAGGCTGGTTGACGTTGAACTGGCTGTTCGAGGAAGCTGCCATGGACGCCGGAGCGTCACCACCGGAGACCAAGGGGGTGTCCACGTTGGCCCCCTCGATCTTGCTGGTCCAGAGCTGCGCGAACTCCCGAGCGGTCATGTTCTCGGTGCCACCGTTTGACAGGACTTTCCTTGTGCCGAGGAGATCGGCCGCCCTGGCGTCAGGGTTCTCCAGGAGGAGCTGAGCGCCACCGGCACCCTGCTGGTGAGCGAGGTAGAGTTCACCGGCCGTTGGCTGCCGCCCGAGAACCTTTTCGAGGTACCGGGCGTTGTCGCGCATCAGGCGCATGCCGGCGTCTGCATTGGCCTCTGGATCGAACTTGCTCTTACCTGGGGCGTACTTGTCCCAGGTACCGTCAACGAACTGGAAGAGCCCTCCGGCCGAGGATTGAGGGTTCTGGGCCGAGGGGTTGAAGTTGCTCTCTACGCTGGCGATTCGCAGGGCGTCATCAGGGTTCTGCCCGTACCGCCTCGCGGCGTCGGTGATGATGGACTTGATGTCGCGCATCAGGCAGCCGCTTCATCGTCCCAGGTTGGGAGTTTGAGAGCGCGCAAATGGTTATCCGTAAAGGGCCTGAACGGGACCACTCGCGGGCCGTGTGAGGCGTTCTCGGCTACCGTCAGCAAGGCGGCTTTTTCGATATCCCGGATGATGAGGAGGGGATAGGGACGAATACCGTCCCACGTTTCAAGAAGACCGGTGTGCCCCTTGGTGACCAGCGCTCGGCAGGCGTCGTGCTCCGGGTTCCTGGTGCGGGCAATCAGAGGCAGCTGGTCGTATTCGACCCAGTACCACATACCGCAGGCAAAGGGCTTTAGGGGCCGCACCACGATACGGTGCGGGTTATCGATAGTTCCGTGCATTTGGGGTGTTTCTCACTCTGTCGCTGTTGAGTGCATGCCTGTCGCTGAACGCAAAAAGACCGGCCTCTATCGCTCCGACCGCGAAGAGGTCAGAGGACAGAGGACCGGTCAGTTTGAGAAACAGCGACGAGGCGCGAGGCTACCGATGGGGCTGAAATGAACGAGCATCGGTAGAAATCAAACGCACTCCCGGCGGTCGGGCGTCATTGGAGACCGTGCGAATGATGGATAGAACAAGCCATCTGAGGGCTCTGATAGAGGTTACTATTTGGAACCTCTGTGATTCACTGGGGTCATATCTTCCATATTCCCCTCAAAGTGAGATGGTTGATAGTTGGATTGGAGATTGCACTGAGGTGAACCCAGAAGGTCACCTATGTGATTCCTCTATTCCTCTCATAAGGGAGGGGTAATTAAGGGGGCTGGTCAGTTCCCTTCTTCCCCCACCATAAGAGGGTGGTAATTCATCCGCAGAACCACCGAGTAACCGGAGACGAGGGTGATCGTCAGGTTCTTCGGAAGGTGGAAGCAGGGAAGTGAGCGGCCGGTGGGGTCGGTGTAGCTCGACGCAAATTTGCGTTCAGTGGTTTCGAGGGCTTCCAGCATGACGCGGATGTCCCGGTAGATGCCCTCAAATTTGAAGGCATCTTTTCCAAGCTCATCTCCCCCGTGGCGACCTTCTCTTCGCCCTTGATGTAGCCACCGTCCTTGCGGATGGCCGGGAGAACGTCGCGGGTCACCCAATCCTGAAACTTCCTGGCATCAGGTTTGTCGCTGCGGAGGACCAGCCTGTAGAGGCCGCTTTCAGAGATGAGCTTCGCGTTGTAGGAGCCGCGCCACGTAGCCGACCCCCCCACATCAGACAGGGTGGTAATCTGGTCGGATGCGAGTTTTGTCAGGTGGCGAGCGAACCCGTTCTTGGCGTGGTGTGCCAGTCCGAGAGCCTTGCACACGTCGGCCGCGAAGACCACGTTCGCCCACTCGCCGTAGGGCATCGAGAAGCCCAGGACGCGGAACGCCGCGCAGACCGAAGAGGCCCGCTGGCCGGTTCGCTTGTTCGTCCACACCGGCTCGTGCAGATCGGTTAGTTCTTCCTCGATCACGCGCTCCAGGGTGGAGGACATGTCGGTAAGATAGATGATCTCGCTTGGGTTGATGCGTCCTTGCTTGACACCAAGGTCGAAGAGCTGAGCCTTCCTCACAAGCTCAGCAATATTCAGGTTGTCATACATCGAATCGTTCCTTGATCTTTTCCATTAGATCGGGGTGTTCAACCATGCAGAACAGGATGATTTCGCAGAGGTCGTCCTTTGGTTTCTTCTTGTAGGGCTCCATCATCTTGCCCAAGGCTCGATCAAGCGGGTGCCTTAGGTCTTCCGGGTTCTGGAAATCTTCATTGAGACCGAGCGTCTTGCGTGACCGCTCGATGATCTCTTCGCCGACCATCCCGTGGTCCGAGGCGAACTGTTCGAGCTTTCGGGTGGCGATCTCGGCCTCGGCTGGCGACGAGCTTTCGGCCATGCGATGAAGCTTGATGGCGTACTCAGCCTCGGCGGTGCCGAAGGTGGCCTTGCGCTGCTCGCGCTGGCGCTCTGGGCGAGAGACCTCACCGACGATGTCGTTGATGGTCTCACCGAACTTGATGTCGCTCGTGCTGGTCCGTCGACGGACCACCATCAGGTACCTGTGAATGGTCGTCTTGGGGATGCCGGTAGCCTCAACCAGTTTCCTCTCCGACCAGCCGAAGCGGTCGATGAGGCGCTGCGCCTGCTGCCCCGCATGCCAAGCGAAGACAGCCGCCGAGGTTTCCGCAGCGCGGACCTCCTGATGGTTCAGCTTGATACCCTCGATCAGGGTCTGCTCGGTCTCCACGGGGACGACCGATTGAATGGACGTGATGGCGTTCATGAGGGAACTCCGGGGTTAGCCTTCGTCGTGCATAAGGGAGGGGTAATCGGGCGAGAGCCATCACAGTCAGCCGCCCTCATGCATAAGGGAGGGGTAATCCCCTGCCGACGTACCCTCCTGTCTTTGCGGGGGCGGTGCTTTGAGGGTGTTCAGAGCTTCGGCGCAGAGAGCCAAGGGGCAAGCCGGACGGGCTCCGTTGGTGGGGCGCGACTTAAGAAAAAAGCCCCACCGGTTTCCCGATGAGGCTTAGCGCGGACCGGCACAAAGAGAGCCGCGTCAATCTCGAGTGTGGCAACGGTAGTTTCAATCGGATTGAACTTTCAATGCCAACCGGCAGCACCTCGCTACATGTCGACCTCGTCCAAGTCCTCGAACCTGTCGCTGTCCCCAACAACGGCGTCCCTGCTCTGGATGGTCACCCACCGCTTGGAAAACCTCTTGGCGGTTAGCCGAAAGGCCGGCCGTATGTCCTCAAGGTGCATCGAGGCTGCCTCGACGTGATCAACCTCAAGCCGGACATCGTTCCAGACC
>JARKNW010000008.1 GCA_029976075.1 Pleomorphomonas sp.
GCCGACTTGGTGACGATGTCGACGCATGCAGCGTAGTCGGGCTTGCCGGTCCCTTCCATGATGCCCTTGATTTCGCGGAACTGGCGACGAACCTCAGTGACAACGGAGCCGCCCGCCTTGCCGACCGCTTCCATGCAGAGGGCCGCGAAGTAGTAGGGAAGGAGTCCGCCGATGAAGAGGCCGACGATGATGTAGGGATCGGACAGGGAAAACTCGATGGACTGTCCGGCCAGTTTCAGTTCATCCACGTAGGAGGTGAAGAGAATGACCGCGGCCAGACCGGCGGAGCCGATGGCATAGCCCTTGGTAACGGCCTTGGTGGTGTTGCCGACTGCGTCGAGGGGATCGGTAACGGCGCGGACCGAATCGTCCAGTTCCGCCATCTCCGCGATGCCGCCCGCGTTGTCGGTGATGGGGCCATAGGCGTCCATGGCCACGACGATGCCGGTCAGTGAGAGCATGGAAACGGCGGCGATGGCGATGCCGTAGACGCCGGCGCAGGTGAATGCGACGATGATGCCCGCGGAGATGACGATGACCGGAGCAGCCGTAGCTTTCATGGATACGCCGAGTCCTGCAATGATGTTGGTGGCGTGACCGGTGGTTGATGCTTCGGCGATATGCTTCACCGGACCGTATTCGGTGGCGGTGTAGTATTCGGTGATCCAGAAGATAGCGCCGGTGACCTCCAGGCCGACGATGGCGGAGATGAAGATATTCATTGCCGAATAGCCGGTGGGGTTGCCGGCCGGGAACATCTGGACGGTAACAAAGTAGAATGCGATACAGGCGAGAACGCCGGATGCGATGAGTCCCTTGTAGAGAGCGCCCATGATCTTCTGATTACCGCCGAGCTTGACGAAGAAGGTGCCGATGATGGATGCGATGATGGAGATGCCGCCCAGGATCAGCGGGTAACTGACCGCGCCCGCGAAGTTGTTGAAGGCGATGGCGCCCAGCAGCATGGCGGCGATCAGGGTAACGGCGTACGTTTCGAAGAGGTCGGCTGCCATACCCGCGCAGTCGCCCACGTTGTCGCCCACGTTATCGGCGATGACGGCAGGGTTTCTCGGGTCGTCTTCGGGAATGCCGGCTTCAACCTTGCCAACCAGG
>JARKNW010000014.1 GCA_029976075.1 Pleomorphomonas sp.
TTTGTTCTTCTGCCGCAAAACGCGTCGGGCCGCGTCTTGGCCGCCGCGGCCCTTCACTGTTCAAGGATCTTTGCCGAGAACGCTCAGCTCTTGTCCTCTTCCGATCCAGCCTCGGCAACGGCCTTGGTCCGGCGGGTGCGAGGACGGGTGGTCGGGGCGATCGGCGTGCCGAGCGTGGTCGCCCGCCGGCGCGGAACGCGCTTGCGCGGCGCTTCTTCATCGGCTCCGGACTCGGCGGCGGAGGCCGCAGGCGCCGGTTCGGGGGCAGCTTCGCGAGCCGGTGCAGCGACCGGAGCTGAATGCTCAGCAGCCGGAGTGGCGCGTTCGACGCGTTCTGGTGCCGGTTCGGGGCGTTCGACGACCGGGGCGGGGCGTTCGGTCACCGTTGCGGTGGGCGCCGGTTCGGAAACTCGCGGCTGACGCTCGAGGAGGAAGGCCGGCAGACCGGCTTCGGCCGCAGCGGGACGCTCGCGTTCGATCGGGCGTTCGCGCTCCACCGGGCGCTCGACGCGGGCAACCGGCTGCGGTGCGTCGGGGAAACTGACGTCCGGTTGCGGTGCGTCGGCCAGCGTCGGCACCGGGGCCACCTGCGGCTGGCGCTCGCCGCCGCGATTGTCCTGGTTCTGTCCCTGACGGTCGCCGCGATTGTCGCGGCCGAAGCGGTCGAAACGCTGGCGGCGGTCGCGACGATACTCGTTGCGGTCCTGCTGCTGACGATCGCCATTGGCGTTGTCGCGATTGTTGTCACCGTTACGGTTGTTGTCGCCATTGCGGTTGTAATCGCGCTGTTGGCCGTTGTTGTCGCCGTTGCGGTTGTAGTCGCGCTGCTGGCCGTTATTGTCGCCGTTGCGATTGTAATCGCGCTGCTGACCATTGTTGTCGCGGCCCTGGTAACCCTCGCGCTGATCACGCTGCTCGTTCGGCTGACGATTGTTGTCGAACTGGCCGGGCTGGCGGATCTCGATCTGGCGCGGCTCGAAGCGATCGGAGCCGATCGGCTCGAAATCGTCGTCTTCGGTCTCGTCCTCTCGTCCCGCCGCGGCGGCGGCCTGTGCGGCCTGAGCTGCGGCGATGATGCGGTAATAGTGCTCGGCGTGCTGGAGATAGTTCTCAGCCATCACCCGGTCGCCAGCCGATGACGCATCCCGGGCGAGTTGCGTATACTTCTCGGCGATGTGGAGGGCGGTGCCTCGGATCTTGATGTCCGGGCCGTTGGAATCGAACGACCGGGTTAGCGGATTGGGAGCCTTGCGGTTGGGCCGGCCGCGCATCCGTTGCTTGTTCTGCTGGTTCTGCCTCATATGTCCGCTATCTCTTGCCTTCGCGGGTCAAAAAAGCACGAGGCGCGAGGCCGCGGGTCTCGTTGACTTTCGGCTCTCCCAATACGGAGGCCGGTGAAGTCGCGGCGCCTGGTGCAACATATCATCCATCAAGAACGACCGTCCGTTCGGGCACAGCCCATGACGGTGTCGCCTCAGCATCCTCTACGTTTGATCGTATCGAGAACGGGTCTGAGCGGGATCCTGGCCCACGCCTTGGCTCTGCCGGCAATCGGTCGCCAAAAGCGAGCTCCGACTGCTCATCCGCCAGGGCAAGAGGTCATGCCTCCCGAATACGGCTTTTCAACGGTGACGTCAAATACAGCCGATTCTCTACGCACGGACCCTAGCTGCTTCGTTGCAACTTTCCAAGCTGAATTTTAGGTTCAATGCCAATAAAACGAAGGAATTTCAGCCGATTTGCCCGGGAAACCAACCCGAGACCACACGGTCACGGTCACCAAGGTCTCGGTGGACTTCTATTTTTGACAGTCCGGCCGCCTCGAACAGGCCTCTGACCGCTGCTCCCTGATCCCATCCGATCTCGACGGCCAGCAGGCCGCCGGGGGACATATGGGCAGGAAAGCCGCCCAGAATGGCTCTGTAGGCATCAAGACCGTCGGGGCCACCATCGAGGGCGAGGAGCGGGTCGTGCAGTCGAACCTCGCGATCGAGGCCGGCGATGACCCCGCTTGCGATATAGGGAGGGTTGGAAACAATCAGATTGAATCGACCTTCGACGGCGGCGAAAAAGTCCCCCCCGGCGAAGTCGAGCCGGTTGTCGACGCCGTTGCGAGCGGCGTTGGCTCTTGCGATCTCAAGCGCGCCTGATGAGAGGTCGGTGGCAACTCCCGTCGCCTTCCCACATTTGGACAGCAGCGAGACGGCGATGGCGCCACTGCCTGTTCCCAGGTCGAGAAAGCGGAGGCCGCTGCCGTCGGATGCGGCGCCGGCAATGTGGCCAAGCCGAACGGCGCCAAGCGCCACTTCCACCAGCACTTCAGTGTCCGGGCGTGGTTCCAGGGTGTCTGGGCCAAGCGTGAAGTCGAGACCGTAGAAGGAAGCCGTGCCGAGGATCCGACCGACTGGTTCGCCGGCGATGCGCCGGCCGATCCACTCATCGAGGCGGATGGCGGCGTCCGTTGCGACGGGGCGATCGCTTGCGGTGAGAAGATCGAGCCGGTTGGCGCCGGTCGCCGCCTCGACGAGAAGACGCGCATCGATGGCCGCCGTATCGACGCCAGCTTCGACGAGGCGCCGGCGTGACAAGGCGAGAAGCGTGCCGAGGGTCGCGCCGCTCATGCTTCGGCTTCGGCGAGCAGTTTCGCCTGATGGTCGGTGATCAACGCGTCGACCACGTCATCGAGGTCGCCTTCCATGACCTGCGGCAGCTTGTAGAGCGTCAGGTTGATGCGGTGGTCAGTGACTCGCCCTTGCGGGAAATTATAGGTGCGGATCCGTTCCGAGCGATCGCCGGAGCCGACCTGGCCACGCCGGTCGGCGGCGCGGGCGCTATCGGCCTTCTCCCGCTCCATCTCGTAAAGGCGCGAACGCAACAGCTTCATCGCCTTGGCGCGGTTCTTGTGCTGCGACCGCTCCTCCTGACAGGCGACGGCAAGGCCCGTGGGCAGGTGGGTGATGCGGATGGCACTGTCGGTGGTGTTGACGTGCTGGCCACCGGCTCCTGACGAGCGGAACGTATCTACGCGAAGATCTGACTCGTTGATGGCAATATCGACGTCCTCGGCTTCCGGCAACACGGCCACCGTGGCTGCCGAGGTGTGGATGCGGCCCGAGCTCTCGGTGACCGGCACGCGCTGCACCCGATGGACGCCCGACTCGAACTTCAGTCGCGCGTAGACGCCGGCACCGTCGATCGATGCGATGATTTCCTTGTAACCGCCGAGTTCGGCTTCCGACAGGCTCATCACCTCGACACGCCAGCCACGTGTCTCGGCATAGCGTTGGTACATGCGGAAGAGATCTCCGGCGAAAAGCGCCGCTTCATCGCCACCCGTGCCGGCTCGCACTTCCAGGATGGCGCTCTTGTCGTCGGCCCGGTCGCGTGGCAGCAGGGCGATGCGAACGTCTTGTCTGAGGGTCTCGACCTTCTCGGCAAGCTCGGGCCGCTCTGCCTCGGCAAGCACGCGCATGTCCGGATCTGTTGTGGCATCGGCAAGCATCGCCTCGACGTCGCCAAGTTCGCGATCGGCATCCCGCAGAGCGCGGATGCGGGCGACCAGCGGTTCAAGTTCGGCATAGTCGCGCGACAGGCGGACGAATGTATCGGCATCCGGATTGCCGGCGAGCCGTGCCTCGAGAATGGCGAAACGGTCGAGGAGAGCCTCGAGACGAGCGTCGAAAGGGGTCATGCCTTGGTTGAGAACCAGATCAGTTGAGCGGGATATCGCGAGATTCTGCGAAGTCCTGCAAGAGCTTGCGGATTGGCGGGCCGTCGGGCCTGTTGAGGGCCGGCGCCAGCAGCGCCTCGAGTTCGCCGAGGTTGACCGAACGGATCATGTCCTTGACGGGACCGACCGAGGTGGCCGCCATGGACATGGAACGGAAGCCGATGGCCATCAGGGCCATGGCGGTGAGCGGGTTGCCACCCAGTTCGCCACAGAGCGTTGCCGGCTTGCCGTATTCGGCGGACTTGCGAGCGATGGTACGAAGCGCGCGCAGGAAGGAGGGGGCGAGCGGATCGAAGCGCTGCGCCACCTTGGCGTTCCCCCGATCGACGGCCAGCATGAACTGGAACAGGTCGTTGGTGCCCACCGATACGAAGTCGACGACCGACAGAAGTTCGTCCAGCTCGAACAACAGAGCCGGTACTTCGATCATGGCGCCGAGTTTCAGCGACGAGGGCAGGGCATGTCCGTGTTTCTCGAGGAAGCGTTGCTCGCCCTTCACCAGCTCCTTGGCCTTGTTGAACTCCTCGACCGTCGAGATCATCGGGAACATGACGCGCAGTTCGCGACCACCGGCGGCCTTCAGCAAGGCACGCACCTGCGTCCTGAGGATGACGGTGCGATCGAGCCCGATGCGGATGGCACGCCAGCCCATGGCCGGGTTTTCTTCCTGCACCGAACGAGTGAGGTAGGGCAGCACCTTGTCGCCGCCGATATCGAGCGTCCGGAACGTCACCGGCCGACCGGTGGCACCATCGAGGATCTTGGAATAGAGCTCCGCCTGCTGGCCCATCTTCGGGAAGGTGGGGGCAATCATGAACTGCAGTTCGGTGCGGAACAGGCCGATGCCGTCGGCACCCGACTCGTCGAAATGCGGCAGGTCGAACAGCAGCCCGGCATTGGTATTGAGGGCGATGCGCACGCCGTCGAGCGTCACCGGCGCCTTGAAGCGCAGTTGGCGATAACGTTCCTGCCGGCGAGCCCGGAAGCGGACCTTGGTGACGTAGGCCTGCTCGACGTCGGCTGGCGGCCGCAGGTGCACATAGCCGCTTTCGGCGTCGATGATGATGCTGTCGCCGTTCTCGGCCAGCGACACGACGTTGGCGAGCTGGCCGACGGCCGGAATGGACAAGGCGCGGGCAACGATCGCCACGTGGCTGGTCGCCGTACCTTCCTCGAGGACGAGACCGCGCAGCTTGGAGCGGTCATAATCGAGGAGTTCGGCGGCCCCCATCGAGCGGGCGACGACGATGGCGTTCTCCGGCAGCTCGTTGGCCTTGTCCTTGCCCATCAGCTCGCGGAGCAGGCGATAGGTCAGGTCGTCGAAATCGTGCAGGCGCTCGAGCAGGTAGGGGTCGGTCTGGCGCTGCATGCGGGCGCGGGTGTCCGACTGCACACGCTCCACCGCCGCCTCGGCGGACAAGCCGGAGCGGACGATCGCCTCTTCCATGCGCCGCGTCCAGCCGCGGTCATAGGCGAACATGCGATAGGCTTCGAGCACGTCGCGATGCTCGCCATGGTGGGCGACTTCGCCACTGTCGATCATGTCGTCGATGGAAAGCCGCAGGTTGGCGATGGCGGCGGTCAGCCGCTTCACCTCCTGCTCGGGATCCTCGGCGATGAAATTGGTCACCACGACGCGCGGTTCGTGCAGCACGACATGGCCGAGACCGACGCCATCGGACAGCACCACGCCGGGCACATGCATCGGACGGTTGAGGTCCAGCACCGTCTGCTGGGCGGCGGCCAGACCGAGTACTTCACCAGAAGCGATGATCTCGGCAATGATCATGCCGGTGGTCTGAAGCGCCTCCTCCTCCTCCTCGGAGTAGGTCTTGCGGACGCGGTTCTGAACCACCAGGACGCCGAGCGTGCGGCCGGAGCGGAGAATCGGCACGCCGAGGAAGGAGTGGTAAGCCTCTTCGTCGGTACCGGGGATGTAGGAGAAGGCCGGGTGTTCCTGCGCGTCGGCGAGGTTCAGCACCGCCGCTTCGGCGGCAATCAGACCGACGAGGCCCTGGCCGATACGGAGCGAGGCCTTGTGGACTGCGTCGCGATTGAGACCTTCGGTCGCGAAGAGTTCGAGGACGCCGTCGGCACGCAGGACATAGAGCGAGCACACCTCCGCGACCATGTTGGCCGCGATGGTGGTGACGATCTTGTCCAATCGTTCCTGGGCACTGATCGGCTCCGCCATCACCTCGCGGAGGCGGCGGAGCAGAACGCGCGGTCCGGAAAGGCCTCCCCGCATCGTCGGCTTCCTGCTCTCTCCCGCGGGCCGGAACGGCGCTAGGCCGGCCGACGGGGTCATTCACTCCATAATGCCAGCCCTAGCGCTTTTTGCGGCCGGCTTGAAGCCATCAATATGGCAGCATCCCTTCCGGGACCTGTCGGAAAACGAAGGCTCCGACATGTTGATACGGCCTCGCCGGCCCAGCGGCGAGGCCCTTTTCATGGAGCCCCTCACAAATCGGCGTGAGCACGCCAACTTCGGCAGAACGGCTCCGGGACCTCTCCGGCGCCGGTTGCCCTGTCAGGCCTTGTCGAGGCCGTAGGCCGAATGCAAGGTGCGAACGGCGAGCTCGGTGTAAGCCTCGTCGATCAGCACGGAGATCTTGATTTCGGACGTGGTGATGGCGCGGATGTTGATGCTCTTGGCCGACAGGGCCTTGAACGCCTGGGCGGCGACGCCGGCGTGGCTGCGCATGCCGACGCCGATCACCGACACCTTGCACATGCCGGTGGTGCCTTCGAACGTCTTGTAACCGATGTCGGACTTCTTCTCGTTGAGGACCGCGGTGGCACGCTCGTAGTCGGCCGCCGGCAACGTGAAGGTGATGTCCGTCTCGGCGCCATCGGCGGAGATGTTCTGGACGATCATGTCGACGTTGACGTTGGCCTCGGCCAGCGGCCCGAACACCGCGGCGGCGACGCCCGGCTGGTCAGGCACGCGGCGGATGGAGATCTGCGCCTCGTCCTTGGAGTAGGCGATACCGGTGACGACTTCCTGTTCCACGATCTCGTCCTCATCGCAAATGAGCGTTCCGAACGGGTCGCCGTTCGGCATGGTCTTGGGGTTGTTGGGGTCTTCAAAGGACGACCGCACGAACGTGCGGACCTTATGGACCATGGCGAGCTCGACGGAGCGCACCTGCAATACCTTGGAGCCAAGGGAGGCCATCTCGAGCATCTCCTCGAAGGAGACCTTGTCGAGGCGGCGAGCCTTGGGCACGACGCGCGGGTCGGTGGTGTAGACGCCATCGACGTCGGTGTAGATGTCGCAGCGGTCGGCTTTCACTGCCGCAGCGACGGCGACGGCCGAGGTATCGGAGCCGCCGCGGCCGAGCGTCGAAACGCGACCATCGGGGCCGATACCCTGGAATCCGGCGATCACGGCAACGCGGCCACCTTCCATCTGCTCGATGACGCGGCTGCCGTCGATCGACTGGATGCGTGCGGCGCCATGGGCGCCATCCGTGACGATCGGCAATTGCCAACCTTGCCAGGAGCGAGCATCGACGCCCATCGCCTGCAACGTGATGGCAAGAAGGCCGCTTGTTACCTGCTCGCCCGACGCGACGACGGCGTCGTACTCGCGAGCATCGTGCAGGGACGAGGCTCCACGGCAGAGCGCGACCAACTCGTTGGTTTTGCCGGCCATCGCCGACACGACGACGGCGACCTGATGGCCTGCGTCGACCTCGCGTTTCACGTGGGCCGCGACATTGCGGATCCTATCGAGATCGGCGACAGAGGTGCCGCCGAATTTCATCACCAATCGAGCCATTTTCCGACGTCGTTTCCTGAGGGGCGGGAACCCCGTTGCGAGAGGTGAAAAAGGCGGGTTGCCGAACGCTACCCGCGGAGCCGCGCCCTCAATACAGGAAGGTGCGCCGCCGGGCAATCGCGGAGGCGATTGCTTGTTTGTTTTCCGCCTCAGGCGCCTGAAGCCGCTTGAGGCGGCTTCAGGTTTATTCCGGCCTCAGTCGCCGGCGGCCTCCGGCCTTGGCTTTCGTGCTCCGCATGGGCGCCGCTTGGCGCCGGAAGCCGCCTGTGGCGGCTTCGGATGCGTTTGTTTGGCTGTGCCTGTGGGGGCTAGAGGCGGAAGATGGCACGGGCCCAGGTGACGAGATGCTCGAAGAAGGGTGTTACGGCGCGGAGGCGGCCGTAGTCGCCGGCACAGCCGTGATGCAATCCTTCGTAACGGCGGAAATCCAGCGTCACACCGGCAGCGGCGAGACGGCCGGCGTAGGCTTCGCCTTCGTCGCGCAGCACGTCGCAGCCGGCCGTCAGCAACAGGGCCGGCGGCAGGCCGGCGAGGCTTTCGGCACGCAGGGGCGAAGCATGCGGATGGACGCGCTCGGTCGGCTCGGGCACGTAATGGTCCCAGAACCAGGCCATGTCATCGTAGGTGAGGCCGAAACCGTCCGCGAACTCGGCATAGGATGGATGGCCGGCCGCGATGTCGTCGGTTACCGGGTAGATCAGCATCTGGCCGGCGAGCACCGGCCCGCCCTCGTCGCGAATGCGCAGGGCGGTGACGGCGGAAAGGTTGCCACCCGCGCTGTCGCCACCGATGATCAGTTTGGCCGGATCGATGCCGAGCATGGCGGCATGGCCAGCAACCCAGCGAATGGCAGCGAGACAGTCGTCGCTCGCAACGGGAAAGCGATGCTCGGGCGCCATGCGGTAATCGACCGACACGACAATGGCGCCGACGCTGGCGGCGAGGTTGCGGCAGATGTTGTCATGGGTGTCGAGCGAGCACAGGACCCAGCCGCCACCATGAATGTAGACGATGCCGGGCAGGGCGTCGCCGTCGCCGAACGGTCGGTAAAGCCGCGCTCCGATGGTACCGTCCTTGACGGGAATGGCGATGGTTTCCACCGTCTTCACCGGCGCTCCGGCGGTACGCGGCTCGGCCTCGACGCGGGCCCGAGCGGCTTGCGCCGAGAGTTCTTTCAAGGGCGGTTCGCCGCGGGCGGCGGCGGCCGCCAGGTCAGCGGCGATTTCAGGATGAAGCGGCATCGGGATCCTCCGGCATATTTTTCACTAGTGAAGCGCTTCAGGTCGAAGCCGGAAAGGCCATCTTTTCGCTTATGACCAGAATTCGGGGGAGTAGCCTAGGGTTGACTTGACAGCCGACCGGCTTGAAAAGTCGATCCTCGCCCCGATCGTGGTGGCGGCAGCGGTGCGGAGAAACCCATGACCGAGATGAAGCGTGACAGTGTCGACCAAGCCGAAGTCGATCGCTTCTCGGCTATGGCTAGGGAGTGGTGGGATCCGAACGGTAAGTTCAAGCCACTGCACAGGTTCAGTCCGACCCGACTCAGCTATATCAAGCGGGAGGTCAGCCGGCATTTCGCTCGTGACGAGCGCGCTGCCAACGCCTTCACCGGGCTCTCCTTTCTCGACATCGGTTGCGGAGGCGGCCTCGTCTCGGAGCCGATGGCGCGTCTTGGTGCCAGCGTCACCGGCATAGATCCGTCTCCGGTCAATATCGAGGTGGCGCGCCTGCATGCCGCCGAGACGGGCGTTACCGTCGATTACCGGGCGACCACGGCCGAGGAGGTGCTTTCCACCGGCGATCGTTTCGACGTCGTGCTGGCGCTCGAGGTGGTCGAACATGTCGCAGACGTGCCGTCCTTCCTGGTGACGGTGGCCGATCTCGTGAAGCCGGGCGGCTTGCTCATTGCCGCAACGCTCAACCGTACTCTCAAGGCACTGGGTCTTGCGGTGGTCGGGGCCGAATATGTGCTGCGCTGGCTGCCGGTCGGCACCCACGACTGGAAGAAGTTCGTCAAGCCGGAGGAACTGGAGGCACCGTTGCAGGATGCCGGTCTGACACTGCTCGACCGGCGTGGCGTAGTCTTCGATCCCCTGCGCTTTGCCTGGAAGGAAAGCGACGACACCGACGTCAACTACATGGTGCTGGCGGCGCGCCCCAAGGCGTGAAGATCAGTTTCGCTCGCCGGGCAGGATGGGGAGAGGAAGGATGTCGATCCCTTCCTCGATCAGAGCACGCGCATCATCCGCCGTGGCCTCGCCGTGCACGGCGCGAACCGGTGCCTCGCCAAAGTGGATGCGTCGTGCTTCCTCGGCAAAGCGCTGACCGACATTCTCCGATCCGTCGAGCAAGGCTGCTTTGATTTCCTTGAGTTTTTCAAGAAACTCCTGCGCCTCGGGCGGCACGGCGACGAGCTGCTTGTCCTGCGGTACGGCCGGGACGACGGCCTTGCTTTCCGATGTCGTGACGTTCGGTCGCATCAGCGCCTTGGTGACGGATGTCGAGCCGCATTCGGGGCAGGCGCACAAGCCGGCCGAGGATTGGGCATCGAAATCCTCCGAAGAGCGGAACCACCCCTCGAATTCATGAGCGTTGGAACAGACGAGCGAATAGCGGATCATGGCTTTCAACATGGCGCGTCGGCTTTGCAATCGCAAGCCCGACGCTACTTTTTGGACTGAGCCGGCAATCAAAGCGTAAAGCGGCGTTCGTTTTCCAGCGACGGGATGCGGGAGCGGGTGAGCTCCACCTCATCAAGGTCGATGTCGGCGACGACGATGCCGGGATCGGCATGGTTGGCTTCGGCGATCACCTTGCCCCAAGGACCGACGATCAGCGAGTGCCCGAAGGTTTCCCGGCCGTCCTCATGAGTCCCCCCCTGGGCGGCCGACATCATGAAGCAACCGTTCTCGATGGCCCGGGCACGTTGCAGCACATGCCAATGCGCCTCGCCGGTTTGGCGGGTAAAGGCGGCCGGCGCCCCCATGATCTCGACGCCGGCATGGCCATAGGCGCGGAACAACTGGGGGAAGCGAAGATCGTAGCAGATGGCAAGACCGATGCGGGTGCCGGCCGTTTCCACGACGATGGCGCTTTCGCCGGGCGTGTAGGCAGCGCTTTCGCGCCAGGTTTCGCCCAAAGGCAGGTCCACGTCGAACATATGGATCTTGTCGTAACGGGCAAGGAGATCGCCCGACGGACCAAACAAGTAGGCGCGGTTGGCGATCTTGCCGTCATCACGCCGGATCGCCAGCGAGCCGAAGTGCAAGGTAATGCCGAGTTCACGGGCAAGCTGGGCGCCGCGCGCAATGAAGGGGTCCTTCGCCTCGACTTCAAGCTGGCCCAGCATGTCCGCCCGGTCGCGCTCGATGATGTTGGTCATCTCCGGCGTCTGGATGTAGGTAGCGCCCGCGCCGGCAGCATCTCGGATTAGCGCTTCCACCTCGGGCAGGTTCTTCAGAGGATCGCGGCCTGACCTGAGCTGGACGGCGGCGACGCAGAGCGGACGCGTCATATTGTCTCCATGAAGCATTATCGAGCGAAGTGGACACCGGTTCGCGTGAAGAGAGGGCGCAGGTCCAACAGCATAGAGTCTTTCCTGCGCGCTTTATCCGGCAAGCATGGCGTCGAGCCGTCCTTCGGCATCGAGTGCGTGGAGGTCGTCGCAACCGCCGACGTGCGTGTCGCCCAGAAAGATTTGCGGAAAGGTGGTGCGGCCGGAGCGCTGCACCATCTCGGCCTTCAGGGCAGGGTCGCTGCCTGCGTGAATCTCGGAAAAGGCAACGCCCTTCCGCGTCAGGAGAGCCTTGGCCCTGACACAATAGCCGCAGCCCTCGCGGGTGTAGATGGTGACCGGAACCATGGCGGATCTCCTCAGGTGGGTTAGTCGGTCGATTCTATAGCTTGCTTCAGCTTGGCGCCACAACCCGCGCCAACGTCAGGACGTCGACGGCGGTCGCACCTGCGGCAAGCAAGGCGCGCGTGGCCGCCTCCAGGGTGGCGCCGGTGGTGAGAACATCGTCGACGAGAATGGGGCGACGCCCGGTGACGTCCACCTTTCTCCCAGCAGGAACCATGAAAGCGCCCCGCATGTTCCGCGCTCGTTCATCACGGCCGAGTCCGACTTGCTGCGGTGTGCGCCGAGACCTGAGGAGGGTGCGACTTGCAACCGGTAGACCGGTCAGCCGGCCCACCTCGCGCGCGAGCAGCGCGGCCTGATTGAAACGCCGGCTGGCGAGGCGCCCCCAGTGAAGCGGGACCGGCACAAGCATGTCGGCGTCCGGGACCAGCTCATGCGCTGCCCGAGCCATCCAGGCGCCGAGCATTGGGGCGAGGTCGGTTCGATCGGCATACTTGAGGGCGTGGACAAGATCGGGAACCGGTCCCTCATAGGAAACCGCCGAGCGGGCTCTGGCGAAGACCGGTGGGTCGGCGACGGCGGCGGCCGACAGGATGCCGGGGCCGAGATCGATGGGCAACGGCGTGCCGAGCCTTTCGCACCAGGGACGCTCGAGGAAGCGCACGCTCTGCCAGCAGTCGGCACAGAGGCCCCCTGCACTGCCGAGGCGAGCACGACACACAGGACAAGCGGGTGGCAACACCAGGTCGGCCATCTCCGCACAGACGATGCGGACGAGGCGTCCGGCTTTCGCAAGGGTGCCCAGACCCACGGTCCACCGACGCGGTGCGTCGGTGGCAAGCGGAAGCCAGAGGTCGAAATCGGCGGCCATGGTGCGTCCAAACGGTTGCAAGCAAAGTTAAACACGGATGTCCCCGCTTGCCCAGACGGTGCGAGAGGAGGCGTCGATTTGACGGCCCAGCCATTGCCGCCTATCCAATGCGAGCCTTTCAAGCGTGCGTCGGTTTCCTTCGGACGCTTACTTCAGATGGAACGCCTGCCGATGACGCCCGTGATCTTCGATCGTCACCTGTTCGCTCGCCGCCGGGAACGGGCGCTTGCCGAGCGGCGTCCGGGCGCTGATTTCCTGCTGGCGCTTGCTGCCGATGATCTCGCCGATCGGCTTGCCGCCGTCGAGCGGCGGTTCTCCCGGGCGTTGGTGCTCGGCGATCCGACAGGTGTGCTGGCGACACGCATTGCTGCCGGTCGGGTCGATGAGGTGGTGCGCGCAGATTTGCTTGTTCCGGGCATCGATGGCGGCGGCGTCGTGGTGATCGATGACGAAGCGCTGCCGTTTGCCGATGGCGCCTTCGACCTCGTCGTGTCGTCGTTGGCCTTGCAGTTTGCCAACGACCTGCCGGGGGCGTTGATCGAGGCGCGGCGCGTATTGAGGCCGGATGGCCTCTTCCTCGGGGTGCTCGCCGGCGGCGATACGCTGACCGAGCTCCGGCAGGCCTTTCTTGCCGCCGAAAGCCGGCGGTCGGGTGGCGTGTCGCCAAGAGTGGCGCCGATGGGAGAGGTGCGCGATCTCGGTGGCCTGTTGCAGCGTGCGGGTTTCGCGCTGCCGGTGGCCGACCAGGACCGGCTGACGCTGCGTTATGCAAACGCCCTGGCTCTGATGGACGATCTCAAGGCGATGGGGGCGACGAGCGCGCTGGTGGATCGCCACCGGGGGCTGACCGGCCCGGCGCTGATCTCGGAGGTTGCCGCTATCTACCAGGATTTGTTCGGAGATCCGGATGGCCGTGTCCGGGCGAGCCTGACGCTCGTGTCGTTGTCCGGCTGGGCGCCACATGAAAGCCAGCAGAAGCCCCTGAAGCCTGGCAGCGCCCGCATGCGTCTCGCCGATGCCTTGAAGGTCGCGCCACCGGAGAGCGACTGACCGGTCAGTGCGATGACATGGTGTTGGAAACCAAGCTGAACGTGTTGCTGATGCGGTTTGATACGTCGGTCAGCGATATCATGCCGATAAGCGCCAGGCCGACCATCATCAGGAGAACGGCATACTCGACGGCGGTTGCGCCCTCGGTATCGCGCAGGAAGGCGTCAAACCGGCGCCGCCGCTTTTCCGGACGCTTCTCCGCCATGCTGTCGCCTCTTCCTATTCCGGGAACGTGGTGAGTGGTCGGAGCGCCGATCACGTGCATGGTTCCATTATTGCCGTGAAATCATGATGATTTCGTATATGGCAACTACAAAGATCCGCCGGAAAATGATGATAGAAGATCCTGAAGATGTGGGATCAGCGGGCCGTCGGCCGGTGGCATAGGATAGTCCCGCAACTTTTGCGGCCGCACCCAGGCGACAGCCTGTCCTTCGCGACCGGTCACTTCTCCTTCCCAGCGGCGACAAACGTAGAGCGGCATCAGCAGATGAAAATCGTCGTAAGCATGGCTGGCAAAGGTGAGTGGGGCGAGGCAGGCGTGCTTTACAGTGATCCCCAGCTCTTCGAAGAGCTCGCGAATGAGGGCGTCCTCCGGTCGCTCCCCAGGCTCCAGCTTGCCGCCGGGGAACTCCCAGAGACCGGCGAGTGCCTTGCCCTCCGGCCGTTGGGCCAACAGGATGCGGCCGTCGGCGTCGATCAGGGCGCAAGCGACGACCAGCACCATTTTCATCGAGGGCTCTCCGAACAAAGGCTCAGCTGCGATAATCGCCGTTGATGGCGACATATTCCTTGGTGAGGTCGCAGGTCCAGACCGTCGCGTGTCCTTCGCCGAGGCCGATGTCGGCGCGGATGACGATCTCGTCCTTCCGCATCACCGCCGAAGCGGCTTCCTCGGAATAATCGGGATCGCGCTCGCCATCGACGGCAACGCGGATGCCGCCGAAATAAACGTCGAGGAGGTCGCGGTCCGCCGGCTCTCCGGCCTTGCCGACGGCCATGACGACACGCCCCCAGTTGGCGTCCTCGCCGGCGACGGCGGTCTTGACCAGCGGCGAGTTGGCGATCGCGAAGGCGATCCGCTTGGCCGAGGCATTGTCGGTGGCGCCGGTGACGTTGACCTCGATGAACTTGCGAGCGCCTTCGCCGTCGCGGACGACCATCTTGGCAAGTTCGAGCAGGAGGCCATCGAGGGCCTTGCGGAAGGCGGCAAGGCGCGGGTCGGCCGGGTCGGTGACGCGGGGGGCGCCACGGGAGGCCGCCTTGCCGGTCGCAAACAGCAGCAGCGTGTCGGACGTCGAGGTGTCGCTATCGACCGTGATCGAGTTGAACGACTGCCGGGCACCCTTGCTGATAAGGTCCTGAAGAACAGGAGCGGCTAGCGGCGCGTCGGTGAAGATGAAGGAAAGCATGGTCGCCATGTCGGGCGCGATCATGCCGGCGCCTTTGGCCATGCCGTTGATGGTTACCTGCACCCCACCGAGGTCGACGGTGGCGGTCACCACCTTCGGGAAGGTGTCGGTGGTCATGATGGCACGGGCGGCGTCGATCCACGGCGCTGGCGCCAGACGGGAAGAGAGGTCGCTCAGTACGGCTTGAAACTTCCTGGGGTCGAGCGGCTCGCCGATGACACCTGTCGAAGCGAGGAAGATCTCGCCGGCCGGCACGCCAAGAGCCGAAGCCACGTAGGCGGCGGACATCTCCACCGTCTCGCGGCCCTTCTTGCCGGTGAAGGCGTTGGCATTGCCCGAATTGACCATCACGGCCCGCGCCTTGCCGGCTGGCAGGTTGGCTCGGCACCAGTCGACCGGGGCGGATGGGCATTTGGACGTGGTGAAGACGCCGGCCACCTCGGTTCCCTCGTCGAGGGCAACCAGCAGCACGTCGGTTCGGCCCTTGTACTTGATGCCGGCGGCGGCGGTCGCAAAGCGCACGCCTTCCAGCGCCGGCAACTCGGGGTAGGACTTCGGGGCGAGCGGGGACAGGTTTCCGGACATCTTCGGCTCTTCACGAGGGAATGGAGAAACCCCGGCCGGTTGCTCGGCCGGGGTAGATATCGATCACTTGGCGGGAGCAGGCGCCGCCGGGGCGGCGGGCGCCGCGGGGGTCAGGATCTCGATCTTGGCTTCGCCGCGCATCTTGGCGAGGGTTTCCTGATACTTGTCGCGCTGGACCATCTGGATCACCTGCTCGCGCACCTGATCAAGGGTCGGAACCGGCTGGGTGCGGCGCTCTTCGACCTTGATGATGTGGTAGCCGAACTGCGTCTTGATCGGCTTGGCCGACGTCTCGCCCGGCTTCAGCGCAAAGGCTTCGGCTTCGAACTCCGGCACCATCTGGCCCTTGGCGAAGAAGCCGAGGTCACCGCCATTGCCCTTCGAACCGGGGTCCTCGGACTTTTCCTTGGCGATCGCTTCGAAATTGCCGCCGTCGGCAAGCTGCTTCAGGATTGCATTGGCCTCTTCCTCGGTCTTCACGAGGATGTGACGGGCATGCACCTCTTCAGGCGGCGTGTAGCTGGCGATGTCCTTCTCGTAGCGAGCCTTGATATCCTCGTCGGAAACCTTGCCCTGGACTTGGTCCTCGACATAGGTGTTGCGCAGGGCCTGCGCTTCGAGGAAGGCCATGCGCGCCTTGTACTTCGGGCTTTCAGCAACGCCGGCGGCCTTCGCGGCATCGGCCATCACATGCATGTCGACCAGTGCATCAACCACCATCGACTGGCGCTGGGCCTCGGGAATCTGGGCAAGCTGCTCGCCGAACACATCGGTAGCCATCTGTACTTC
Organism: Pleomorphomonas sp.; assembly: GCA_029976075.1. Taxonomy (GTDB): domain Bacteria; phylum Pseudomonadota; class Alphaproteobacteria; order Rhizobiales; family Pleomorphomonadaceae; genus Pleomorphomonas. The sequence continues at coordinate 16,081 of JARKNW010000014.1, forward strand.
GGCAGCGGTAATGTCCTTGCCGTTGACGCGAGCCACCACGTCGTCGGCTGAAGCCGGCAGGACGGAAAGGGGGAGCGCGAGAACGGCGGCAGCGAGAAGACCGAGGCGACCGCGAGCGCCGGCGGCGAGAGCAAAGTTCATCGGGACGATCCTGTCTTCGGTCCGGCACCCGGGAGATCGGGTCGGCACCGTGATGGCAGCCCTATAGCGCGCCCGAGACGTTGCGGCAAATTTTCCGTGACGCCGCAACCAAAAAAGAAGCCGTTGAAGCGCGTCGCGCGAACGTCGGAACGGCGGTGAAAACGGACCATCCGCGTTGCTGCCGGAAGCGCCGAAATCGGCCATCCGGATGGGGCCAGCGTTGACATATCTCCGACCCCGCCATAGATGGAGCGTGGCTCGGCAGGTCGGGCGAACGGTTGGCCCCAGAACCAAACGCTGGGCGTTGCCTTTCCCTTCCCGCACCTGCACACGGAATTCTGATCGAAGGGATGGGCTGCCATGGTCGGCCTCGGCGGATTAGCACGCAAGATTTTCGGTTCGGCAAACGATCGCCGCATCCGCTCCTACCGCCCCGCCGTTCAGGCGATCGGCGCGCTCGAAAAGGAGATGGAGGCGCTTTCCGATGAAGCGCTGGCCGCCAAGACCATCGAGTTCCGCGAGAAGCTCGCGGCAGGTGCCGAGCTCGACAGTCTGCTCAATCCGGCATTCGCCGTGGTCCGCGAAGCGGCCAAGCGTGCCCTCGGGCAGCGGCACTTCGATGTGCAGTTGATCGGCGGCATGGTGCTCAACGACGGCGACATTGCCGAAATGAAAACCGGCGAAGGCAAGACGCTGGTGGCTACGCTCGCCGTCTACCTCAATGCGCTGCCGGGCAAGGGCGTTCACGTCGTCACCGTCAACGATTATCTCGCCCGTCGCGACGCCGAGTGGATGGGGCGCGTCTATCGCTTCCTCGGTCTCACGGTCGGCATCATCGTCCACGGCCTTTCCGACGAAGAGCGTCGCGCCGCCTATGCCTGCGACATCACCTACGCCACCAACAACGAGCTCGGCTTCGATTATCTGCGCGATAACATGAAGTACGAGAAGGCGCAGATGGTGCAGCGCGATCATTACTACGCCATCGTCGACGAAGTTGACTCGATCCTGGTCGACGAGGCGAGAACCCCGCTGATCATCTCGGGCCCGCTCGAAGACCGGTCCGATTTCTACAACACCATGGACACGTTCATCCCCGGCATCGCCGATGAGGATTTCGAGGTCGATGAAAAGCAGCGCACGGCGATCTTTTCGGAGATCGGGACCGAGAGGATGGAAGGGCGGCTCAAGGAGGCAGGCCTTCTGAAGGGCGGCTCGCTCTACGACGTCGAGAACGTCTCGATCGTCCACCACCTCAACCAGGCGCTCCGGGCGCACAAGCTGTTCCAGCGCGATCGCGACTACATCGTCAAGGACAACGAAGTCGTCATCATCGACGAGTTTACCGGCCGCATGATGCCGGGGCGGCGCTATTCCGATGGTCTTCACCAGGCGCTTGAGGCCAAGGAACATGTGCGCATCCAGCCGGAAAACCAGACTCTCGCCTCGATCACCTTCCAGAATTATTTCCGCATGTACGACAAGCTGGCCGGCATGACCGGTACGGCGTCGACGGAAGCGGACGAGTTTGCCGACATCTACGATCTCGAGGTCGTCGAGATTCCGACGCACCGTCCGATTGCCCGTATCGACGATCATGACGAGGTTTATCGGACCGTCGACGAGAAGTACGCGGCGATCATCGAGACCATCCGTGCCTGCAAGGAAAAGGGCCAGCCGATCCTGGTCGGCACCACTTCGATCGAGAAGTCCGAACAGCTTGCAGAGCTGCTGCAGAAGCGCGGTTTCCAGCAGAGCGATCCGGACGTCCTGATGGACGGCGACAAGCCGGTGTTCCAGGTGCTCAATGCCCGCTACCACGAGCAGGAAGCCTACATCATCTCGCAGGCCGGTTTGCCGGGTGCCGTGACGATCGCCACCAACATGGCCGGTCGCGGTACCGACATCCAGCTTGGCGGCAACGCTGATATGCTGATCGCCCGCAAGCTCGCTGACGTTCCGCCGGGACCGGAGCGCGATGCCCGCGAAGCGAAGATTCGTGAAGACGTTGCCCGCCTGAAGGAAAAGGCGCTGGCCGCTGGCGGTCTGTTCGTGCTTGGTACCGAGCGCCACGAGAGCCGGCGTATCGACAATCAGTTGCGCGGTCGTTCCGGCCGCCAGGGCGACCCCGGCCAGTCGCGCTTCTACCTGTCGCTTCAGGACGACCTGATGCGCATCTTCGGCTCCGACCGCATGGACGGCATGCTGCAGAAGCTGGGGTTGAAGGAAGGCGAGGCCATCATCCACCCGTGGATCAACAAGGCTCTCGAAAAGGCTCAGCAGAAGGTCGAAGCGCGCAACTTCGACATCCGCAAGAACCTCCTCAAGTTCGACAACGTCATGAACGATCAGCGCAAGGTGATCTTCGAGCAGCGTATCGAGCTGATGACCGAGGAGAGCGTTGCCGACACGGTTGCCGACATGCGTCGCGAAGTGATCTCCACGCTGGTCTCGCGGCACATTCCCGAAAACGCCTATGCCGAACAGTGGGATGTGAAGGGCCTGCATGAGGCAGTGATCGAGACGCTGAACGTGGACGTTCCCGTCCCCGACTGGGCCAAGGAAGAAGGCATCGCCGATCAGGAGATCGAGGAACGTCTCGTCGCCGCCGCCGATGCGGATTATGCCGCCCGCGAGGAGCGCGTCGGCGCCGAACTGATGCGGCGCGTCGAGAAGGCCATCCTGCTTCAGACGCTGGACAATCTCTGGCGCGAACATCTGGCCCATCTCGATCATCTGCGTTCGGTGATCGGTTTCCGCGGCTATGCCCAGCGCGATCCGCTCAACGAGTACAAGACCGAGGCTTTCTCGCTGTTCGAGGCTCTGCTCAATGATCTTCGTCGGCAGGTGACGGCCAACCTGTCGCGGGTCGAGATCCGCCAGGCGCCGCCCGAGACACCGGCTTTCAACGAGCAGGCATTGTCGGCCCATCACGCCGATCCGGCGACAGGCCTCGATCAGGAGCCGATCGCTGCATCCTCCGGATTTGTGGCTGCCGCCGCCGATCGCGACCCCAACGATCCCGCCACCTGGGGGCATGTTGGCCGAAACGAGCTTTGTCCGTGCGGCTCCGGCAAGAAGTTCAAGCATTGCCACGGCCAGTTCGCCTGAGGCTTCGCCAATGCAATCGCCCGGGAAGCTGTCGATTCGAGTCGTCGGCTTTTCGGGCGATTGGTGCGTAGTGACTAGATAATTCGTCGATATTTTTGCCCGAAAGGGCAGCGATTAAAAGCTGATCAGCAATTGCACGAATTATGTAGGGACGTGCAAAGGCGCATGCTGGAACTGAACGATTAATCTTGACTTTTAGTGTCAGCTCTTTAATCAGATGGTGTCATGCGCCTTACCCAAGCCACCAATTATTCGATCAGGGTGCTGCTCTATTGCGCGGTGAATCCCGACCGCCCGAGCCGCGTCGCTGACATCGCAGCCACCTTCGACATGTCGGAGACGCACCTGTTCAAGATCTTGAAGGTGCTGGTGGATCATAAGTTCATCGAGACCATCCGGGGACGTCATGGCGGCCTGAAGCTTGGTCGGCCGGCCGAAGAAATCAAGCTGGGCGACGTCATCGCCGCCACCGAGGAAAGCTTCCAGATGGCGGAGTGCTTCTCGGACGACGGGCGCAAGGATTGTCCGCTGATCCTTTCCTGCGAGTATAACCGCGTGCTGCGCGAGGCGCTTGGCGCTTTCTTCGCCGTACTCGATCGCTACACCGTGGCCGACATAGCCAAGGATCGTTCGATGCTGCGCAGCGCGCTCGGGATCGACGATCTCGTTCATCCGGCGCTTGCCAGCGCCTGAGGCTCCGGCCCTTCACGTCTTTTCAAGCCCGTCCGGCGGTTTCCGTCGTGGCGGGCTTGGTGTTTCCTGAGGCCCCTTTTCGACGATCGCTTCGTTCCCCATATTGGTCGGCGAGGGACAAGGCTCGTGGGCCAATGTCTCAGATATCCAGACGCTTTCGCCGGGCTTCGGACGGGGGAAGCGGGCTCCAGGAAGGGATGTCCAGATGAATTTCGAAAAGTATACCGAGCGGGCGCGCGGTTTCGTCCAGTCGGCGCAGACCATGGCGCTTGGGCGCGGCCACCAGCAGTTCGCGCCGGAGCATCTCCTGAAGGTGCTGCTCGATGACCCCGAGGGCATGGCAGCCGGTTTGATCAACGCGGCGGGCGGCAGTGCCAGCCGGGCGCTCTCTGCCGTCGATCGCGCTCTCGACGCCATGCCGCGTATCTCCGGCGGCAACGGCCAGCTCTACCTGACGGCCCCGACGGCCAAGGTTTTCTCCACTGCCGAGTCATTGGCCGACAAGGCGGGCGACAGCTTCGTCACCGTCGAGCGGTTGTTGATCGCGCTCGCCATCGAGACCGACGCGGGAACGGCCAAGATCCTGAAGGACGCCGGCGTTACCGCCAACGCACTCAATGCCGCGGTCAATGAAATCCGCAAGGGACGCACCGCCGACAGTGCCTCGGCGGAGAGCGGCTATGACGCCCTGAAGAAATACGCGCGCGACCTGACCAAGGCTGCGCGGGACGGCAAGCTCGACCCGGTGATCGGTCGCGACGAGGAGATCCGCCGCACCATCCAGGTGCTCAGCCGCCGCACCAAGAACAATCCGGTGCTGATCGGTGAGCCGGGCGTCGGCAAGACGGCCATCGCCGAGGGGCTGGCGCTCAGGATCGTCAACGGTGACGTGCCGGAGAGCCTTAAGGACAAGGAACTGCTGGCGCTCGACATGGGGGCGTTGATTGCCGGTGCGAAATATCGCGGTGAGTTCGAGGAGCGGCTCAAGGCGGTGCTGTCGGAAGTGACGGCGGCCGAGGGCGGCGTCATCCTGTTCATCGACGAGATGCACACGCTGGTTGGTGCCGGCAAGGCAGACGGCGCCATGGATGCCTCCAACCTCCTGAAGCCGGCCCTGTCGCGTGGCGAGTTGCACTGCGTGGGCGCCACGACACTCGATGAGTACCGCAAGTATGTCGAGAAGGATGCGGCGCTGGCCCGACGCTTCCAGCCGGTGTTCGTCAACGAGCCGACGGTCCCTGATACCATCTCCATCCTGCGCGGTATCAAGGAGAAGTACGAGCAGCACCACAGGGTGCGGATCACCGATGCTGCATTGGTTGCGGCGGCAACGCTGTCCAACCGTTACATCACCGATCGTTTCCTGCCCGACAAGGCTATCGATCTGGTCGACGAGGCGGCGGCGCGGCTTCGGATGCAGGTGGACTCCAAACCGGAGGAACTCGACGAGATCGATCGCCGGGTGATCCAGCTTCGCATCGAGCAGGAGGCGCTGAAGAAGGAAACCGACGCAGCCTCGCGTGACCGGCTGGAGCGCCTCGAGCGCGAACTTGCCGAGCTTGAGCAGGAGTCGGTGGCACTGACCACTCGCTGGAAGTCGGAAAAGGACAAGCTCGGTCATGCGGCGGAGTTGAAGCGTCGGCTCGATGAAGCGCGCAATGATCTCGCCATTGCCCAGCGCAAGGGTGAGTATCAGCGGGCCGGCGAGCTCGCCTATGGCGTCATTCCCGGCATCGAGACCGAGTTGAAGGCGATCGAGGCAGCCGCAGGTCAGGGCGACGGCATGTTGGAAGAGGCGGTGACGCCCGATCATGTGGCGCAGGTCGTCTCCCGTTGGACCGGCGTTCCTGTCGACAGGATGCTGGAGGGCGAACGCGAGAAGCTGCTCCGGATGGAAGACGAGCTTGCCAAGCGCGTCGTCGGTCAGGCAGAGGCGGTGCATGCCGTATCCACTGCCGTCCGTCGGGCTCGAGCCGGCTTGCAGGATCCCAACCGGCCGATCGGCTCGTTCATGTTCCTTGGCCCGACGGGCGTCGGCAAGACCGAGCTGACCAAGGCGCTTGCCGCCTATCTGTTCGACGACGAGCACGCCATGGTGCGCATCGACATGTCCGAGTACATGGAGAAGCATTCGGTGAGCCGGCTCATCGGTGCGCCTCCCGGCTATGTCGGCTACGACGAGGGTGGTGCGCTTACGGAGGCGGTGCGGCGCCGGCCCTATCAGGTGGTACTGTTCGATGAGATCGAGAAGGCGCATCCCGACGTCTTCAACGTGCTCTTGCAGGTGCTGGACGACGGTCGGTTGACTGACGGCCAGGGCCGCACGGTGGACTTCAAGAACACGCTGATCATCCTGACGTCGAACCTCGGTTCGGAGTACCTCGCCAACCAGAAGGAGGGTGAGGACGTCGACGCGGTGCGCGAGCAGGTGATGGGCGTTGTGCGCTCCGCCTTCCGGCCCGAGTTCCTCAACCGGCTCGACGAGATCGTGCTGTTCCATCGCCTGAAGCGGTCGGAAATGGGCGCCATCGTCGACATCCAGCTCAAGCGTCTCGAGGCGCTGTTGGAGGATCGCAAGGTGACGCTGACGCTCGACGACAGTGCTCGGACGTGGCTTGCCGACAAGGGCTACGATCCGGTCTACGGGGCGCGGCCGCTGAAGCGGGTCATCCAGCGGCAGCTTCAGGATCCGCTGGCCGAGCGCATTCTGGCCGGGCATGTCCGCGACGGCGATACCGTGGCTGTGACCGGTGGCAGCGACCGTCTGCTGTTCTCGGAGATCCGGGACGTCGCGGCGTAATTGGACTCAGGACAAACCAGTCGGCCGGGGTAACCCGGCCGATTTCCTTTTTAGAACGCCATCGACCACAGGGCCGATACCGGCATGGCGATCAGCAGGCCGGGCAGCATGTTGCCGATCGGGAACATCTTGATGCCGCAGATGCGGAGGCCGGTGGCCAGCATCATCACACCGCCGGTAGCCGAGAAGTCGGCGACCATGGCGGGCGTCGTCAGCGGCATCAGCAAGGTGGCGCCAAAGGCCAGCGCCAGCTGAATGCCCATCTGCGGAATGGCAATGGTGGCCACCGACAGCCCCAGCGTCGTTGCGAAGATGGCGGCGGTGGGCAGGTCCAGGAAGGCTTTGGCGATCAGCACGCTCGGATCGTGCGTCATGCCTTCGTTGAGCGCGCCGAAGATGCCGGCTCCCGAAGCGCAGAACAGCACCAGGATGGCGACGAAGCTTTCGATGAAGGCCTCGTGCGAAATGCCGCGTGGCGTCGTTGCCACTTTCTCGACCAGCCGTTTGGCCAAGCCGCCCACCAGGGCGAGGCCATCCTCGATACGAGTGAGTTCGCCGATCAGTGTGCCGAGCACGGTGGCGATCACCATGACCGGCATGTGGGAAACGTGGGAAATCAGCACGACGCCCATCGCCATCGACGAAACGCCGAAGGCGAGTGGCATGCCTAGCCTGAGGCGTTCCGGCATGCGGTGGGCAATGAGTGAGCCGCCAAGCGCGCCGAGGATGATGGCGGCGCCGTTGATAAAGGGTCCGATGATCATGAAGCCGTTCCATTTAGAGCATGTCCCGCGAACTCTGGTTCGCCGAAAATGCTCCAACCGTTTTTGTCACCGCAATCTCGGACGCAAAACCGGTTGCCACTTTTGCTGAAATTGCTCTGGATCGGTCTTCTATAGCGCTCCGGCTGGCATGCGCCAGCCGGCTCACCTCGATTTGATGATGTTCGTCAATTATTTCCGGACAGAGGCAAGGTCCTGGCCTCCTGTCGGGTCTTCAGAAGGCTGACCACGACGCCGCCGGCGATCAGCGCGAACGTGATGCCGAGCGAGATGGCGGCGGGGAACTTCTCGAGGCCGAGCCATTCTGCGACGAAAACCTTGCTGCCGATGAACACCAGCACCAGGGCCAGCGCGGGCTTCAGGTAGCGGAAACGATGGATCATTGCCGCGAGGGCGAAGTAGAGCGCGCGGAGGCCGAGAATGGCGAAGATGTTCGAAGTGTAGATGACGAAGGCATCCGTGGTGATGGCGAAGATGGCGGGCACGGAGTCCACGGCGAAGACGATGTCGGCCGCTTCGATCAGCACCAGGGCCAGGAACAGCGGCGTCGCATGCCACGCGAGGCGGCCGCTGCCGGCGAGCGGTTTGCGGACGAAGAAGTGGTCGCCTTCGAGCCGATCGGTCACGTTGAGACGGCGACGCAGGAACCCGACCAGCGGGTTTTGGGCGAGATCATGCTCCTTGTCTTCGGTCACCAGCATCTTGATGCCGGTCAGCACCAGGAAGGCGGCAAAGAGGTAGAGGATCCAGTGGAACTCAGCGACCAGGGTGGCGCCGGCGCCGATCATGATACCGCGCAGGACGATGACGCCGAGAATGCCCCAGAAGAGCGCCCGATGTTGATAGCGCCGGGGGATGGCGAAGAAGGAGAAGATTAGCGCGATGACGAAGATGTTGTCGAGCGCCAGTGTCTTCTCGATGACGAAGCCGGTGAGATAGGCAAGGCCGGCGTCGGCGCCGATGTACACCCAGACGAAGCCGCCGAACATCAGGCCGATGGCGATGTAGCCGCCGGACATGACCAGGCTTTGTCGGATGGAGATCTCTTCCGACTTGCGATGGAGAACGCCGAGATCGAAGGCGAGCAGAAAGGCGACAAGCGCCAGGAAAGCCAGCCACAGGTAGAGCGGTGTACCGAGCCAGGGGGTGGCAAGTAGGGTCAGGTCCAAGATATCGAACTCTGCCGGCGGAATGCGTCGACAACGGTCCGACATCGCAGATGCGCCGGCGGCTTCTGCCAGAGGGGCCCGGACCTAACGGGTCAGGGCAGACATGGGGCGGCAGGAACCGCCTTTCAAGGGGGAACAGCCGTGTCGGCCACCTCCGGCGCGAAGCGATGCGCAAGTCAAGGGTAGTCCGCCCGGTGGCGACTGAGGCCGAGCAAGCCGAACAAAGGTCTTGATCAACCGCCGTTCGCCGGAGCGGTCGCGGCGCGGGCTGTCTGGCTGTCGCCGGCCAGCAGCGTGTCGACACGGTCGCGCTCGGACTGGAATGCAGCGAGCACCGTACCGTCAAGCGTGCGGCCCTGTGGCAGCTTGATCCGGAGCGGATCGACTGGCGTACCGTTGACATGCACCTCGTAGTGGAGGTGTGGTCCGGTGGACAGGCCGGTCGTGCCGACATAGCCGATCACCTGGCCCTGGCGCACGCGAACGCCTTCCTTGATGCCCTTGGCAAAGCCGGTCGGGTGGGCATAGGCACTGGCGTAGCCGTTTGTGTGCTGCACCTCGATATAGTTGCCGTAGCCGTTCTTCCAGCGGGCATAGGTGACGATGCCGTCGCCTGCCGCCATGATCGGGGTGCCGCGCGGTGCCGCCCAGTCCACGCCGGTATGCATGCGGGTGACGCCGAGCAGCGGATGATTGCGGGCGCCGAAGCCCGAACGGAAGGTGCCGCCCGACATCGGCTTGCGCATCAGGAACTTCTTCGCGCTCTTGCCACTGTCGTCGTAGTAGTCGACCGAGCCGTCGTCCGGCGCGCGATAGCGATAGAAGCGACGCTCCTTGCCTCCAAGGGTGATCGAGGTGAAGACGATCTCGCCGTTGTCGGTCTCTTCGCCGTTGTCGCCAAGCGTATAGACCATCTGGAAGCTGTCGCCCGGCTGGATGCGGGTGTTGAAGTCGAGGTCGAAGGAGAAGACGCGCACCAGTTCATCGATGAGGGCCGGCGGTACGCCGTTCTTGAGCGAGGTCTCGTAAAGGCTCTCGTAAAGACGCGGCCGCGGGCTGTTCTCGTCACCATCGGAGCTGCCGGCCGTGGCCTGCTCGGTGGCCGGCGGCTCATCGACGGTGATGTAGGTGCCGCCATCGCCCAGCCCCACGGAGCCGAGATGGCTGCCGTCGCGATAGACCGACACGAGGATCGGCCGATAGCGGGCCGTTTCGTCGTCCGGATCTGGCGCCAGGCGAATGCGTACCTCGTCGCCGAGTTTCAGCAGGCGAAGCCTGTCGGCCTTGTGGAAGGCGAGGACGATGTCGCCGGCTTCGTCGTCTGTTGCCTCGTTGTCGGTCAGCAGTTCTTCGAGCGGTTCGTCGGCCTCGACCGTGACGCGACGGTCTTCGAAAGCATTGTTGTTGCCGGACGGTGTCGGTTCGGCCGTCGTGGTCGGCACGAAGGAGACGTTCTCGGGAATGATGCGAACGCCGAACTGATCGAGCGAGGAAGGCTCGGCAAATCCGAAATCGAAGCGCGACTGATCGACGGGCGACAGCGACGCCGTCTTGACGTTGGTCCCGTTGAGGAAGCTCGCCGCTTCGCGAACGATCCGCTCCGTCTGGCCAATGTCGAGTGGAATGGAGGCCTCGAGCTTCGGGTCGTTCACCGGGAAGTCTGTGACCTTCAGCATCATGTCGCCTTCGATGGCGGCGCCATAGAGCGTGGCTTCGCCGCTCTCGGAGTTGCCGGCGTTGGCGTCGGCGAAAATCCGCAGCGGGTTATAGGGTGGAATGGGATCGGTGATTTCGGCCATGTCCGAGACAAGAGGCGTCGAGACCTTGGCGAACGGCTTCAGACGGATGATGTCGTGCTCGCCGTCCTTAGAAATCGTCGATACCTTGAGGATCTGCCTGGCGGGCTCGAGGTTGGCTTCCTGAACCGGAAAATCGCTCTTGGCGATCATTTCATTGTCTGGCGTCGGGACCACCACGGCGGAGCGGGTAACGGTGCCAGAGGGTTCGGCGATGGTTTCGCGACCATCGAAGGCAGCATAGAGAGCACCACCCATCAGGAAGGTCGACGCGAAGGTGGCAAGCACCGTACCGGTCAGCCAGCGGATCGACACACCTCGGCGGTCGGGCAGACCTCGGGCACCGGCCGTCAGGAGCGGCGGCAGATCGCCGAGCTCGACGCTATCGTTCCGATGCAGGGGACGCGCGGCATTCATGGATGGTGTCTTGCTTCCGCCCGTTGCGTTGATCCGAAGGAGTGCCCGAGTCCGACGCGCGGTGATCCCGCTAGGCCCCGGCGCCTTCCTGAAATTGGCGGTGACTTTGCCGCCCGGTGTCGCGGCTTGTCAATGTCGGCTCCGCCGGTGGCGGCGCTTCTCCGGGGAAAAGCGCATGCACTCTATTCCGTCGGTGAAAAATGGGGCGGGAGTTGGGCGTGGGGCACTGGGAAGGAGCTGCCGACCGGCGTTTTGCAGGTGATGAAAATTAAGGCACAGAAAAGTTAGCCGAAATTGTCGGCAACTTAACCGGCTTTCATCGATGCAGCCTCAAAAAGTCCAGGAAATCAGCCGAAAGTCGTCTTTCGCGGCTCAAAAACGCGTGCCACAAAACCGTGTTGACAGCCCGGATCGTGCCCCCTATAAGCACGTTCATCGACGGCGGCGCTGCGGCGACGTGGTGCCGGCGAGTTTCTGTTGCCTGGGCCTGGCGGTAAGCCGACGGGTTATGGCGGTGGGTTAGAGGGGCTGAGTTCTCCTCCGTTCTTTGACAAGTGAATAGGAAGAAAGAGAAACGTGGCCGGCGCTTAGGGCGATCGGTGCGTGACTGACCCGAGAGGGTTGGTTGGGTGCCAGGAAGAGCTAAGTCCGGAAGACACGTTTCTTGATAATAAGGACCGTTTCGGTCGTTCCTGCAAGGGAATGATTGGAATGGACCTCGTCAAGTGAACTTGTGATTTCGGGAAAGAACTCTTTGAACATGAGAGTTTGATCCTGGCTCAGAACGAACGCTGGCGGCAGGCTTAACACATGCAAGTCGAACGCTCGTAGCAATACGGGAGT
>JARKNW010000024.1 GCA_029976075.1 Pleomorphomonas sp.
GCGCTCGCGTCCACACATCTCCAACACCCTCCGACTACTGAATCTGCCCACCTCCGTGCAACGCCGTGTCGCCGCTGGAGTGTTGTCCGCCGGACATGCCCGCGCGTTGTTGATGCTGGACGACACGGTGGCCATGGAGCAGCTGGCTCAGCGGATCGTGGCCGAGGGCATGTCGGTGCGAGCGACCGAGGAAGCCGTAGCTCTTGCACGACGAGGCGACGAGGCTCCCGCCCGCAGAGGATTCCACACCGCTCGGGAGTTGCCGGAACAGGTCAAGGCACACGCCAACGGGCTCGCTGATCGCTTGGACACCCGGGTGCAGATCAGCTTGAGTTCACGCAAGGGACGCCTCACGATCGAGTTCGCGGACGCCGACGACCTCGATCGGATCATCGGCCTCCTCGAGCCGGACGCTACGGGAACCGACACCTCTGTCGGCTGACGTACTGCTCGTTCTGGTAACGGTCCGTTCTTAGAAGCCCTGCTTGGCCATTGGAGGCCGACCCAGATGTCGCCGACCGCGATTCGATCGTTGTCTGGCTGCCATCCGGGATGGCGATCTGATCCGGGAAAAGCTGCTTCCATGCCTGGCAGCCTGTTGTCGAATGTGATCAGCATTCATACGGTCGCCGGCGAAGACGCAGCCAAGCTCCAGATCTCGTAGAGCATACGATGCACGAGCCTGTAGCCGGTTGCGACAACGATCGCGGCGGTGGCATGGCTGTTCGCTCCTACCCACGACCAGACATGCGAGCAGGTGAAAAGCTATATATCGATATATCGTTCTAGTGCTAAATAGCTGGAGCAATGTCCGCGATGGTAACGACAATGGCCGCCCGATTCCCACGACAGGATCGGACGGCCACCATGGTCGATCGGTTGACGGAGCTAACTGGCCAGCACTGCTTCGATGGCCTTGACGAGCGCGCCCTTGGTCTTACCGCCCTGAATTGCCTGGACGAGCTGACCGCCCACGAAGAACTGCAGGGTCGGCAGCGCCATGACGCCTTGTTTCATCGGGACATCGGGGTTGACGTCGGTCTCGAGCTTGGCGAACACCATGCGATCGCCGTAGGTCGTCGAAAGCTCTTCGATGATCGGGCTGAGCTGACGACAGGGGGCACACCAGGAGGCCCAGTAGTCCACGAGTACCGGCTTGCTGTTGTTCAGCACATCGGTAGCGAAGCTGGCGTCAGTGACTTCGATCACGGCCATCGTTATCGTCCTCTCGGTAGTAACCCGGGTTCTAAATAGGAAAGCAGAGTACTGAGAGCGTCTCAGTAACCTACTGAGCTGGCCTCAGCGAGCGCGATGTCATCCAGCAGATCGAGATAGCGCTCGGCATCCAGCGCCGCGCGGCAACCAGTGCCGGCCGCGGTGATGGCTTGCCGGTAGGTGTGATCGACCAGATCGCCACAGGCGAAGACGCCGGCGACGCTGGTCCGCGTGGAGTCGCCGTCAACCTTCACGT
>JARKNW010000038.1 GCA_029976075.1 Pleomorphomonas sp.
GTTCATGGCGCCGATGGCCACGGCGGTGATCGGCGGCCTTCTGGTGTCGACGGTGCTGTCGCTGGTGTTCATCCCGTCCTTCTACCTGATCATCAACCGGCTCAACCGCGCCACCGCCTGGCTGTTCGGCAAGCTCGCCTCGCCCAACGAGTCCGACGAGCCGACCGAGCATGAGGCCCACGCCGTGCCCCAGCCAACCACCCCCGGCCCGCCCGCATCTCGTGACGACCTCGGTGCAGCCGGGCCCTAGGCCCAAGCTCCTCGGCCCCGACGGCTTGCCGCTCGCCGCCGAGTGAGGGCGGGGGCAAGAGAAGACAGCGAAGCCGCGCTCTTCACGAAGGTGAGGGGCGCGGTTCTCGTTTGGGAAGGTGGAAACGTGAACGGTTGTCGGTTTCCGGTCAATGTTTTCTTTTTGTTCACATCCGCAAGGCTACGGTTGCGCCCAGTGGTTGGATCGCGTTCAATCCACAATTGAGCTTGGGGTGGGGCGTTCTGATCATGCGAGCGGTGCTTCTTCGTCTGCGATTCATCGTCTTTGTCTTGTTGTATCTGCCGTTCCACGGCTTGTCGTATGGCTACGATGCGTTGAACGGTTTGTATTACGTCTCTGACAAGGACTACGACAGTAAGCCCGGTTGGTCCGTCGGTGTGAACATGCCGAGAAAATCGTGTTTGACCTACACGTTCTTCGAGGGCGACACGATGCTCATGTTGGGTGCCGACCATAGTCGGGGCGACCTGACTTACTTCGCGATGATGTCGGGCAAGACGTGGAAGTATGTCGGCGACAAGATGTACGCCGTCGAAGTCCTCTATGACGGCGATCAGTCGTGGGCGGGGAAAGGGTTCGGCGTCGAGGTTTCAAGCTACAAGGGCGTAACGATCGAGAATCTGTCGGCGAACGATGTCGGACGTTTCGCCCGCGGGAACGGTCTGTCGCTTGTCGTCAATGGAACGACGCAGGCGCGCTTTTCCCTGGATGGCGCGCAAGACGCCGTTCATCGCATGATCGCCTGCGCGATGGAGGTTGAAGCGGGAAGCGTGCCGCTTGACCCGACCCCGTCCATCATTCCCTCACTGGATGCGCGGAACCATCCGCAGACCGCCGCCGCGCAGGCGAACAAATTGCCCAGGCTGGACGTCCCTTCCACCAAACCAGAGGCAAAGCCCGAGCTGGCACCACAAGCGACCGAGGAAGGGCGCGAGGCATCCTCGCCGGCGGCGCGCTATGATCAGGGCGATGACTGGGAAGTCAGAATCAATCGAGGCGACCGCGTGTGCGTGATTGATCTCTTGCTTGGAGAGAAGAGTATTTATATTTACTTCCTTGCATCGTCATCTGGCGATCCAACGTATAGCATGACTTTTATAGATAAATTTCCGGCAGAAAAATCAGAGTATTTCTACGAGATAGGCGGTCATGTCGTTTTTTCTTCGGGGAAGGCGAAGGCATTCACTTATAGAGGCAAGGGCTATTATAAAGTCACGGGCCTGACCGACAAGTTTCTGGACGCCGTCTCCCAAAGCGACACTCTGGTGGTCAGATTCGACGCAGCCAGGTACGGTGAGTACGACGTGAAAGACTTCCGCCGGGGATTGGGTCGGTTTAGCGACTGTGTGCGGGAGTTTGCCGTTGCCTCTCCTGCGGAGACGCGCAAGAAGCCCGACGATCGCTATGATAGCGGAGACGATTGGACGGTCTTTGTCGACAAAGCAAAAAGAACGTGCCACGTCACCCTCGACTATGGCTCAAGAGGACTCGTTTTGAACTCGAGGCCGGCCGGCGCCAGATCACCCTATTATTTGGGGTTTGCGATTTTAAATTGGGTCCCGGCCGAAGAAGAGTACGAGTTTGAAATTATAAATGAGAGGCGGACGGCAGTTCAGGCGAACGCGAAGACTTTCAAGGACGGCAAGAACGGGTATGCGGTGATTCATGAGGTGGATGAGGATTTCTTCGACTTCCTCATCCACAGCAGGGTGCTGCGTACAAGTGCAAAAGGCATTCCGAGCGAGCGTTATGACTTGAGCGGCTTTGGCCCTGCGCTGGAGCGGTTTTCCGACTGCCTGGAAGACGTGAGAGACATGAGGTCCTCCTCTTCGCCCAAGATACGCCGAATGAACTGAACGATTGCCTCGCCATCCTGCAGGGCGTCGTAGCCTCTGCAAGGCGCTGCCCTTTGCCGCAAGAACCATATCGGAGACGTCTCCGATGCGTGTACTTCTCGCGGTCGTGGCAGGGCTCGCTGGTTCACATATCCTGCCGGAGTTTCGGCGGTTTGTCGCTCCGCTTATCCTTGGTTGCTCTTCCAGCGCGAGGCGAGCAGCGGATCCCACATGGCAGCCGTGGCGGACATGACGAGATCGGCGCCCATGGCGAGGCGGTGGTCGATGTCGTCTACCGACATCACGCCGCCGACGCTGACGACGGAGAAGGTTGCGCCGAGGCGATCGCGGATGTGCAGAAGGCGGGCGGTCATCTCGGTTGCGACCTTGCCGATGGCGGCACCGCAGACGCCGCTTTTCAGGCGGCCTTTGCCGGGAAGCGCCTGATTACCCTCGGCGTCGACGATGGAGAGCGGCACGGTGTTGATCGCCGCGACGCCGTCGAGAAAGGGGAGGCATGCCTCGACGACGGCGGCGAGATGATCTTCCGGCAACGCGCCGATCTTGATGATCAGCGGGATATCGCCGATCTCTTCCTTGATCTTCCGGACAATGGACGCCGACGTTCGAGCGTCGCGGAACAGTTCGCCTTCGGCGCTGGCGACGTTGGGGCAGGAGAAGTTGGCTTCGATGACGCGCGCGCCTGCCGCCTTGGCCAGCGCCGCCGTATGGGCGAAGTCCTCTTCAAGGCTTCGCTCCTCGGCGCCGGGGGTGCCGACGACGCTGACCACCAGAAGCTGGCCGGGCTGCATCGCCTCGGAGGCGAGGCGGACGTCGGCCTGCCAGTCGGCCGGCGCCTTGCTCGGCATGCCGAAAGAGTTGGTGATGGTGAGGTCTTCGACCGACTGCGGCGCCGGGGCGACGGTGCGGATCGTATGGGCGTCCGCCTCCGATAGCATGTCGGTGGCAATGAACAGGCAGTTCGGCACGGGATGGGAGGCACGGGCGATGCTGCGCACCGTCTTGTAGACGGGTACATCCCAGCCGAGTCGGGCGTAAAGGGAAACGTAGGCGGCATCCAGCAGCGGACCGGCCGGCACGCCGATCGGGCTGGCGAGCTCAAAGCCCATGAAGGGGTAGGTCTTTCGCGAGGCTGGCTCCGATGGAATGGTGCCCGCATAGAAAGGTCCGGCGCTGAGGTTCTCCTCGTAGGATTTGGTGATGTCGTAGGTCGGAGGAAGAAGCGCCATCGCGAAATGTCCTCTGGGGTCGTCAGCTGTCGTTGGCCGATAACACACCGAGGGCGCCAAAGAAACGCGTTTAGAGCCGAGAGCTCGTGCATTGGGCTGGCAGCTCTACAAGAAAGCTGTTGATGCGAGGTGACGCGGGCGGGGTATGTCGGGTCGCACCGGTCAGCACCAGCTCGTCGGCTTCTTCGAGGAGGTCGCGGCAGGCCCCGAACTGTGGCCTTTGTGGCGCCCCTTCGACAACCCATCCTGTTAGTCCTTATACCCCTATAAGGTCACTACTTTTACTATTAGCCACGCCGGTTAGTCTCACTCGCATCACAAGAGCGGAGACTTTGCGATGCGTGTCTTTCTGACGGGTGCGACGGGCTTCATCGGCTCGCATATCGTTCCGGAACTTCTGGCGGCCGGGCATGAGGTGCTGGGCATGACGCGGTCCGAACGGGGCGCGGAAGCCCTCAAGGCTGCCGGTGTTGCCGTCCACCATGGCGAGCTCGAGGATCTCGACAGCATTCGCGCTGGCGCGTCTCAGGCCGACGCGGTGATCCACACCGCTTTCGATCACGATTTCGGCCGTTTCGTCGACAACTGCGAAAAGGATCGCCGTGTGATCGGTGCCCTGGCTGATGCGCTCAAGGGTTCGGATCGGCCGCTGATCATCACCTCTGGCGTCGGTATCGGCGAACAGGGGCACGGCAAGCCGGCCATCGAGACGGTGTTCAACACCGAACATCGCAATCCACGCATCGCCTCGGAACTGGCCGGCAATGCCGCGCTGGAGGCTGGCGTCGATGTGCGGGTGATGCGGTTGCCGCAGGTTCACGACACCGCCAAGCAGGGGCTGATCACCCCTTATGTCGCCATCTGTCGCGAGAAGGGCGCCGCTGCTTATGTCGGTGATGGATCCAATCGCTGGGCTGCCTGCCATGTGAGCGATGTCGCCAGGCTCTACGTGCTCGCACTCGACAAGGGACGGCGCGGCGAGCGCTATAACGCGGTGGCCGAGGAAGGCATCTCGGCACGGCGGATCGCCGAAGTGGTCGGTGCCGGGCTTGGTCTGCCCGTCAGGTCGGTCACGCCGGAGGAAGCTGGGGCGCAGTTGGGCTGGATGGCGCTGTTCGCGGCCCTCGACATCAGTGCTTCGAGCGACATCACCCGCCAGCGGCTCGGCTGGACGCCGGTTGGCCCGGACCTGATCGAGGATCTGGAGCATATGGACTACGCAACTGCCGCTTCGGCCTGACGGCTTGGTGGCACGCCTTTCGCCGAGATGGAGCGGGCAATGTGCGGTGGATTGATCTTGAACCGACCGTCTCCTGTTTAAAATACCTAGCCTGTTTTGCTGTTCTACAAACTGCCTAGGTATATTTGTCGAAGTAAAATATAACTCTTTAATGCTCGCCGGTCTTTCGATGGATTGGCGAGTATTTTCTATTTTGTGTGCGAAACTTTAGCGTGACGGTAACCGGAGGTGTGGGATGTAGTTCTTGCAATTGTTTGGAGGGTGCCATGAAGATTGGCCGGTATATGACGCTTGGTCTTTTGTTGTGCTCCACGGTGGGGGTGGGTCAGGCCCTCGCGGAAGACGACTACGCCGTTGCCGCGCGCGCTTACGTGGAAGAGCATGTCGTTCCACTTCTGTCAGATCCACTGGTGATCGACGCGATCAACGCGCAGAACACCAAGTACGCCGGACTGCAGCAGGCCGATATCGATGCGCTCGACAAGAAATGGCGGGCCGAGGTGGACGCCGCCGACAAGCCGCTGATCAACGAAACCTTGTCGACGCCTCTCTCCAAGTTCCTGAAGGAACAACAGGAAAAGTCGGGTGGGGCGATCACCGAGCTGTTCGTTACCGACAACAAGGGACTCAATGTCGGCCAAAGCGAGACGACGTCCGACTATTGGCAGGGCGATGAAGCGAAGTGGCAGAAGACCTTCAAGGTCGGGCCGGGCACGATTTTCGTCGATGAGGTCGAGAAGGACGAGTCGACCCAGCAACTGCAGACGCAGGTGAGCGCCACCATCTCCGACCCGAAGACGGGCGCGGCGATCGGCGCGATCACCGTCGGGCTCAACGTCGAAGGTCTCTGACCTCGGCTTGGTCAATCGCACGGGCGTGTATCGACATTGCGGAGCAGCCTTTGCCCTGCACCGATGCCGTCTTGACTCGCAGAAAGCGCCCCGAGCCAGCGGGGCGCCCCCAGACAGAGACGAAGCTCGTCATGACGCAGATCTTTTCCAACCTTTCGCTGAAGACGAAGATCGCCGTCATCCTGACGGCGGTGATTCTGCTGGTCGTGGTGGCGACGGCTTTGGTTTCGC
This sequence comes from Pleomorphomonas sp., assembly GCA_029976075.1. Taxonomy (GTDB): domain Bacteria; phylum Pseudomonadota; class Alphaproteobacteria; order Rhizobiales; family Pleomorphomonadaceae; genus Pleomorphomonas. Next base: position 5,679 of record JARKNW010000038.1, read on the forward strand.
TCAGAAGCACCACAGCGGTCATGAGGGAAGAGTTCACCGACGCCCGTCTCCAGATGACCGATCTGATCGCCGCGGCGGTGGAGGGCGGCGTGAAGTGGAAGAAGAAGGACGTCGTCAACCAGGCCTATGCCGAGTTCACCCAGGAGCCGACCCCACCGCTGCTGCGGGTGCGCGTTCTGGCAGCCGACGGTTCCGTGGTGTCCGATTACGTGAGCGGGAATGTCGATGTCGCGGCTTTCGATACCGAGGCCGACGCGATGGTGAAAGCCAGCCCCGACGCGCGGTCTTCCCGTGTCGTCGGTGGTGCCGTGCTGATCGTCGCGCCTGTCGGCAAGGACAAGGCTGGCAGTCCGCTCGGCCATCTCGCCGTTGCCTGGCGAACCGATACGCTGTCGCATTACGTCAACGAGCTGACAACGCTCATCGCGCTGTCTCTCTTGGGCGGTGCGCTGGCGATGATCGTCATCGTTTTGGTCTTCATGGGGCGACTCATCACGCGCCCACTTGGTCTGCTGAAGCAGAGCATCGGTTTGCTGGCTTGCGGCAACTCGGATCTCGACGTTCCGTTCCTCGAGCGTGGCGACGAGATCGGTGAGATCGCCGCCGCCGTCGATGTGTTGCGCCTTGGCGTTCAGGAAAAGCTGCGCCTTGAGGAGCAGCAACGGCAGAATTACGAGTTGCAGAGTGCTCGCGAGCAGCGGCTGAGGGCGCTTTCGGATGAGTTTCGCGACGCCGCCACGCGGATGCAGGGCACCGTCGATCTGCAGATGACGGCACTCAAGGCGACGGCTGAGGGGCTTTCCTCGACATCGAGCGATACGCGCCGCAGGGCAGAGGCGATGCGCGAAAAGTCGAACTCGGCTTCGATCAATGTGCGCGCGGTTGCCACTGCGGCCGAGAACCTGTCGAGTTCCATTCACGGTATCGGCGATCAGATCCGCCTGTCGACGCAAGCCGTTGCCGAAGTGGATTCCGAAGCGGCGGCGTCCTCCGGTCAGATTGCCGCGCTCAGCGAGGCTGCCGATCGCATCGGCGCCGTCGTTGATCTGATCCGCGGCATCGCCGCGCAGACCAATCTCCTGGCCTTGAACGCCACCATCGAGGCGGCTCGAGCCGGCGAGGCGGGCAAGGGCTTCGCGGTGGTGGCTGCCGAGGTGAAGGATCTGGCGGGTCAGACCGCCAAGGCCACCGACGATATCGCCTCGCAGGTTTCACAGATTCAGAGCAGCACGCGCACGGCGGTGGAGGCGATCCAGGGCATCACGCTGAAGATCGCGTCGGTGAAAGAACTTGCCGATGCCATCGATGCGGCCGTCGCCAAGCAGGCGGCTGCCACTGGCGAGATGAGCCACTCCATAGCCACCGCAGCCGAGGGAACGCAGATGGTGGCCGGCGAGGTGGAAACTGTGGAAGCCGCCTCGGCGGAGACCGTGACCGTTGCCGATGAAGTCAACGCCACAGCCCAGACCGTGGAGCAGGGCATCAGGGAGTTCGGCGATATCGTCGAGGAATATCTGACAAACTCGGCCGCCGCCTGACGCCTCAATCGTCCGGTTCACGTCCTGGGCCGCGCCCTTCCTCGAGGCTGGGCGCGGCCAATGCTTGTCCTTGGATTCGGCTCAGCGCCGTTGCCTCCGCACGCGGCCCGTAAGGCGCAGACCATCGCGGAAGCTCAGCGCGAGTAGCGTGATGTTGGTCGCGCCAGCCATAAGTTCCACTGCCTGGACAAGATAGAAGCCGGTATCGAAGGTGCCGGCTGCCGCCTTCGTCGCCAGAAAGAGGGCCGCCGGAACCAGGATGACAAGACCGTTGGCGGCAATGAACGGCATGCGCCTGGCCTTGATGCCGACCACGCCGCGCCGGTTGCCGCGGGAAAGCTTGAAACCGCTGGCGCCGACGGTAATCAGCGCGGGGATGAGGAGCAGGAGCCCCCAGGGGATTGCCATCTTGACTGCCGCGATGGTCGCCGCCGACGAGAAGATCTCGCTCAGCAGCGTTGACAGCCAGAAGGCGGCAATCGTCAGAAGAGCGATCGCGCCAGCCACTGGATGCAGGCGTTTCAGCATTGTCCGCTCCTGGAAATCAATCGTCTGATGGCAATCAAATACCAATATGGTGCTATGTTGTCAATTTGAGTGCATCATGACGGCTTGCTCCTGCGTCCTTGACGATGGCCGGTGCGATCTGAGCTGTCGGTTGCACCCATCCGATGCTTCGGTCATATTGGCAATATGGTGTCAAAATGACCGGAAAGTCCGCCAATGCACGCTGATGGCCATACGCCGGCCGGCGCTCGTCTCTCCAGCCTGATGCTGGATTTCTTCAAGCTGAACAGCCTGTTGATCGCGTCCGGCGATCGTCTGGTCGCCGACCTCGGGCTCACCAGCGCTCGGTGGCAGGTGTTGGGCACAATCGTCCACCGTCAGCAACCTCAACCGGTGGCCTGGCTGGCACGCGATATCGGGGCGAGCCGCCAGAATGTGCAGCGGATCGTCAACGATCTCGAACGGGACGGACTGGTGGAGTTCCAGCCCAATCCACACCACAAGCGTGCCCATCTGGTGGCACTGACCGACAAGGGGAGGCGCGCCCTGGAGGCGGCCATGACGCTGCAGGCCCCCTGGGTGAACGACCTTGCGGACGGTCTCGGCGTCGAGGACATCGCCACCGTCCACAAGGTCATCCTGCGTCTTCGCGCCAAGCTGGAGACCGCTGACGAGACGAGAAGCGATGGCTGAGGTGCGCCGATAGCGATCATCGCCTGGCATCAAAGCATGAGGTGACCACCGCTGGCCGGCAGGTAGGCGCCCGTCAGGTAGTCCGACATATCCGAAGCGAGGAAAGCGACCACGCGGGCGATGTCGTCGGGCACGCTGCAGCGGCGCATCGGGATGTGCTCGGCCATCATCGCCTTCACTTCGCCTGGGATATGCGCGGTGGCGTCGGTCTCGGTCAGGCCCGGCGCCACGACGTTGACGCGGATGCCCTGCGGGGCAAGTTCGAGCGCCAGCGATTTGACGAAGCCGTCAAGGCCGGATTTCGCGGTGGTATGGGCGCCATAGCCCGGTGCGGGCTGGCGCGACAGCGTGCTGCTGATAGCGACGATGGAGCCGCGCCGCCGTTCCACCATGCCCGGCACCACCGCGCGGCAGACATGGAATGCCGAGGCGATCTCACCGGTCAGTTTGGCTCTGAAGTCAGCCCAGTCGATTTCCAGGAAAGGTTTGGTGGGAAACGACATGGCGGCGTTGATCACCAGCGTGTCGATGGAGCCGAGGGCGTCTTCCACCGCGCGGACCGCGGCATTCATGTCGTCGGGATCGCGACTGTCGCCTTGCACGGCGATGGCCCGGCCGCCTGTGCCGATGATGTCCGCGACGACGGCCTCGGCCGCCGCCTGGCTGTTGAGATAGTTCACGCCGACGGCCGCGCCATGACCGGCGAGCGTCCGGCTGACGGCGGCACCGATGCCCCGACTGGCACCGGTGACAAGAGCGACGCTGTTTTCGAGGTGCATTTCGGTTCCTTGTTCTGCCTGAGGATGGCGAGCGGTCGGCGGCGGTCGGCATCGTTCCACGGAGGAGACCCGCAGGCGAAAGCCGATCGTCGCTCGACATTGACAATGACGTTCCCGAGCGAAGCCCTCGCTCTATGTTGTCAACATGATGTCAAATACCAGATCCAGCCCTGATTGACAACATATTGACAACATGGTGCCGGCGAGGGCGACTGTCCCCGATGCCCCAGCAGAAATTACATATTATTGCTATAATTTACGATCTGATAAGTAACGCGTGCATTAATCGAGAAGGAGAGGCAATCGGACTGTGGTGAGCTTCGACATGTGAAGGCACAGTCTTTCGGAGGGCATCATGCGTTCATTGACGATCAAGGCCAAGATAACGCTGCAAATCGTGTCGTTTACGATCGGGCTTATGGCAGTCGCGACCATTTGCTTTCTTGACCTTCACGCCAGCATGCTTGCCCAGCGCAAGGAAGCGATTCAACAGATCGTTGATGGCGCGGTGTCGCAGATCCAGGGCTTTTACGACGCCTCCAAGAAGGGAACGATCACCGAGGAAGAGGCCAGGAAACAGGCGGCCAACTTGGTGCACACCCTCCGTTATGCCGGAAACAACTACCTCTTCGTCTATAACTACAATGGCGTAACCGAACTGCATGGTACGCGCGCCGACCTCGAGGGCAAACAGCGCGGTGCCGAGGTCGACGCCAAGGGCAACGCCTTCATCCAGCAACAGATCGCCAACGCCAAGGCCGGCGGCGGCTTCACGACCTACTATTTCGCCAAGCCCGGCGACGACAAGACGCCGTATGAGAAGATCTCCTACGACGCGCCCTTCGCCCCCTGGAGCTGGGTGGTCTCATCGGGCGTCTATGTCGACGACATCGACAATGCCTTCTATGACCGCTTGGTGTCGATCGGCGGCGGCATCCTGGTACTGGTCGCGGCTCTCTGTGGTGTCGGCGTCTTCTTCATCCGCACGATCACCCGGCCGCTCAGCGAGCTGTCGAGCGACGTGCGCCGGCTGGCCGATGGCGATCTCGACGTGCGTGTCGCCATGTCCGAGCGCGGCGACGAGATCGGGGCGATTGCCAAGAGCGTCGTCTACATGCGCGACAAGCTGGCCGACGGGCGTCGTCTCGAGGAAGGGCAGAAGCAGCGCGATATCACCGATCGCCAGACCTTCGAACGTCGCGCCGCCGTCATCGATCGGTTCGTGGACGACATGAGCCATCTGTCGGAGGCCTTCGCCCACTCGTCCACCGAAGTGGCCGATTCCGCCAAGAACCTGTCGGCGACCGCCGAGGAAACCTCCCGTCAGGCGCAGTCGGTGGCCGGCGCTGCCGAGGAAGCCTCGACCAACGTTCAGACCGTCGCGGCAGGCACCGAGGAGTTGTCCGCCTCCATCCAGGAGATAGCCAAGCAGGTGGAACACTCATCGCGGATCGCCCGCGAGGCGGCTCAGGAGGCGGAAACCTCGGCTCGCAACATCCAGTCGCTGTCGTCTTCGGCCCAGCAGATCGGCGAGGTGATCGTCCTCATCAACAACATCGCCGCGCAGACCAACCTCCTGGCGCTCAACGCAACCATCGAGGCGGCCCGTGCGGGCGAGGCGGGCAAGGGCTTCGCCGTGGTGGCCGCCGAGGTGAAGCAGCTCGCCGACCAGACGGCCAAGGCCACCAGCGACATTGGCGGCAAGATCAGCGAGATCCAGTCGGCGACGGGCGTCGCGGTGGAGTCGATCTCGCGCATCGTCGAGACGATCAGCACCATTCAGTCGACATCGCAGACCATTGCCGGCGCCGTCGAGGAGCAGGGCGCCGCGACCAGCGAGATCGCCGCCAACACCCAGCGTGCCGCTTCGGGCACCACCGACGTGACGCAGAACATCGCGGGGGTTGGTACCGCGGCGGAGATGACCGGCGCCGCTGCCACCCAGCTGATGAGCCTTTCTGAAAACCTCAACGGCGAGTCGGCGAAGCTGCGCGAGCAGGTGAAGTCCTTCATCGCCGACCTGAACGCCGCCTGACGGCAACGGCTAAATACTGCTCTCAGAGAGCCGCGCCCTTCGCCCAGGCGAGGGCGTGGCTTTCATCTGGCGGCAGGTCGATGCCGAGACCGCCGTGGAAAGCTGCCCAGGCGGTTGCGTGCTCGTCGCGCACGCCGGTAAGAAGCGGAGTATCGGCCAGCATCGCCCGGCCGAACAGCGAGCGGAAGCCGTTGCCCTCGATCTCCGTCTTGCCGAAGCGGCTCAGGATCAAGAGGTCGAGCCCGGCGTCGATCTGCCGTTCGAGATCGGCCGTGATGTCGGCCATCGCAGCCGTATCGAGCTTGCAGGCGGTGGACAGCGGCCCGAGGTTCTGGGCGATCGACGTGATGCGGCCGCCACCGAGATCGACCACGGCCATGCCCTTGCAACCCTGGACGTCGCGCGTCTGAACCACCCCGCCCACCCGGGCGCCGGCGGCGATGACGCCGCGCGCGACACTGGCGAGCAGGCCGTCGATGTCCGTTCCGGACGGGTAGATGATAGCGGCGATCTTTGCCATGTTTGCGTGTATCTCCCTGCGGACGGTGTGTAGCAGAGCCATTGCGAAAGCTAGCGTCCGTCGCCTTGGCTGTCAAAAGTGCGGCTTGGCTGAATTGCGCGGAAAAGCGTTACTTTTGACGATATATCCGTATTTGTTGCATTTTGAACATCTCTAAAAATATACAACAGTCAGGAACAAATTCAGAGTTTATCAACCACCCGCATAGATAGTAGTTGTGCTTGGGAATTTTAAGTGAAAATGCCTAGGCTGTTTTCCGGAGGGTGACATGGCGGCGTGGGAAGACTTTCAGGGCCATACGAAAGCCTATTCCATTGATGAGGCGGCGTCCGCCGATATTCGGGCGGCATGGACGATTCTCGATCCGCAGATGGGCGATATCCTCACCGCGTTCTATCAGCGCTGGGAGCGGGAGCCGAAGCTGGCCGGACTGGTTCGCGGTCGCATCGATCACCTCAAGAAGGCGCAATACGATCACTGGAAGCGCCTGTTCTCGGCGCGTTTTGATCGCGATTATTTCGAGAGTGTGCATCGCGTCGGCCTAGCCCATGTGCGCATCGGGCTGGAGCCGCACTGGTACATCTCCGGCTACAATCATGTCCTGGGCCAGGTCTCGGCCATTCTCGGGCGGCAGGCGCGCTTTTCCGGCACCAAGGCGGCCCGCATGATCGCCGCCGTCACCAAGGCGGTGCTGCTCGACATGGACATCGCCGTTTCCGTTTACGGCGAAACGCTGATCCAGCAGATTTCGGAGCGGCAGGACCGGGTGCAGACGGCGATCGGCGAGTTCGACAAGCAGATCGGCTGCATGCTGGGCAAGTTCGCCAAGATGACGTCCGAGCTTGGCTCCAGTTCCGGAGAGCTCGAGGGGCAGGCGGCGGCGGTGACCGGCCGCTGCGACAGCATTCGTGCCGCCCAGGAGACGACCGGCAACGGCATTGCCACAACTGCCGCAGCCACCGAGGAGCTGCATGCCTCGATCGGCGAGATCGGACGGCAAGCCGAGGCGTCCCTGACCGTTTCCTCAAAGGCCGTGGACGGGGCCCGCCAGACCGCCGCGTCGGTCAAGGGGCTGTCGGACGCCGTCGACAAGATCGGCTCGGTGGTGGAACTGATCTCCTCCATTGCTGCCCAGACCAATCTTCTGGCCCTCAATGCCACCATCGAGGCGGCACGCGCCGGCGAGGCGGGCAAGGGGTTCGCCGTCGTGGCGCAGGAGGTGAAGTCGCTCGCCTCGCAGACGGCACGCGCCACCGAGGAAATCACCGGCCAGATTTCCGCCATCCAGCAAGCGACCCAGCAGTCGGTCTCCGACATCTCCGGGATCACCGAAACCATCGAGGAAGTGGCGCGGATCGGTACGGCGATCGCCGCCGCCGTCGAAGAGCAATCGGCGGCCACCGCCGACATCGCCAGTTCGGCGATGGGCGTCTCCAGGTCGGCCGACGAGATCGCCAACGCCATCGGTGAAGTGATCGGTGCCGGACACAAGACCACCAGTTCGGCGGAGCGCGTGTCGGCCATTTCCAGCGAACTGGTCGAGCAGGCTGACGTCTTGAAGCAGAGCGTGGCCGCTTTCACCGCCAAGGTGGCGCAGAAGTAACGGTTCTCGGCGTATCGCGGCCAAATGGCATCCGATCTGTGCACCTTTCGCCTTCGCGACGATGTGTCCGTTGCGTTTTCAAGGCTGCCGGATGGTTCCGTCCAGGGGATCGTGTCGCAAACCGGGGTCAGCTTCCGGCTTGGTGGAAACTATCCGTTCGAGGTCTCCCGCCAAGGCGACCTCCTGCTGGTCTGGTGCGCGGACAGGTTGGTGGTGATCGAGCCGACCGGCGCGCGTTGCCATGAAATCACCGAAACGGATTTCATTTCCGACGCCTTTATCTTAGGCGACCTGTTCCTGGTCTGCGATACGGGAATCGTCTGTCGGGAGGTCGGCTCCTGGCGCGAGAAGCGGGTCTACGGACATCCCGAAATCATCGTCGGCGCGAAACTGCAAAGAGACCGCAAAAGGATACTCTTTGTTGACGCTGCCGGGCGCTCGCACCTTTACGCCCTGCCGGATGGCCGCGTATCAGCGGTTGCGGATGGCGCCTGAGCCCGGTTCTGGCGCCGGCGCGGCAAACGTGGGTGCGGTGATGTCGGAGCGGTTTGGATTGTCAACGGAGCGACTTGCCGGGCACGAGCCCGCCACGCTCCACCCGATGTGGCGTCGGTTCTTGATCTCTCTGATACTGATCGTCGCGTCTTGTTTCGCTGCCGCTCCAGCCTGGGCGGACGATCTGACGGATGCGTTTGCAGCGGCCGACTACAAGAAGGTCTTGGAAATAGCGATGCCAAGGGCCGAGGCTGGCGATGCACGTGCGCAAACCATGATCGGCAGCCTTTACAGTTATGGTCGCGGGGTGCCGCAGAGCTACCCGAAGGCCGAGGAATGGTTCCGAAAGGCGGCCGAGCAGGGATTTGCACCCGGGGAATATGCGCTGGGGATGTTCTATCGGGTCGGTGCCACGGGCAACCGCGACGATGAGGCGGCGTTCGTCTGGCTCAAGAAAGCCGCCGATCAGGACAGCCCCGAGGCGCAGTTCGAGGTCGGTCACATGTACAGGGAAGGGGTGGGCGTCTCACCCGACCCCGCGAAGGCCGCCGACTACGAGGCGAGGGCGGAACGGAAGATGAAGCCCTTCAACGACGCCATCCTCGACGCTTTCAAGGACGGTCCGTAGGCGCAGATGGAACGGCTTATCGTGCAATTTCGGTCGCAGCAGGGGACGTGGAAGCGGACAAGATGAAACCGTCCGAGGCCGGTATTTTGTCCATTCTGAACGGAATGGAAGCGCACCTGCCTTGCGAGGTGGCCGACGTCATCCGCGAGCTCATTGACCACACGAAGCCGGGGTGGCGCTTGAGACCCTTTGCTCCTGGATATGCGAGCTCGGCATAGTCATTTCGGAGCGCGACAAGGCCAAGCTGCGAGATGCGGCCGGTTGGCTCGGTATCGCCGTGTCGCGACTGGAAGGCTTGTCCGTTTGATCTCGCCGTCAGGCGTGAAAACCATCGCCTATGTCGGCAAGGTGATGGCAGTAAGGCGCAATCGCCGATGAACCACTCCTCCATAACGTGTTGCCGAGCCTTGAGCTTGCGGAAGCGGGTTCCTTGGGTCGGTGTGGTTCGTCAGCGATGAGGTGATCGCCAGGTACGGGACGGACTTCATCTCCAAGCACCTGTCCGATCTCGTTGAGAAGTGAAGCTACCTGCTGGAGGCCAAGGAAGGCAGCGCGATACTCGCGAATATCCTGCAGGGGTATAGGGCTGGTCACTTATTTACCATCGCAAAATTGCCCTTCGAATTGTCTTGCCTCTTTTCGTAAACGCGTTTAATGAACGCGTATAGCGAAAGAGTCGCCGATGCCACGTCCCCCTTTGTCCGATGAAGATCTCGATGCGACGCGCGTCCGCCTGCTGGACGCGATGGCCAAACTGGTGGCGGAAAGTGGCTATGCCGCCTTCTCCATGCGACAGATTGCCAAGGAGGTCGGACTGACCGCCGGGGCGCTCTACCGGTATTTCCCGACCAAGCATGCGCTGATGGTGGCCTATTGGTCAGAATCGATCGGAGCACTTCATTCACAGCTTGTGCGGATCGCCGGAGACGCCGCCGATCCGCGCGATTGCCTGCTGCAAATGGCGCGTGCCTATGTCGCCTTCGCCCTTGAGGATCGTCCACGCTTTCGCACCATGTTCCTCGAGAACGACCACGGCGAACTCGGTGAGTTCGGCAGGAGTGCCACGCTTCTGGCGCCGTTCCACATCTTTCGCGATCAAGTGGCCGTCGCGATCGATGCCGGTGCGCTGAGGCCGATGGCGCCGGATATCGCCGCTCAAATCCTCTGGGCCAGCGTTCACGGTGTCCTGACGCTGGCGGAAAGCATCGATCCGATGGACTTCGGTGATGTCGCCGCCCTTGCCGATCTTGCGGCGCAAACCACGCTCGCCGGTCTTGCCTAACCTGGATGTTTCTGAATGATGCGATGCGTTTTCGCGCGAGGGTTGTCCGCCGTCCTTTTGGTTTGCCTTCTCGCCGCCTGCGAGGAAAAGACGGCCACCCCTGAGCCGCCGAGGCCGGTGCGGACCATCGTCGCCGCGCATGTCGACGATCGTCTGACCATGACGCAGACCGGCACGGTGACCCCGCGCCTTGAGACCGATGTCGGTTTCCAGGTGTCCGGTCGACTTCTGCGCCGTGTCGTTGACGTGGGCACGCGGGTTGCGAAGGGTGATCTCATTGCTTCCATCGATCCCAGCGACATCGCCAACGAGGTGAAGGCCGCCGAAGCGGATGTGACCAGTTCCGCCGCCGCGCAAACCATTGCCCAGAGCAATCTCGAACGCCAACGCTGGCTGTTCGACCGGCAGATCGTTGCCAAGGTGAGCGTGGAGGCGGCCGAATCAGACTGGAAGGCGGCGGTCGCCAAACACGACGCGGCAACGGCTGCGCTGGCCAGTGCCCGCAACAAGCTTGGTTATGCCGATCTGACGGCAACCATGTCCGGTGTCGTCACCGCCGTTGGCGCCAATGCCGGGCAGGTGGTCGGTGCCGGACAGATGGTGGTTCGCGTTGCCTCCGACGCGGAAAAGGACGCCACCTTTGACGTCGCCGAAAGCGTGATCAACAGCATTCCGCCCGACATCGAAGTACGCGTTTCCTTGCTCTCCGACCCCTCGGTGTCGACAACGGGCAGGGTGCGGGAGATCAGCCCCGCGGCCGATGACGCGACCCGCTCCTACCGGATCAAGGTCGGTCTGATCGATGCGCCGGAGGCGATGTCTTTGGGCGCCACGGTGACCGGGGCGATCGCCGCGCCCGGCGTTGCGGTGATCACTCTTCCTGGCGCCGCCATCAGCGCCGCCGATGGCAAGCCCGCCGTTTTCGTTGTCGACGCTGCCACGGGCCAGCTGACGCTGAAGCCGGTGACCGTCGAGCGCTACAGCGAGAAAGACGTGCTGATTTCCGCTGGCGTGAATGCTGGCGAGCGTGTCGTTGTCGCTGGCGTCAGCAAGCTCCGGCCCGGTCAGACCGTATCGCTGGACGAGAGCGCGCAATGACCGACATGCCGCACAACGAGCGCGACGACCGCCGCTTCAACCTGTCGGCCTGGGCGCTGCAGCAGCAGACCTTGGTCATCTTCATGATGTTGCTGACGATTGCCGCCGGCGCCTGGAGCTATCTCCATCTCAGCCGCAACGAGGACCCGCCGTTCACCATCAAGACCATGGTGGTCTCCGCCATCTGGCCGGGCGCCACGGTGACCGACACGGCCAACCTTCTCACCGACAAGATCGAGGAGAAGCTGGAGGAAACGCCTTGGCTCGATCGGCTCGACAGCTACACGAGGGCCGGCGAAGCGGTGATCATGGTCAACCTCCGCGACGAGACGCCGCCGGCCGAGGTGGAGGGCATCTGGTATCAGGTGCGCAAGAAGGTGACCGATCTCGCCCCGTCGTTGCCAAGCGGCATCAACGGTCCATTCTTCAATGACGAGTTCGGCGACACCTTCGGCACCATCTACGCCTTCACCGCCGAAGGCTTCACCGATCGCGAACTGCGCGACCGGGTGAACGAGATCCGCAAGGCGCTGCTCGAAACGCCGGATGTCGGCAAGGTGCAGCTGATCGGTGCCCAGGACGAACAGATCGATGTCAGCTTCCTGCCGGCGAGGCTCGCCACCTACGGGATCGATCCGGAACAGGTGATGGCGGCGCTGAGCGCCCAGAATGCCGTGACGCCAGCCGGGACCCTCCGTTATGCCGATGAAAAGGTGTTGCTCAGGGTAAGTGGCGCCTTTGCCTCCGAGGATAGCCTCAAGGCGGTGACGCTGCATATCGGCGATCGGTTCGTGCCGCTTTCCGACCTTGCCACCATCACTCGAGGGCCGGCCGATCCGCCATCGCCACTGTTCCGGAGCAATGGTGAGAAGGCACTCGGGCTTGCCATTTCCATGGCGCCGACCGGCAACATCACCGAGTTCGGCGCCGCCCTGAAGGCGCGAATGGCGGCCATCGAGGCCAAACTGCCCTATGGCATCGACGTGCATCTGGTGGCCGACCAGTCGACGGTGGTGGATGGGGCGGTCAATGGTTTCGTGAAGGTGTTGGTGGAGGCGATCGTCATCGTCCTCGCCGTATCCTTCCTGTCGCTCGGCACGCGTGCCGGGCTGGTGGTCACGCTGTCCATTCCGCTGGTGCTGGCGTTGACCTTCGTCGGCATGCAGTTGTTCGGCATTGGTCTGCAGCGGATTTCGCTCGGCGCGCTGATCATCGCTCTCGGTCTTCTCGTGGACGATGCGATGATCACCGTCGAGGCGATGGTCTCCCGCCTCGAACTCGGCTGGGAGCCGAGGCGCGCCGCCAGCTACGCCTATGACTCCACTGCCTTTCCGATGCTGACCGGCACGTTGGTGACCATTGCCGGCTTCCTGCCGGTGGGCTTTGCCGCCTCCAGCGCTGGCGAGTACTGCTACTCGCTGTTCATGGTGGTGCTGATTTCGCTGACGGCATCCTGGATCGTCGCGGTGGTGTTCTCACCGTTGATCGGCACCTGGGTTTTGCCGCAGCGGATCGATGGGGCAGGGCATGGCGAGGGACGTCTCGGACACCTTTATCATGGCCTTGTCGAACGGTTGCTCGATCACGGCCTGACGACCGGCCTCGCCGCCGTCGCGCTCCTCGGTGTGTCGCTCTATGGCGCGACGCTGTTGCAGCAGCAGTTCTTCCCGATGTCCGACCGGCCGGAGCTCCTGGTCGATCTCAGTCTGCCGCAGAACGCTTCGCTGAAGGCCACCGACCGGGCGACCCGGCGCGTCGAGGCTCTGCTGAGGGCCGATCCCGATGTCGATCATTTCTCGACCTATGTCGGCTCCGGCGCCATCCGCTTCTACCTGCCGATGGACGTACTGCTCGATAACGACAACATCTCCCAGATCGTCGTAGTGGCCAAGGATGCCGAGCAAAGAGATGCCCTGAAGGTGCGCCTCGAAACGGCTTTCAAGGCCGATTTCCGCGACATCACGGCGCGTGTCAGCCCGCTGGAGCTGGGGCCGCCGGTTGGCTGGCCAGTGAAGTATCGCGTGACCGGACCTGACGTCGCCAAGGTGCGCGATTATGCCATGCAGCTTGCCAACATCATCGCCGCCAATCCGCTTAGTCGGGGCGTGACGTTGACTTCGGGCGAGCCGCAGAAGGCCGTCGAGATTGCCGTCAACCAGACGGAAGCCCGCGCCGTCGGCCTGTCGTCGCAGGACATCGCCAGCACGCTGGCGGTGATCTTCTCCGGTACGCCCGTGACCCAAATCCGCGACGGCAATCGCTTCGTCCCTGTGGTGGTTCGCGGTACGCCGGAGGCGCGGCGCGATCTTGGTACGGTGGCCAACCTGCAGATCAAGAGCGCGAACGGCCACAGCATTCCGCTGCGTCAGGTGGCAACGCTCTCCTATGGCGTCGAGGACCCGATCGTCTGGCGGCGCCAGCGCGAGCCGATCATCACCGTTGAAGCCGATACCGTGGCCGGCGCCGAGGCGGCGACGGTGGTCAACGAGCTCAAGCCGGCGATCGAGACGTTCCGGGCGGGGCTGCCGCAAGGCTATGACGTGGCGGTCGGCGGCACGGTGGAAGAGGCGGAGAAGGGCAACCAGTCGGTGCTCGCGGTGGTGCCGATGATGCTCGGCGTCATGGTCAGCCTGCTGATGCTGCAGCTCCGCAGTTTCACGCGTACCGCTATCGCCCTTTTGATGGCGCCGTTCGGGTTGATCGGCGTGGTCGGTGCCATGCTGCCTTCAGGCAGCGCCATGGGGTTCGTCGCTCAGCTCGGCGTCATTGCACTGGCTGGCATGATCATCCGCAACGCGGTGATCCTGATCCAGGAGGTGGAGGCCAACAGGGCGGCGGGGCTCGAAGCCCGCGAGGCGGTGGTTCGCGCCGCCCGTCACCGTTCAAGACCGATCCTGCTGACTGCGCTGGCCGCCATTCTCGGCATGCTGCCGATTTCAATGGAGACCTTCTGGGGACCGATGGCCTTTGCGGTGATCGGCGGGCTGACGGCGGCTACCGTGCTGACTCTGACCTTGCTGCCGGCGGTGCTGTTTGCGTTGACGCGATGGGAGGCGAAGCGGGAACGGAACCGCCTGGCCGTGACACAAGGCGATGGGGCCCCCGCACCATGAAGGCGACGAAGGCAAAAGATCGCGACGAAGGACGGTCGGACTCGCGTTGGCCGATCCTGCTCACCGCTGCGGCTGGCGTGATCGCCCTGCTGCCGGTTTCGCTCGAAATCTTCTGGGGGACGATGCCCTTCGCCGTGATCGGTGGGCTGACGGTGATCATCGTCCTGGCGCTGTTGCTGCTGCCGGTTATCCCCTTCGCACTGACCATCCGCGAGCGACGACGCAAGAGGGCCGATGCCACGCCATCCTTTGGCGGAGTCAGCGACCACCGTGACGGACAGTGAAGCCGTCGTTTCCGTTTTTTACCCGCCTGCAAGGCATTGATCATGATGACGAAAAATGTAGATCATCATAGGATGGGCCAACACGGCCGACGCGTGACAGGCGGCAGGATCCTCAAGCGGATCATGTTGGCGCTTGTTTCCGGCCTCGCCCTGACGGGATGCGCCAGCGCGACGCTGGACGAGGCCGGGCATCTCCGTTCCTACGCCGACCTCAGACAGGACAATGGCCTTCTGACCAAGTCGCTGGTTTCCGTCGACAAGTCGCATGTCCTTGCGGCCAGAACCGTCAACATCGTCCCTACTGCATTCTCCACTGTTCCGGATGCATCGTTTACGCCGGAGCAGCGCGGCCTGGTGGCCAACGCCGTCGATCGCAGTCTTTGCGAAGGGTTGAGCGAGCGCTTCATGGTCGTTCCACTGTCCGTGCCGGCCGATCTCACCGTTCACGCCACCATCACCCGCGCTCTCCCCACCAGCAAGGTCGCGGCCGGTCTGTCGAAGGGGGCGTCGGTGGCGTCCATCGTGCTGCTGCCGGAGGTGCCGGTGCCCATGCCGCGCATTCCCTTCGGTCTCGGCAGTCTGTCCGTCGAAGCCGAGGCTCTGGATACCAGTGGCAAGCAGCGGGCGGCCATGGTCTGGGCACGTGGCGCCAATGCCTTGACCGATCCCGGTCCGATCGCCGACAACGGGGATGCCTATACCCTGGCCGGCGCCTTTGGCGGTGACTTCAGTTCGCTGCTTGTGAAGGGCACGTCACCTTTTCAGGACGGACTGAGCCTTCCATCGATGCGGGCGGTCGGCAGCTACTTCGGCAAGGAACCCAGATACGCCGCCTGCAAGACGTTCGGTCGAAACCCCGGCGTCATTGGCACCCTGGGCAACGTGATGGGGGTGCCACCGAGCTGGACCGATGGCGGCCCGGCGTCGGGCGGGACTTGAACGAGCAACCCACGCGTTCGTCTGCAGGCGCTGCCATCAGCCGGCAGCGCTGGGTCGCGACGACAGCGTCCCGCCAAGCCCTCGGCGCACGGCCTTGCCTGGATCGGCTGGTGGCGGAACGCCGAGGGGAAAAATCCGAAGCTCGTTATCCCGCCTTGCGCGCCTTGCGGGCGGCGTAGCGCCGGTCGCGCTCGGCCTTGCGGGCCGCTTCGTCCTCGAAAACGCGGGCGATGCGGGCCTTGTTGGCGGCTTCGCGTTCTTCGGCTTCGGCCCGCGCGGCGGCGGCGATGGCCGCTTCGCGCTCGGCGGCTTCGGCGGCGATGCGATTCTGTTCTTCGAGCTTTGCCCGTTCGCGCTCGGCGCGGCGTGCTTCCCGAGCTTCGGCGATGGCGATGCGTTCGGCCTGCTTGGCTTCGCGCTGAGGCGCGGCGGCCGCGATAGCGGCGCGATAGGCCTCCAGTTGGGCGGCTTTGGCGTCCTTCGCATTGTTGCGACGGTCGTTCAGGTCTTTATTCTTGATAGCTTTCAAATCTCTCGTCCTGTGGTCAGGTTGGTTGCAGTCAGGATCTGCCGGGCCGCTTCTGCACCGGCTTTAAGGCCAAGGCGAGGCCATCCTCGGCTTCCTTGGCAAGGCGAGCTTGCCTGAGGCGTGCCGTCTTCTCGTTGCGGGCGGCGGTAATCGAGTCGAGTTCCTCGAAGGCCTGGTTGCGCGCAAAGAACTGGGATTGGGTCTTGCCAAAGGCGACCTCGGCCTGTTGGCGTGACTTGCTGTATTGCTCGGACATGGGAGTCCCCCGTGCGTTTGGACGGCAATAAAAAAGGCCAGGCAAACTGCCTGACCTCGCTTGGTGTCTACTCTCGCAATGCCAGTACATCCGTGGTCAAGGAAGAGCAGACCGCCGTCAGGCTGCCTGCAGATTGCTGGCGGACTGCTTGCCCGTGCGCTTGTCGGTCTCGAGCTCGTAGCTGAGCTTCTGCCCCTCGACGATGTCGCGCATGCCGGCACGCTCGACGGCCGAGATGTGGACGAAGGCGTCCGGGCCGCCGTTATCCGGCTGAATGAAACCGAAGCCCTTGGTGGAGTTGAACCATTTGACTGTGCCAGTGGTCATGATGAACCCTTTCCTAGCATGAATGAAAAACCACGGCGCTGAAGCGCTGCGGATGGTGACTACGATGCTTTAAAGGGAGGATTCGCTCAAAACGCGGTGCCAGACGCGTCGTAACCAAAGCTCGGCAAGAAAATATCGATGGCCATCGCATAAAGAAATTGTGCCAGACTGTCAACTTTTATTTTCATGTGCCCGATTTTTGTCTCGTCTATTTCTAATCAGCTGGCGAGGAAACCTTGCTTGATTTCGGGCTGACCGTTTGCCCGGAGTTCGAAATCGTTGGGCGTTCGCGCGGCTGTGGCCGTCCGCATTTTTGCTTTCCCTTCCGACAGCGGATGCTCTAGAACACCGGCCAACCGCAAACCCGCTCACCGGAAGGTCGACACGCCATGGCGCGCGAGTTCATCTACTACATGCACGGCACCACCAAGTCTTACGGCGGTGGCAAGAAAGTTCTCGATAACATCAACTTGCAGTTCTACCCGGACGCCAAGATTGGCGTTCTTGGTCCCAACGGTTCGGGCAAGTCGACGCTTCTGAAAATCATGGCCGGCCTCGACAAGGAGTTCACCGGCGAGGCCTGGCTCGCCAAGGGCGCCACGGTCGGCTACCTGCCGCAGGAGCCGCAGCTCGATCCGACCCTCGACGTGTTCGGCAATGTCATGCTCGGCGTCGCCAAGGACAAGGCGCTGATCGACGAATACAACGAGCTGATGATGGACTACTCGGAAGAGAATGCCGAGAAAGCCACCAAGATCCAGGACATCATCGACGCCAAGAATCTCTGGGATCTCGACAGCAAGGTCGAGATGGCGATGGATGCGTTGCGCTGCCCGCCGGGCGATGCCGACGTCAGCAAGCTCTCGGGCGGCGAGAAGCGCCGCGTGGCGCTGGCCAAGCTGCTTCTCGAGAACCACGACCTGTTGCTGCTCGACGAGCCGACCAACCACCTCGACGCCGAGTCGGTGGCCTGGCTGGAAAAGCACCTGCGCGAGTTCCCCGGCGCCGTCTTGATCGTCACCCACGATCGCTACTTCCTCGACAATGTCACCGGCTGGATTCTCGAACTCGACCGTGGTCGCGGCATTCCCTACGAAGGCAACTACTCGGCTTATCTGACCGCCAAGTCGAAGCGCCTCGAGCAGGAAGGCCGCGAGGCGGCCGCCCAGCAGCGCGCTCTCGAACGCGAACGCGAGTGGATCGGCGCCAGCCCCAAGGCCCGCCAGGCCAAATCGAAGGCGCGTATCAAGTCCTACGACGAGCTGCTCAAGCGCAACGAGGAGCGGCAGACGGTCACCAACGCGCAGATCGTCATTCCGCCCGGTCCGCGCCTCGGCGACAACGTCATCAAGGTCGAGGGACTCTCGAAGGGTTACGGCGATCGCCTCCTGATCGACGATCTCTCGTTCTCGCTGCCGCCGGGCGGCATTGTCGGCATCATCGGCCCCAACGGCGCCGGCAAGACGACGCTGTTCCGCATGATCACCGGCCAGGAGACGCCGGAAAGCGGCACCATCACCGTTGGCGAGACGGTGAAGCTCGGCTATGTCGACCAGAGCCGCGACGCGCTCGATCCCAACAAGACCGTCTGGGAGGAGATCTCCGGCGGTGCCGACGTGATCTACCTTGGCAAGAAGGAAGTGAACTCGCGCGCCTACTGCTCGTCGTTCAACTTCAAGGGCGGCGATCAGCAGCAGAAGGTGGGCTCGCTCTCCGGCGGCCAGCGCAACCGCGTGCACATGGCCAAGATGATCAAGTCGGGCTCCAACGTGCTGCTGCTCGACGAACCGACCAACGACCTCGACACCGAAACCCTGGCCGCCCTTGAGGACGCGCTGGAGGATTTCGCCGGTTGCGCCGTC
>JARKNW010000049.1 GCA_029976075.1 Pleomorphomonas sp.
ATCCGATTCAGGTCGCCAAGGACTCCATCGACCACGCCAAACATCACCTTTTCGCTGTGGTGATCATCGACACCGCCGGCCGGGTGGGGGTGGACACCGAGATGATGCGCCAGGCGCAGATGATCAAGGCGCTCACCAAACCGGACGAGACGCTGTTCGTGGTGGACGCGATGATCGGCCAGGACGCGGTCAACTCCGCGCTGGCATTCGAACAGGGCGTCGGCATCGACGGTGACGTGCTCACCAAGCGGGACGGCGACGCTCGTGGTGGTGCGGCGCTGTCGATCGCCCGGGTGATCGGCAAGCCGATCATGTTCGCATCCAACGGTGAGAAGCTCACCGACTTCGACATCTTCCATCCCGACCGGATGGCCAGCCGCATCCTCGGCATGGGTGACATGCTCACCCTCATCGAGCAGGCCGAAAAGGCCTTCGATGCGGAGGAGTCGGCGAAGGCCGCCGAGAAGCAGATGGGCGGGGGCGGCCAGTTCGGGCTGGACGATTTCCTCGCGCAGATGCAGCAGATCCGCAAGATGGGGCCATTGTCCAAGGTCTTCGGCATGCTGCCCGGCGCCTCCAACATGAAGGCGATCTCCGAGATCGACGAGAAGCAGGTCGATCGGGTCGAGGCGATCATTCGCTCGATGACTCCCGCCGAGCGCGCCGACGTGGGCATTCTCAATGGTTCACGGCGGTCGCGCATCGCCCGTGGCGCCGGCGTCGAGGTGCGTGATGTCAATGAACTGGTCAACCGGTTCGTCGAGGCTCGCAAGATGATGCAGTCGATGAGCCAGATGATGCCGGGCATGCCCGGCATGGGTGGTGGCCGCAGACAACCACCCAAACCGCAGACCAAGAAGGGCAAGGGGGGAAAGAAGGTCTCGGGCAATCCCGCCAAGCGGGCGGCCGAGGCGAAGGCCAAGGCCGATCCGGCCCTGCGCGCTCAGCCAACTCCGGAGACGATGCCGACCCAGGCCGAGACGCAGGCTGCGATGAAGGACTTCTCACTGCCGCCGGAACTGCAGCAGATGCTCAACCAGCAGAACAAGGGGCCGCGCTGAGCGCCGCGGTAGCAGGCGGAGGTGACGATGGCCAGCTGGCACCTGAGCGGTGTTGTTCTTCCCGGCACCGAGCCTGTCGATTTGTGGATCGACAACGGTCTGATCAGCGCCGAACCGGTGGCCGGAGCCGAGACGCTCGGCTCGGGATGGTGGATCATGCCGGGCCTGGTGGACGCCCACAGCCATATCGGGCTCGGTGCCGGCGGGGCCGTCGATCGGGTGACCGCCGAGCAGCAGGCCATCACCGATCGTGATTCGGGCGTCCTGCTGATCCGCGATGCCGGAGCCCCGGTGGACACCCA
>JARKNW010000052.1 GCA_029976075.1 Pleomorphomonas sp.
TCAGCGAGCGAATCGCCTGGCCGGTCTGCGTCACCTTGGTGGCGATGCGGCCGACGAAGTCGTTCTGGAAAAAGGAAATGTCGGCCTTGGCGACGAACTCATGGGTCCGCCAGCGGACGAGCGTGCCGACGTTGCGCGACAGAACCTGATTGCGGACGAGCTGGGAGAGGAAGGTGATCAGCGGTCTCGCCGCCAGGAGCAGCAGGACGAACAGGATGACGATGCGCCAGTCGATGATGCGCACGCCGCTCTTGTCGGCCTCGGTCACCGAGTCGATCAGCCAGCCAATGCTGATCGGCAGTACCACCTCGATCAGCGACAGTATCAGCGTCAGCACCGCCATGCCTGCCAGCGGCCAACCGGTTTCGCCCAGGAAGAAGCGCAGGATGCGCCACTTGGTGGTGGGCGGCGTCAGCGGATGCAGGCCCGATGTCGGCTTGAACGGATCGATCCGGCTCTCGAACCAGGCAAACAGTCGGGCAAGGGGCGAGAGAACAGGCGGCATGTTCCGAATGTGGCCGTCTCACCGGGACAAGCAAGGGCGGAGCGGCGGCATCCCGAGAAATTTCTCGTGATGCCGCGGCTTTCCTCACCTTGGTCAGTCGCCGGATGGGATGAAGCGGAGCGTACCGGCACGACGCGTCGGCTGGCCGGTGTCGTTGGTGTGGTTGATACCATCCATCACGGGCACCTCGGGAAAATCGAACGGGCTTACTCCATCGAGGCAAGCCACGTTGACCGCGTGAAGGTTCGGGTCGGACCGCCGCTGATGATGGGTGTATATGCCGCAGCGGGAGCAGAAGAAGTGCTGCACCGTTTTGGTGTTGAAGCGATAGGCGGTCAGCATGTCCTCGCCTTCGAGGATGTTGACCCCGCCCATTTCGGCCATGACGACGACGGCGCCGCGCATCCGGCAGTAGGAGCAGTTGCAGCGGCGGATCGATTTGAAGCCATCGCTGAGCGTCACCTCGAAGCGAACAGCGCCGCAATGGCACTGGCCTGTGCAAACGGTCTTGTCACCCGGCATGGCTTGTCTCCTGTTCGATCGTTTTGGTGTCGGGTCTGGGATGGAAGCGGACTTGATGATAGTTCGATGGAAGCGATCTCCGCTTGCTCTCCACCTATGAATCTCCTCGTCCCGATGTCCCCGCTTGCATGGGGACTGTTCGTTGACATCTAGCGGAATGCATTATGAAGAGCGGTTGCCAGCCCTGCGGGATTTTCCAACGCCATGGAGTGACCGGCGTCGGCAACGATTTCCACGGCACAGCCGTGGCATGGCAGGCGGTCGACGTCGGCGCTCGGCAACGAATGTGCGCCGAAGATGACGGTCTTTCTCATCGCCATGCGGTACAGCATTTCGCGCCAACTGGGTTCGCATCCGACGACAAGAGACGTTGCCTCGCGATGAACGGCGAATGCGGCACTTCGGGCAAGCGAGTTTGCCCAGATCTGGTAGCCATCGGCGCGAGCGATATTGGCTGTCTCATCATGGCCGCGAAGCACATATGCGCCCTCCGACATGGAGGCGATCTGGCTGCTGAACGTGCCTCCGCCTGGATCAAGATTAGGCTCGCCGAGGGCAATCCTGCGAACCCTTGAGCCGAGTCGGGCCGCCGTTGCGATGGCGATCGCTCCGCCCATGCTGTGCCCGAAGAGGTCGATCGGTTCGGGACAGATTTCGGAGATCAGCTTTGCGACGATCCCGGCATGGCTTTCGATCGTGTAATCGAAGTTCTCGGGCCGATCGCTAAAGCCCGATCCAAGGAGATCGACCAAGATCATGCGCCGGCCGGCAAGACTTGGCTGCGTTGCGACCGCGGGATAGTCGCATGACCCGGCACAGCCCAGCCCATGGATGAAAATGATCGGCGCGCCGCTGCTTCCCGGAATGTCATGGTACGCCAAACTGGCCGCAAGCTCCGGGATGTCGAAAGCCTTCACGATCGATACCTGTTTGTAAATGCGTCATCGGGCCGGCAACAATCACATGCCCTAGCAATGCCTGCAACGGATTGAGTTGCAGGAAGATCGAAGCCTGAGAACTCGCTGCGCGGTCACCCGCCCGAAAAGTCTCGCGACCTTTCGGGCGGATGGTTTGTTTTCATGCCTCAGCTGCCTCGGAAAGGTTCGCGACCTTTCCTGTTGCGGCCTCGGTTTCGTCGACCAGGAAGCCGCCGGTCTGGCGGCTCCACAGGCCTGCGTAGAGGCCGCCCTTGGCGACGAGCTCGGCATGGCTGCCCATCTCGACGATGCGGCCGGCATCCATCACCACCAGGCGATCCATGCGGGCGATGGTGGAGAGACGGTGGGCGATGGCGATCACCGTCTTGCCTTCCATCAGGGCGCCGAGACTCTCCTGGATCGCCGCTTCGACATCCGAGTCCAGCGCCGAGGTCGCCTCGTCGAGCACGAGGATCGGCGCGTTCTTCAGAAGCACGCGGGCGATGGCGACACGCTGCCGCTGACCGCCAGAGAGCTTGACGCCGCGCTCACCGACATGGGCGTCGAAGCCGGCGCGTCCCCGGTTGTCCACGAGATCGGGGATGAAGCCGTCGGCATGGGCCATGCGGGCCGCTGCCACCATCTCCTCGTCGCTCGCCTCGGGCCGGCCGTACTTGATGTTGTCGCGGATCGACCGGTGCAAGAGCGAGGTGTCCTGCGTGACGACGCCGATCGCCGCGCGCAAGGAGTTCTGCGTGACGGCGGCGATGTTCTGCCCGTCGATGCGGATGGCGCCGCTCTCTATGTCGTAGAGACGCAGGAGCACGTTGACCAGCGTCGACTTGCCGGCGCCCGAGGGGCCGACCAGACCGATCTTCTCGCCGGGTGCAATCGCCAGGCTGACGCCGTCGAGCGCACCCTTCGCCTTGCCGTAGTGGAAGGCGACGCGGTCGAACTCGATGCCGCCGCCGGTGACGACGAGCGGCTTGGCGTCCTTGCGGTCGATCACCGTCTGCGGCTTCGAGATGGTGGCGATGCCGTCCTGGACGGTGCCAATGTTCTCGAAGATGCCGGTGAGCTCCCACATGATCCAGCCGGACATGTTGATGATGCGGACGACCAGCCCGCCGATCAGCGCGATGGCGCCGGTGGTGACCGCACCCTGCATGAACAGCCAGACCGCGAGCGCGCCGGTGATGACCATCAACAGGCTGTTGATGGTGGTCAGCGACATGGTCATCGACGTGATCAGCCGCTGCTGCGCATAGAACACCGAGGTGTGGTCTTCCAGCGCTTCGCGGGCAAAATCGTCCTCGCGCTCAGCGTGGGCGAACAGCTTCACCGTGTGGACGTTGGTGTAGCTGTCGACTACACGACCGGTGAGCAGCGAACGCGCCTCCGACATTTCCTCCGACTTGCGGGCGATGCGCGGAATGAACCGCCGGAGCACCATGAGGTAGGCGACGATCCAGATGATCAGCGGCACCGCAAGGCGCATGTCCGCCTCGGCGAACAGCACCAGCGCCGACACCGTATAGATCAGCACGAACCACAGCGCGTCCGCCGCCTGCGTGGTGGATTCACGCAAGGACGGGCCGGTCTGGATGATCTTGTTGGCGACGCGGCCGGCGAAGTCGTTGTTGAAGAAGGCGATCGACTGGCGGAGCACGTAGCGGTGGTTCTGCCAGCGGATCAGGTTGGTGACGCCGGGCGCGATGGTCTGGTGGATCAGGAGATCGTGCAGGGTCTGGAACAGCGGGCGGGCGATCAGGATCACCGCGCCCATGCCGAGAAACTCCCAGCCATGGCGGGACATCACCTCGGCGGGCGGGGTGTTGCCGAGATAATCGACGATGGCGCCGATGTAGCGGAAGATCGACACCTCGATCAGCGCGACAAAGAAGCCCACCACCATGACGGCGGCAAAGCTCGGCCAGACCTGCCGGAGGTAATGCCAATAGAAGGGAATGAGGCGGTCGGGCGGTTGACCACCCGGCCCCTTGGCATAGGGGTCGATAAGGCGTTCAAAGAAGGCAAACATGGTAGCACCGTGTGAAAGCGGCGGAGCCGCGATCACGTGACCGCGGCGGATGAACTGGAGTTGAAAACAGGGGGCGAAGGGGTTCGAGACGGTGCGCGCGCTGCGGGCACGGTCCAAACTGACCTCGGATGCGCGAGCCGGAAAACTCGGCTCGACCGGGTCAAGCTATGACGAAAGAACCACCATTCGACGCTCCTCCTTGTGACTGGAGCAACTGCAGGGTAGCAGAAGAGGCTTTGAGCGCAACGGCTGGACGCCGATGCAACTAAGACGATTCAAGAGGGGTTGCAGAAAAGCCACTCTTCATCACGCCAATCGATCGAAATCCATCGGAATTGTTGATGATCGACCTTGCTCTCTATCAACCGGACATTGCGCAGAACACCGGAACACTGATCCGCCTTGCCGCCTGTCTCGGTACGACGCTGCACATCATCGGTCCCGCCGGTTTCGACATGTCCGACCGCAACCTCAGACGGGCCGGCATGGACTATATCGAGCTGGCGACGGTGGTTCGGCATGTCGGCTGGACGGATTTCGAGGCGTTCGCCACGGCGGCCGGGCGGCGACTGGTGCTGGCCACCACCAAGGGCTCGATGCCCTACGTCGATTTTCTCTTCCATGAGAACGACATCATCCTGATGGGGCGGGAATCCGCCGGCGTTCCCGAGGCCGTGCACGGGCGGGCCGACGGCCGGATCGTCATTCCGATGAAGCCGGACGCGCGGTCGATCAACATGGCGGTATCGGCCGGCATGATCCTGGGCGAGGCGCTGCGGCAGTTGGGCGGCTTCCCGAGACTTCAGCAAGTCTGATGTCCGCATCATGGAAATGCGTTGGACGGAACAAGGGCTTTCCGGGATCTTCAGGACATTCGCTTTCGGAGAGACGACATGAAGCTCCTCATTGCCAACAAGGGTTATTCGTCCTGGTCGCAGCGCGCCTGGCTGGTCCTCAGGCACTTCGGCATTCCGTTCGAGGAAACGGTGCAGCCGCTCTATGTCGAG
Source organism: Pleomorphomonas sp. (assembly GCA_029976075.1). Lineage (GTDB taxonomy): Bacteria > Pseudomonadota > Alphaproteobacteria > Rhizobiales > Pleomorphomonadaceae > Pleomorphomonas. The sequence continues at coordinate 4,993 of JARKNW010000052.1, forward strand.
GGCTGGAAGGAGGCCATTCTCAAGGTGTCTCCAACCGGCAAGGTGCCCTGTCTCATCGACGGCGACATCACCGTCTGGGAGAGTCTCGCGATCATCGAATATCTTGCGGAGAAGTTTCCCGATCGCGGTATCTGGCCGACCGATCCGGCGGCGCGAGCGCATGCGCGATCGGCATCGGCGGAAATGCACGCCGGATTTCAGAATCTGCGTCGCGACTACGGCTGCAATTGGCGCCGGACCTATGCCTGGAAGGTGCGGGGCGACGGTTCGGCGCTCGACGACGCCAAGCGGATCTTCGCGCTTTGGAAAGAGGCGCGGCAGCGCTTCGGCGCGGGTGGGCCGTTCCTCTACGGTGCGTTCTCGGCGGCCGATGCCATGTACGCCCCGGTGGTTGGCCGGTTTACCACCTATTCCTGGGTCGTAGATGCGGAGATCGAGACTTACATGAAGGCGATCCGCACGCTGCCGGCCTATGCGGAATGGGTCGAGGCCGGCCGGGCCGAGCCCTGGACGATCCCGCAGTATGAGTTCGACGAATAGCCGCGGGTGATGGCGAGATGGCGGGGGCGGAACCGGTCAGTGCATGCGACGTTCATTGAAGATGAACAGCTCAGGAGGCCGCAGACATGATCAAGACCGTTGCCGCTACCGCCCTTGCCGCTGTCATGGCGATCACGACGATCGTTCCGGCACAGGCATTTCCCGTTCCGCCGCTGACCAACCCGACGCAGGTCGAGAAGGTCCAGTACATTGATGGATTCGGGCGGAGGCATTGGGGGCCGCCGCGTGATCGCTATCACTACTGGCATGGCCATCGCGGCTACAGGGACTATCGCCCTGGATATCGACGCCACGACGACGGTTGGTGGTATCCGCTGGCCGCGTTCGGTCTTGGCGCGGCGATCATCGGCGGCATGGCTGCCCAGCAGGCGCCACGTCCGCAGGTCGGGGTTGCCATGCCGGTCGATCATGTCCGCTGGTGCCAGGCCCGCTATCGGTCCTATGATGCGTACAGCAACACCTTCCAGCCGAACCGCGGTCCGCGCCGGCCCTGTGTTTCGCCCTATTTCCGCTGATGAAATGCGAGGCGTGGGGACGTGAAGATCGTCGCCACGCCTCGGCGCTTGGCAAGCAAGGGCGAAAAAGCCTAAATCACGCTCCGACAAAACCGGAGTGATCGTTCATGCCGACCAGCGCCGCCTCTCTCGCGCCGACAGCGATGCCGCCCGACATCGAAGGCAAGAAGGCGCTCGCCTCCGACTGGTTCGCCGAACTCCGCGACCGGATCTGCGCCGCCTTCGAGGAAATCGAGGCGGAGGGCGCCGCGGCCACCGGCGTCGCTGCGGGGCGCTTTGTGCGGACCCCGTGGCAGCGCACCGACCACACCGGTTCTCCTGGTGGCGGTGGCGTCATGAGCATGATGCGTGGCGCCGTCTTCGAGAAGGTGGGCGTTCACGTTTCTACCGTTCATGGTGAGTTCGCTCCGGAGTTCCGGGCACAGATGCCGGGCGCCGAAGAGGATCCGCGCTTCTGGGCGAGCGGCATTTCGTTGATCGCCCACATGCAGAACCCGCACGTGCCGGCTGTCCACATGAACACCCGCATGGTGGTCACCAGCCGCCAGTGGTTCGGTGGCGGCGCCGATCTGACACCGATGCTCGATGCCCGGCGTACGCAGGAAGACCCTGACACCATCGCCTTCCACGCGGCGATGAAGGCGGCCACCGCCGCCCATCCGCACATCGATTACGCCGACTACAAGGCGTGGTGCGACGAGTACTTCTACCTGAAGCATCGTGGCGAGATGCGCGGCGTCGGCGGCGTCTTCTACGATTACCTGCATTCCGATGCCGGCTGGGCGGCGGACTTCGCCTATACCCGCGACCTCGGCCTTGCCTTCCTCGACATCTATCCGCGTCTCGTCCGCGCCAACATGCGGACTCCCTGGACGGCCGCCGAGCGCGATGAGCAACTGGTGCGGCGCGGCCGCTATGTCGAGTTCAACCTGCTCTACGACCGCGGTACGGTGTTCGGCCTGAAGACGGGCGGCAATGTCGACAGCATCCTGTCCTCGATGCCGCCCCATGCCAAATGGCCCTGATACTGGACAGCTTGCAAATGCAGCCCAGTGTTCGGCTTGCCGGTTTTTCTGGCCCTTGATGCTTATGAGAAATCGGCAACGGGCTCAGTGAGCGGATGAGTCAGCATCTCAGCATCTTCGCCAACTGGGACAAGATCTACCACGGCGTCTCGCCGCTTGCCTCGACGAACCGACCGGACACGGCATTCTCGCCGAGCAAGGCATATTTGACGGGCAGTCTTGCGCCTTCCTCGGCCGTCAGGAGCCCGCTGTGTCCTGTGAGATCGGTCTTCACATAGCCGGGGCTGACAGAGTTGACGACGATATTCGTCCCCCTCAGTTCCTGGGCGAACTGCACGGTCAGCATGTTGAGGGCCGCCTTCGAGGCATTGTAGCCGATCAGTCGCGCCGAATAGTAGGGCGAGGTCGGATCGCCATTGACCGTCAGGGAACCGAGCGAACTCGACAGGTTGACGATGCGCCCCGCCGGTGACAGGCGCAGGAGCGGCAGCATCGCCTGCGTGACCTGAAGCGTGCCGATGAAATTGGTCTCCATGATCTGACGCGCCGCGCCGGCCGATGCGGCGGTCGGCGGCCCGTCTTCGGCGTGGACGATGCCGGCGTTGTTGACGAGGATGTCAAGCCGGCCGTGACGGGACCGGATCATTTCAGCCGCCGCCGTGATGCTTTCGGAGTCGTTGAGATCGATAGGGATGGCTTCGGCCCTGAGGCCTCGAGAAGCGAGATCGGCCACTGCCGCGCTGGCGCGTGCCGCGTCGCGGGCTCCGATGAGGACGAAGACGCCGGTCTCGGCGAGCTGGCGGGCGATCTCCAGTCCGATCCCCTTGTTGGCACCGGTGACCAGGGCGATACGCGTGTCTTTCATGATCCATCCTTGACTATCGGGTTTCGTGAGCGCCCAGAATATGAAGGATCGTTCAGTTTGAGGATTCGCTTTTGACCTCCACGCCGCCGCCGCACCTAACCCCGCGAAAAACGCCGCGTCAGGCCCGCGCCACGGTGACGCTGGACGCCATCTTCGAAGCGACCATTCAGGTTCTGGTGAGCGATGGTCCCCGTCGTCTGACGACGACACGGGTGGCGGAGCGGGCCGGGGTGTCCGTCGGGACGATGTACCAGTACTTTCCTCACAAGCAGGCGCTGTTCTATGCGCTCAACGAACGCTACCTGGACGCCCTGGCCGGCAAGGTGGAGGGTGCCTGCCTGGGGCAGCATGGCGCGCCCATCGATCAGATGGTAGCGGCGCTGGTGTCGACCTATTGGCAGGCCAAGACGGAACGGATCGAAGTGACCCATGCCCTCTACAGATCGGTGGCGGAGATCGACAACGAACCGCTGATCGACGCCTTTGCCCAGCGGGTCGACGCTGCCACCGCCATCATGTTTGCCAGTGCCTCCGATGCCGCCTTCGCCGATTTGCCGACGGTGGTGCTGACCTTGCTGAACAGTATCTTCGGCACTGTGCGCAGTGTGTTCGAGCGCGATCTGCCCTTCGCCGAAGCCGACGCGGTCATGCGACAGCTGATGCTGATGTGCACCGCCTATCTTCAAGCCGTCAGAGTGTCGGACAGAAGCGCTCCGGCTGCCGCTTAATTCCATCCGATCTTGCAAGTTTTTGCCGGTTTGGTCGGCTACTTGCTCCGAGCACGCTATTGTGAGACGTATGGAACGATTCATAATTTCTATTGTTTCTTGTTTGTGCGTATTGTTGTTCTCATTCATGCACGTTATAAGGCGGTATGATCGATGAACTGCCGCTTGCCCGCCGTGATCTGATCGCTGCCCGTCTTGCCGAGGGGCAGTCGGTGGCCTCCGTCCAGCTCGCCACCGAGTTCGGCGTGTCCGAGGATGCCATCCGCCGCGACCTCAGGGCGCTGACTGCCGAAGGGCTATGCCGCCGCGTCTACGGTGGAGCCTTGCCGTTGGCGTCGAAGCCGCTATCGGCGCGGCTTGGCGAAGGGGTCGAGGCGAAGCGGGCTTTGGCGGTGCGTGCGGCGGAGCTGATCGAGCGGGGAAGCCTGATCTTTCTCGATGCCGGCAGCACCCACGTGGCGCTGGTCGATGCGCTGCCGGAAGATTTCGGACTGACGGTGGCGACCAACTCCATCGATGTCGCGGCCGCCGTGCTGACCCGACAGGACATGGACCTTCTGATGGTCGGCGGGGCGGTGGATGCCAGCGTCGGCGGAGCTGTCGATGCGGTGGCTGTCGAGGCGGTGGCGCGCCTTGCCATCGATCTATCCTTTGTCGGCGCGTGCAGCGTCTCGGCTGAGGAGGGCGTCGGCGCGCTCAACCATGCCGACGCCATCTTCAAGCGTGCCGTGGCGGCGGCAAGCCGGCGGCGAGTCGCCCTCGTCACCAACGACAAGCTCGGGGCGCGCTCGCCCTACAGGATCGCCCCGGCACGCAGCTTTTCCGTCTTTATCGTCGAGCGGGATGCGCCCGAGGCCTTTGTCGCCGATCTCCGTGCGACCGGCGCAGAGGTTCTCGTATCAGGCGATCCGTCATGAGTTTGGGGAGTTTCACAGCATGATATCCGCGGATCGGCCGGCTACCCGGCTCGCCACGCGCCTCGCCTTCCTGGTTGCCGGTTTCGGCGTCGCCTGCTGGGCGCCGCTCATTCCCTATGCCAAGGCGCGGCTGGCGGTCGATGACGGCGTGCTCGGCCTGTTGCTGCTCTGCCTCGGCATCGGTTCGGTGGCGGCCATGCTGATGACCGGCATGTTGAGCGCCCGCTATGGCAGCAAGCCGATCATCATTGGCGGAGCGATCGGCATGGCCGTTTTCCTGCCGCTTCTGGCGGTGGCGTCGACGCCACTGACCCTGGGGCTGACACTGTTCATGTTCGGCGGTTCGCTCGGTTCGCTCGACGTGGCCATGAACATCCATGCCGTCGAGGTCGAAAAGGCGGCGAAGCGACCGCTGATGTCCGGCTTCCATGGCCTTTACAGCGTCGGTGGCTTCGTCGGTTCGATGTTCGCGACCACTTTGTTGTCGGTAAAGCTCGGTCCGCTGCCGACCATGTTGATGGCCGCTCTGCTGATGCTCGTCGGCGCGTTCGCCATTGCGCCGCGTCTGTTGACGACTGCCAAGGCCGACGGCGGTCCGCTGTTCGCCGTGCCGCGCGGCTTCGTGCTGCTGCTCGCCGTGTTGACGGCCATCGTCTTCCTGGTGGAAGGGGCGGTGCTCGATTGGGGCGCTCTCTATCTCACGGGCGCCGGGCTCGTCGGGGCAGAGCAGGGTGGCATGGGCTACATGGTATTCTCCATTGCCATGACGGCGATGCGGCTTGCCGGCGATGTGGTGGTCGGCCGCATCGGCGATCGGGCGACGCTGTTCTGGGGTAGCCTGATCGGCATCGCCGGTTTTGCCCTGGTGCTGGTGGCGCCAGTGGTTGTCGTGGCCATGCTGGGCTTCCTGCTGGTCGGCGTCGGTCTTGCAAATGTCGTCCCGGTGCTGTTCCGGCGGGCCGGCAACCAGTCGGTCATGCCGGCCGGGCTTGCCGTCGCCGCCGTCACCACTGCCGGTTACGCCGGCGTTCTGCTGGGGCCGGCCGGCATTGGCTTCGTCGCCAAGCTGACCAATCTTCCCGCCTCGTTGTGGATGCTGACCGCGCTGCTCATGCTGGTCACGCTGACGGCCGGCCGGGTGGCGGGCCGCCCGCACTAAATCTCGATGCCCTGAGGAGGAACCGATGCGCCTGGCTCATGTCGCTCTGTGGACCCTTGACCTCGAGGCTGCTGCCACCTTCTGGGCACGCCTGTTCGGTGCCGACGTTGGAGGTCTTTATGAAAGCCGCAACCGGCCGGGCTTTCGCTCGCGGTTTGTCAGGTTGCCGGGTGGTGGTGCCATCGAACTGATGTCGGGGCCGTGGGTCGAACCGACAACACCGGCCGAGCGGGCCGGCTGGGATCACGTTGCCATATCGTTGGGGAGCGAGGCCGCCGTCGATGCGATGGCCGACCGTTGTCGGGCGGAGGGGTGCCTTCTCTCGGGGCCGCGCCGGACCGGTGACGGATATTATGAGGCGGTGATCGCCGCGCCCGACGGCGCGCGCGTCGAGATCACCGCTTGAGCTGTCACACCGGCGCCCAGACGACATCCTCGATGGAACGGGCGCCGCTGGCCAGCACCACCAGCCGCTCGAAACCGAGAGCAATCCCGGATGCCTCAGGCATATGGGCGAGGGCGGCGAGGAAGTCCTCGTCGATCGGATAGCGCTCGCCGTAGATCCGCTCCTTGATGTCCATCTCCTCCACGAAGCGCCGGCGCTGCTCGCCGGGGTCGGTCAGCTCGCCGAAGGCGTTGGCGAGTTCGACACCGCAGGCATAGAGCTCGAAGCGCTCGGCAAGGCGCGGGTCGCGGGCGACCGGGCGGGAGAGGGCGGCCTCGCAGGTCGGATACTCATAGAAGATGGTCGGCCTGTCCATGCCGAGGTTCGGCTCTATGCTCTCGACCAGGATGCGCGAGTAGATGTCCGTCCAGCTGTCATCGGCGACGACGCGGTATCCCCGCGCGGCCGCCTTTGCCGCCAGGCCGTCGCGGTCGGGCGCACCGGGATCGTCGGTCAGCGTTTCGAGAAGGTCGATGCCGGCGTAGCGGGAGAAGGCTTCGGCGACGCTGAGCTTCTCCGGTTCGGCGAAGGGATCGGCCGTCCGGCCCCGCCAGACGAAGCGGTCCCGGCCGAGCGTCGCGGCGGCAAGCCGCATCAGTGCCACCGCGTCGTCCATCAGTTGCTCGTAGGGCTCGTTCGCCCGGTACCATTCAAGCAGCGTGAATTCGCAGGAATGCAGCGCGCCCTTCTCGCGGTTGCGGAACACGCGGGCGAAATCGAAGATGCGCGTCTCGCCGGCGGCCAGCAGCTTCTTGGCGGTGAACTCCGGCGAGGTATGGAGATAGCGCGGCACGCTGCTGCCATCAGGGCTGACCTTCTCGGTGGCGAAGGCGTGGAGATGAGCTTCGTTGCCGGGTGACACCTGCAACGCAGGGCACTCCACCTCGGTGAACCCGGCTTCTTCAAACCAGGTGCGAACGGCACGCTTGATTTCACCCCGCGCGGCAAGGAATGGGCGACGGGCCAGATGTCGTTCCGGCGACCACCAAGGCGATTCTCCCGCGGTTTCGTGCATTCCGCCTCTTCCTTTTCCGCTTCAAAAATGTCAGGAGAGACGCGAAGCACGCCCGGAGTCACTGCTCCGAGGCCACGCCGCCCTTTTGTCAGGATATCCGATACGTCATGGTCAAGGTCATCGCTAGCCAAATCCGCAAGGGCAACGTCGTCGAGCTGGATGATAAGCTCCACGTTGTCCTCACGGCCGAGAATAACCACCCGGGCAAGGGTACGCCCACCACGTCGATCGATATGCGCCGCATCACCGATGGTGTGAAGGTGTCGGTGCGTTACAAGACGACGGAGATGGTCGAGCGCGCCCAGATCGACGAGCGTCCCTACACCTTCCTCTATGAGGAAGAGCATGGCTTCGCCTTCATGCAGATGGAAACCTACGAGCAGATCTCCGTGCCGAAGGACGTCGTCGGTGATCGCGCTCCGTTCCTCGCCGAGAACATGGAATGCCATATCGGTGTCTACAACGACGTGCCGGTGTCGATCGAGCTGCCGGCCCGCCTGACGCTCGAGGTCATCGAGACCGAGCCGGCGGTGAAGGGTCAGACGGCTGCTTCGTCCTACAAGCCTGCCACGCTGTCGAACGGCGTGCGCACCATGGTGCCGCCCTTCGTCACCGCCGGCACCCGCATCGTGGTGATGACCGAGGACGCCTCCTACGTCGAGCGCGCCAAGGACTGATCTCAGGCGTCGGCGGGCCTCCGGCCCCTGTCGTCGAAAGAAAATCGAAACGCCTGGAAGTCCGTCTTCCGGGCGTTTTTCTTTACGCCCATGGAACCGAGTGCCTGCCTTGTGCGTCTCAGGAGCAGGCCTGTTCGGCCGCGATCCTTTAGGAAAGGCTCTCCCATGTCCGTAAAGTCCATCCTCAGCATCGGTGTCGTCGCTCTTTCGGTCGTCGCTTTCGGCGGTTGCGCCAATACGATCCGCGGCGTTGGCAAGGACACGGCCAACGCCGTCGATGCCACCCAGTCCGCCGGCAACAATATCGGCCACGCCGCGGCCCGCTGAATGGTCGCCGGCCGGTGCCGGCATGGGATGACATGGGCAGGAGGACTTTCTCCTGTCCCGGTTTCTCCCTTTTCGGGGCTCCGCCAGTCCGCAAGGACAGCGGAGCCTTTTTATTTTTGCGGTGAGGCGAGATTTCGGTTGGGCAGTTTCTGCCGCCCAGACCGGCGTCGGTCGTCGAGAGCGATCCGCGGCTGTGAAGCGCCGGAAAATTCCGGAAGCTGGAACTTGCCGGTAATCGGCCTGATTTCGTCTCGCCTGCGGCCGGGACGATGCCTTGCATCAAGCCGATACCCCAGTTGAACGACTTATTAAGCCTAACGCCTCATAAATGCAGGGAGCTGTCATCAGGCAGTGCACGCCGCTTCGCTTTCGTTGACGCCCCACATGGTCCCATGCTATCCCAAATCATCCCGGCAATCAGGTGATCCGAGCCAGACGTCTCGTCTGTTTCGAGGGTTCGATGGGTACCTGAGGTCGGGCTCGGTCGTGATGGGGGCTTGCAAAATGCAACAGCCATTCCGGCCGTCGGTCGTGTCCGCGTCACGCGAGCCGCCAGGTCGGAGGGCTTCTTCGGAAGTTGGGTTCCGGCCAACGAAAATGGGTATCAGGCACCGCTCGCGGCGGGCTGCGGGGATCGATGAACGGCTTCGTATCGCGCGTCACAAACAGGATCGATCGGAAGGGTCGGGTGTCCATCCCGGCTCCGTTCCGTCAGGTTCTGTCGCGCGATGGCTTCGAAGGTCTCTACTGCTATCCGTCGATCGACATGGAGGCGGTGGACTGCGGCGGCAATCAGCTGCTCGCCGAAATCGAGCGCAACCTTGCCCGCTATGCGCCGTTCTCCGAAGACCACGACCTGTTGTCGACGGCTTTTTATGGCTCCTCGGATCGCCTGACGATCGACAGCGAGGGGCGTATCGGCCTGACTCCGGCGCTCCTGGAGATCACCGGCATTACCACCGAGGTCACGTTCGTCGGCCAGGGCTACAAGTTCCAGATCTGGGAACCGAGCCGCTTTGCGACCTACGAGCTGGCGGCACGCGAGCGCGCACGGGCGCTGAGACGTGCGCCGAGGCCGGAGGGCAGCGCATGACCGCCCTTCTCGATGCCGGCGCCGCGCCGCACATTCCCGTTCTGATCGCCGAAGTGCTTTCGGCCCTGTCGCCGCTCGACGGCGCGGTGGCCATCGACGGCACGTTCGGTGCCGGCGGATACAGCCGCGCCATGCTGTCGGCCGGGGCGCGCCGGGTCATCGCCATCGACCGCGATCCAACGGCAATCGAAGCCGGCGCTGCGCTGGTCGAGGCCAGCGCTGGTCGCCTGACGCTTGTGCCGGGTACATTCTCCGAACTGGACCGGCTGGCCAACGAGGCGGGTGAAGCCTCTGTCGATGCCGTGGTGCTCGACATCGGTGTTTCCTCGATGCAGCTCGACCGGGCCGAGCGCGGCTTTTCCTTCCGCGCCGACGGCCCGCTCGACATGCGCATGAGCCTTTCGGGCCCGACGGCGGCTGATGTGGTCAACACGCTCGCGGCCAAGGAGCTCGCTCGTCTTTTCTGGATTTACGGCGAAGAGAAGCAGTCGATGCGCATCGCCAAGGCGATCGTCGCGCGACGCGAGGTCCAGCCCTTCAGCCGGACAGCGGAACTGGTCGCGGCGATCGAGAGCGTGCTGGGTGGCAAGCGGTTCGGGGAAATGCATCCGGCGACGCGCGCCTTCCAGGCGCTGCGCATCCACGTCAACGGCGAACTCGACCAGCTGTCCGAGGCTCTCGCCGCCGCCGAGCGCGTCCTGAAGCCGGGCGGCCGGCTCGTAGTCGTCACCTTCCACTCGCTCGAGGATCGCATCGTCAAGCGCTTCTTCGCCGACCGTTCGCGCGAGCGGGCCGGCGGTTCGCGCCACCTGCCCGAAGCGGCGGTGCCGCCCGCTACCTTCAGCCTGAGGGGGCGCCAGCCGGTCGACGCCGGCGAAGCGGAGCTCGCCGCCAATCCACGTGCCCGTTCGGCCAAGCTCAGGTTTGGCATCCGCACCGAGGCGGCGGCCCGACCGCTTGACCGCGCCGCGCTTGGCGTTCCGAGCCTTTCGGGGGAGAGGCCATGACCCGTTATATCAATGCTCTCCTTGTGTTCCTGATGGTTCTGTCGGCGGCGGCCGTCTACGACATGAAATACGAGGCGGAGATCGCCGCCGAGAACATCAACAAGAAGCAGGCCGAGATCGTTCAGGCGCGCGAGGACATCTCGCTGCTCAAGGCGGAGTGGGCGCTGCTGACGCGCCCGGCCCGCATGCGCGACCTCCTGGCGAGGCATCAGGACATCCTGAACCTGACGCCGATGTCTTCCGATCATATCGGCACGCTCGCCGACATTCCTGCCAAGCCGGTGGTGCCGCAGGCTGGCGCTCCGATCCAGCAGTCGGCCGACAGCTCGGCCGTGCTGCCTCACATCAACGATGACACGAGACGGGTGCAATGAAGTTCCGGTTTGGTCCGTTCCGAAAGTCAGCTGAGCCGACGATTGCCGCCGCCGGCCAGGATTTTCGTGCATCTGCACATCGCGGTGCGGGCGATACCATGCGCGGCCGGCTTTTCCTCACGTCGGCCTGTTTCGTTCTGGTTTATGGCGCCATTGTCGGCCGCCTGGTTCAGATGGGCGTCAGCCTGCCACAGGAATCGGTGACGCTTGGCAGCGCCCAGGCGGCGGTTTCGGCCGCCCGCCCCGACATTATCGATCGCAATGGCGAGATTCTCGCCACCGACATCAAGTTCGCCTCGCTCTACGCCGAGCCGCGCCGCGTCGTCGATCCGGATGAGGCGACCGAACAACTCGCCACCGTCTTTCCCGACCTCGGAACCGATGCCATTCGCCAGCGCCTCGCCTCCAAGCAGGGCTTTCTCTGGCTGAAGCGCGAGATCACGCCGGCCCAGCAGGCGGCGGTGCATGCTCTCGGCATTCCGGGAATCGGCTTCCTCACCGAGAACAAGCGCTTCTATCCCTCGGGCCGGACGGTCGCCTTCGTCACCGGTCACGTCAACATCGACAACCAGGGCATCGCCGGCATCGAGAAATACATCGACGACCAGTGGCTGGGCGATCTGCAGAAGGCCGGCATGGCGTCGAACACGCTTGAGCCGGTCAAGCTGTCTGTCGATCTTCGCGTGCAGCAGGTCCTGCATGACGAAATCACGGCCGCCATGCAGCGCTACACGGCCAAATCGTCGGCGGCGGTGGTGCTGAACGTCAAGACCGGCGAAGTCATAGGCATGACGTCGGCGCCCGACTACGATCCGATGAACCCGACCGAAGCGCTCGATCCCAACAACATGAACCGCGCCTCGGCGGCGGTCTACGAGATGGGGTCCACCTTCAAGGTGTTCGCCACCTCGATGGCGCTCGATTCGGGCAAGGTGAAGCTGACCGACAGCTTCGATGCCACCCAGGGCCTCACCATCGGTGGTTTCACGATCCACGACTTCCATGGCAAGCACCGCGTGCTGAGCGTGCCGGAAATCTTCATCTATTCGTCAAACGTCGGTACCGGCCGCGAGGCCTTGAAAGTCGGCTCCGAAGGGCAGCAGGAGTTCCTCAAGCGCCTGGGGCTCATGGACAAGGTGCCGACCGAGCTGCCGGAGATCGCCCGGCCGATTCTGCCCAAGCGCTGGTCCGATCTCGTCACCGTCACCGTCTCCTTCGGCCATGGCATCTCGGTGTCGCCGCTGGCGACTGCCATGGCGGCGAGCGCAGTGATGAACGGCGGCATCCTCATCCCGCCAACCTTCTTCCCGCGCAGCGAGGAAGAGGCACGCCTCATCGGCAAGCGGGTGCTCAAGCAGTCGACGTCCGAGCAGATGCGTTACCTGATGCGCCTCAACGTGCTGGCGCCGGGTGGTTCGGGCAAGTCGGCCGACATTCCCGGCTACCGTATCGGTGGCAAGACCGGTACCGCCGAAAAGGTGGAAAACGGCCGTTATTCCAATAACAAGCGCTTTAACGCCTTCGTGGCCACGTTCCCGATCGACGACCCGCAGTACCTGGTGCTGGTGGTTCTCGACGAACCCAACCCCGAGCGGCCGGGCCTGCCAGCCACCGCTGGCATGAATGCCGGGCCGACCGCGGGCAACATCATCGGCCGTATCGCGCCGATGCTGAACGTCGAGCCTCGTTTCGACGACGTCGACCTACCGCTGATGGCCGCCTACTGACGACGCCGTCCCTCGCGGGGCGGGGCGAGGGTGGTGTGGATAGAGTGAGTTGTCCTCATTTAGATCGCAAATCGAGGACAGTGTGCGGCGTCCCGCGATCAATTAATGGACCGACAGATGAAGCTCGCCGAACTTGCGCCCGACATTCTCACGCTCGATCCGGCCCTGCGCCGCATATCGATCACCGGCGTGACCGCCGACAGCCGTGAGGTGGTTCCCGGATCGCTGTTCGTGGCCCTGCCTGGCACCCGTGCCAAGGGCACCGACTTCATTCCGCAGGCCATCGAAAAGGGCGCGGCGGTGATACTCGCCGATACCGAGGACGAGCTGCCGGCCGGCCTCAGCGTTCCGGTCCTGCGCGACAGCGATCCCGCCCGCCGCTTCGCCCGCATGCTCGCCCGCTTCTATGGCCCGCAGCCGAAGACCGTTGTCGCGGTCACCGGCACCAACGGCAAGACCTCGGTGGCTGCCTTCGTTCGCCAGATCTGGCTCGCCGCCGGCTATGAGGCTGCGTCGATCGGCACAGTCGGCGTGACGACCAAGGCCGGCAACGCCTATGGCAACATGACGACGCCCGACGCGGCGACGCTGCATCGCACGCTGCACGATCTCGCCGCCGACGGCATCGATCACGTGGCGATGGAGGCCTCTTCGCACGGCCTGATCCAGCGCCGCCTCGATGGCGTCGAGGTGGCGGCCGGCGCCTTCACCAACCTGTCGCGCGACCATCTCGACTATCACGGCACGATGGAAGCCTACATGGCCGCCAAGATGCGGCTGTTCGACACCATCCTGCATCCCGGCTCCGCCGCCGTCGTCAATCTCGATGACGTCTATGGCGAGGCCTTTGCCTCGGCGGCACGCATCTCCGGTCTCGATCTTCAGACGGTCGGCGCCACCGGCAGCCGCATCCGCATCCTCGACGTTGCCCGGGACGGCTGGGCGCAGGTTGCGACCGTCGATATCGGCGACGGGCCAAGGCCGGTTCGCATTCCACTGGTTGGCGCCTTCCAGGTGTCGAACGCCTTGGTCGCCGCGGCGCTTTCGGCCGCCGACGGTTCGGTGTCGCTCTCCGATGCGCTCGATGCGCTCGACGGCATCAAGGGGGCCAAGGGGCGCCTCGAACTGGTCGGCTATGCGCCTTCTGACGCGCCGGTGTTCGTCGACTTCGCCCATACTCCGGCCGCCCTGGAAGTGGCGCTGCAAACCCTCCGCCCCTTCACGGCTGGCCGTCTCATCGTCGCCTTCGGCGCCGGCGGCGATCGCGACAAGGGCAAGCGGCCGCAGATGGGCGAGGTTTGCGCTCGCCTCGCTGACGTTGCCATCGTCACCGACGACAATCCGCGGACCGAGGATGCGGCTACCATCCGTTCCGAAGTGATGGGCGGCTGTCCCGGCGGCATCGAGATCGGCGATCGGACGACGGCCGTGCAGCGGGGCATTGCCATGCTTGGCCCGGATGACGTTTTCCTGATTGCCGGCAAGGGCCATGAAACCGGCCAGATCATCGGCCGGGAGACCGTGCACTATTCCGATCATGAGGCCGTGCTGGCGACGCCGGGCGTTACGGCGGCCGATCGGTCGCTGTGGCCGGCCGAAGCCTTCGTCAAGGCGCTGTCCGGTCGTGCCGAGGGCACCGTGCCGCCGGTCGACAGCATTTCCATCGACAGCCGTACCGTCGAGCGTGGCGGCGCCTTCTTCGCCATTGCGGGCGATCGCTTCGATGGCCATGATTTCGTGGAGGCGGCATTTCACAAGGGCGCGTCGGTGGCCGTGGTGGCCGAGGCCAAGCGCGATACGCTGCCGGCCGATGTCGGTCCGCTGGTGGTGGTGGACGACGTGCTCGCCAGCCTTGGCCGGCTCGGTGTCCGGGCGCGCGAGCGTACGGCCGCCAAGGTGATCGCCATCACCGGCTCGGTGGGCAAGACCTCGACCAAGGAAGCCCTGCGCGAGGCGCTGGCGCCGTCGGGCGCCGTGCACGCCTCGGCAGCTTCCTTCAACAATCACTGGGGCGTGCCGCTGACGCTCGCCCGCATGCCGTCCGCCACCCGATATGGCGTGTTCGAGATCGGCATGAACCATGCCGGCGAGATCACGCCGCTCGTCAAGATGGTGCGGCCGCATGTCGCCATTATCACCACGGTGGCGCCGGTCCATCTTGAGTATTTCTCGTCGGTCAAGGCGATTGCCGAAGCCAAGGCGGAAATCTTCGCCGGGCTGGAGCCCGATGGCACCGCGATCCTCAATCGCGATGGCGAATTCGCCACCCTGCTGGCCGAGCGGGCGCGGGCGCGCGGCGCCAAGGTGGTGTTTTTCGGCGAACATCCGGAGGCCCAGGCGCGGCTTCTCAAGTGTTCGCTGCATGAGGATTGCACCACGATCACCGCCGACATTCTTGGCGAGAGCGTTACCTACAAGCTCGGCGCGCCGGGCCGTCACATCGCCCAGAACTCGCTCGCCGTGCTGGCGGCGGTCAAGGTGGTCGGCGGCGACCTCGTGCGGGCGATGCTGTCGCTGCAAGGCCACCAGCAACCGAAGGGGCGCGGCAAGCGCCACATTCTGCCGGTGTTCGGCGGCACGGCGCGGCTGATCGACGAAAGCTACAACGCCAACCCAACGTCCATGCGCGCGGCGATTTCGCTGCTTGGCGCGGCCACTGTGGAGGGGCAGGGCCGGCGCGTCGCCGTGCTCGGCGACATGCTGGAGCTCGGACCCGACTCGCCCAAGCTGCACGCCAGCCTGATCGAACCGCTCAAGGCCGCCAAGGTGGATACGGTGTTCTGCGCCGGGCCGCTGATGCACAACCTTTGGCAGGAGCTGCCGCGCGGCATGCGCGGCGCCTATGCCGAGACGTCGAAAGCACTGACCGATACGCTCATCGACGATGTCCGGGCGGGGGATGTGCTGATGGTCAAGGGCTCGCTCGGCAGTGCCATGGGACCATTGGTGGAGGCGCTGATCGCTCGCTTCCGGTAGCGAGCAGAACGTCCTTGGTTGTTGTGCCCGACGCGGGTAGGCAACGCGGGACAGAGGGACTAATACGGGGCCGCGTTGCCGGCTAAGAGGGCGAGGATTCCCCGACGGCGGCGCTCATTGAATCTCCGGCGGATTGCCTGGCAAGGCCGGAAGGGGAATTTCGGGACATTCGCGGCGCAGGGGCGGATTTCTCGAAATACGAAATGTGCGGTCCGGCCAGGTCGGCCGGATTTCGCATCACGGAGAAGGCGGGAAAATGCTGGTCTACTTGGCCGATTTGGCGGGGCAGTTGTCGGTCCTCAATGTGTTTCGCTACATCACCTTCCGCACGGGCGGCGCGGTGATCACGGCGCTTCTTTTCGTCTTCCTGTTCGGTCCTGCCATCATTTCCTCTCTGCGCATCCGCCAGGGCAAGGGCCAGCCGATCCGCGAGGACGGTCCCAAGACCCACCTCGCCAAGAAGGGCACGCCGACCATGGGCGGCCTGATGATTCTCTCCGGCATCCTCGTGGCGACGCTTCTGTGGGCCGATCTCAAGAGCCCCTATGTCTGGACGGTCCTGCTGGTCACCGTCGCCTTCGGCACCATCGGTTTCTATGACGACTACCTCAAGGTGACCAAGCAGTCGCACAAGGGCCTCTCCGGCCGTGCCCGGCTGATGCTTGAGGCGGTGATTGCCATGCTGGCCTGCCTCGTCATCATGTCGGCCGGACAGGCCGCCGCCGTCCCCTCCGAAGAGCACCTGGCCACGTCGCTGACCTTCCCCTTCGTCAAGACGCTGATGATCAACCTCTGGTACTTCTATGTGCCGTTCGGTGCCTTCGTCATCGTGTCGGCCGGCAATGCGGTGAACCTCACCGACGGTCTCGACGGCCTTGCCATCGTGCCGGTGATGATCGCCGCGGCGAGCTTCGCCCTGATCTCCTACCTCGCCGGCAACTACGTCTTCTCGAACTATCTGCAGATCCATTTCGTGCCCGGCACCGGCGAGCTCGCCGTCATCTGCGGCGCGGTGATCGGCGCCGGCATCGGCTTCCTGTGGTTCAATGCGCCGCCGGCCGCCATCTTCATGGGCGACACCGGTTCGCTGGCGCTCGGCGGCCTGATCGGCACCGTGGCGGTGGCGGTCAAGCACGAGATCGTCCTGGCCATCGTCGGCGGCCTGTTCGTGCTCGAGGCGGTGTCGGTGATCATCCAGGTCACCTCCTACAAGCTCACGGGCAAGCGCGTCTTCAAGATGGCGCCCATCCATCATCATTTCGAACAGCTCGGCTGGACCGAATCGCAGGTGGTGATCCGCTTCTGGATCATCGCCGTCGTGCTGGCGCTGATCGG
>JARKNW010000076.1 GCA_029976075.1 Pleomorphomonas sp.
CGCCCTGATCGATCAGCGCCTGGATGACCATTTCCGCGCCTGTCATCTGCCGTGTCATCGCCTGTTACCTCAAGCTCTCGTCCCGTCGTCCCGGGGTTCTATTGCGTTTTTCGGGTAATAAAAAAGGCCCCGTTAGGGACCCGACTTTCGCGCACCATGATTTACCGGCAGGCCTCAGCGGGAGACCTCCGACACGGTGCGCCATCTAAGTACTACGAGAAGGAAACGCATGCCGCCCTCTGGTTCAATCGCCGGGACAACCCCCGGAATGGCCGGCAACCTACCGGCAGCCGGCTGACAGGTCAAGAGCCTATTTCATTCGTTGCGCGATGTCGTCGACCACAGCAAGAAAATGTCGCGACGCCGCAGGATCGACGCGCGGCCAGTCGGGCATCTGGTTGCGGAACCAGGTTTCCTGTCGTTTTGCATATTGCCGCGTCGCCGTCACCGCATCATCGATGGCCAATCGCACCGACACCTCGCCACGCGCCGCCGCCATCATTTCCGGCAAGCCGATCGCCTTCATGGCCGGCAATGCCGGATCGAGTCCCAGGGCGGCAAAAGCCCGCGCCTCCTCGAGGCCGCCGCCGTCGGCCATGGCATGGAACCGGTCCTCGATGCGCGCATGCAACCAGTCGCGCTCCGGCGCCATGACCACATGGGCGACAGGACCGCCGGAAATCAGTGGTCGCGAACGCTTCTCCTGCCACTCCGACAGCGGTCGTCCCGTACTGTCGGCCACCTCCAGCGCCCTCAGCACACGCTGCGTGTCATTGGGATGCAGCCGGCCATGGAGCACCGGGTCGACCACGGCCAGCTCCTTGTGCAGGGAGGCTGGGCTCGTCGTCCGCGCCCGCTCGCGCCAGAAGGCGCGCACGCGCTCGTCGATCGGCGGCACGTCGGAAAGCCCCTGCGTCATGGCGTTGAAATAGAGGCCGGTCCCGCCAACGATCACCGCCGGCCGCCCTGCCGTGGCAACGAGCACCTTTTCGAGGTCATCGAGATAGCGGGCGACGGTATAGCCATCGCCACTTGCGACATGGCCGTAGAGGTGATGGGGTGCGCGGGCCTCGTCCTCCTCGGACGGCCGGGCCGTCAGGATGCGCAGCTCGCGATAAACCTGCATCGAATCGGCATTGATCACCACGCCATCGCAGCGTTCTGCGATCGCCAGCGCCAGAGCCGACTTGCCGCTCGCCGTCGGTCCGGCTATCAGAACCGCTCGTCTTCCCGCTGTCTCCGCCGTCACGCCTGGAGCCTCCCATGTCGCTTGTCGCAACGCTTGTCTCATCTCCGGCCGATCCGCAAGTGACCGATAGCCTGATCATCAGCGTGTCACGGCGGCTGGGCGGCGACGCGCACAAGGTGCTCGCCGACGGAATAGCCGCCGATATCGCGGTCGGTGACTACCTTTCCCATGACGAGGCCATGCGGCGCGTTACCGAGGTGGTGGCCGATGCCGCCGTCGATTTCGCGGTTCTGCCCGCAGAGGGACGGCGCAAGAAGCTCTTGGTCGCCGACATGGACAGCACCATGATCGGCCAGGAATGCATCGATGAACTCGCGGCCTTCGTCGGTCTCAAGGAGCATGTCGCCGCCATCACCGAGCGAGCGATGCGCGGCGAGATCGCCTTCGAACCGGCGCTGCGCGAGCGCGTCGCCCTCCTCAAGGGGCTCGACATCGGTGTGGTCGACGAGGTGCTGCGCGAGCGCATCACCCTGACGCCCGGCGGCCGCGAGATGATCGGCACCATGCGGGCGCACGGCGCCTACACCGCGCTCGTCTCCGGCGGCTTCACGCTGTTCACCGACCGCATCCGCGACATGATCGGCTTCAACGAGGATCGCTCCAACTGCCTGATCACCGAAGGCAACCAGTTGGCCGGTCTCGTCGCCGAACCGATCCTCGGCAAGGCGGCCAAGCTCGCCACGCTGAAGGAGCTCCGGGAGACGCGCGGCCTCGCCCACCACGAGACGGTGGGGATCGGCGACGGCGCCAACGATCTGGACATGATCAACGAAAGCGGCCTTGGCATCGCCTTCCACGCCAAGCCCAAGGTGGCCGCAGCCGCCCAGGTGTCGATCCGCCACGCCGACCTCACCGCCATCCTCTACCTGCAGGGCTTTGCCCGCGAGGACTTCGCGGCGGTTTAGCTTTAGCTATCGGGGCGAACTATATCAGCCTCTGACATTCTCGTCCTGAGGTCCTGCGCCTGCGCGCAGGACCTCAGGCAGAATGAAGTGCAGCACCAATATGGAGCTCCCTAAAGCCCCATCACCCACATCCGCACCGGATTGGCGGGGTCGGCCAGCAACTTGATGGCCAGACAGATGCAGGTGACCACCAGCAGCGGACGAATGATCTTGGCGCCGCCCCTGACGGCCAGCCGCGAGCCGAGCTGGGCGCCGAGAAACTGACCCACGCCCATGACGAGGCCTGGCTTCCAGAAGATAACGCCGGACACGAGGAACACGAAGAAGCTGCCGATATTGCTCGCGAAATTGAGCATCTTGGTATGCGCCGTCGCCTTCAGGAGGCCGAATCCGGCGAGCGACACGAACCCCAGCATGAAGAACGAGCCGGTACCCGGTCCGAACAGGCCGTCGTAACAGCCGATGGCCGGCACGAAGGTCAGCGTGAACAGGAAGGGCGTCATCCGGGCATGACGATCCTGGTCGTTGAGGCCACGCTTGAAGGCGAAGTATACGGCGATGGCGATCAGCATGATCGGCATGGCGATCTGCAACCAGTCGCCCGGCAGCACGGTGGCGAGCAACGCCCCCAACACGGCGCCCCCCGCCGACATGACAGCCATCGGCAGCTGCGATTTGAGATCGACCTGCCCTGCCCGCGCATAACCAAGCGTCGCCGACGCCGAACCGAACAGCGCCTGCAGCTTGTTGGTGCCCAGCGACTGGATCGGCGAGAAGCCGGCCAGCATCAGCGCCGGCACGGTGATCAGGCCACCACCGCCGGCGATCGAATCGATGAAGCCGGCGACGAGGGCGGCAAAGAACAGCGCCGTCAAGAGGTGCAGGGAGAGTTCGACCAAGATGGCACTCGAAGATCAGGAGGAAACGGCGCGCTCCGTGGAGGAGGAAGCGGTGAGAGCGGCGAGCACGGCCACGCGGACGGCGCTCGCCAGATTGCGGGCGCCACGCGTCCGGTCAATGTCCAGCACGAACGCCGGCAGGCTCTGCCCGCGCCGCTCGGCAAGTTGCTCGGCCGCCGTCCAGAACTCCGGCTCCAGCGCCAGGCTGGTCCTGTGTCCGGCCAGCGACAGCGACCGCTTGACGTTCATGTCGAGGAATCCGGAGCGTCCGGCTTGGCGGAGCCATCGAGAAGGTGCCCGTCGAGCCGCTTCGCCTCCAGCGCGTCCTGCGCCTTGGTCGTCAGCTTCTCCACCTTGCTGCGCCCGAACTTGGCGCGATTTTCCGCAGCCTCATCCTCGCGGCGGCGGCGGTCGCGATCCTTGCGCGCCCGGCGGAGGTTGACGAGTTCGCCCATCGTCGTCTCAGGGCTTCTTGCGGAAGGCGTCGAGGGACACCACCGTCGGACCCTTGGCGTCGTCGGCGGGCTTGTCGTCCGGCTTCACCGGCTCCGGCGCCTTCGCGGCCTCGGCCGGCTTTGCGGGCTTGGCCGCTGGCGCCTTGGCTGCCGGACGCGCAGCGATCTTCGGCTCGCCGGTCGCCGGACCGATGGCCTTGAGCGGGCCTTCCTCGGGCATGTCGGCGGCATTGCCGCTCTCGTCCACCAGCGGGAACTGCACCGCGAACTCCACCGACGGATCGAAGAAGCCCCGAATCGACGCAAACGGAATCACCAGCTTCTCCGGAACGCCCGAGAAGCTGAGGCCGATTTCGAAACTGGTCTCGTTGACCACCAGTTCCCAGTACTGGTGCTGGATGACGATGGTCATCTCGTCGGGATAGCGTTCCTTGAGGCGGGCGGAGATCCGCACCCCCGGAGCCCGGGTATCGAAGATGATGTAGAAATGATGCTCGCCCGGCAGGCCGGCGTGCGCCACTTCCGCGAGAACCTTTTTCACCAGGCCGCGGAAGGCCTCCTGAGCCAGAACGTCATAACGGATCATGTCCTTGGGCATTGAGGCTCCGCCTTGAGGAAATCACGAGGGCGACCGGTGGCCGCGTCATTGCCCTAGTCTAGAGCATCGGGCGCAACAGTGTAAACGGCTTCGCGGCGCAACGCCCCGAGCACGCTGAGGATAAGCAGATTGTGGGAAGTTCAAGTGGAGGCTTCTGTTGCCAGGTGCCTCCGAACCCCGCCTGAAAGTGCTAACCCTCAGGGCTTGATTCCCAGTTTGGGCACCGCATTACGCGGCGACGGCCACCGGAGCATAGTTGTCATTCGCAACTATAGGTTTAGCCCGATAACGGTGGTACAATGC
>JARKNW010000086.1 GCA_029976075.1 Pleomorphomonas sp.
CACCTATCTCTACCAGGATCTGCTGGTGGCGCTCGACGCCGCCAAGGGCATCAACAACGGCGAGCCGTCCCTGCACGCCGCCTGGATGGGCGCCGTCAGGCCCCAGGCCGGCGAGGCGGTGACCCACGTCGGCGCCGGCACCGGCTACTACACCGCCATCCTGCAGATGCTGGTGCTGCCCACAGGCTCCGTCACCGCCTTCGAGATCGACGAGCGCCTCGCCGACCTCGCCCGCCGCAACCTCGCGCCCATGGAGGGCGTGACGGTGGTGCACGCCGACGCCACGGCCCAGCCGTTGCCGAAATCCGACGTGATCTACGTGAACGCCGGCGTCGCCGCCCCGCCCGTCGACTGGCTCGACGCTCTCAACCCCGGCGGACGGCTGATCCTGCCCTGGCGGCCGAGCGAGAAGATCGCGCTGACGCTGCTCATCAAGGCGGAGGTCGGCGGCTTCGCCGTCACGCCCTTGATGCACGCCTGGTTCATCCCCTGCGTCGGCGCGTCCGACGAGGTGAAACCGCTGCGCCTGCCCCAAAGCGCCGACGAGGTCCGCGCCCTCCGCTCCATCTGGCGCACCACCGACCGCACCCCCGACGACACCGCCATCGCCGTCTACCCGGATGTCTGGTTCTCGTCGGAGAAGCTGGAGGGCGGCGCGTAAGGGGAGACCGATATTGGCCGCTCGCCCTTTCCTGCCCGAGGTCCTCTGCCTGCGCCACTGCTGTCCGGTTTAAATTGCGAGGCCAGGGAGATGCATCTGCCTTGGGTCGGATTCCGGTGGCTTTGGTGGTGTTCTGAGCTGGCAAATGGACCTCCGGTGCATGATGTTGACGCGAACGAGGCGAGTAAACGTGAGTATTCTCAAGACGTCGGTCTGGGTCGCCTGCGCCATGCGGATCAGGATGTAGGCGATAAGAGCAACGAAGATCTGGATGCGGATGGCGTTTTCGGAGGTGCCGAGGAAGTGCCTGATCCTGAGGTTCTGCTTGGCCCATTTGAAGAACAGCTCGATCTGCCAACGCTGCTTGTAGAGGTCGGCGATCTCCTGGGCAGGGGCGTCGAGATCGTTGGTGAGGATGCGCAGGATCTTGCCGGTCGAGATGCGGACGGTGACCTCGCGCACCGGATCACTCATGGGGTTCTGCCGCGACCAGGCAAGGCGTTCGGGCAGCAAGCCGATGCGGTCGGTGAGCACGGAGCCGGTCTCCGGCACGGGGTTCACCGTGCTCACCCTCAATGGAGTGTGGGACTTGAAGCGGGTGACGATGCGGCACCCCTGGGCGTGAAGCCTGGCCCACCAGGCGAAGTCATAATAAGCGAGATCAAAGACATAGGTCATGCCGGGGATCGGCTCGAACGCCTTGGCCGGGGTGACGTCGCCCACCGTTTGATCGGTGAGTGCGATCTCCATGGGGGTGTCTGCATTGGGATCGTAGACGAGATGCATCTTGGCCGCCCACAGGCCCTTGCGCTCGCTGAGCCAGGAGGCGCTGAGCGAGGACAGGCGGATGTGGGTGGCGTCGATGATCCGTACCGCGTCACCCATCTGCCGGCGCGTCCCTTTGCTGGCGGTTTGCGCCATGTAGGTGAACAGGTCGGCAAACAGTTGCCAGGGCCGCTTGGCATTGGCGTCGGCCAGCGTCGAGCGGGCGGGAAGCTTGGCGCCGACATGATAGAGCCGGCTCTGGTGGCTGCTCATCGCCGCTTCGATCTCGCGCAGGCTGACCGCGCCAGCCAATTGACCAAATAGAAGCGCCAGAAACTGGCTCTTGGACGACAGACGACGCACGCGATGGTCGGCTTTGTAGTCGTCCACAAGACGATCGAAGGTGGCCCACGGAATATGGCGCTGCAACTGATGAAAGACGCTATTGTGATGCTGCATGGCGTTGATCTCCTGCTCGTGTCCAGAACGCGGCTAAACGTCTGAAGACGAGTAGAATCAATGCCATGCACCCTGTCCAGAGATTTAA
>JARKNW010000032.1 GCA_029976075.1 Pleomorphomonas sp.
TGGCGATCTTCATCGACCAGAACGTGCGCGCCGAAAGCCTGTTCCGCACGGTGTTCCTCTATCCCTACGCCATGTCCTTCGTGGTGGCCGGCCTGATCTGGCAATGGATCCTCAACCCGGATCTCGGCATCCAGCACACCATGCGCGGTTTCGGCTTCTCGGGCTTCGTCCTGGACTGGGTGGTCAACTCGAAGATGGTTCTTTACGCCATCATCCTTGCCACGGTCTGGCATGGCTCCGGCCTTGTCATGGCGCTGATCCTCGCCGGGCTGCGCGGTATCGACAGCGAGATCTGGCGGGCAACGCGGATCGACGGCATTCCTGCCTGGCGTGTCTATGTGTCGATCGTTCTGCCGATGCTGAGACCGATGATCATCACGTCCCTGGTGTTGCTGTCGATCAGTATCGTCAAGATGTACGACGTCGTCGTCGCCATGACCAACGGCGGTCCCGGCACGGCCAGCGAAGTGCCGGCCAAGTTCATCATGGACAACCTGTTCGAGCGCGCCAACATCGGCCTCGCAACGGCAGCGTCGACGGTGATGCTTGTCACCGTTCTGCTGGTCATGGCTCCCGTCATCTACTCGCAGTATTTCCGGAAGAGCGGGAGGGCCTCGTGATGTTCAAACGGTCAGCCGCCACCAAGCGCCCGCTCACTTACCAGGAAGTCTGGGGGCGCGTCGGCATCTATACCTTCCTCGGCGTGCTGGCGCTGTTCTTCCTGCTGCCGCTCTACGTGATGCTCGTCACGTCGTTCAAGAGCATGGACGAAATCCGCCTGGGTCTGATCTTCTCCCTGCCGCAGCAGTTCAGCATCGACGCCTGGATAAAAGCCTGGACGTCCGCCTGCACTGGCCTCGAATGCACGGGCCTCCGGGTGGGCTTCGGCAACTCAGTGAAGATCCTGCTGCCGAGCGTCGCCTTCTCCATTCTGTTCGGCGCCCTCAATGGCTACGCGCTGTCCTTCTGGAAGGTGAAGGGCGCCAACGTTCTTTTCGCCTGTCTGCTGCTCGGCTCGTTCGTCCCCTATCAGGTATTCATCTATCCGCTGGTGCGCTTCTACGCCCAGACCGGCATCTATGGCTCGCTTGCCGGCATCGTGCTCACGCATATTATCTTCGGCATGCCGGTGATGACGCTCCTGTTCCGGAACTATTATTCGGGATTGCCGGTCGAGTTGTTCAAGGCGGCACGCATCGATGGCGCCGGCTTCTGGAAGATATTCATCTCGATCATCCTGCCGATGTCAGTGCCAATCGCTATCGTCGCGGTGATCATGCAGGTGACGGCCATCTGGAACGACTTCCTGCTCGGCCTCGTCTTCGCAGGACGCGAGAACCTGCCGATGACGGTCCAGCTCAACAACATCGTCAACACCACGACAGGCGAGCGCGCCTACAACGTCAACATGGCGGCTACCGTGCTCACGTCGCTGGTTCCACTCGCCGTCTACCTGGTGTCCGGCCGTTGGTTCGTGCGCGGCATCGCCTCCGGTGCCGTGAAGGGTTAAGCCATGAGTTCAGTTTCCCTGCAGAATCTTGAGATCAGCTACGGCAACGTGGCGATCGTCAAGCACCTCGATCTGACGATCCAGGACGGCGAGTTCCTTGTGCTGCTCGGGCCGTCCGGTTGCGGCAAGTCGACGCTTCTGGGCGCCATTGGTGGCCTTGCGGACGTCAGCGGTGGCCGCATCCTCTTCAACGACAAGGACGTCACCTGGACCGACCCCAAGGATCGCGGCATCGGCATGGTGTTCCAGTCCTACGCGCTCTATCCGACCATGAGCGTCGAGCGGAACCTGTCCTTCGGCCTGCGCATCGCCGGCATCGATCGCGCGGTCATCGAGAAGAAGGTGAAGTGGGCAGCTGAGCTGTTGCAGATCACCCATCTGCTCGATCGCAAGCCATCGGCCCTCTCCGGCGGTCAGCGTCAACGTGTCGCTATCGGCCGCGCACTGGTGCGCGACGCCGACATCTTCCTGTTCGACGAGCCGCTTTCCAACCTCGACGCCAAGCTGAGAGCCGAGCTGCGCCTCGAGATCAAGAAGCTGCACAAGACGCTGAAGTCGACGATGATCTACGTGACCCACGATCAGATCGAGGCGTTGACGCTCGCCGATCGTATCGCTGTCATGAAGGATGGCATCATCCAGCAACTCGATACGCCGCTCAACGTCTACAACAAGCCGGCCAACGAGTTCGTCGGCAGCTTCCTGGGCTCGCCGGCCATGAACAAGGTCGAGGGCCAGCTCGTCGCGGAGCGAGATCGCTTGTTCTTCGCGGCCGGCGAGTTCCGGCTGGACGTCGCCGATTATCCCTTCGCACAAAAGGTAGAAGGGGGGCGGAAAGTCCTGCTCGGCCTCCGGCCGGAACACATCCTCCCCGCCAAGGGCGACATCCCGGCAATCCAAGGAAGGGTATCGCTGATCGAGCCGATGGGCAGCAGCATTCTAGCCTGGTCCACGATCAACGGAGTCAGCCTGTCGCATCTCGTTGGTCAGGACGACGGCTGCGAGGCGGACCGCACCTTCCCGGTGACCATCGACATTCACAAGGCATCATTCTTCGACGTGGACAGCGGTTGGCGGCTTTGACAGGGGGGCCGCCAATCCTCGCGTGACGGGGCAGCGCGGCTGATGTCATTCGGAAGGCGTATGGGCAGCCGCCGAGGTGGGATATGCGGTCAGCCCTCTGATCACATGCGCCCCATAATCCGGTAGGGCGACTGAGAACTGATCAACACATCTGGTCACGGAAGGTGCACCCCCGCCTTCCGCTGCTGTGGCTAGGTGAGATAGTCGGCTCGCCAGTCCTCCGTGGCTCCAATAGAGCGCCCGTCAGTATCGAAGACGTGCGCGAAGCGAGGATCGACCCCCACTGAGATCGCTCCGCCGACTGCCAATCGGCTGATGCCGCGTAGCGAGAGGGTGAAATCCTCCCCGCTCGTTGTCGTTGCGTGGACGATAGTTCCGGCACCCAGCACCTCGGTTGTGTGGATTTTGACCGAGAAACCGTCCTCGTCCGGTTCCGCGTGCTCAGGGCGGATGCCCAGAGATACTTCGCTGCCGTCGGGCAGCGAGATCTGACGGCCGGGTAGCTGAACTGCCGTGCCGTCGGCCAGAGTGACGATTGGTGTTTCTCCGGAACGAAAACGGCCTTTTAGCAAGTTCATCGGTGGGGCCCCGAGGAAGCGGGCCACGAACAGGTTGCGAGGACGCGCGTATAGTTCGACGGGCGAGCCAACCTGCTCGATGCGCCCCTCGTTCAAGACGACGATCTGATCAGCCATGGTCATCGCCTCCACTTGGTCATGGGTAACATACACCATGGTGGACTTTAGGCGCCGATGCAGAGCGATGAGTTCGCCGCGCATCTTGATCCGCAGTTCGGCATCAAGGTTGGACAGAGGTTCGTCGAACAGGAAAGCCTTGGGGTCTTTGACAATGGCTCGGCCGATGGCAACACGCTGGCTCTGCCCGCCGGACAGCTGGTTTGGTCTGCGGGAAAGAAGGTGGCCGATCTGCAGGATTTCCGCCGCCTTGGCGACGCGGTTGGCGATCTCTGGCTTGGCCATCCTCTGGTTTTCCAGCCCGAAGCGTAAGTTTTCCTCAACCGACATGTGCGGATAGAGCGCGTAGGATTGGAACACCATGGCCATGCCGCGCGCTGAGGGCACCAGATGGTCGCAGCGGTCGCCATCGATGCGGATCTCGCCGGAGGTAACCTCCTCAAGGCCGGCCATCATTCGGAGCAGCGTCGATTTTCCGCAACCCGACGGTCCGACCAGCACGGTGAACGAGCCGTCGGGTATGGCCAGATCGATGCCGTGGATCACTTCGAGGGCCTGGAAGGATTTGCGAACGTCCTTGAGCTCGATCGCAGCCATCATTCTTCTCCGAGCAACTTGGTATCGCCGGCCGCAAGAGGTTGCAGCACTGAGTATGCATTTCCATCGACGATCACTGTCGGAACCGCGAGGCGGCCGCCATCCACGGTGATCGAAAGCTGTGTGCCGGTTCGGCGTAGCCTGCCGAAGCCTTCGCCCACCGACCAGAACAACACGAAGTCACCCGAGGCCTTTGGGGTAAAGCGGAGTTCGCCGGCAACGAGATCTGCGCGCAGTCCAGAAAAGGCATTGACGAGCTGCCAGGCGGACATGGAACGAGCGTAATAGGACCCGCATTCGATGTCGCTCCAGGGATTCCGCTCGGCGCCGCTGTGGCGAGCACGGGCGGCCCGGACGATGTCCATGCCTTCGTCGACAAGATCATGCATGATCATGTGCGAGGCGGCCATGTACTCGATGCCGGTCCACACCTCCTCGGCATAGGGCGCAGCCACCATCGGTTGGCGAATGCCTTTGGGATAGGTGGCAATCAGCAGCCCGCCTTCGTCCTCGAAGGCATAGTTTCTACAAGGGTTGAAGTGATCGGCCAGGGTCGGCCGGAAGTTGTTGGCATGGATCGCCTTCAGGGCCGTCTGCACGTGGGCGGCATCGAGGAAGGAGCCTAGGCCGGCCACCTCGGCGTGCCATGCACCGAGAATCTGGTCGGAGATGCAGCCCTCGGCCATCTGGTACTTGATCTCGCCGAACTCTTCGGACCAGTACACGTCCATGAAGCGGTCGGCCAGTACGCCGGCATTGCGGCCGACGTCGAAGGGCTCCAGGATCGATTTGTCGCCAAGGTCGATCTTCTGGATATACCAGCGGCCGTTGAACAGCTCCCTGTCCATATAATCGGCACCGGCTTTTCCCATTCTCCGCGTTTCGGCAGCCAGTTCGGTCTCGCCGAGTGCTTCGGCCATCTCGGAGGCTGCGAACAGGGCGGCGACATACATCGATCCCAGCCAGGAGTTAGGGCCGAACAGTTCCATGTCTAGCGTCTGGTGCTGACGACCGGAAAGAATGCCAGTCTTGCCGGGGTCCCAGCGATCGGGATTGTCGGCCGACCAGGCATATTCGAGTGCCTTCCTGACCTTGGGCCAGTGGCGGCGGAGCCAGTCGGTGTCCCCGCTTAGTTTCCAGTCGCGGAAGGTCTTGATGATCGCGCCGAAGTGGCCGTCGGCGCACGGGCCGATGATGTCGAAACCGGACCCGAGCGGAAGCTTCTGGCGGAAGGTCAGGCCACCAGAAGGCAACATGTTGTAAGTGAACTCTGTCTCCCGCAGCGTGCGCTCTACGGCGGGAAAGAGGTGCGGCAGTGCCTGTTGATAGTTCCATACGTGGGTACAACTGCCCTCGCAGGAACCGTCGTGAGTATGCTGTCCCTCCCAGCCCCAGAGTTCACCGCCTTCGAGACGGATCACCGTTGCCGTGCGCAGCAGTGCCAAGGTCGCACTCGCCGCATCCTTGACCTCGGCGGGAAGTGTCGAACCGAACAGGCTGTCGCGGAAGGCGAAGGTCCGTGCGGCAAGGTCGTCCCAGCGGGACAGTGCGTCCCGCGCGCTCGCCAGCGAGTTCGGCCACAGGGTCGAGTAGTAGTTGGTCCAGCTCGGCGTTGGCCGGTCGGGAATGGCACCGTCCGGTTTTTCGCGATGGGCCCAGTAGACGTCACCCTTCGGAAAGTTCCAGGATATCACGAAACGGACGCGGCGGCTTTCGCCGGGCGCCAGCGACAGGCGGGCGCCCAGCGTCGCGTGTTCCGGCTGCGCGTACATGTGGCGGCTGCGCGGCTGCTCGTAACGGCGCGACGGCAGATGACCTGGCCGGACGAACTCCTTCCAGTAGACAGCGAGGTCGTCGAACCACTGGCCGCGGAAATGATAGTCGGTGTGCTCGATGAAGGGGGCATCGGTGGCGATTGTCAGGTCGCCGCGGGCGGTCTCTGCAAGATTGGGATCGGCCGAGGAAAGATGGATGGCGTGCAGGCCGTTGCTCGATACGAAGCGGTGGTCGCCGCTGTTTGAACCATAGTTGCCGAGCGTGCCGGCCAGAGTGTAATCGAGCCTGTCCTTGCTGGTGTTGACCAGCTCGAACTCAAGCATGGCCACGGGCATCGACGAGTTGCGGTCGTCATGAGGGATGAACGGCGAGAACGCGGTCAGCCGTACGCGGCCAGGAAAGCGCTCGTCGGCGAACACGAGGTCGGCAGTGGGGAAGCGGCCATAGAAGTCGACCGAACGAAAATGCGGAACGCCGGCCAAGGTCTGGCGATTGGCACCATGTCCGAAACCGTCGAACATCTTGCGCATGCCGGGTGCGCCGGCCGGATTGAGATCGTAGGGGCCGTTGAGCACGCGGGCGTCGAGGACGGTGCCATCGCGTTCCGCCTTGATGGCGAAATGCGAGTAGCCGTTGTAGCTCTGCAGTGCCGGCCGGTTGCGGATCGACCAGTCGATCAGACGACCACTGCCGGAGATGGAGAATCCGCCCGTGCCGAGGCCACCTAACGGGAAGGCAATATATCTGCTGCGTTCTCCACTATAATGGAAGTGCGGCTCGATGGTCTTAAGATCATCCCACATTATTGGTTTTGTCCTTTGAGATCAGTTCTTGATGCCGCTCATCGTGATGCCTTCGATCACGAACTTCTGGGCAAACAGAAAGAGGAGAACGACCGGCAGCACCGACATACTCATGGCCGCCATGACGAGGCTCAGGTTTCCCGAGCCGAGGTAGCCGCGCAGCACATCCATGGCGACGGGCAGCGTCATGGACTCCTCGCGGCCGAGCAGGATGCGAGCCTGGAAATAGTAGTTCCAGGTCTGGGTGAAGGTGATGATGCCGAGCGCCGACAGGGCGGGCCGCAGTTGCGGCAGCGAGATGCGCCGGAAGATCTTGAAATAGCCGGCCCCGTCCATCAGCGCGGCTTCCTCGAGAGCCTTCGGCTGGCTCAGCATGAACTGGCGCATCAGAAACACGCCGAAGCTCGACGTCAGATACATCAGCGCGAGGCCGACCGGCTGGTTGGTGAGACCCACGCGGGCATAGCCGAGGTAGATCGGCAGGATCGTCACTTGGGCCGGAAACATCAGGCCGACCAGCAGAATGAAGAACAGCATGTCGCGCCCGCGAAACCTGAGGCGGGAGAAGGCGAAGGCGGCGAGCGTGCAGGTCACCAGTTGGCCGACGGTGACGAGGCAGGCAATCAGCAGCGAGTTGGCATAGATGTGCAGGAAGGGAACGCGCGAGGCCAGCACCGCCTTGTAGTTGGCCGGATCGAGGCTGGGCGGCAGGAAACTGGGCGGCAACTGGTAAGCCTGGGAGACAGGCCGGAACGACATCGAGAACAGCCACAGGAAGGGCAACAGCATGCCGATGGCCAGAATGCCGACGACGAGGATAATGGCCCAGTCAATGCCGCGCCGTACCGCTTGGGTTTGAAAGGCGCCGCTCATTGGTGCACCCACTTTCGGGAAAGAATCTGCTGCAGGGCGGTGATCGCCAGGATGATCAGCGTCATCACCACCGAGATGGCGGCGGCGTAGCCGATCTGGAAACTGCCGAAGCCCTGCTCGACGATCAGGATCGACAGCGACCGTGTGGCATCGCCCGGCCCGCCCTGAGTCAGGATGACGATGGACTCGTAGACTTGCAGTGCGCCGATCGAGGCGTAGACGATAGCGAAGAACACCACCGGCGAGATGTAGGGCAGGGTGATGCGGAAGAACCGCCGCCAGGCCGGCGTGCCATCCATGGCTGCGGCTTCCATCAGCGACTTCGGCACGCCCTGCAGCGCTGCGATGAAGATGATCATGAAGAAGCCGGTGTTCTTCCAGACGTCCACGATGATGATTGACGTCATGGCGACAGAGTTGTCCGTGAGCCAAGGCACGCCGGGCAGGCCGAAAAGCCGGAGATAGTAGTTCGCAACGCCAAGATCTTTGGCGAGGAAGTAACTCCAGACGATGGCGGCGAAGGCGATGGCGATCATCACCGGCAGAAAGAAGGCCAGCCGGAAGAAGTAGAGCAGCCAGGCCGGCATCGCCCGGTTGAGCGCCACGGCCAGAAGAAGGCCGACGCTGACGTTGAAAGTCACCGCGAAGAAGGTGAACCGCAACGTGTTCCAGAAAATCTGCAGAGAGCGCCGGTCGGAAAAGAACCGGATGTAGTTTTCAAGTCCGACCCAGTGCGACCCGAGCATCGGATCGTAGAAGGAGAAGCTTAGAATTATCGTCAGCACCACCGGCGTCAGGACAAAGGTGAAGTAGAGGACGGAGGTCGGCAGCACGAACAGATAGCCAGCGCGCGCTTGGGCACGCTCCAGATCCGACGGGCGTCGTTTTCGAAGGGGGACTGCGGTCACGGCAGGTCTCTATGGTCGCCACCCAACCGGGCGCCGTGGCGGCCGGTGAACGGACGTTTGGGGAAGAAGGGGGAGATGGGATCGCCAACGCTGGCTCGCGGCGATCCCGTGCGATGGTCAGCCGCCCATCTGCGCTTTCAGCCGGGCGAAGGACTCGTTCATCTCGGCGTCGGCCGCCTGACAGCCCGCGGCGATGGTCTCCTGGCCGGACATCATTGCCGTATAGTGGCGAATGAAGATCTTCTCGATTTCCTGGAAGTTGGCGGGCGACGGAACCGCGTGGGCGAATGGCAGCGTCTCGTAGTAGAGGAAGGCGCTGGGCGGGAAGGAGAGGAAGGCTTCCGTCGACGCCGCAGACTTGCGACCGGGCACGCCGCCGCCGCGCTCACCCTGTTCGCGCTGGGTTTCCTCGGAGGTCAGTTCGAGGACCAGCGCCTTGGCGAGATCGGGCTGTTCGGTCTTTGCGGCGATGGCGTAGGCGCCGAAGCCGATGATGGTGCCTTCCTCGGTCTTCTTCGGCGGAACGGCGATGTCCATGTTGACTTTGTTGGTCTTGGCGTTCTGGACGATCCACTGGCCACGGCTGACCATCGCCACCTGTCCGGCGACGAACTGGTTGTCCATGGTCTCGGCCCCTGGGATGGGCGATACCCCGTCGACATGGATGAGGTCGTGCAGGAATTGCAGCGTCTCGGCCACCTTCGGGTCGAGCATATTGGACGCCGTCCAGTCCTTGTTGAGAATGCTTGTACCGTTGCTGAAGAACCAGGACTGTGCGGAGAAGTTCTGGTTGGGCACTTCGTAGCCGAACTGCGTCGTATTGCCGGCGCTGTCCTTGATGGTCAGCTTCTTGGCGGCTTCGCGGAACTCGTCCCAGGTCCAGTCCCGCTTGGGATAGGAAATGCCAGCCTTGTCGAACAGATCACGGTTATAGTTCACCATGATGTTGTTCCAGGTGATCGGGATGAAGTCGATCGCTCCCTTGTAGGCACAATGCTCGAACAGGCTCGGCGCGAAGTCCGAGAAGCTGGGATTGGCCTTGATGAAGTCGTTGAGCGGCATGAACAGCCCGCGTGCAGAGAACGACTGGAAGGTCTCGATGGCGGTGCCATAGACGTCGGCGGGTGATCCCGAGGTGAACTGACCGATGACTTTGGTTACGTAATCTCCCCAGCCAGTTGATATTGGGTCGATCGATACGACAACCTCGACGTTGGGGTATTTTTTATTGAACCGCTTGATGGCGTCCTTGATGCCTGCCAGTTCTGCATCCCCTCCGAAGGCTTGCAAGCGCAGCGTGGCCGACACATCGGACTGAGCGAAGGCGCGGGACAGGCCGATGCCGGCTGCCAACGCGGCCGACGAAAGCAACACGCCGCGACGAGTGATGTTGGTCATTCATTCTCCTCCCTGATGTCCGAAAGGCTCCTCAGTCCTTCGGAACACGAAACGTTTCGCGTGAAATTTTGCCTATATCGCTCGATATGCAGGCCAACTCAATGTTTGATTGCGCGAAACGTTTCGTATAATACATATTCTCAATGCCGTGGCAAGGCGATTGATTCCGGGAGAAGCGAGCGTGCCGACGATCAAGGACGTGGCGAAACATGCGGGCGTCGCGATATCAACCGCCTCAGCGGCCATAAACAGGTCAGCTCCAGTCAGCGACGAAATCATCGCAAAGGTTGAGGAAGCAGTTCGAGCCATCGGCTACATTCCCCATGGTGCTGCCCAAAGCTTGCGCAGCGGGCATTCGCGCCTGATCGGCCTTATCGTGCCGAATATTTCCAATACCCATTTCTCGATTATTGCCCGCGTCGTGGAGAACATATGTCTGAAGGCAGGCTACATGTCGGTGGTATTCTCGACCGGGCAGGATGATGATCGCGAAAACCAAATCCTTCGTATGATGCGGCAACAGCGTGTCGCCGGCTTGATCATCGTCCCAACCCAGTCGCACGCAGAACACGGCAGAAGGCTGAGGGCGGAGATACATGTTCCGACGGTCTTGCTCGATATGCCGGTTGAGGGGCTGAGCTACGACGTCGTCAAGCTCGACAATATCGCTGCTACACGTATTGCAACCGCGCACCTTCTAGGGCTGGGGCATCGCCGCATTGGTGCCATATGCGGTCTGCCCGGACTCCTCACCAGCCAGGATCGCCTATCAGGCTATCTGGACGCACAAGTTGCCGCCGGCATTGCGATCGATGCTGGACTTCAGGTGCGGGGAGACTATTCGCAGCCGATCGCTTTTGAGGCGACAAGGGAACTCATGAGACGGCATGATCGACCGACCGCGCTCGTGTCCTTCTCCAACGAGATGAGTATTGGTGCCATGTTGGCGCTCAGAGAGTGCGGACTGCGCATTCCGGACGATGTGTCGTTGGTCGGCGTCGACGATTTCTACTTCGCGGGTTTGCTCGATCCGCCACCGACGGTCATTCGTGTTCCTATTCACGAAATGGCGGAACGTTCGATCAAGCTTCTTCTGGATGAAATAGAGAGCAAGCGTTCGCCCATTGGCAAATTTGAGGTCTTTCCGCCCGAGTTGGTAACGCGGGCGTCCTGCCGACGGATCGGGTGAATGGGCCGACCCGCCAGCTGACATCTTCCTTCTAGAGGCGGCGCTTCGTCTCGGCATCGAACAGATGGAGCGGACCGTCATCGAGTGAAAGCCACACGGACTGCTGTTCATGAAGGGCGACGCGATCGCGGAACAGCCCGACCACCTCGGCGCCACCTGCGTCAAACACCGCATAGGTTTCCGACCCCGTCGGCTCGACCACCTTGACGGTGGCTGAAAGCCCTTCTGTCTCGGCGATGCGAATATTCTCCGGCCGCTTTCCTAGAAGAACGCGCTGGCCTTCCTCGATCCCGTTGGGAAGGGAAGCGGCGACCGTGCCGCCGTTGTCGAGCACGATGCCGCTTCCCTGACGCCGCCCCGGGAGGATGTTCATTGAGGGGGAGCCAATGAACTGGGCGACGAACGTGTTTTCCGGTCGATCGTAGAGGTCGATCGGTGCGCCAGCCTGTTCGACCCGGCCGGCCTGCATGACGACGATGCGGTCGGCGAGCGTCATCGCCTCCACCTGATCGTGCGTTACGTAGACCGTGGTGGTGCCGAGCCGCCGGTGCAGTGCCTTGATTTCGGCGCGCATGGAGACACGCAGCTTGGCGTCGAGGTTGGAGAGGGGCTCATCGAACAGGAAAACCTGTGGATTGCGGACGATCGACCGGCCCATGGCGACGCGCTGCCGCTGACCGCCGGAAAGCTGCCGCGGATAGCGATCAAGCAGAGGGGTGAGGCCGAGGATCTCGGCCGCCGCCTTGACCTTCTGGTCCTTCTCTGCGGCAGGCGCCTTGGCCAGGGTCAGCGAAAAGGCCATGTTCTGCGCCACGGTCATGTGCGGATAGAGCGCGTAGTTCTGGAACACCATGGAGATGTCGCGCGCCTTGGGCGGCAGGTCGTTGACCACCCGACCTCCGATGGAGATCGTGCCGCCCGAGATATCCTCGAGGCCGGCGATCATCCGCAGCAGCGTCGACTTGCCGCAACCGGATGGGCCGACCAGCACGACGAACTCCCCGTCGGAAATGTCGACGGAGACGCCGTGGATGACTTTGGCGGCGCCAAAATTCTTGACCACATCGCGGATCGAGACCGAAGCCATTTTGTTTTCTCCTTGTCCGGTCTCAGGCGGCCGAGACTGTCACGTAGTCTGTCGACAGCGCACCTTCGTGAACGACGAGGCCGATACCGCCATCGGTCAAGGCGGTGTCGCTGTCGTCGCGAGCCTCAAGGCTCACGCCGCCTGCCACGACCGAGAGAGTGCCGCCGATGGCCAGGACCCGCATCGGCACTGCCTTCTCGAAGACGAAGTCGAATGCCGTCTCGGCAAGTACCGTCACCGTCTCGTCGCGAACCTTGACGATCTGAAGCCGCCCGTCACGAACCAGCCGAATGCCATAGTAGCGGCGCAGTCCCTGAACGCGGACCGCGAGGCCACCATAGTTGCCGAGGTGGACCGTCAAGTCGGTCTTTACCGCGTAATCGGTCCACTCGCGCGTGCCATGGCTGACCATGCCCTCGCCAACCGCCTGCGAGATTCGGAAGCTCGGCGGGAACAGCTTGGAGAAGAAGCTGACACCGTTTACCCAAGCCATGCGCCAAAAATCGCTTTCCGCCTTGGGACGGCGCAGCGTGACCTCCGGTGCCCCATCCCAGCGCAGCCAGTCGACCAGGATACGGCCGTCGGCTCGCTTCGCCGCGGTACTGATGGCAACGCCGACCTCGCCGATCGGTTGACCGTCGAACTCCGGCAGACGCCATTCGAGAATCGTCTCTTCTCCGGGTGCCAGTTTCGTCGGCTTGGCGTCGACGTCGTACAGACGGTCCTTGTCTCCAAATACCTTGATCGTCAGGCAGACGTCGACGGTGCCGGCATTGTCCTTGGGTGCAGCGACACGCGCGCGCACCGTCTGGCCGGGATAGACCGTTGGCGTCGCCATCAGCTCGTAGGTCCGCATTTCCGTAACACCGGGTGGTGCAAACGTCGGTGTGGTCGCGGCGGCGACCTGTCCTGGAGCCAGCTGCGTATAGGCAATCTCAAGGGCACGTCCACGTTCGAAGAAGGTGTTGCCCACGCGAAGGGCGGGATTGGCCGTTGGCCGCATATCCGGACGGAAGCCTTGGACGCTGCCCGGCAGCGAGAAGTGGAAGCGAGCCCCGTCCTTGGGAGAGGGTAGGGGCGCTTCGCCTGCCAGTCGCCGGCCGAGGTTCGCAACATAGTAGGCGATACGCGCGGCGTCATTGATGCCGTTGCCGCCGTCGGCCGAGGAGATGAGGAGACGATCGGCGACCGGGCCGCGCCAGTCAGGGCCTGCCTCGATACCGTCGAGGCCGAGCATCAAACCGCTGAGGCAGCCGACGTTGCCGGCGTTGCAGTCGGTGTCCCAACCGGACGTGTTGACGATGCGCTGCGCCGCCTGGAAGTCATGTGGCGCGTAGAGAACCGCCATGATCATCAGGGCATGGTTGGGCACGACGTGGCAGTTGCCTGGGAACTTGTCGTAGCCGTAGGTGTCCTGGATGAGCTGCCGCGTCGTCAGCCAGTCAGGGTTCTCGGAATGCCAGCGGCGGATGTCGGCGATCAGCTTGGCGATCAGGCAGTCGTCGGGGACGACCGAAAGGCCAGTGTCGATCAGGTGATCGATGTCGCGGGAAACGAACGCCTCCGCCTCCATGGCCGCCCAGAGGGCTGCGGCGTGAACGGACTCGCCATCGTGGCTGACCCGACCGGCAGCGCGGGCGAGGCGCGCGGCAAGCTTGGGTTGGCCCGGCGCCACCATCGCCCATCCGTCGATGAAGATCTGGGCACCGATCTGCTCGGCTACCGTCGAACCGTTGACGGCGATGGAGCCGGAGGCCGGTGCGGCGATGCCGCGCTTGAGATTGAGCCAGGCGGTGTGCTCGGTCGAGTTGCCGTTGCCACCCCACCAAAGGATCGAGCGGTGCTCGATCAGGTAGTTGAGCCAGGCTTTGCCGATATCCTCCGACGAAAGATCCGGCGAGACGCCATAATCCTCGAGAGCTCTCAGGAAGGTAAAGGTGCCGGCCACATCGTCGTCGGTGACGACGAGGTGCTGGCCGAGCCGCTCGTGGACGTAGTAGTCGATCGGCCCGAGCTTCTCCATGATCTTGGCATAGGTCCAGCCCTCGAAGGGACGGCCGAGATAGACGCCGATCAGCTTGCCTAGGACGCCGGCGTAAACACGCTCGAGATAGTCGGAGGGGAGGGACATGAGAAACTCTCCGGTAGGTGTTGCGGGAACGCGGCTCAGCCTTTGACCGATCCGCCGGCCATGCCTTCGATGAAGCGGCGCTGCAGGGCGATGAACAGGACGATCACCGGCAGCACGATGATGAGCGCCGCCGCCATGATCTCTCCCCAGTCGGACGTGTACTGGCCGGACAGCAGGAAGAAGGAAACCACGGCCGTCAGTCGATCGGTCCGCTGCAGGAACGTGGTGGCAACCAGGAACTCGTTCCAGGAATAGAGGCCGATGATCAATGCGACGGTGAGGATGCCGGGCGAGACGATCGGCAGCATCACCTTGGAGAACACCTGCCAGTGGGTGGCTCCGTCGATCAGCGCCGCCTCTTCCAGTTCCTTCGGAACGGCCAGGAAATAGGTCCTCAGCAGCATTATGGCGAAGGGCGAATAGATCGCCGTGTAGATCAGCGACACCGCGAAGACATTGTTGATGAGACCGAGTTTGGCGAAACCGAAATAGAGCGGGAACAGGAACAGCTGGATCGGCGCCGTGGTAGTCGCGAGCAGGTAGAAGGTGACGATCTTCCAACTCTTGATCTTGCGGCGGGCGAGCACGTAGGCGGTGAGCGAGCCGGTCGAGCAGACCAGCACGATGGTCAGCGCCGCCAGCAGCGCCGAGTTGAGCATGGTGGTGCCGAAGCGGGCATCATTCCAGGCGCGCACAAAGTTGTCCCAGCGGTAGACTTCCGGCCAAGCGAGCGGGCTCTGGACGATCTGCGTCGCCGGCTTCAACGAGTTGAGGACGAGAAGGGCGATCGGAAACAGCGTGATCAGCAGGAGGATCGCCAGCGCCGCGTAGGTGAGGACGAAGGTCGTCCGGCTTTCGATCAATCTCATTGGTCGAACTCCTTCGCTTGCAGGCGGATGTAGACGGCGGTAGTCGCAAGGCCGAACAGGCTGATCACCACGGCGACGGCAGCGGCTTTGCCGACAGCGAGGTCGTAAAAGGCGCTGCGGTAGGCGAGCGTTGACAGCACCTCGCTCGAGAATGCGGGGCCGCCCTGGGTGAGGATGTAGACGAAATCGAAGACCAGGAACGACCAGATGATGGTCATGATCATCATCAGCGTGATGGTCGGTCGGATGCCCGGCAGCAATACGTAGCGCAGCATCTGCCAGAAACTGGCCCCTTCGATGCGGGCTGCCTCGATCTGCTCCTGCGGCACTTGGCGCAGTGCGGCAAAGAAGATGACGCAGAGAAAGCCCCACCAATGCCAGAGGTCGACGACGGCGATGCCGTAGAGCGCGGTCGATGTCTGCGTCAGTGGATTGGGGACGGGGAAGCCGGCGCGAGTGACGAGCCCGGCAATGCCGGTCAGCGGCGAATAGATCATGCCTTGCCAGACGCGGGCGGTAATGGCGGTGGCGATCACCATCGGCAGGAAATAGACGACCTGGAAAAGGGAGCTCCCTCTGCGAGCGATCAGCATCATGGTCGCGGCCAACAGGCCCAAGGCGATCGGTATCGTCAGGAAGATGGCCGTCCAGATCACGTTGTTGCCGAGCGCCATCCAGAAGACGCGATCGGCGAGGAGTTGCCTGAAGTTGGCAAGCCCGATGAACACCGGCATGCCGATGCCATCCCACCGGCAGAAGGCGAGCGCGATGGTCAACGCGGCGGGGATGAAGATGATGACGACGTTGATGAGCAACGTCGGGATCAGATAAAGGCGATGCATGCGGATGATCTCCGGCGATTGGAAGCGGTCCGAGAGGAGGTCGCTTCCATCCGTCGTGCTTGAGCCCCGTGCGAAAATGCTGTTTTCCCGACAAGGCGATGCGGCGACAATCGGATAGAGTCGGTCGGCGTTCAGAACGCCGACCGGTCTACATCAGCGAGATGGCACAGCCGGCACCTTGCCGTCGGCTTTCTCCTGCTGGAAGGTGGCATCGATCTGGGCGAGATAATCGGCAACGGTTGCGCGGCCGAGCCAGACTTCCTCGATACCGTTGATCAGTTGCGTATCGGTGGCCGGCGGCAGGAAGGTCCAGGATGTGTAGCCGTATTTTTTGTCTCCTACCGCGTCGGCAAGCGTCTTCATCGTCTCGGCGTAGAGAGCCGGAACCTCGTTGCTGATCTTGACCATGCTGAGGTCTTCAAGCGGCGCGTTCCATTCACCCTGCCAGACCGAGTTCATCGCGCTGTAGAACTCCGGCGAGAAGACGTAGTCGATGGCGGCTGCGGCGCCGTCCTGGTTCTGCGAAGCTGCGGCAATCGACAGGGTCGAACCGACCCCCAGCGCATAGACTGGTTCGCCGAGCCCGTCGGCGCTCGGGAAACCAACGAAGCCACACTCGTCGGCTTTGTCCTTGAAGTAGGACTGGATGTACTGGAAGTGCCAGGTCCCGCTCGGCAGCATCGGCGATTTGCCGGCCGCCATCTGCGCGAAGAACTGCTCGGTCTCAAGCGAGAAGTAATCAGGGCCGAAATAACCCTTCTGCCACCAGTCGTTCAGCTTGTTGATTGCCGTTACGAAGGGTTCGGCCGTCCAGGGAATTTCGCCTTTCAGCGCCTTGTAGACGTTCTCGGGTCCGGCGATCGAGTTGAACACGATGGTGACATAGTGCTCGTTGTTGCCGCGCCAACCGGCGTTGCCGGAGGCAAAGGGAACGAGCTTGGCCTTGAGGGATTCATCGGCCAACGCTTCCAGCTCTGCGATCGTGGTCGGCGCTTTCCAGCCGTTCTTCTCGAGCACGGCCTTGTTGTAGAAGAGGCCCAGCGTCTCGTAGGTCTTGGGCACGGCGTAGAGCTTGCCGTCGTATTTGCCCATCTCGAGGAAGACCGGCAGGATGCGCTTGTTCCAGCCCAGCTTCTCGGCATAAGCGTCGAGCGCCAGCAACTGACCGGCACGAGCCATTGGGGCGACATAGCTCGGTCCGGCGGTATAGACCACATCGGGGCCGCTGCCGGACAAGAGTGCAACGCGCATCTGCTTGTCGAGTTCTGACCCGCGATAGTCGATCGACAGGCTGTAGTCGGGATGACTGGCGTTGAAGCCTGCGATCAAAACCTTGGCAATTGCCTCCTGCTGCGCCGGTGCGGCACTCTCGTACCACCACGTCACAGGTTTGCCGGCCGCAAAGGCGAGGCGTCCCATGAGGGGAACGAGAGAAACGCCCAAGCTGCTCGCAAGAAATGTCCGTCTGTCCATGATGTCCTCCACCTTGTTTTTCTTCCCGGTTCGTCGCGTTTGCTGCCTTATCCTATGGATCGCGTGACCCGGCTCCTCTCCCGGTCGATTAAACCGGCCCCTTTGCCGCGCGGCCTGTGCCGGCGGCGAAACTCTATGGTTTTCAGGCAGACGCTCGTTCGATCAGTTGGAATCGAACTTCTTCCGTCGTTCCGTGCGGTGGTCTTTGGCCGCTCAGCCGCTGGAGAAGCGCCTCGGCCGCCAGTTCGCCCATCCGCGCCTGGAACTGGCTGACGGTCGTCAGGGGCGGTGCCACAAGACTTGCCGGCGAAATGTCGTCGAAGCCAACCACCGCCACGTCTTCCGGGATCCTGAGATTTCTGCCGCGCAAGGCGCGCATGACCCCGATCGCCATCAGGTCGTTCGCCGCAAAGATCGCGGTCGGCCCATAGCCGCTATCGAGAATCGACTGCGCGGCGGTAAAGCCGGCTTCTTCGCTGAAGGCGTCGGTGATGGTCACCGACGTTTCGGCCGAGGCCGCTTCCATTGCCTCGCAGTAGCCTTCTACCCGCACGCGTTGCGGTCCGCCCGTACCGGCCAACATGGCGATGCGGCGGTGGCCTCGGCCGAGCAGATAGGTGACGACGGCATGCGCCGCTTGGTGGCTGTCGACGAAAATATCGTCGATGGCGATATCGCCACCTTTCTTGCGCGCCGATTCAATGCGCACCACCGGAACGCCGGCTTCGACGAGCGATTGGAAATCCGTGGCTCGAAGCGTGAAGAAAACCCCGATGACACCATCGACCCGTCCTTGGTGAGCCCAATCAAGGAAATGTCGCTCTCGGGCGGGATCGCCGTCGGTGTTGACGGTGATGACGTCATAGGCCCCTTCCTGCGCGACCGCCTGAACGCCCCGGATCAGCACGGGATAAAAGGGATTTGTGATGTCGGGGACGATGCAGGCAATGGTCATCGTCCGTCGGGTCTTGAGCGCCTGCGCGAAACGATTGGGTGCATATCCAAGCGTCTTCGCCGCTTCGGTGATGCGGGCCCACGTGTCTGAAGACACTGTTGGCGCACCGGTTCCGCTCAGCACCATCGATACAGCAGCCTGCGAGACGCCCGCCAGCTTGGCGACATCCTTCTGCGTGGGACGCTTCATGGGTTGGTTTCCGCCCGTCATCATTATTATACGTATTAGTGATACGAATAATCTCGACCTAACTAGTCGTCAAGTCTTCGTTCGACGGATTCGAGTGGATGGCTTCGGCTGGGGACAGGCTGGCGTCGCCGCGAGATATCCACACGTTGGAAAATGCCGTTCGGCTGATGCAGGAGTTGCGAACGAAATGCTCCAATCTCGCCCTGACAACTCCTCGTGTCGGACACCAGATAAGAGGGTTCGGTTACTTGACGCTGGACGCGCAGATATGAGGTCTTCTCGGCCGGAACGATCTCCATCTCCGAGCGTTACAAGTTATTCCACCGCAGGTGGCCCGACGGTCGAACAGGTAAGGGTAGTTTGATGAAAATAACGGCTGTCATTGGAGCTTCGGCCCTGTCGGTTCTATTGGCGTTCTTCGCACTTTCGCGAGCCACAGAATCGACGATGTCGACAGGCCTCGTGGCCGGGAAGAACAGTTTCACGCAAGACCAAGCGAAGACATGGCTTGAGAAAGCCGGCTACACGAATGTAGCCGGTCTCGTTTTGGGTTCGGATGGGGTTTGGCGTGCCAGTGCCCGGTTGAAGGGCATGCCGACATTAGTCCGCCTCGACTATCGAGGAGCCGTTACGAAAAGCTAACAAAGCAGACCTTAGGGCAAAGGCCGGAATATCTTGGCCGGTCAGTTGTTGGCCGGGGGTGTCGAAGGCTCTTCGTTGCGTTCCGGATGATGAGGAATCTGCTGCTCGTCCTGATCGGTAAGGGTTGGAAACTCTCCGCCATTTTCAAGCGCCTCGATAGGCTCGGCGCTCGTACCCGTCTCGACGGGGAGGTAGGTGCTTTCCTGGTTTTCCTCCACTGCCAGGCTTTCGCGCGCGGTGTACCAGTGTTGTTCAGCGCGGCCGTCTGGTCGCCCTTCCTCTTCCCATAGCTGATAGGCACGGGCCCTGATCTTGTCGTCGCGATTGGCTTCCATTGTCGTTTCCTTTTCAGTCTCTCAGTTGAACGCAAGGAACAACCGGGTGGTTCCGGACTGTTTCGCAATGGAGGATGTGGCTGCCGTGTTGATAAGCGCCGCATGACGGGCAGAAGGCCGGGGTGGATGGTTTGGAAATCGGCGCCAATGCATGGCGTCTGCCAAGTTTCGAGTGGTCGGGTTGCTTGAGGCGCCCTGCCATGCTCCTTGCTTGGCGAATGGACTGAAGCCTAAAGGCTCCAATCGATCCTTGAATCTGATCCGGGCCAAAGAGGGGCTATGCAAGAAGGGGCGAACGAGGGGCTGCCGTCAGGCTTTGACGGGCGGTCTCGTGCTGTCGCGGAAGATCAGGTCAACCGGCCAGACTTCCTGACAACTGGCCGGATCCTTGCCCCCAATCAGGTCTGCCGCGATTTCGGCGATGCGCTCGCCCGCCCGATGGATCGACGAGAACGTCGTGGTAAGTGGCGGATTATGAGCTTCCGGTCGGATCGAGGTGATGCCGTCGTCATGGGCGATCACCGAGATGTCGGACCCGATCGTCAGTCCGCGGTCGCGGATGGCTCGGCAGGCCCCTACCGCCGAAAAGATGCTGGAGCAGATCACCGCAGTTGGCGGGCTTGCGCTTTCCAGCATGCCGGCGGTCAACCGATATCCGGCCTCGTCGGTCATGATGTCGGATCCGTTAAGCGAATCCGGAGCCTCAAGCCCGGCGCGGAGGAGGGCAGAGCGCCACCCGATCTCCCGGTCGACGGCAAACGCCTGCCGCGCGTCACCATTGACCAGGCCGATGCGGCGGTGGCCGAGGCCGATCAAGAGCTCGGCTGCCTGTCGAAAAGCACCTTGGTTGTCTATATCGAGGAAGGCGTGCGGGTGTGGCGACCTCGTTCGACCGTGTACGACGCAGGGTATTCCGAGCCGCTCTAGCAGCGGCACGCGCGGGTCTTCCATGAGCGGGCTCGATAGAATGACTGCGTCCACCGACCCTCGCTGGGCGAGGCGCCGGTAGCTTGCCTCCGCAGTATCCAGGCTGGCGCTGACCAGGATATCCATCTGCCGTCGGGCGGCGCTGTTGGTCAGGCCGGAGAGGAAGTCGGTGAACAACGGGTCGAGCAGCGGATCCTTGTCGGACGGGAAGACAATGCCGATCGCGCCCGATTGGCCGGTTGCCAAACGATGGGCGCTGGCGTTTGGCGAGTAATCGAACCGTTGTGCGGCTGCCAGCACCCGCTCCCGCGTGTCCGGGCTGACGTCCTGATAGCCGTTCAGCGCGCGACTGACCGTGCTCTGGGAAAGCCCGAGGTGACGTGCCAGTTCCTTGAGGTTCATGAGGGAGCCGATGGCATCGAAAACAAG
Source organism: Pleomorphomonas sp. (assembly GCA_029976075.1). GTDB lineage: Bacteria > Pseudomonadota > Alphaproteobacteria > Rhizobiales > Pleomorphomonadaceae > Pleomorphomonas. The sequence goes on from JARKNW010000032.1 coordinate 20,712, forward strand.
GCGCCTGTATAGCGCCGTGCTTTTCGTTTGTACAGCTTGCCACCAGCGACAAAAGCGCTTTCAAGGTCGGAGAGTTATTCACAAAAGGGAATGGCCAGTGCGGAGTTTTTCAAAGCTGGCGAAATATCAATTTGGTTCTCTATCTACGGGAGCAAGGTGGCTGCCGCCAGATAAAAGCATTGACAGAGAACAGATGCCGATGTTACGTGAGCAAAAGCGCTTTTGGAAGGGTCCGGTTGGCAATCGGGCAGTATAGAGGAGGAGTGCCGATGAGCGCCCCCTTGTTGACGCTGGATGGCCTTCGCACGCGTTTTGCGCTGTGCCCGTCAAGCGTTCTTGATATCGCTGACGATATCGCCGTCCGTTTTGCCGCGTCGGGCTGCGCCTCGGCCGCCGCAGACTTGAGCGAAGCGGCGCGCGATCTTCTCGCCCGTTATCCGGATCCGTCCGCCCTGCCACTTTGGGGCATCCCGTTCATGGTCGCTGCGAACATCGATGTGGCTGGCCTTGCCACCTCAATGGGCGTGACGGCATTGGATTTCCTGCCGGATTTCGACGCCGACGTTGTCGAGCGGCTGCGGACGGCTGGTGCCCTTGTGGTCGGCAAAGTGCCGGGCGATCTGCTTGGTCTCGATGTGCCGGCCGCCGGGGCCGCCGCTTCGGTCGCTGCCGGCTTTGCAGCGTTCGCCATAGCGAACGATCGGGGCTGTGCCGCGGCAGCCGCTTCCTTCGATGTTGTCGCCGTCCAGCCGACGCACGGGCTTATCTCGGCCGATGGTTCGTTTGCCACTGCGCCGGAGTTGGACGGCATCGTCATCTTTTCGGCCGACCTCGACAGCGGCACGATGGTTCGTTGTGCCATCGAAGAGGTCGTCGCGATCGGTGGACACTCGACGATGCCGTTGGCACGTCTCGGTATTCTGGGCGGTGGCAGTCCGGAGGCGACATGTGACATCGCGCGCCGGCTCGGCTTGGTTGCCATTACTGTCGATCCCGTTCCGTTTACCGAGCTTGCCGCCCTGATGGACGATGATGTCTGGTTTGCCACTCGGCTCGACGACATAGCGGTTATCTTCTCCGAATTGCCCGAGCTGTTTCCGCCGCATCTTCGCGGGCGTCTGGCCAAGGCGTTCGATTGTCCGATCCACACCCAGACTCATGCCCAGCGCTGCCTCTTGAACCTGCGCCGTCAGATTGAGGCGGCCTTCTCGGACTTCGATCTGCTTTTCCTGTCGCCCGAAATCAGTTGCTCGGGCTTCGTCAACGTCTGCGGGCTGGCCGCCGTCACACTTCCGGGTGGCGGAACATTGATCGCGCCCGGTGGTCATGATGACAGGTTGGCCGCTGCCGCGGCAGCACTCGTGGGGGCGGGGTATCGGGTGTCCACTTCGCCGATTGACATCCCGAAACCGTGGCCGTTGGCTCGATAATGGGACCCCAAACAGGGTCTGCCGCCGGCAACCGGGCTCCGAAGGGCTGCTGGAGCCGATACTCGACCGTTCCAAGGAGACTGAAGTGCCCGCGAACTCCGCCCCAATCCTCTCATCGCTGCCTAAAGATCCTTGGCGTCTAGTGGAAACCCGCTGGGATGCAGAAGCCAACCTATTGCGAGAAACGCTGTTCGCTCTGGGCAATGGCCATATTGGCACTCGCGGCAGCCATGATGAGGTCTGGCTCGGTGAGGCCGATGCCAGCATGGAGGGAACCTACGTCAACGGATTCTACGATACCGAGGCAATCCGTTATCCTGAAAACGCCTATGGTTTCGCTCGGACCAACGAGTTCATGCTCAACCTGCCGAATGCCAAAGGTATCGAGGTGACCATCGGTGGCGAGCCCTTCAATCTCGCGCTGGGCACCGTCCTTGCCTACGAACGCAGCCTCGACTTTCGCGAGGGGGTACTGGTCCGTAGCGTAGAGTGGAAGTCGCCGGCTGGCCGGCGGGTACGCATTCTTTCGAGGCGCCTTGTCAGTCTTTCCCGAAGCGAGATTCTCGCGCAGTCGCTGTCGGTGACGCCGCTCGATGCCGAGGCCACGATCGAGTTTACTACGACGCTCAACAGCGCGGTGCGCGGAGCGGAAGAGAGTTTCGATCCCCGTCTGGGATCCGGTGCCTCGGCCCGCGCCCTCTCGACTGCCGAAACATCTGTCGTTCCTGGCCGCTCCGTCCTGGTGTCGCGCACCCGCAACAGTGGTCTGACACTGAGAATCGAAACGGCTGCCGGCCTCACGACCGGTGGCGCGTCCGAGAACTCGGCGTCGGAAGAAGATGGCGCACTCGTTCAACGCTTCCGTATCGCTGCCAAGGTTGGCGAAGCCGTCACGCTCGAAAAGATGACGGCTATCGTCACCAGCCGCGACGCTCCGGCATCCGAGCTTTCGGCGAAGAGCGAGCAAGCCCTGAAGGGCGCATGCGCCATCGGTTTTCAAGGACTGGTCGCCGAGCAGCGCGAGCGCCTCGCGGCCTTCTGGCAGAAGGCTGACATCGAGATTGAGGGGGATGATGCCCTATCGCAAGGGCTTCATTTCAATCTCTATCATTTGTTCCAGTCGATCGGACGCGACGGCCGCACCAACATCGCCGCCAAGGGGCTGACCGGGGAGGGCTATGAGGGACATTCCTTCTGGGATACCGAAATCTATGTCCTGCCGGTCTTTCTGCGCACACTGCCGGAGTTGGCGCGCGCCGTGCTTTGTCACCGTATCGGCTACCTCGACAAGGCACGGGCCCGCGCTCGCGATCTGGGGCATGTCCGCGGGGCGCTCTATCCATGGCGAACGATCACGGGAGAGGAATGCTCGGCCTACTTCCCGGCCGGCACGGCGCAGTACCACATCAACGCCGACATTGCCTTCGCCATCAAGCAGTATGTCGAAGCCACCGGCGATGACACGTTGCTCACGGACGGTGCGGCCGAGTTGGTATTCGAAACGGCACGTGTCTGGTCCGATCTCGCCCATCTTGTTGGCGGCAACTATCACATCGACGAGGTAACGGGACCTGACGAGTATACCGCGCTCGTCAACAACAACTTCTACACCAATGTCATGGCCAAGACCCATCTCGCCTTTGCCTCGGAAGTGGCCGGCTGGATGGCGCGCGAAAAGCCGGAGGTCTTTGCCAAACTCTCGGAAAGACTCGACCTCTCTGCCGACGAAGTCGAGCATTGGACGGACGTCTCGGATCGTCTCCGGCTTCCCTATGACGAAAAGCAAGGCATCCATGCCCAGGATGACGCTTTCCTCGCCCGCAAGGTCTGGGATTTCGCGGGTACTCCGGCCGAGAACTATCCGCTGCTCCTCAATTACCATCCGTTGGTGATCTACCGTCATCAGGTCTGCAAGCAGGCCGATGTGGTACTCGCCCTGTTCCTGCGCGGCGATCTGTTCTCCAAGGCTGTGAAGCGGCGCGACTTCGACTATTACGAAGCCATCACCACCCACGATTCCTCCTTGTCCACGTGCATCCACTCGATCATCGCGTCCGAGGTCGGACTGCACGAGCGGGCTTACGAGTTCTTCATGGACACTGCCCGCATGGATATCGATAACACCCATGGCAATACTTTCCATGGTGTGCATACGGCTGCGATGGGCGGCACCTGGATGAGCCTCGTGCATGGCTTCGCCGGCCTCAGGGCGTTCAAGGGGGCGCTGCACTTCGCCCCCTCGCTGCCGAAGAACTGGACAAGCTATCGCTTCCGCCTGGTCGATCACGGTCGGACGCTGGAAGTCGTCGTATCGGCGGCCGGTGTCGAGTTCCGCCTCGTCGAAGGCGAGGCCATTCGTCTCTTCCACCGTGGCGAGCCGGTCGATCTCTCTGCTGCCGCTCCCACATGCTTGGTGTCGTTGCCGCGCCCCTTCGAACGCAAGTCGTTCAAAGCCGTCGTGTTCGACCTTGATGGCGTCATCACCGACACCGCACGTTTCCATCATCTGGCTTGGAAGCGGTTGGCCGATACGCTCAATATCGGCTTCGATGAAGAACTGGCCGAGAGCTTGAAGGGCATCGACCGCCGCATGTCGTTGCAGATGATCCTCGACAAGGGAGGCGTCGTGCTGGAGCCGACCGAGTTCGACCGTCTCGCCGATATGAAGAACGTCTGGTACAAGGAGTTGATTGGCACCATGACGCGGGACGATCTTCTCCCAGGGGCACTTGAGACGCTCGAGGCCGTACGCTCCGCCGGTCTCAAGGTTGGTCTCGCGTCGGTCAGCCAGAACGCACCTGCCATTCTCGATCGGCTCGGCATCGCGCATCTGTTCGATGCGGTGGTCGATGCGCGCCTTCTCAAGCGTGGCAAGCCCGATCCCGAGATTTTCGTGAAGGCGGCGTCTCAGCTCGGCCTTGCACCTGCGGACTGCTTGGGCGTCGAGGATGCCGTGGCAGGGGTTGCTTCGATCAAGGGGGCTGGGATGAGCGCACTCGGGGTTGGCAGATCATCGGTCTTGACCGAAGCCGATGCCATCATTCCCGGCCTCGATGGCTTCGTGCTCGCCGATTATCTTGCGTGATCGAGTGAGCGAACTGGCGGTCACAACAAGGCCGCCGGTTCCCCGCCCCACAAAGCGGGAAGGAATGGCACGGCCAGGGATGGCAGCTTCAGTTCAGGCGACGTCGGAGACTGGAATGCGGATATGGCAAACGACGCCAGTCGGCTCAAATTCGAGTGTCGTGCCGCCGTGTGGCGAGTAGGACAGGCTGCGGGCAATGACGGTATGTCCGAAGCCCTTCCGGGAAAATGACTTGACCGGCGGCCCCCCTCGTTCGGTCCACGTCACTTCGACCGACGGCGCGTCCGTCAGGGGATGAATTTCTAGATCGATCGCCCCATTCTCTCCCGAGAGAGCGCCGTACTTGGTCGCGTTGGTTGCAAGCTCGTGGAAGATCAGACCCAGCGCGATGGCGGCGCGCGGATATAGGCTGATGTCGGGGCCGACGATGTTGATGCGTTCGCCGCTGGTTTCCGCATAGGGCGAAACCTCGGCGCCAAAGATCTGGCGCAGCGAAAGACTTTCCCACGATGCGCTGGCGAGAAGGTTGTGGGTTGCCGCCAACGCCTCGATGCGGCCGCTGAACGACCCTTGAAAACCTTCGAGCGTTTCTTCGCTGGCTGCGGTACGTTTGCTGATCGACAGCACGAGCGCCAGAGTGTTCTTCACGCGATGGTCGAGTTCGCGCATCAGAAGGTGCATCTGACGCTCGTCCTTTTTGCGCTGGGAAAGGTCTACTAGCGTCAGGACGCACCCTTCCGGCTCGTCGTCGGAAATGTGCAGCGGGGCAGCGCTGACGAGAACGTCATGTGCGCCAGGCGACATGGGGGCAAAGGCCTCGATGCTGCGAAGTGGTGATCCGTGAAGGGAAGATTCAACCAGCTCACTGATCTCCAGTATGCCAGTGGCATCGGGAAACCTGAGCGGAATGGCCGTGTCGATCCGAGCGCCGACCAGCTTTTGCGTCGACAGCGCTTCGGCGGCAAAGTTCGCATGGGTAATCGTGAGCGTCCGGTCGCAAACGATCACCGCCTCACTCGCCGACGCGATGATGGCGTTCGCTATGCGTTGCGCCCGCTCGGCAGCTTCGGCGCGGACACGCTCGGTCAGGTCGGAGAAGGTGACGGCAAAGCCCCGCACGGTTCCAAGATGAACGGGACGCGCGGAAACCAGATAGTTGCGTTCGATCCCCCGTTCGAGGAACGACACCGATACGGGCGCGGTCTCCTGATCCTCGTGGCTGATCAGTCTGTTGACCATTTGCGCCGCTGGCCCGGGCAGAATCTCGGAGAGGAGCTTGCCTTTCAGCCGATCCCAATCTTCATCGAAGATCTGGCGAAAGCGGGCGTTCGCATATAGGAGGCGGCCGGAGGAGTCGACGGCAACGGCGCCCGGCTCCATGGCTTCCATGAAGTTGCGGAACGCCGACACGTCGTCACCGATAACCAGGACTTCGTCCTTGCCTTCCCCTCCGACAACAACGGCGTCCACGCTTCCATCACGGATGGCAGCCAAGGTTTCTTCGGCCTCTGCCACACGCTGGCGGAGATCGTCGATCAGGCGTTGCAGGGCCTTTTCATTGGACGTCTGCATCATTCAACCTTGAGATTGACCAGAACCTTCTGCTCGTCGGACAGATCCCCGATGATCTTGCGAATGGGAACGGGGAGTTCCCGAACAAGCGTCGGAATGGCGACGATCTTGTGCTCGCGAGCGAGTTGCGGGTTCTTTTTGAGATCGATGACCTCGATCTGATACTTTCCCGGAAGATGTTCGCGACAAATGCGCTCGAGATTGGAGATGGCCGCCAGGGACTTCGGCGTCTCTCCGGCGACGTAAAGGGTCAGCTTGCGCGTGGTAGCGTTTTCCGTCGACATGAGCTTTCCTCAAATGCGGCCGCGAGATCTGCGCATCTCGGCTTCGTCAGTTTCAACCTGCTTGCGGCGAAGCTCTTCGGCTTCAAGAATTCCGCGCAGTTCCGTCTCGTCGGCGTCGAGCTCGGAACGGAGGATATCGATCTGCGCCAGCGCGCGCCGCCGTCGTTGCTCGATCATAAACTGCGCCTTCTCGGCTTCGATCTCGCGTTGACGCTCCTCGCGCCGTTCTTCGGCTTCGGCTGCGCGTCTCGCCGCACCGGTCAATGCGCTGCCTTGTCCCATATAGGGTAACAAGAGGCGAATGCCGTCGTGGCTCATGACGAACTCGCGGACTTGGTTGGAGTGGCTGAGACCGCGCGCCTTGAGGAGATATAGTTCTCTATTGAACTCGCCATTGGACTCCCGGTTGAGCAGGAGAATCCACGCATCCATCAGGGACGAAAGCCCGGATTCCGTTTCGATGACCGTCTGTCCGCTTTGGGTCAGATGGGTCAGGACGCCGGTGATGCCCTCCGACTTTAGGAAATCGACGATGCGCAGCAACATGGCATGCACTTCCGACCGGTCGCCCGTCTCGGTAAAGGCAGAAAGCGGGTCAAGAACGAAGATATCTGGCCGAAAAGTGATGGCCTCCCGCAACATCAGCGCCAAGTGCATTTCGAGGCTATAGAAGGTCGGGCGCGCCGCCACGTACTTCAGCTTTCCATTGGCGATGTGCTGGCCGAGATCAATGCCCAGCGACCGCATGTTGCGAACTGTCTGCTCCTGGGATTCCTCAAAGGAGAAATACAGGGCCCTTTGCCCCGCCTTGCAGGCAGCGTCGACGAAGCTTGCCGCCAGCGATGACTTGCCCGAGCCGGCCACGCCGGAAATCAGGATGCTCGATCCGCGATGAAACCCGCCTCCGCCGATCATGCCGTCGAGGTCGGGAACGCCTGAGCTCACCCGTTCGTCAAAGACGCGATGATTGAGACCCAGTGAGGATACTGGCAAGACCGAGAAGCCGCCCTGATCGATCAGGAACGGATACTCATTGGTACCGTGGCTGGAGCCCCGATACTTGACGATCCTCAAGCGGCGCGTCGAAATCTGGTTTTGAACCCGGTGATCCAACAGCAGAACGCAATCGGAAACGTATTCTTCCAGGCCTTGTCGGGTCAGTGCGCCATCACCACGCTCGCCGGTGATGACGGTTGTCAGTCCCCGATCCTTCAACCAGTCGAACAGGCGCCTTATTTCTGCGCGCAGCACGGCCTGATTGGTGAAGGCGGAGAAAAGGCTTTCGATCGTATCGAGAACCACGCGTTTCGCGCCGATCGAGTCGATGGCGAGCTCAAGACGCAGGAACAACCCCTCAAGGTCAAAGTCGCCGATCTCGGCCACTTCCGATGGGTCCACCGCGATGTGCTCTATGACAATCTTTTCCGATGCGATGAGTGCGTCGAGATCGAAGCCGAGTGAAGCCACGTTCTCGATGATATCGCTTGGACGCTCCTCGAAGCTTACGAAGACGCCCGGCTCGTCGAGTTCGCGCGCCCCGTGGACGAGAAACGTGGCTGCGAACAAAGTCTTGCCGCAACCGGCGGTTCCGCATACCAAAGTGGGGCGGCCCGTGGGAAGACCACCAAGCGTGAGGTCGTCAAATCCGGAAATTCCAGTCGCCGACTTGGCGATTGATCTCGTCGAGTGGTGGCTTTCGGGCATGTTTTACTCGCCATAGGAAACGAATCGAGGCGCAAACCCGATCCGTAAAAACAAATACAGCTTGCCTATCTGCGAATCGGTCCTAACAATTAGCAGGCCGAAACCGTCCGACAAAGGACTTTCGGAGATCGCTCCGCTCACGCCTTGGTGGTCGGTGCGCCGGACCCACATCTTCCGGCGGAAGATATATATCTATGATATTCAAGAAATACTATGTGGTCAGACAGGGCGTGACCTGTTTTCGCCTTGAGGGCGGTTTCTCGCCCTTCTGTCAGGAGCGATCGGCCTGGCCGTTCTCTGTTCCCTTGAACTGCTCGTACTCCTGTTTGCGCAGTTCTTCCTCGGCTGACATGAGCAGCATGACGAGGACCGAAGCTCCAAGGGCTTTCGCTGCCTCGATGAGACGGGGCAACTCATTGTACAGTGTCCGCGGTTTGTCTTTCATCATTCTCCCCATGGGGATGCTGATAGATATGCCCCGTCCGTTCGAGATGCTCGGCTACAGTCTATGTTCGTCACGGAAGCCGGAGAAGAGAGCTCCTAGCCCGCGCTTTTCCGCCAGAAGTTCAATTTCTTCGGGTGAAATGTAATCCTCCCCGAACCATGGATATTTTTCTTGATCGAAGGACGATTTGATCCAGTCAATGGCATGGCGCATATGGCGAAAATCGACGACGCTCGGGTGGTAGCAGAGCCAGATGTCGCGCTTGAGGGAGAACTCCCGGGCGACGTGCTTGAGCTTGTGGGTTACCAGAGATGCGTAGGTCGGCAGCGCCGTTACACCGGCTCCATGTGTCGCCGCCAGCACCTGGGCCGAGGCGGTGTTCACGCGCAATGCGACGAAGCTACGGCTGTCATCTTCGGGCAGCTCTTCCTTGAGGGCTGCGCTTTGGATTTGAGGGCCGTTGATTTCGATGAAGCGGTGGTGGGGAATGTCCTGGGAGGTCTCTATGAGGCCGTGGCGGGAGATGTATCCCGCTGAAGCGAACAGAACGACGTGAAGCCAGCCGAGACGAACGACCTTGAGTTCCTCATCTGCCGGTCGCTCGAGCTGCACCGCAATGTCGACCTCAAGCCCAGATACGTCGGGTATGCGCATCTCATTGCGGAAGTCGACCTGAATACCCGGCGCTTGCTCGAACAGATCGACCAGCCGGGGAACGAGCCAGAACGCTCCAAGCCCTTCCGTGGCTCCCACGCGCACCGTTGCCCTGAGGCCCCGTTTCGATTTCGAAGACAGGCGCGCAAGGGCACGGGCTTGCTCCAGCATCGCTTGCGCCGTCTCTTCTACCTTGCGTCCCTCCTGGGTGAGCTCCACGCCCTTCGCCGAACGTGTCAACAGGACCGCGTTGATCTTGTGTTCGAGCGCCTCGATTCGCCGACGCAACGCATTGACCGACATGCCACTTTCCAGGGAAGCAGCCCGGAAACTCGAAAGGCGCGCAACCAGAAGGAACACGCGCACGTCGTCCCAGTTAATGTCGAAATCCGCTGCTCCGTCACCGTGTTCCATCTACCTCATCACCCTGCATCAAAATCGGATACGCGGAACAGCTCCCGAGTTAGTTAGGCTTAAACTTCGAATGAAAGGGGCCGTAATCATCAAAGACGAGGGACAAAATGAATTCCCATGCTCGGAATTACGAAGAAGCACCCAATTTCTATCCTTCCCGCCATATTGATCGCATCGATTACTCAAAGTATGGCCGCAACCTCTCCATCTTCAGCCCGTCCAGCGAAATTATTGCAGATCTGATGAGAAAAGCGACTCCTGAAATTCAGGGCGTCGCCAGCCTCGAGACTGTCATGCGCATCTACACGCGCAATCCCGACACAATTCTGGCCATCAGCCGGGGGGCATGGCGCGAACAGGCCGGCAACGGGCCGCTTGGTTTCGTCTGTCTGCTGCCCCTTAATCAGGATGGTCTCGATGCGCTGTTCGACGGCCGCATGGATACCGGTGCCCCCGAGGATCGGTTCATCGCTCGCCAGTGGGAAAAGCCTGTCGCGATCTATTTCTGGGGGATCTACATTTCTCCCGCGATCGCCGGAGGCATTTCCCTGGTCATGGAGCGTCTGACCTCGGACAAGTTCCGCGGGCTGCCGGTCTTCTGCAAGGCCGCCAACGACAAGGCGCGCCGCCTTTTCGAGAGTATCGGCTTCACCATGGGTGCCAGGCATGGCGAAACCTATGCCCCCGGTATCATGACCTGCCACCGGCTGACCGATACGGAGCAGCAGGGGGAGCTCGAGCAGCCGGCCGCTCCCTACGACACTTGGCGCCCCGGCACCATGCCGACCTCCGGGCGGCGGGATGCGATCGGCATCACCGTCGTGCATGATGTCAATCAGCTTCTGATGGTCCACGCCATCAGAGCGGCCACCTATCTGGCCGAACAGTCCATTCCCTTCGCCGAGGACGTTGACGGTAACGATCTCACGGCGACGCACCTGCTTGGCTTTGTGGGTGATGAACCTGCCGGTTGTCTGCGCATTCGCTACTTCGCAGGGTTCGTCAAGCTGGAGCGGTTGGCGGTTTTACCCCGCTTCCGTAAGAGCCGTTTGGCGCTGAAGCTGGTGAAAGCCGGCATCGAGCTCTGTCGGACCAAGGGCTACACCCGCTTCTACGGCCAGACCGCCGCAAGCGTTGCTCCCATCTGGAAGCATTTCGGCTTCGTCCTGCGTGAGGGCAGAGGCATCAACTACCTGACCGACGAAACCTATTACGAAGCCGACCTCGTCGTCCCGCCGGCCGAGGATGCCCTGTCGCCGGACTCCGGTGCGGTCGTTCTTGTCCGTCCTGAGGGACAGTGGGACCGGCCGGGTATCCTGGAGAAAGCATCGGGTGACCAATGAGCGCTGAAATCGACGACCCCACCACGGGGGAGCAGACCTACGCCGGCGACGTTCATCGCCCGATGGATATCCGTGCGATGATGACCATGATCGACTACCTGATGCCGCAAGCGCGGGAAGTCAGCGTATCGGCGGCGCTGCTGCTCAGCTTGGCCAGCACCGAACTGTCCGGTTTGCTGGCGCTTCAGGCCGATCCCGACATCGTCAATCTCGACGAACATCGCCGCCGTCGCCACTGAACAGGCTTCCTTCGCCAGTCAGCTACCCTGGCCGGTGCGAGACATCGAGACGACGAGATCGAGCAGGTGCCGACGAATGGCGGGGTCGTTGATCCCCAGGAAGGCGTTGTTCAGTTTGATTCCTTCCGAGCTTTTCACGAACTGGTCAAACTCGTCGTTTGCGTTGGCAAGCGTTCCGTTGTGCCCGTGAGCTTCCAGGGCTTCAAACACCGCCGTCTCGAAGAAATAGCTCACGGGGACGCCAAGATAGTTCGCAATTTCCAGAAGTCGTCCGGCTCCGACGCGAGTTGCGCCTTTCTCGTATTTTTGGACCTGCTGGAAAGTCACGCCAAGCGCTGTCCCCAACTTCTCCTGGGAGATTCCCAGGATCATGCGCCGCATGCGGATGCGGGCTCCGACGTGGACGTCGGCGGGGTTCGGCACCTTCTTCTTGGCGGCGGTAAGCTCCATTCATGACTCCTTGTCAGCGCCGCTAGCGGCGGCCGGATACCGATTCACACGTTTACCACTGTCACATAAGGCTCGCCATGGCGCGAATAGTTACCATCGTTCTTTTACTTGGAAGAACGACACCTGCAAATGAGAGTAAATGCTAGTTGGTTTCGGGGTTACTGCAATCTTCGATTGATTGCTGAAAATCACGACGTCATGCGCGAAAGACTCAGCTTCCACGACACTAGCTTGACCAGATCTTCAAGACGAAAATGCGCCCGGGAGGGCGCACTTTGTCTATACTCAGTTTTCAGCTTGAACAAGTTGCTCAACCGAGTGATGCCAGCAGTTCCTCGATGTCTATGCTGGCAAACCCCACGGCACTGTCCGCGATGCCGTAGGGCAGGAAGAGCCGCCCTGCGTGGGCGAGCGCTCCGCAAGTGTAGACCACATTGGGCACGTATCCCTCACGCTCGGCATCCGATGGCGACAGCAGCGGCACACGGGACCGACCAAGAACGCGCGTCGGTTCGTTCTTGTCGAGCAACATGGCCCCGATCGCGTACTTGCGCATCGGACCGACGCCATGTGTCAGTACCAGCCAGCCCTCATCGAGCTCGACCGGAGACCCGCAATTTCCGATCTGAATGAGCTCCCACGGATGGAGCGGCCCGGCGATACGCTGCCCTTCGTCCCAATGGAAGATGTCGTCGGAGCGGATCAGAAACAGGTTCTCGTTGTCCTGCCGTCCAAGCATCGCGTAGCTGCCGTCGATCTTGCGCGGAAAGAGCGCCATTCCCTTGTTGCGAGCCGCTGGTCCCGACAAAGGCCTGAGCTCGAAGCGCCGGAAATCACGGGTGATCAAAAGTTCCGAGGCGATCGATTGCCCGCTGAAAGCGGTGTAGGTGCCGTACCAGAGAGGTCCTTCCTCCGTATCGATGAAGTGAACCAGACGCAGATCTTCAAGGCCGTTGCGCTGCGCGGACGTAACCGGCAGCAACACCGTTTCGTCGAGTGGCCCGTCTCCTTCCCTGACGGCCCAGACCCTGCCATCCTCTCCGATCTCGGGCCGCGACGCCACCGCAAAGGGGCTATCTTCGGTGAGCCTCAGTTCTCCCTGATCGGAGAGAATCCCCTCGCGGAAGGTAATCGAGGAAATGTGCCCTTCGCCAACGGCTCGAAGCGATAGCAGGAACCGAATCTCGCCAGGGGCGAGGTCGGACTGGTCCGGATGTGGCACGACGCTCGGATTCATCAGTGCCGCCGCCTCGAAGGAGTACTCATGGCAGAAGTAGGCACCGATCAGCAGACGCTCGGCATCTCGCAAAGGTTCGATGCCGAGGTCGGCTGCGATGGCCGAGTAGCGAGCCTCGAAAAAACGTCGAACCTCGCGATGCCGGTTTTCGAAATCGGCCATGACGAGCGAAAGCTCGGCTTGGACGGTACGATTGTCCATCGCCTGAACGGTCTCGACGATCCGTCGCGCCCGTGCTTGCGAGGCAGGATTTAACCCTCGGGGCTCTCCCGCCAGCTGAAAGTTGCGAACCACGACCCGGCTGGCGTCTGGATAAAGGCGTTGGGGAAGAAGCTGCAACGTCATTCGGCAGCCCCCGCCACCATTCGTTCCGAGCGGTTGTGGGCAAGCCTCTGAAGCTGCCTGACCGATCGTACCGAGAACTGGAAGGCGAGGATCGACTCGGCCCCCTGATTGAGGTTGACACGATCGACCTGCAGGCCGTCGTAACAACCGCCGTTTGGGGTTGCCAACCGCAGCCCCAGGTCATTGCGGCCGTTGAACCAGTCGAAAGCTGCCTCGGCATGCCGCTGCCACCGGACATCGCCCGTGACGTCGAATGCCACGGTTGCTGCCTCGATCATCGCCCAGGCGTCCACCGGTTGCTGATCGAAGGGGAGGGGACGGCTGTAGACCTTGCCAAAGCTTTCGGTGCCCACCGGGCGGAAATGACCATCGTCATCGGTTTGCAGCTCGGCGAGCCATTCGAGCGCCGCGATGCCATCTGCAACCATGTCTTCGTTATCGAGCCACTGGCCGGCGCGGATCAAGGCTTCCGGCAGTCGTGCGTTGTCATAAGCGAGAACCGGCTCGAACCACTGCCAGTCGGCTCGCCGCTGTTCACGCAACATCACGTGCAGGCGCGCAGCAAACTCGTCCAGCAACTGACGAGCCGGTCGATGACCCGGGTAAACCGTCAGCCAACTGATGAGACCAAGAGTCGTGAAGGCCATTGCGCGAGGACTGGCCAGGTGGGTGCTTGCCGGGATCACCCGGTCAGCAAGGCCGGTGGCCCAGAGCTTCAGCCCGTGGTCGTCGGTACTTTCAACCACGCGACCGAGTGACCAGACGGCACGCCCATGGCTATCCTGCGAACCGGTGTCTTCCAGCCAGTTGCGCTGGTATCCCATGAAGTTGCGGAAGGCACCGCGGTCTTCGTCCCAAGCGGAATCGACGAAAGCGGCACAAGTGTCCGCGATGCGGGCTGCGCGCTCGGTCTCGATTCCTTCCGACTTCAACTCGACCGCCAGCATCATGGCGCGAGCGTTGTCATCAAGGCAGTAGCCGTGGCGCCGGTCGGGGATCGTCGAACGGCTATGCTGCAGCATGCCGCAGCCATCCGTCATTCGGTCGACGGCGGCAAGCGTTGAGATGAGCGGAACACGTCGACCGATCCTGAGGTTGCTGACCGGTGCCGGTGCCCGTCCGCCAGAGCGAGCCTCGGCAAGGAGATCAAGATAGGCGCGTCCGACCACGGGCCAAATCATCTGCCGTCCGAGGTCGTAGGCCGTGCTGCGCAGGCGATCGCGGCGACCGCCGTCGGTGAGCAGGTCGCTGATGGTCGACGCCAACGCCTTGGCGTCGCCAAACGGAACGAGCGCGCCGGCGTCATTGGCCAGCAGCTCCCGGGCATGCCAATACGGCGTCGATACGACGGCCTTACCCAGGCCAACGGCATAGGACAGAGTTCCCGAGGTGATCTGGGCCTCGTGCAGATAAGGAGTGACGTAGACATCGGCCGCCGAAAGCCAAGCCTTCAGAATAGGCGCGTCGACATATTCGTTGACGAACATCAGATGCTCGGTGACGCCAAGAGCGTCGGCCTGCGCCTGCAGCTTCTCGCGGTATGCCTCGCCCTCGCGCGCAACCAAGTGAGGATGTGTCGCTCCGAGCACGATGTAGATGATGTCCGGATGAGCACGCGCCAGATCCGGAAGGGCATCGATCATGTTCTCGATGCCCTTGTTGGGAGACAGAAGGCCAAAGGTCAGTGCCACCTTGCGGCCATCCAGTCCGAAACTGTGCTTCTGGAACGCCGGGTCAAGGAAAGGCACGTCGGGAATTCCGTGAGGAATGACAGCGATTTTCTCGTCGGGGAAGTTCCAGTCACGCGTCAGGATGGCGCGACCCATTTCGGTCATCACCACCAGCCGGGCGGAATGCGCGGCCAAACGCTCCATGACACGACGCTGGTCGGGCGTGGGGTCGGCCAAGACGGTATGTAATGTCGTCACCACCGGGGCGCGCAGTCGCTCCGTCAGCTTCAAGAGATACTCGCCCGCCTCGCCGCCGAAGATGCCGAACTCATGCTGGATCGATACGGCGTCGGGATTGAGGGCATTGATGTGATCGGCCGCTGCCGCATAGTCGGCGGCTTCATGCTGGTTGATCTCATAGCCGACCACTGGCGGGTAGGCGTGGTTCTGCCCTTCGTCCGTTACCGCGACCGTGCTGATCCGCAGGTCCGGATCTGTCGAGACCAGTGCTTCGTGCAGGTCGGCGGTAAAGGTTGCGATGCCGCATTTGCGGGGCGGGAAGTTGCCGATCAGTGCCATATGGCTTACGGGCGGGGCGAGATTATCGGTGGTCATCGGCGGTTCTCCGAAGCTTTGCAAAGCCGCCCGCAGCACGGTGCGGACCGACTTGTGAAAGGTGTGAAAAGGTGAGCTGAGACAAGGTCTCGCTCTTTCGCGTCTTGATCAGCATCGGCTCGGCACCCAAACTGATGATGTGGTCGACGATGTGTAAGTCCATGTCTTCATCACGAAACACGCGTTCAAAAGTCCGGGATTTGGGGACAGATACGAGTTTCAAGTGATCGGAGACCGAGAGCCGCCGCGCATTTTCCGCATTGATGTTCGGTTGGCTCCCCGCACTCCATGCGTATGTTTGAAACGCCGATGGGCCTCGGTTGGTTCCACATCGCGGACGGCTTCGAGCGTGGCTTCTGCCGGTTTCTCCTGGTGCGCCGATTTGCAAACCACCAAGTTCCAGAAGTAGCCTTTGAACCAGCTTGCCTTTTGCTCGTCGGCTTGCGTTTGGGTCGCTGGCTTATTCTGTAAGGGGAAGAAATCGGCCCGTCCGCGCCGTGTGCCTGATCGTCCCAGAAAGGTTGTCACCATATCTTCGTGGAGCGCCGAGAGCTCGAATGGAAAGCTAAGGCTCTCGACTGCAAATCAACCTTTAGGAAACCACTCCCGTCTACCTTGTAGAATATGAAACGTATGTGCCGGAAATAATAATTAACAACCTATACATTCCCGATTTGGGATTGACGGGTGCCGATGAACCAACCGAGGATACGCCGATCGCGAGGGTACGGTTGCAATGCAAGCCCGTCTGGTGAGTAGGCGTCCGGCCGTAAGGTTGAGGGGGAGATCATGAAGCGACAGGCAGCGCTTTCCAGACAATCCATTACGCGCAAGATCAGCGCGAGCCTTCTTTTGCTGGCATTGCTGGCGGCCGTCGTTGGCGCCGCAGGCGCGTTCGGTCTCAGTCGGCTGGGTCTTGCCATCGATCTGACATCCCGATCTGCGGCGGCCGTCGCAGACGTCGGGGCGGCGGGCGACGCAGTCAACCGTTTTATTCTGACGCGGGATCCCGACTCGGCAAGGAAGGCGAGCGAACTGCTCGACAAGGTTGGCGTCGACATATCGGGCCTGGGAGCCACTGACGATCCGACTCTGAAGCCGGTGACGGCAGCGCTCGGAGCGTTCCGCCAATCGATAGATGCGCTCGTAAAGGCCTCCGCCGATATCGCGACGGCCTGGGGGAGCGTCGACAAGTCGGTCTCTGCCTTGCAGTGGGTTGCCCACAAGCTTCAATCCGACGCGAAGATGAAGTCGCAGGAGATGGAGCAACTCGCCAGCACCGAACAGGCCAAGGTTCGTGAGGCTTCGGAGTTTCTGGCGCTCGCTTACCAAGGTCAGGTTCTGGCCGTCAAAGCCAGGACTTCGCTCGTCCAGTACGCCGCGAGCCACAACAGTGCGGACATCGCTGCTGCCAAAGGAGCCATTGATCAAGCCAAGTCGGCAATCGGCAGCATCTATAATTTTGCCAGTTCGGATGCCATTGATGACCAGATGCGGCTTGCCTCCAAGCCCATCAATGAGCTTGCCAAACTGATGGCGACCATGGCGACGGCATCCGACGCCACACAGATCGAAGGTCTGCGCCTGCAGATCGACGCCGGCATCGATTCCTTCGTCAAGGGAACCGAGGCGATCGTCGCGGCGGCGCGCGATCTCGGCAAGGCGTCGGAAGCGGCTGCTCAGCAAGCGGTCAACGACAAGACCAAGGCCAACACGACCTTCGATCAGGGAATCTCCCTGAGTTATACGGCCGACGGACTGACCATCCAGACGGCCGGCTACAAACTGGACCCTACCGACGACAACGAAGCCAACGTACAGACCATGCTCGGTACCGCCATCGAGACCGGCAAGTCGATTGCCGCGAGCGGGCTTGCCGATCCATCGGCCGATATCCAGGGCTTTGGCAACGCTTTTGCCGATCTGGTGAAGGGAACCAAGGCGTTCGCAGCGGCGCGTGAGGCGTCAGTGCAGCATTCGACGACCGCAGTCGCTGCCATTCGGGCCGTCAGTGACCAGCACGCCGTTTCGGCGGTTCAAAGCAGAACCTCCTCCTACGTTCTGATGGCCGCGATGACCGCTGCGACGCTTCTGCTCGCACTGGCGGTCAGCATCGGCATGTCGAGGCTGGTATCGCGGCCCATCGTTTCGCTGACAAGGGCCATGGCTCGCCTTGCGACTGGCGATACCGAAGTCGAACTTGGGGGAGTTGGTCGGCGGGACGAGATCGGCGACATGCTGCGGGCGGTTCAGGTTTTCCGCGACAATGCCATCGAGCGCCATCGCCTCGCATCGGAAGCGGAGGCCGAACAGGAAAGACGATCTTCACGGCAAGAGGCGATTGAAACGCTGATCCAGGATTTCCGGAAGGAAATCGCCGCGATGCTGACCTCGGTTTCCGGAAACGCCGACCAGATGGAGGACACGGCACGGGCGCTCGCCTCCATCGCCGAGCAGGCCAGCTTGCGCGCCACCAGTGCCGCCGAGGCTTCGGGCGATGCATCCGTGGGCGTTCAGACCGTGGCCGCCGCCGCCGAAGAACTGTCTGCCTCCATCGCCGAGATCGCGCGCCAGACCGAAAATGCCACTCAGGTCGCACGTCGGGCTTCCGAGGAAGCGAGGCGCACCGATGCGACCATCGTCAGCCTTGCCGAGGCGGCCGACCGGATCGGCAGTGTCGTGACGCTGATCAAGGCAATCGCCGAACAGACCAACTTGCTGGCGCTCAATGCGACGATCGAAGCGGCCCGGGCTGGCGAGGCGGGCAAGGGGTTTGCCGTCGTCGCCTCGGAAGTGAAGAATCTGGCTGGTCAAACGGCCAACGCCACCGAGGAGATTTCCACGCAGATCGCCGCCATTCAGGTCTCGACCTCCGAGGCCGTCACGGCCATCCGCGCGATTTCCGAAATCATGGTCGACGTCGACAGAACCACCATGATCATTTCGAGCGCCGTGACCGAACAGGGAACCGCCACGTCGGAGATTTCGAGCAATGCGCAGCGGGCCGCTGCTGGAACTCGAGCGGCAACCGAGGAGACGGAGGCATTGACCCGCGTGGTCGGAGAGACATCGCAGTCGGCGTCGGCCGTCTCGGCCGCATCCAATGACATGAACGAACAGGCCGGCCGTCTCCGGTCTGCAGTGGAAGGCTTCATCAACCGCGTCATGGCGGCGTGAAGCCGGCGATCTCGCCACGGATAACTTGTAAAGGCCATGAGACCGTGAGCCGTTCCGATAGGGAAGGCTTGCGGTCTTCGTCTTTCAGGGGGGAGGCCCACGCGTTCCGCTAGGGCAGTTCACCAAGACAAGAACAGCCCCTGTCTGAGCGGATACTATTCCGGATTCTGGACGTCGAACATCGGTTCATGAGCGCCAAAAAGAAAAGGCCGGCCCGAGGGCCGGCCAGCGCCGGAGGAGGAGGAGTGGCGCTTGATGGGAGGAAGGCGCGGTGGGCGAGCCCACCACGCCATCGCCTTGTCAGCTGCGGGTCAGTGTACCATCCCAGGTGCTGACCGCCTTCTTGGCGTCTTCCTCGGAGAACCAGACGGAGGTAACCGACTTGGTCTCGGTGAAGAAGGCGACGCCATCCTTGCCGAGCGTATGCAGGTCGCCGAAGAACGACTGCTTGTGGCCCGAGAATGGGAAGATCGAGAAGGGCACGGGGATGCCGACGTTGATGCCGACCATGCCGCCGTCGGTCCGCTTGGCGAACTCGCGGGCGTGACGACCCGACGTCGTGTAGATGCACGAGCCGTTGGCGAAGCGGTTGGCATTCATGATAGTAATGCCTTCCTCGAAATCCTTGACGCGCTTGATCGACGTCACCGGTCCGAAGATCTCTTCTTCGCCGACGAACGAGCCTGGCTTGACGTGGTCGAGGATGGTCGGGCCGACGAAATAGCCGCCCTCATAGCCTGGCACCTTGACGCCGCGACCGTCGAGCACCAGCGTCGCACCTTCGTCGACACCGCGCTGAATGGCCTTCTCGATCGACTCCTTCTGGCCCGCCGAGATGACTGGACCGAGCTGCGAGCCGGCGACATAGGCCGGGCCGATCTTGAGCTCCTGGGCGATCTTCTTGAACAGCGCCACGAACTCGTCGGCGATGCTCTCCTGCACGCAGACCACTGGCAACGCCATGCAGCGCTGGCCAGCGCAACCATAGGTCGAGTTGATGATGCCGCGCACCGTGCGCTCAAGCACGCAATCCTCGAGGACGAGGGCGTGGTTCTTGGCTTCCGTCAGCGCCTGGACGCGCTTGCCGTTGGCAGCCGCCGTCTTGTAGATGTGCAAGCCGACCGAGGTCGAGCCAACGAAGGCGACGCCCTTGATGGCCGGGTTGACCAGCAGACTGTCGGCCTCGACGCGCGAGCAGGTGACGAGGTTGACGACGCCCTTGGGCAATCCGGCCTCGATCAGCAGCTCCAGCATGCGGCTCGCCGTCTGCGGAACCATCGACGCGGCCTTGAGGACCACGGTGTTGCCGGTGGTGATCGCAAACGGGATCATCCAGCCCATCGGGATCATCGCCGGGAAGTTATAAGGCGCGATGGCGGCGAACACGCCGAGCGGCTCGCGGAAGGACACGGTGTCGTAGCCGTGCGACACGTTCATGCAGGTATCGCCCTGCATCAGGTAGTGCGTCGAGCAGGCGCACTCGACCACTTCGATCGCCTTGAGAACGTCGCCCTTGGCTTCGGAAAGTACCTTGCCGTTCTCGGTGGCGAGCAGCTCGGTCAGTTCGTCGAGATGGGCGTCGAGCAACTGCTTGAAACGGAACATCAGCTGAATGCGCGTCGGGATCGGCGTGTCGCGCCAGGCCGGGAAGGCACGGGCCGCGGCGGCAACGGCGGAGTCAACCTCGTCCTGGGTGCAGCAGGGCGCTTCGGCGATTTGCTTGCCCGTCGAGGGGTCCATCACGGGCATGTACTTGGTGGTCTTCGACTCCCGCCATTCATTGTCGACGAGGTACCTGAGACGCTCGACCTTGCCGAACTGATGCTTCAGGATTTCCATGTTCATGATCTTCTCCGTAGTACTGTCTCAGGATGTCGATCGCCCTTGAAGCCGGATGCCCGGGCGACGGGAACTCTTGTCGGTTGGTCAGCGCGATGCCGCCGGAGCGCCGAGCCCGGTGAACAGCCACTCATGCGCCGGTTCGTTGTGGAACTTCCAGATCCGCTTCGGCCCGGCCATGACGTTGAGATAGTAGTTGTCATAGCCGTGGATGGTTGCGACCGGGTGGTATCCCTTGGGCACCATGACGACGTCGCCATCCTCGAGCAGCACCACCTCATCGAGGCTGCGGTCGTCGGTATAGACACGCTGGAAGCCGTAGCCCTGCGGCGGGTTGAAGCGGTGGTAATACGTCTCCTCGAGATGGCTTTCCGCCGGGACGTTGTCCTGGTCATGCTTGTGCGGCGGGTAACTCGAGGTATTGCCGCCCGGCGTGATCACCTCGACGACCAGCAGCGAATGGGCGGACCCGTCGTTCTCCGGCATGATGTTGGTGACAAGGCGGGTGTTGGAGCCCTTGCCGCGCGTGATCTGCTGGTGGGTGCCGGGCGGGATCAGCTTCGCCGAGAAGCCCGCGGCGCCAGGCGCCGAGCAAACGGCGACTTCGGCCTCCGTGGTCGCTGTCAGTTCATAGTGCCCTCCAGGCGGCACATAGGCCGCCCAGGGAGCTCCTTCGAACGGGTTCATCCGCTCGCCGATTTCGCCCTGATCCTTGCCGTCGATGGCAAGGCGAACCTTGCCCGATATCAGCACCAGGCAGATCTCGCGCTTGCCGGCGTCGGCCGCGAGGCTCTTGCCGGCAGCCAGGCGATGAAGGGCAAACCCGACATAAGACCAGCCAGCGCTTTGCGGCGTTACCTCGCTGACCAGGCCATGGTCAGCCTTGGGCCGGACGCGGAGATGAGAGTTTGACATGACGTTCTCCTTCTCGCGGTGGGCTCAGTTGAAGACGCGCTGGAGGCGCTTGGCAACCTCGTAGGCCTCGCGTGCGCCAGCCACTTGCTTGCGCGACGACGTCTCGGGCACTGCCACGTCCCACCAATGTCCGCCGGCGTCGGTGGTGATCAGCGGGTCGGTATCGATGACGATCACCGTGGAGCGATCCGCCACCTTGGCCTTGCCGAGTTCGGCTTCCAGTTCGGAGATCGACGACACCTTGACGGCGATGGCGCCCATGCTTTCCGCGTGGGCACGGAAGTCGATCTGCGGCTGCTCCTGCATGATGCAGTCGTGCCAGAGATTGTTGAAGTTGGCGCCGCCGGTGGCCATCTGCAGCCGGTTGATGCAACCGAAGCCGTGATTGTCGAGCAGTACGACCGTCAGCTTCTGTCCGAGGCTGACCGATGTCGCGAGCTCGGAGTTCATCATCATGTAGGATCCGTCGCCGACCATGACGACGACGTCCTTCTCAGGATTGGCCATCTTGACGCCGATGCCGCCGGCAATCTCGTAGCCCATGCAGGAGAAACCATACTCCATGTGATAGCTGCCCGGGACGGACGGTACCCAGAGCTTGTCGAGCTCGCCGGGCAATCCGCCTGCGGCACAGACGACGATCGAGTTGGGACCGCCGAGCGTTCTCGCCACGGCACCGATCACCTGGGCGTCGGACGGCTTTTCGACATTGGTGGGCGCGAGGGCCTTGGCGGCGGCCTCAAGCCACTTGGTCTTTTCCTTGGCAGCGCGCTCGGCGACGCTCGGCGCTTTCCAGGCGCCGAGCCCTTGCGACAGCAGCTCAAGGCCAACCTTCGCGTCGGCCACCAGCGGAGCCGCGTTGTGCTTGGTGGTGTCATAGCTGGCGACGTTGAGGGCGACGATCTTGAGCTCGCCGCTCTTGAACAGCGCCCACGAGCCAGTGGTGAAGTCCTGGAAGCGAGTGCCAATGGCCAGCACCAGGTCGGCATCTGCGGCAAGGGCGTTGGCAGCCGAGGTGCCGGTGACGCCGACGGCGCCAAGGGCCAACGGGTGCGTCTCGTCGATCGACGACTTGCCAGCCTGCGTCACGGAGACGGGGATGCGGTGCTTTTCGGCAAAGGCGACGAGCGCCGCGGTCGCTTCGGAGTACAGAACGCCACCGCCGGCAATGATCATCGGATTCTTGGCCGACTTGAGAAGGCTGATGGCCGTTGCAAGCTCGTTCTCGTCCGGGCGAATGCGACGCGGCGCCCAGACCTTTTCCTCGAACAGGCTTTCCGGCCAGTCATAGGCCTCTGCCTGCACGTCCTGGCACATGGCGAGCGTCACGGGGCCGCATTCCGTCGGGTCGGTCAGGACATGCATCGTCCGCTGAAGCGCCGCGATCAGTTGCTCCGGCCTCTGGATGCGATCGAAATAGCGCGATACCGGACGGAAGCAGTCGTTGGCCGACACTGTCCCATCCTGGAAATCCTCGACCTGCTGCAGCACCGGGTCCGGCATGCGGTTGGCGAAAACGTCGCCTGGCAGCAACAGCAGGGGGAGGCGGTTGACGTGGGCGACGGCTGCAGCGGTCACCATGTTGAGGGCGCCCGGACCGATCGATGTCGTGCAGGCCATGAAGCGGCGGCGGAAGCTCGCTTTGGCGAAGGCGATCGCCGCGTGAGCCATCGCCTGTTCGTTATGGGCGCGAAGCGTCGGAAAGGTCTCCCGAACCTGATAAAGCGCCTCGCCGAGGCCGGCGACGTTGCCGTGGCCGAAGATCGCCCAGCAACCGGCGAAGATCGGCAGTTTTTCCCCGTCGATGATCGTCTTCTGATTGACGAGGAAACGCACCGTTGCCTGCGCCACCGTCAGTCGTACTGTCTTGCCCGCCATGTCTTTCCTCCCGAAGTGGGCGCCGTCGTCGATGCGGCTGCCCCTTCTCGATTGTCTTTACTGTTACCTTGCCGCTCAGGCCGCCCGCGAGGCGCCGAGCGACAGCCAGATCTCGACCAGCGCGCCAAACTTCTGCGCCATATCGGCAATCGCTGCCTCATCGTCGATTTCGTTGGCCAGCCAACGCTTGGCAGCATCGGCGAAGATGGTGCGGCCAACGGCAAATCCCTTGACGCAGGGCGCCGCTTTGGCGGCCGCAAAGCCCTGCTTCAGTGTCTCGATCGGTGCCTCCAGGCCCAGAAGGACCACACCGCGACAATAGGGATCGTTGGTTCTGATCACACTGTCGATCGCCTGCCAAGCCACTTCCGAGGCCTGCGGCTCCAGTTTCCACCAGTCCGGCTTGAGACCGGCTGCGTAGAGCTCCGTCAAGGCCTTCGCAGCCGTGTCGTTTCCGAGCGGGCCAGCCTTGGAGGCGATGATCTCCACCAGGATCTCGCGGCCGACCTTGCGGGCGGCCTCAAATGCGGTGAGGAGCTTGGCCGTCTGCTCGGCCTTGAGCTCGGCTGGATCGTCCGGGTGATAGAAGCAAAGCACCTTGATGCAATGTTCGAGTGGCCACTCGATCAGGCGGCTGCCGAGATCCTGACTGAACTCGAACTTCAGAGGGCGCGAGCCCGGCAGTTCGATCGGCTTGGCAACCCAGAGCCCCTTGCCGGCGCCAGCGGCGAACAGCGCCTTGTGGCCATACTTGTCGTCGAGCAGCATGCCGAAGCCCGGCCGCCCCGCTGCCACGCGTTGCGCCGCCTTGACGGCTAGAACCTTGAAATCAGGGATGCGCTTGAGCGTCGCAGCATCCTGGGCAAGGTCTTCCATCTGGCTGCGATGGTCGAGGGCAAGGGCCATCAACGTCGGGTAGCTGCCACGGCGCGTCGTTGCCCAATGGATGTGATTGAGGCTCGGGTCCTTGCGGAGTGCGCGTTCGCTGCTGCCATGGGTGAGGAAGAAGCTGAGCTCCTCCCATGTCGGATATTCCGGCGAACACAGCAGGCGCGAGACGGCGAAGGCACCGCAGGCGTTTGCCCAGGTGGCGCAGGTGGCGAGCGGCTCGCCCTTGAGCCATCCTCTCAGGAAGCCCGACATGAAGGCGTCGCCGGCGCCGAGCACGTTGAACACTTCGATGGGGAAGCCCTTGCCGACAATACCAGCTTCGAGATCATCGGAGATCGGGCCGTCATAGACGATGCAGCCCATGGCTCCGCGCTTCAACACGATGGTGGCAACCGCATTGATCGATCGGATCAGTTTCAAAGATGCCAGCACGCTGTCGGCGCCGGTCGCAATCATGATCTCTTCTTCAGTGCCGACGATCAGATCGCAGTCCGCGAGAACCGTGCGAAGCAGCCCCGAGACCCGGTCGGACTTGACGTAGCGCTCGAAGCCCGCGTCAAGACCGGCAAGACCCCAGAGGTTCGGCCGGTAGTCGATGTCGATGACCACCTTGGCGCCATGCTTCTTGGCAAGCGCGATCGCCTTGCGCTGCGCTGCTTCAGAGTGCGGCCGGGAGAAATGCGTGCCGGTAACCACGATCGAGCGGCTGCGGGCAATCAGCGACTCGTCGATATCGGCTTCCGAAAGGGCCATGTCGGCGCAGTCGGAGCGATAGAAGATCATCGGCGAAACGCCTTCGTCTTCCACCGCCAGCAGAACCAGGGCTGTCAGACGGTCGCGATCGACCGTGATGCCAGAGGTGTCTACTGTCTCGCGGGAGAGCTGTTCGAGGATGAAACGCCCCATCTGCTCGCTGCCGACGCGGGTGATCAGGGCGGACTTGAGACCGAGCCGCGCCGTTCCGACGGAGATGTTGGCAGGGCAACCGCCGACCGACTTTGCGAAGCTACCGATGTCTTCGAGCCGGGTTCCGATCTGCTGACCGTAAAGATCGACCGACGCTCGGCCAATGGCAATCAGGTCGAGTGTTTTGGCCGCGCTGGGGGTGTTTGTCATTCTTTCCTCGCAGGGCTTTCCGTCGTTACGCTGTGTCGCGCTTTGTTTGTAAGAATATACGTTCCGATCAAAAAGGTCGATGAAATTATTGTTCTACGACCATCGTAGTATCCCGGAACGAAGCCTCTTGGCGGCCTGGGGCTCGCCGAAGGCCGTCAATTCCATTGTTTTCTCTCTGCAACCGCCACGCTCAGAGCCAGAGCCAGCACCATGGAGGCGGAAAGTGGGCGGAAGCCACCATAGTCCGCTTCCACAACTTCGAACCAAACGTTCGAAATTGCCGCGAGCGGGGAGAACGGCGAATCCGTTAGCGAAACCAGGGGAACCCCGCGTTCCCTAAGGGCCCTGGCCTGAGCGACGGTTTCGGATGCATAAGGCGAGAAGCTGATGGCGAAGGCTGCGTCCTTCGCGCCGGCGAACTGGAGCAGGTCGCTGTCGATACCCATCGGCGACCCGGCAAGTTCGCAGCGCAATCCCAGTTTGCCGAAGGCGTAGGCCATATAGCTGGCTATCGGGAATGACCGTCGTCTTGCCAGGAGGTAAATGGTCTCGCCGCTGGCAAGAACGGAAGCGGCCGCCGAGAATACATCGTGGCCGATGGAGTGGAGGGCGCTGTCCATCGACTGGCGGCCGGCCGCCAGGAAACCCTCGAGCGTCTTGCCCATTCCGTCTTCGGGGTCGATGCCGCGGTTCAGCGAATGAAGGCGCTCCTCGTACTCGGAGCTGCGCTCGCGCATTCGGTCGCGAAAGAGGCGCTGCATCTCGACAAAGCCGTCGAACCCGAAGTGCTGGGCAAAACGGATGATGGCCGACGGAGGGACGCCGACATTCTTTGCAATCGAGGAAACTGTCCCGAAGGCGATCTCGTCGGGTTTGTCCAGTGCGAAAGCGGCGATCTGAAGGAGTCGCTTGGGCAGCGCTTTCTGCCGCCGGACGATCTCTTCTTTCAGGGGCTGATAGCCCGTGAGCGTCGCCCGTTCGGGTAGGACGTTGCCCAACTGGTCTGTAGGACTGGGCATGCGGGATCACTCTTCGGCAAGGCACTGCCAAGAAGACGGCCGGCGGCTTGCGCCGGCCGTTGGCTTTATCAATAAGCGATTTCCACCTGCCGGCCTTCCTTCAGCGACCTCACGGCGGCATCGGCCATGGCAAGCGCCTTGAGGCCGTCCTCGCCCGATGGCCGCATCGGCTTGCCCGCCTCGAGCGCCTTGATGAAGGTGGCGATCTCGTTGGCGTAGGCTTGCGTGTAGCGCGTCATGAAGAAGTTGAGCAGCGGCTCGCGACGATAGCCTTCGGCATCCGCCACCTCGACCGTGGTGGCGCGCAGGTTCTCGGCATGTACCATGCCCTTGGAACCGTGGACTTCGATGCGCTGGTCATAGCCGTAGGTGGCGCGACGCGAGTTGGAAATCTGGGCGATCTTGCCGGATTTCGTCGTCAGAATGACCGAGCCGCTGTCGATATCGCCGGCCTTGCCGATCTCCGGATCGACCAGGCTCGAGCCGACTGCGAACACCTTGACCGGATCTTCGCCGAGCAGGAAGGCGGCCATGTCGAAGTCGTGGATGGTCATGTCACGGAACATGCCGCCCGAGCGTGCCACGTAGGTGGCCGGCGGCGGGGAGGGATCGCGCGAGGTGATGGACACCATTTCCACCGTGCCGATCTGGCCGGCATCGATGCGGGCACGCGCTTCCATGAAGTTGGGATCGAAACGACGGTTGAAGCCGATCATCAGCGCCGCCTTTTCCTTGGCGACGGTATCGAGGCAGCGGCGCACCCGATCCAGGTCGAGATCGATCGGCTTCTCACAGAAGATCGCCTTCTTGGCGCGTGCCGCCTGTTCGATCATGTCGGAGTGCATGTCGGTCGGCGTGGTGATCAGGACAGCGTCGATGTCCTTGGCATTCATGATCTCATCGATCGTGCGCACTTCGGCGCCAGACGACCTCGATATGAAGGCGGCCGCTTCCGGCAGCGCGTCGGCGACGGCCACAAGCTTGGCGCCTGGGGTGGCGGCGACGGCGCCTGCATGAACCTTGCCGATGCGCCCGGCGCCCAGCAATCCGAATCTCAGTGTCATTGAGCTTTCTCCCTCGACTGTTTTCCGTGGGGGGTGTCGCGGACTTCCCCCGCCGGCCAAATTCCTCAGACCGTCGCCGCGCCTCAAATGGAGTACGATTTGCAATCTCTTTCGGGATTGTTCGTCCTGAGCCTGTTCCATCTCCGGCGCCACCGGTAATCGTGTCGGCGTCAGTTGGATGATATGGAACAGTCTTTTTTCGATATGGAATTTAAGTTCCATGTTGGCGGCCCGTCAAGACCTTCCTCGCCCGATAAGCGGGCGGACGCCCTTAAGGTCATTACCTTTTGGTCGAAGGCGTTGGCCCAAGAGAGCTGGGCTCTCGGATGCCGAAAGATATCAAGATTAGGTATAATCTAGTAATTACAATATGTTGAGTGATGGTTCCGTTCCTCGGTAGGACGTATGGCGGCGCTGCCTAGCCTGTAGTGATGGGGTGCCTGCTTCCCTCCTTATGGCTTACCCTATTGGGACTTGAACCAAGGTCTCGGTCGGAGCCGATTTTTATCGGGCAGGGTTGGTGTTGGCCGGAACAGTGGAATAGGGTTGAAACATCCAATTCGATTTCGAGTGAGGCTGGGATGACGGACGAAAGCGAACCGATGGAATTTGATGATGTCGAGAGCGTTGGGACGCCGCCGCAAGAGTTCCGTGCCTTGCGCGACATTATCATCGAGCGTCGCGACAAGCTGCCGCGTCGGCTTGCGCAGGTCGCAGCCTATGCCGTTGAGGCACCGGACGAGATCGCATTCGGAACGGTGGCGAGCATCGCTTCCGCTGCCAAGGTCCAGCCATCCACCCTTGTCCGTTTTGCCAAAGCGATGGGATATAAGGGGTTTTCTGAACTGCAGGTCGTCTTCCAGGAACGCTTGCGGGATCGTCCGTCCAACTACGATGAACGTCTCGATGCCTTCACGACCCATTCTTCAGGTCGGCCTGTCACTGCGGCCATGCTGGATGGATTCGGCAAGGCGGCGATCAGGTCGGTCGAGCGGGTATGTGAGCGTCTCGACCCTGCCGTGATGGATAAGGCGGCCCGAATTCTCGCCGACGCGGAGACCATTTATCTGCTCGCCCAGCGCCGGTCCTATCCGATCACCTCCTACATGGCTTATGCCTTTGGAAAGCTAGGGATTCGTACGGTATTGATCGGGTCGCCGCTTGGCATCGATCGCGAAGTGCTCAACTTTGCCAGCCCCCGGGACGCTGCCTTCGCCATCAGTTTCACGCCCTATGCGTCCAGCACCGTCGATCATATGAGGCAGGTGTCGGTGCAAGGTGTGCCCCTCGTCGTCATCACCGACAGCCCTTTCAGCCCTCTTGTGCCGGAAAACGGTGCGTGGTTCGAGATCGTGGAGGCGGATTTCGAGGGATTCAGATCGCTTGCCGCCACCCTTACGGTCGCCATGGCGTTGACCGTATCTGTAGCCGACCTTCGTCGCGGTCACGAGAAACAGAATTTACATACCGAATGAAATGAAATAAGGAATAATCAGATCGGAAATGATCGAGCCGATGGCTTGGTGAGGGGGCTTTGTATTCATTCTCCCCTCATATCCAGCTCCTGACTGACATTGTCCGAGGCGGTGGAAGATCATCCTTGGAGCAGGCCGAGGTCGGAATGCCTGTTCCACGGTACTCCGGCTGAGGGGAGTGGTCTTCAAGTTCACCTCTGGTTCCATCCGACAAAGTGTTTGGCAAAGAAAAGCCCGGTTGGCCGAGGGCCAGTGCCGGTGCGGCTGTTGGGAGAGAAGACATGATTCGCATTGGCGCCAATCCAATCTGCTGGTCGAACGATGACCTCTGGGATATCGGTGGCAACATCTCAGTCGAGCAGTGCCTGACTGAAGCGCGTGACGCTGGCGTCCAAGGCATGGAAAAGGGTCACAAGCTGCCTGAGGACGGGCCTGCGCTGAAGAAACTGCTCGCTGACTACGGCATGGTCTTCGTATCCGGCTGGTACTCCACCTTCCTGCTCGAGCGCGACGCCGATGCCGAGTTTGCCGCTGCCCAGAATGATCTGAAGTGGCGCAAGGAAGCGGGCGCCGAAGTACTGGTCGTCTGCGAGTGCACCCGCACGGTGCATGGCACCAAGTCGGCGCCGCTCACGAGCCGCCCGGTTCTGACCGATGCCGAATGGGCTGTCTTCCTGCCGCGCATGACCCGCTTTGCCGAACTGGTGAAGGGATACGGCCTGCAAGTCGTCTACCATCATCATATGGGCACGGTCGTGCAGACGCCGGAAGAAGTCGATCGCTTCATGGCCGGCACGGGGCCGGCGGTCAAGCTTCTGCTCGATACCGGCCACATGACCTGGGGCGGTGGCGATGCCGTTGCGATGGCGCGCAAGTACGCAGACCGGATCGGTCACGTTCACACCAAGGACGTCCGCACGCCGATCGCCAAGAAGGCGCTGGCCGAAGGCTGGTCGTTCCTCGATGCCGTTCTGGAAGGCGTCTATACGGTGCCGGGTGATGGTTCGATCGACTTTACCGGGGTCTTCAAGGCGCTGCCGAACTATTCGGGTTGGGTCGTACTCGAGGCCGAGCAGGATCCGGAGAAGGCCAACCCGAAGAAGTACGTCAACATGGGCATCACCAACTTGAAACGTTTCCTGGCCGAGGCTGGACTTCGCTGAGCTAGCATCCCTGCGCGGAGTTGCCCCCTGAAGCCTCGTCTTCAGGGGGCTTTTGTTTGTCGCGTGGTCGCCGCAGACGGATGCAGCCACCAGCGCTGGCCAAGGACAGGTTGGGATTGCATAACAAAAAGCCGGAGACGGTCGCCGTCTCCGGTTTGTGTCCTGTCAGGCGGGGTGTCGGGAGCGCCAGCGCGCTCCCGTCATGCGATCAGCCGACGACCAATGCTTGTCTCATGGCGCAGGCGAGCTGTGTGGCTTCCCGAGCATCGGCAATGCTGCTCGGCGTCGGGCCACCGGTCTGTACGGCTTCAACGAAGGCGCGTGCCTCGTGGAGGAACGCGTCGCCAAACCGTTCGAAGAAGTCGACCTGGCCTTCGATCTGGCGGCAACCGTGGGTCTCCACCGCGATGGGGCGGCGGGGCACGCTGCGGCCAATGTCGAGACCGCCTTTGGTTCCGGAAATGCTCATCACCGCCTCATAGCCACGATGCGAGGTTCGGGATACCTGGAAGGTCGCGACCTGACCGCCCTTGAAGGTGACCGTGGCAAAGCCGTTGTCGACGTCACCACAGCCACCAAGCGCCGGATACATGATGCGAGTACCGGCAGCGCTCACCGACGAGACTTCGGCGCCATCGAGCATCCAGCGAACGAGATCGATGTCGTGAATGCAGCAGTCGAGGAAAATGCCGCCCGAGGTAGGCGCGAAACGCACGAAGAAGCCATTGGGGTCCACGGGGTCTTCCGACCGGCACGTGATCGAGAACACGTCGCCGAGTTCGCCTGCGGCGATCAGACGCTTCGCTTCGGCGTAGGCGGGGTCGAACCGGCGCATGAAGCCGATCATCACGAGCTGGCCGGGGCGTTTGTTGGCAACCGCGATCACCTTGTCGCAGTCGGCCGTCTCAAGGGCGAGCGGCTTCTCGCAGAAGACGTGCTTGCCCGCCTCGAGAGCGATGATCACCTGATCCGCGTGCAGCGAAGTCGGAGTCACCAGCCATACCGCGTCGAGACCGGGATGGGCGAGGAGTTCCGGGAGCCCCGGATAGGTCTTGACGCCGGCCAGGGTTGCTTCGGCCCAGGCTCGCTCTTCGGCGATGGGGCTAGCCGCTGCGACGAGCGATGCGCCGGGAACGCGGAGAGCCAGGTTCTCGGCGTGGCGCCGGCCAAGCCGGCCGAGACCCACAATGCCAATACGGACGGGAGCGGACATGGAAAGCACACCTCAATTGGGGCGCCTTGGTCGGCCTCCTGGCGGGCCGGCGCGTCAGGCGCAAACGGTTCGATCGCTTGAAACCAGGAAAAACGATTCAATGCTTGTGCCGACAAATCGCCCCAACTTGCCTGCGGTTACCGTATGGGTGGTAGGCGGTTGAATGTTGGCTTCCTGTCGCGGGAAAGGGAGCGGGCACAAACTGGTTGCATTCATGTGATTGACGAGGCGGCTGGCTGCCGCCTCGTCGATGCTGCCTTATCTGCCTAGGGAGGTGGCAGCGATCACTTGATCGAGGCGCGGAAGTCCATCAGCTTCTGGGCGTTTTCCTTGGTGATCAGGGTGGCGCCAGAGTCGATGCGCTTGTCGATGGTCTTGCCGGCGATCACCTCCAGAGCCTTCTCGACGCCAAGACGGCCCATGTCGTAGTTGCCCTGGGCAATCGAGCCATAGAGATCGCCAGCCAGGATGGCCTTGAGGTTGTCGCTGTTGGCGTCGACGCCGATGATCGGAACTTCCTTGCCGCTCTGCTTGAGGGCGCGGAGGGCACCGAGGGCTTCTTCGTCGTTGCCTGCGAACACGCCGGCGATGTCAGGCGTCGACTGCAGGACGTTCTGCGTCACAGTGTAGGCCTTCTCGCGATCCGAGTAGGCCGGCTGGCGCGAGGCGATCACGATGCCGGCGGCTTCCAGTACTTCCTTGGCACCGTCGCAACGCTGGGTCATGCTGGGGTTGCCCGGAGCGCCATCGAGCAGCAGCACCTTGTCACCCTTCTTCAGGACCTTGAGCAATGCCTCGCCACCCGCCTTGCCGGCAGCGATGTTGTCGGTGCCGATGAAGGACGCATAGTCGGTGAACTTGGCGGGCATGCCCGTGTCGACCAGCAGAACCGGGATACCGGCCTTGCGGACCTTGCTGATGACGTTGACGGCGGTGTCGGGCTGCGACGGTGAGAAGATCAGGGCATCAGGCTTCTGGGCGAGAACATCCTGAACCATGTTGATCTGCTGTTCGACGGCGTCTTCGGTCGGCGGTCCAAGCAGGATCAGGTCGACGTTGTTCTTGTCGGCGGCGGCCTGAGCACCGGCGGCGACGATTTTCCAATACTGGCTCGACAGCGTCTTGAGGACGACGGCGATCTTCACCTTTTCAGCGGCGGCAGCGGGGCTGCTGAGGGTGGTGATTGCGGGCAGCGCTGCGACGGCAAAGGC
This sequence comes from Pleomorphomonas sp., assembly GCA_029976075.1. Taxonomy (GTDB): domain Bacteria; phylum Pseudomonadota; class Alphaproteobacteria; order Rhizobiales; family Pleomorphomonadaceae; genus Pleomorphomonas. Next base: position 53,160 of record JARKNW010000032.1, read on the forward strand.
GCCGGCCATCAGTGCAGCAACGAAAGTTCTCCGGTTCATGGTCTCACTCCCAATAAGTTAGTCGGTTACCGGTCTCGCGTTCTCCTCGTTACGAGACCGTGTTACGTCCGTTCCACCAATCGGAACCAAGCGTGGACGTAGGGCTGGTCGATCAGTCCGTAGAGGGCTCTCCTCAACGCCCGGACTTCAGGACATTCTGACGAAGAACGTCGACGGCCACGGCAACCACGATAACTGCGCCGATGGCGAAGGTCTGGAAGGCACTGTCGACATTCAGAAGATTGAGGCCGTTGCGCAGCACGGCGATCAAGAGCACGCCGATGATCGTGTTGGCGATCGAACCGACGCCGCCGAAGAAGCTGGCACCGCCGATGATGACCGCCGCGATGGCGTCGGTCTCGTAATCGAGGCCGGCCAGCGGATAGACGGCATTGACGCGCCCGGCGAGAACAAGACCTGCGAGAGCCGCTGTAAAGCCCGAGATCGTGTAGACGAGGTTCAGGATACCATTGACCTTGATACCCGACAGGCGGGCCGCTTCCTTGTTGCCACCGACGGCATAGATGTAGCGGCCGGTCGAAGTGCGGGTCAGGAAGAAGTACATGCCGATGTAGAGGATGGCCACCAGGATGAAACTGACGGGAACCTGGCCGATCGAGTTGTTGCCGAGGTACTGGATTTCGTCAGGGAACATGCTGATCGGCGCGGCGGCAGTCACGAACAGCGCGATGCCGCGGGCCATCTTCTGCATGCCGAGCGTCGAGATGAACGGGTGCGGCAGGCGCAGCTTGGTGAGCAGCAGGCCGTTGGCAAGTCCGAGCAGAGCGCCTGATCCCAGGCACATGAGGATGGACGGGTAGGCCCCCCAGCCCCAATGGTCGGAGGCGATGCCCATCATCATGGTCGACAGAGCCAGGACCGATCCGACGGAGAGGTCGATGCCTGCCGTCAGGATGGCAAGGAACATGCCGATCGAGACGATGGCGCTGACCGCCGCCTGGGAGGCGACGTTCATCAGGTTGTCCATGGTCATGAAGCGAGGCGACAGCGCAGTCATGACGCCGCAGAGCAGCAGCAGGCTCAGCAATACGCCGAGCTGATAGAGCTTCTCCGTCATGGCAGCGCTTTTGCCGGCCGCCTTCTCGGCTGGCAGCTTGCCGTTGTTGGTCAGGACCTCGTTGGACATCAAAAATTCCTCCCACGGAATACGGTTCGGCCAATGAGGCCGTAAGAGCTGGTCTGGTCGTGAGGATCAGGACGCCTGCTTTAAGCCGGACGCGGCGTACATGATCCTTTCCTGCGTCGCTTCTTCCTGCGTCATCTCACCGGTGATTTCGCCCTCGTGCATGACGAGGATGCGATCGGCCATGCCCATCACCTCCTCCATTTCGGAGCAGATGATGATGACGCCAGCGCCATTCGCGACCAGCTGATTGATGAGCTTGTAGACTTCGACTTTCGCGCCCACGTCGATGCCGCGTGTAGGCTCGTCGAAGATGAAGATCTTGGCGTTGGAAAGCAGCCACTTCGCAATGACCACCTTCTGCTGGTTGCCGCCCGACAACTTGCCGACCAGCATATCCATGCCGGAAGTCTTGAGGCGCATCTCGGCGCAGACCTTCCGGGCGGTATCCCTGAGTCGGGCAAGGCTCAGCCAGCCGGCCTTGCCGTACTTGTGCATCTTGACGATTGTCGCGTTGAACGCGACGCTCTGGATCAGGATAAGACCCTGTTCCTTGCGGTTTTCGGTCAGGAACGCGATGCCGGCATCAATGGAGTCGAGCGGATGGCGAATCTTCACCGGTTTGCCGAACACCTCGATGGTACCGGAGTCGTAAGGATCGGCGCCGGTGATGGCGCGAGCCGTTTCCGTCCGCCCTGCGCCGACCAGGCCGGCAAATCCCAGCACCTCGCCAGCCTTCAGTTCGAAGGAAATATCGTGCAGCACGCCCTTGCGGTTCAGATTCTTGACCGACAGGACGACGTCGCCATGCGGGGCCCGTTCTTTCGGGTACTTGTTCTGAATGCTGCGGCCGACCATCAGCTGAATGATGTCGGCAACCGAGCGCTCCTTCATCACGAAGGATTCAATGGTGCGCCCGTCGCGCATTACCGTCACGGTGTCACAGTTGTCTCGCACCTCGTCGAGCCGGTGAGAGATGAACAGAATGGCGACGCCGCGCGCCTTCATTTGAGCCATCACGCGGAAAAGGTCGTGCGCTTCCTTCTCGCTGAGGCTGGAGGTCGGTTCGTCCATGATGATCAGCTTGGCGTTCGACCAGACGGCGCGGCAGATTTCGACCATCTGCTGGTGGCCAACGCCGAGCGTGCCAAGCCTGGCGGTGGGCGACACGGCGAGCCCGAGGTCGGCAAGCAGTTCGGCCGCCTTGGCGTTCATCTGGGCGCGATCGAGAACATTGAGCGCCGGCGCAAGATACATCTCGCGTCCCAAGAAGATATTCTCGGCCACGCTGAGGTGCGGAATGAGGTTCAGTTCCTGATAGATGCAGCCGATGCCGATGCCCATCGCGCGGCGCGGATCGAGTGACGTGTAGGTCACGCCATCGAACTCGATGGTGCCACTGTCGGGGGTATGCGCCCCGGTGAGCATCTTGATCAACGTCGATTTGCCGGCGCCGTTCTCACCGCAGATGCCGTGAATTTCACCGGCTCGCGCTTCGATATCAACTCCATCCAGCGCGACGACGCCGGGAAACTTCTTGGTTAGGCCCTTGACTCTCAGCAGGATTCCATCGGCGACCATTTCCGATTCCTCGATTGCGGTGCTGAGCAAAAGGTCGCCGCGCCGCCGGAAATCGGCTTCGCTGCCTGACCGTCCTCTCCCACCTCCAGCCGGTCGGCTCCCCGCGGACCGGCCTCCTCCCTTGCCTCATCCATTCAAGAATGAAGCGACTGTTTTTCCGCTTAGAATGGAAGATTAGTTCCACGACGGGGCTGTGCCGTCAAGTCCCTTTCAGGTGTGTAGAAAGCGCGCTCGTTGGACGGAGGGCTGTGCACAACGCGGATTAAACTGTTTAAGTCGCTGATTAATGGTCTTTAATGGCGCAAGTTAGCAATTTGGAGGCCAGTGCGGCCCAGGCGCGGCTCATACTAACGTATGAAACAGGTGTTTCATATGCTTCTGGCCATAATCCGCGTATCTCGGGTGCCGCCGACGCGATAACCGCTTCGCAGACGGTGCTCATGCAGTTTGAATGGCACGAACGTTCCAAATGGCGAAAACCGACCGTGTGGAGCGGTCGGTTTCGGTGTGCAACTCGACGAGGGTGTTCGCTAAGGCTCAGGCCCGATGGTCCATGCGGGCGACCAAGCGATCGCCCAGCCACTGAATTCCCGACACCAGGACGATCAATACGACCACGACCGCGATCATGACGCCGGTCTCGAAGCGCTGATAGCCATAGCGTATGGCGAGGTCGCCGAGGCCTCCGGCACCGATGGCCCCGGCCATGGCCGAGGCGCCGACCAGTGTCACCAACGTCACCGTGAATCCGGCCACGATTCCCGGCAGCGCCTCCGGTACCAGCACTTCGCGGACGATGGTCCAGCGGTTACCGCCCATGGCGCGAGCTGCCTCGATGAGGCCGGGATCGACTTCACGTAGCGATACCTCGGCAACGCGGGCGTAATAAGGTGCGGCAGCGATGGCGAGCGGCACGATGGCGGCCGCCGTGCCAAGCGAGGTGCCGACGAGAAGCCGGGTCAATGGAATCAGCGCTACCAGCAGAATAATGAACGGCACCGAGCGGAAGCCATTGATCACCCAGCCCAGCGCCCGGTTGACGACCAGATTCTTGGCAATCCCGCCGCGGTCCGTTGCCACAAGGATAAGCGCCAGCGGCAACCCGGCGACAAAGGAGATGACGCCGGAGGCCAGCGTCATGACAACCGTCTGCCAGATCGACTGGAGCAGCAGGTTAAACAGGACGGGAGACATGGCCTAGTACCTCGACACGGGCGTTGATGGACCGGAGATAGGAGACGGCTTCGTCCACGCGGCCGGTCGGATCGCGCGGAACGGTGAGGAAAAAGCGCGCGACGGGCTGGTCATGGATATGGTCGATGCCGCCATGCAGAAAATGCGCCGATGGCAGGTGCTTCAGAATGTCGGCGAAGAGGCCGTTGCCAAGGGCGGGGTCGGTGAGATCGACACCGAGTACGGCTTCGCGACCATCGGGTGAGAGGCGCGTGGCAATATGCGCCGGCAACTGCGGTCGGACGCCGGAGAGAAGGCTCTGCGTCAGTTCCGTCTTTGGATCGGAGAAGACGCGCCCGACCTCACCCTCTTCGACGATCCGCCCAGCTTCGATAACCGCGACGCGATCGCCAATGGTGCGCACCACCTCCATCTCGTGAGTGATGAGAACGACCGTCACGCCAAGCTTGCGGTTGATGTCTTTCAGAAGTGTCAGGATGGCGCGCGTGGTCTCCGGATCGAGGGCCGATGTTGCTTCGTCGGAGAGAAGAAGAGCCGGGCGGGCCGAGAGCGCGCGGGCAATGCCGACGCGCTGCTTTTGGCCTCCCGACAGTGCAGAAGGATAGGAGCCGGCCTTGTCGGCCAAGCCGACCAAGGCGAGCAGCTCCAGCGCTCTCGCTCGCCGTTCGGCCTTGCCCCAGCCGGCGATCTTCAAGGGGAGCGCGACGTTGTCCACCACCGTCTTGGCGGACATCAGATTGAAATGCTGGAAGATCATGCCGATCTTGCGGCGGATGGGTTGCAGCTCGCCTTCGGAAAGACCGACGATATCGCGCCCCTCGATTTCGATGCGGCCGCTGTCAGGGCGCTCGAGACCATTGAGGCAGCGGATCAGCGTCGACTTGCCGGCACCGGACCGGCCGATGATCCCCAGGATCTCGCCGCGTCGCACTGTCAGGGATAAATCATCAAGCGCGCGGGTCGGGCCAAAGCTGCGGCTCACACCGGAAAGCGCGACGACCGGCGCCTCGGGAGTGCTTGATGCGGGATCCACGGCCTTGAAGGCGGTGGCGGACGGCTGCGAGGTCACGTTTCTTCCAGTCATGTCTCGTCCGGAGATGCCGCGCTCGGGCTCCCCCGATGAACGCGATCCGGCGGAGGGCCGCCGGACCGCTTCTTCAACGTTCTTCCAGGCCGCCGGTCAATAGGCGGCGACGCCGGTACCCTTGTAGACCTTGTCGAACACGGCCTTGACGGTCGGGTTCTGATAGGCGGCCACGAGCTTGGCAACCCAGGGCTCCTTGGCGTCCGCCTCACGCACGGCGATGAAGTTGCGGTAGGGATTTTCGGCGGTCGCTTCCTGGGCGATGCGGTTCTCCGGTGTCAGGCCTGCCTTCAGTGCCCAATCGGTGTTGACCACGGCACCATCGAGATCGTCGATGGCTCTGCCGACGACGCCGGCGTCCAGTTCCTTGATCTCAAGCTTCTTGGGATTTTCGGAAATATCAGCGACGGTGGCGAGGATGCCGGTGCCGTCCTTCAGCTTGATGAGGCCCTGCTGCTCCAGCACTTTCAGGGCACGTCCCTCGTTGGACGGGTCGTTCGGCACGCCAATGCTGGCGCCATCCTTGAGGTCGGCCACCTTGGCATGAGTCTTCGAGTAGAGGCCGATCGGCCAGAGACCAGTGTAGCCGGCTACGACGATGTGGTAGCCGTTCTGCTTGATCTGGTTGTCGAGATAAGGCTTGTGCTGGAATGCATTGGCGTCGAGCTCGCCGCGCTCAAGCGCCTCGTTGGGCTGGGTATAGTCATTGAAGGTGACCAGCTCGAGCTTGAGGCCTGCCTTTTCGGCTTCCGCAGCCGCAGCCCGCCAGACATCCTCGTCTTCGCCCGACATGATGCCGACCTTGAGCGAGGTCTTGTCGGCAGCGTAGGTCGCCGTCGCGCCAAGGGTGGCGATGGACACCAGTACGGCGGCGCCCGCGAGGGCAGCCAGGCCGGCACGGCGTGTAAGGGCGGTGGCAAGGAGAGTCTTGGTCATCTCGAAATTCCTGTGAACGATCCGGCAGCCGGACTTCAAAACGACGGCGTCGTCTTCGCGGTAAAATATGGCAGATGCCAATTATGTGAGCGAAGGCGTGCGTGGCCGTTGTGCAGCGTGCTCATGAAAAGTTCGACCAACTTGCGCCATCAGAGAGGATGAATTTTCTAAGGCTGCCCGCTGGATGGGCTCCCGCAGCCACGACGCGCTACCGCCGTCGGATTATGTTGCCCGAAAATCAAGACATTACCCGCACGCGACGGACGCGCGGTCCATGCAAGAGGACATCATGGTTGCCATCAGGCTGCTTCCGGACAACGACACCACCAATGGCTGGTCGGCCGTGCTGCCGTATCGCCCAACGAAGCCGCCGCTTGCTCACTCGATCTCGGTTGACTGGGCGGTCATTGGCGCCGGCTACGCCGGTCTCGCAGCGGCCCGTCGCCTTGCCGAGCATAGGCCCGGCGATCGCATCATCGTTCTGGAGGCGGGAAGCGCTGGTGAGGGCGCGCAGGGGCGCAACGCCGGGTTCGCAATCGACCTGCCGCATAATGTCACGTCTTCCCTCGCCGAGCTCGAACAGTCGGCGCGTTACAAGCGACTTTACCGATCTGCCATCGACCATCTCGACGACACCATCAGGACGCACGCCATTGCCTGCGACTGGTCGCGCGACGGACGCTATCATGCGGCCGTCTCGCCAACGGCGGTTCAGTCGGTGCTGAAGCCGCTTGTCGCCGAACTGACTCGCTCGGGTGAAGAGCATCGCTGGGTCGACCGTGAGGCCCTCGCCGAAGAAATCGGCAGCGACTATTACGCGGCGGCTGTATTCACACCGGGTGGTTATCTCGTCAATCCAGCCGCGCTGTCTCGTGGTTTGGCGGACACCTTGCCGAGCAATGTCACGCTTTACGAAGGCACGCCCGTCGTCCGCTTCGATCCAGGAACGCCATCGCGCCTCGTCACGCCGGAAGGGGAGGTAAAGGCGCGCCAAGTGGTGATCGCCGTCAACGGTTTTGCCGACCGCTTCGGCTATTTCAAGCACCGACTCCTGAGCTTTGCAGCTCACGCCAGCCTGACGAGGCCGTTGACCCAGGCCGAGATCGGCAGACTGAAGGGAAAGGCCCGTTGGGGCCTGACGCCAGCCAATGCCTTCGCGGGCATCACCATGCGCCGGACCGCCGATAACCGCATCCTCGTCCGTCAGAACGTCAGCTTCCGTCCCGATCTGCGGGCCGGCGATGAGGAGCGGGCGCGGGTGGCGGTGCACCACAAACGCCTGTTCGATCAACGCTTCCCCGAGCTTTCCGATGTCACCATCGCTCACACCTGGACCGGCTACATCTGCCTGTCGAGGAATGGCGCGCCCGGATTTGGCGAAGTCGCGCCGGGCGTCTGGGCTTCAGTCTGCCAGAACGCGGTTGGCATGACCAAGGGCACCATTGGCGGCCTGCTTCTCGCGGACAAGGCCGTCGGGGCGAGGAACCCGCTGATCGAGGATATGGAAGCCGTGTCGGGGCCGGCCTGGATTCCGCCGCGTCCGGCGCTCGATATTGGAGTCCGGACGCGCTTCGCCTTCGAACTGTGGCGTTCGCGCGCCGAGGTGTGAGGCATCAACCGCGTCAACGAAAGCGCGGACGATCGTCTCCGATCGTCCGCGTTGCCCAAGACTTGAGCTCTGGTCGTGGATGCGTTCACAGACCGAAGATGGCGGGCCACCAACCGAAGCCTACGAACAGGCTGCCGGCAACGCCCGGCACCAGCGGCATCCAGCGCTTTCCGAGCGCCAGCCCCTGGCGCCGCAGGATGCGATCACCGAGCCAGATACTCCAGACCACACCGATCAGGAACAAACCGCCCCGGATGACATGCACCCCTTCCATGCCTACGAACGTGTAGCGGAGCGGCATCAGCAGTTCGGCACCGAGACCAATGATCAGGCTCATGAGAGCCACCGGCGCGTACTGGTATCCAAGCTCTGTGAACACCTGCCCGAAGCTGCCGTCGGCACCGAGCCGGTGGGCGATGACCGAGCCGATGGCGGTGAGACTTGCAAGGACGGCGGTCAACACCGCCATGGTGCCCAGCATGAAGCCGACGATCATCATGAAGTCCAGCCACATGAAGGTTTCGGCACGTGCGGGATGAACGCTCATCAGCCAGGATGGACCAACGCGGGTGATCCAGTCGATGTGATTCTGGATTGCCCAGACGCCGAAGCTTTGGCGGATCGACTGATACTGCGGCAGCACCAGCCAGAGGAACCCACCAAGAGCCACGCCGGTGTCGAGGAACAGGAACCATGCTTCAGCCGGATTGGCGCGGTGGTCGCGGATGTCCTCGACCTCCACACCCGGGCGGCGAAGATCAAGCCGAATGCTGCCAGCCGCCTTTGGGTTGACGCAACGGAAACACTCGATGCAATGCCGGCTTTCGCACTTTCGCGGCAGATCGATCATGGTCGGGCAGGCGCCGCGCTCGGTATAGGCATCTCCACCGCTGAGCCTGACCTTGGGTGAGAACTGCACGGCGCCAAGCCTGGAATAAAGACCGAGAACGCGACCGATCGGGCAGAGGTGGCGGCACCAGACGCGCTTGTTGCGACCGTAAAGGCCGCCGATGGCGATGGCCAGCAGCATGGTGCCACCGAACAGGCCTGCCGCGGCTTCCGGATGGTCCCGGACGCCGATCGTCTGACCGTAGAGCGTCATGATGATGAAGCTGAGCGCAGGCGTACCTTCCCACTTGATCCAGCCGGGAATGGCGCGCTGCAGGCCATATTTGTTGGCCCACTCGGAGGCAGCCCCCATCGGGCAGAGCGTGCCACACCAGATACGGCCGAAAGCGATCACTGACAGGAAGACCAGCGGAAACCAGATGCCCCAGAGAAGATAGCGCAGGAAGAGCGTTGGATTGCTGAGGATGCCACTCTCGGCCGGCGGATCCGGCAGCAGGAGGGGGAGGCCGATCACCACCAGGAAGACGCCGAACATCAGCACCTGGATGAGGGTGAAGTGCTTTCGCCAGCGAACAAACAGCGCTTCGGTCTTGCGCGTGAATGCACCGCGCGAGTCGACACCTGCAGGTTCGATCATGGACCTCACGGCCGGGCCAACGAAGTCGTCGCCACGGGCAAGCCTGTTCATCGCGTGTCCCTCCGACACCAAAATCATCGCCGCGCCTCGCCCGTCCGCGAGGTGGCTTGAGATGCTAATTGCTCGCACTAGCGTTTGCAGATCAAGCTGGTGGTACCCCTCACGCTCCCTAGCTGGCAGTGATAAATAGCTGACTAGTATCAATCAATTAGAATGGATCTAATCAACCGTCAGGGGTTTTCCTATGATTGACCTCTATGCCATATCGCTCATACTAATGACAATCATTAGCAACTAGGACGATGAAATGCGCATCCTAACAGGTCTGGCTCTGGCCTCCGCGGCCTTTGGTTTTACGACGAGCGCGTATGCCCTTGAGTATCCGATTGGTGAGCCGCAGTTTGGCGGCGGCATGGAAGTCGCCGCGGTCTATTTGCAGCCGATCGAGATGGAGCCGGCAGGCATGATGTTGGCCGCCGACAAGGCGGATATCCACCTCGAGGCCGACATTCACGCCACCAAGGATAACGTCAACGGCTTCGCCAATGGCGACTGGGTACCCTATCTCGACATCAACTACGAGCTGACCAAGGACGGAAAGACGGTTTCAAAGGGGCCGTTCATGGGAATGGTTGCCTCCGACGGACCGCATTACGGCGACAACGTCAAGCTCGATGGTCCTGGCGTCTATCAGCTTACTTTCAAGATCGCTCCGCCTCCCAGCACCGGTCACATGGCCATGTTCGGACGCCATGTCGACAAGGAAACGGGTGTGGCGCCTTGGTTCGAGCCGTTCGAGACCAAGTATGAGTTCACCTACGCAGGTACGGGGAAGAAGGGTGGCTATTGAGCCTTTCTCCGGCACGACGCACCGGCGGCCGCTATGTCAGGCCGCCGGATGCCTGCTCGTGATCCTCGCGGCGGCCGGTCCGGTCGCCGCTGAGGACGATCCAGTTTTCCGCATCGAGTTCAACGACGGCACCGTGACGCCGGCTCGCATCGAAGTACCGGCCGATACCCGTTTCGAACTGCAGTTGGTCAACGTCGGCAAGACGCCGGCTGAGTTCGAAAGCGTTCCCCTTCGCAAGGAGAAGGTGATTGGTCCGGGCGTCACGACGTCCATGGTGATCAAGTATCTCGATCCGGGCGAATACTCCTTCTTCGACGACTTCCATCCGGAAGCGCCGCCGGCCCTGTTGGTCGCCAAGTAGGTGGCGAACAGGGCGGGTTCAAACGAGGTCTGCTCAATGTTCGGCTCCATAGCGTTCGTCGTATGGCGTGAGAGCGTCGAGGCGTTGCTGGTCATCGGCATTCTCGATGCCTGGCTGCGTGCCGAAACGCGTGATACCGGTCGTGCACGCTTGTTCCTATGGGGCGGTGTGGCCGCCGGTCTTGCTTTTGCCGGCGTCCTCGCTGTCCTGCTGGTCGGGCTGGGCGATGCGATTTCCGAGGATGCACAACTCGCCTATACGACGGTGGTGGTACTGATTGCCGCCGCGCTCATCCTGCAGATGGTTTTTTGGATGCGCAGACATGGCCGGTCCATGAAGCGCGATCTCGAAACGCAGCTTTCCAGCGCCGTTGCGAGCCGATCGTGGTGGGGCGTGTTCGTGCTGGCACTGGTTGCCGTCGCCCGCGAGGGCAGCGAGACGGTCATATTCCTCTACGGCATTCTGTCATCGGGTGCTGCTGGAGATCTGATGTCTGGTATCGGCGCCGGCCTGTTTGGTTTTGTGCTGGCACTTCTCAGTTATGGTCTGTTGCAAGCCGGCAGTCGGGTGTTGTCATGGCGGCTGTTTTTCCGGATCACCGAGATCATGCTCCTGTTCCTCGCCTGTGCCCTGCTGATGACCGGGATTGATGGGCTGATCGATCTCGAGTTCTTGCCGCGTCTTTCGCGTCGCCTTTGGGACAGTGGCTGGTTGCTTTCGGATGGCGACGCGACTGGGGGCTTCATCTCCGCCCTGACCGGGTATCGGGCAACCCCCAACCTGACGGAACTCATCGTCTTCGTTGGCTACTGGGCCTTGGTACTGTTCGTGCTCTTCCGTCCGCAGCAACGGGTGAAGCCGGCGATCGCCTGACGGTACAAGCTTTGCAAAATTCCGAAGCCCCGGCGATCCGTGAGGGACCGCCGGGGCTTCGTGTATTTCGATTTGGCACGGGCGCTCCATTGGTTTGGAAGGCGAGGAGGGAAAAGAAGTGCTCCAGCCCCGCGTCAGCCCGCTGCGGTACGAAATCTTTCGAATAAACGCCGCAGAAGGGAACCAACAGTTCGGTGGAAGTGTTTCTCCAATGAAGATTGGCTGATCGCCAAGCTTCGCCTGCAACGCCGGTTCATTTCACCGGTGACCAACTTGGGGAGACGTCATGAACCGTCAGATTCTTGTTGCCGTCATTGTTCTGCTCGCCGCGGGTGTCGGTGTGCTCGGTTATCAGCTCTACGAAGAGAAGAAACAGCCAGACGGCGTCGAGATTTCCATCGGTGAGAAGGGCGTGTCCGTCGAGGGAAAGTAGACGGCGGTCAAGCCGCCCCGGGCCTCGATGGTCCCTGACATGCAACGAGCGCCGCCCGCTCCATCCTTTTGATTTCGGTCGGCGCAAAAGAGAGGATCAAGCGATGACCAGCCTTGCGCTTGTTGACCAATCTGCTCTCTCCCATCTGCCGGCCATGGCCGGTCCCGAAGTGACGACCTTGGCCGCGCAGCTTCTGGCGCTTGCTCCGTTGATCGTTGCGGTCGTGTTGCTCGTGGCCGCATTGGCTGCTGGCGGGCGACGAATTCCTGCGGCGGAAATCGTTCCGCGCCGGCCGACTCGTCGGCAAAAGATGGCGCGATGATATCGGTGTCTTCCTATCTCGATCTGTAAGCCCGGCTCTTCGAAAGCCGGGCTTTTTGGTTGGTCATCCAACGCCTGACGGCAGATGCGGCGCAATAAGGTCGTGCACAAACCGAAGCTTCGCCAGAACGTCCTTCGAGAGGACGAAGGGATAGAAGTCCTGTTGGCCAAGCGACCGATTGATCTCGTTGATGGCAACCGTGAGAGGAAGCCACGCATGAACCAGCGCCTCGAAGTCTCGTTGACGGTAGGGCGCAAAGCCCACCTCGAGATCAAGCTGCTCCGGGGCAGAAACTCTCGGTGAGATGGCCAATCCAAGGGCGTGGGCTGTCTCAAGCGCATCTACCATGTGGACATAGTGGGCAAAGGTTTCGGCAAAGTCTTCCCATGGATGACAGGACGCATAGGAGCTGACGAAGTGGCTCTGCCAGTCGGCAGGCGGGCCCTCACGATAATTCCGTTCCAGCGCCGCAGCATAATCCTGCGTTTCATTGCCGAAGACCGCTCGAAAATCATCGAGACGCCCGCCGTCACGTACCAAGTGGTCCCAGTAATAATGGCCTATTTCATGCCTGAAATGACCGAGAAGAGTTCTGTAGGGTTCGCCAAGCTGGACGCGGCGCTCTTCGCGTCTCGCATCGTCTGCTTCGGCAACCGCCAAGGTTATGACGCCATCAACGTGCCCGGTCATCACAGGTAAAATGGTGCCGTCCGGGCCGATCTGATCGGCGAGAAAATCGAAAGCCAACCCGGCTTCGGCGTCCTCGGTCTTGTCGGGTGCTGGCAGGCGCCAGCTGAGAATTGAATAGAACAGATGTCGCTCCGCCGAAAGAATACGGCGGAATGCCATCGTTGCCTCGTCATTCGTGAGGGCGGGAATGGTGCGATTGTGTCGACAGGCCAAGCAGAGTTCGCCTGAGCGTTGGGCGTGCACCAACCAATTGCACCCGCCGCGTTCGGCATTGGCGCAGAATGCGAAATTCTCTCCAAGACCCACTGAAACCCAACCGTCTGCCGAAGCTTCGAGAGCGGTCATTTGCCGTCGAGACGCCAGATAGCCCAATCGTCTGGTGCAAACCACGCAGGTTTCATTGTCGAAGTGGACGGTATTGCCGCAACCGTCGCAGGAAAAAAGCCGCATCGTTTTCTCCGCAAGGGTTTAACAGGACGCCTCCGGCGCAAAGTCGCCGGCCCCTGGGTTCAAAGGCCGGCGGCGAATGCATTGCCTGCGCTGTTCGTCCGTTTCGAAGGCTGGGTCAGCGATAGAGCAGGGCGATGAGGATGATGATCGGGATGGGGACGCCGAGGAACCAAAGTAGGATGCTTCGCATGATGCCTGCTCCATTGCTTGGATGGGGAGGGAATGCTCGCCTGTGACCGGTCCGTGGTTACGGGCTTCGACCACTACAACGTCTTCGCGGTCCCATCGGTTCCGGGCAGGAGTTTGCGTTGCAGGCATCAACAGCGCCGACAGTACTGTTCGGTCGGAACCGTTGGAGTGTTTGAGCGTTGTCCCCTCCGAAAGTGTATCAGACGGAGTTGATGGCGATGCTTTACTGGTCTCTTGTCTTCCTCGTTGTGGCCCTGATCGCTGCGGTGTTCGGTTTTTCGGGCATTGCTGCCGCATCGGCCGGTATCGCTCGTGTATTGTTCGGCCTATTTCTCATCTTGTTTGTCGTCAGCTTTGTGTTCCAATTGCTGCACGCCTGATTGTTGCAGTTTGACAGCTTTTTTCGCCCCGACGCAGGAGCGTTTGACTAGATGGGATTTGACTACTCCCGGTTTACAGGCGGATCGTACACGGATTTTCGAGGCGAGTAGGAGAAGCCTGTAGATGCTGAGAATGGGTGGGGGCCGGTTCGTCGGCTATAATCTCCTACTCCTGGCGGGTGGGGCGGTCGTCTTGTTGATGATCGTCTCGGCCGCTTTCATCTTTTCTGCCCGATCGCAGTTGCATGCGACGGAGTCTCTGCGTGCAGCGCGGGTAGATCGATTGGTTTTGGAGTTCATCTCCGATCTGGTCGATGCGGAGACCGCGCAACGCGGTTTCATCATCACCAGCAATGAAGCCTACCTCGGACCCTACGAGACGGCGCTCGGCCAGTTCGCGACGGATTCGTCCGATCTTCGCTTGCGTGCCGCTGAAGTCGACGAGGGAAAGGCGATTGCACCCGAACCGGTGGAAGAACTGATCAAACTCGGTCAGGCTAAGATGGATCTGGTCGGGCATAACCTTGCCGAGTTCAGGGCGGGGCATCTCGACCAACTGCGAGTCGTCATCGCGTCCGACAAAGGGCGCGTCCTGATGGATCAGATCCGGCAGAAGGGCGCAGTCATCCGGGATATCGCCGCTTCGGTGCGCATCGCCCGTGCGGCCGCCATGCGTGACGCAGCATTCATGCTCACCACGATGATCAGTCTGGGCGCGGCAATGATCGTCGTGCTGACGGCCGGTGCGACGATGGTGATGATTCGCCATATCAAGGAGATCGACGAGGCCCGACACGACCTCGTCGAGATCAATCAGGACCTTGAATCGCGCGTACGCGAGCGCACAGAAGCCGTGATGCGCACGAATGAGGAGCTGCAGCGCTACGCCTACATCGTGAGCCATGACCTCAGGGCACCGCTCGTCAATATCATGGGCTTCACATCGGAACTCGAGTCGGCGACCGAACGGCTCACAACCTATGTTCGGAGAGCCGGTGGTGACGCCTCGGATCCGGAACGGGTCGACGCGCTCCTTGCCGTCGATGAGGATATTCCGGAAGCCCTCGGTTTTATCCGGTCGTCCATGAAGCGCATGGATGGCCTTATCAACGAGATCCTGAAGCTATCGCGGGCCGGTCGCCGCGTACTCGAACCGGTGCCGTTGGACATGCTGCGCCTCGTTTCCGAGTGCATCGATTCCATCCGACAGCGGTTCTCCGAAGCGGATGCGGAGGTGCGGATCGAAGGAGATCTGCCCGATGTCGTTTCGGACCGCTCTGCGCTGCAGCAAATCTTCACCAACCTACTCGACAATGCGACCAAATACCTGAACGATGAGCGGCATGGACAAATCGTCGTTCGCGGCCGACTCGAACGCGGATCAGCGGTGTTCGAGGTCGAAGACAATGGCCGTGGCATCGCCGAGGCGGACTTTGAGCGCATCTTCGAGTTGTTTCGCCGTGCCGGAACTCAAGACAGGCCAGGCGAAGGTATTGGTCTTGCGCACACGCGCATGCTGGCCCGCCGTCTTGGCGGCGACGTGAGCGTGAGAAGTGACGGCCAGACTGGAACCACCTTTGTAGTGACGATCGCCCGTGACCTGGTACTGCGTATGGGGAGAACCGAGACGTGACCAAAGATCCCAAGCCTGTCGCCATCATCATGGTGGAAGACGACGAAGGCCATGCCCGGCTTATCGAGAAGAACATCCGCCGTGCCGGCGTCACCAACGAAATCATTTCGTTTCGCAACGGCACCAGCGCGATAACCTACCTGCTGGGAGCGGATGGGTCGGGATTGGCTGCCATCGGCAGGCCGTCTCTGGTCCTGCTCGACCTCAATCTCCCCGACATGACAGGCATCGATATTCTTGCCCGGCTCAAGGCCAACGAGCATACGCGGCGTACCCCGGTGATCGTTCTCACCACGACCGACGATGCGCGCGAAATCCAACGCTGTTATGACCTCGGTGCCAACGTTTATATAACCAAGCCTTTGAACTACGAGAGCTTTGCCAATGCTATCCGTCAGCTCGGCCTGTTCCTGTCGGTGATGCAGATTCCGGAGCTAGACTGAATTGCCATATGGAGCCGATCTCAAGGAGTCCATCAGGGTCCTGCACGTTGAGGATGATGCGGCCCTCGCCGTGTTGGTGCGCAAGGCCCTGGCCAGACGCGGCCACGAGACGGTTCACGTCGCGACGGGCGATGAAGCATTGGAGCTCATTGCCCAAGGGGGGATCGATATCGTCGCCCTCGACCACACCCTCGCAGCCGAAACCGGGCTGGACATCCTGGCTCGAATGGGCGACCGCGCCTCTCGCCCCCCCGTCGTCTATGTCACAGGATCCATGGATGCCCGACTGGCGATAGAAGCGCTCAAGCAGGGCGCCGACGATTATGTGATCAAGGATGCGTCGCAGGAATTCTTCGATCTGTTGATTGCCGCCCTTGAGCAGGCCTTCGAACGGTGGAGACTGAAGGCGGCACGCGCACGCGACCAGCAGTTGATCCGGGAAGCACGAGATCGCGCCGAAATGCTACTGAAGGAGGTCAACCATCGCGTCGCCAACTCGCTTGGCCTTGTGGCGGCGATGGTGCGCATGCAAGCTGCCGCCGTCAGCGATCCTCATGCGCGTCATGCGCTCGAGGAGACCCAGAGCCGGATCTCGGCGGTGGCGGGCGTTCATCGCCACCTCTACACCTCCGATCACATCGGAGAGGTCGATATCGGCGCCTACCTCAGCCATCTCGTGGGGGAGCTTTCGGCATCTCTTGCCGGCAATGGCGCCCTGCCAATGGTCAAGACCGAACTCAGCACCATCTCCCTGGCCACCGACAAGGCCGTGACGCTCGGCGTCATGGTCGGCGAGCTTGTGACCAACGCTTTCAAATATGCCTATCCACCGGATACCAGCGGGGAAATTCGCGTTCGCTCTCGCAGGCTGGACAGCGGACGACTGCAGATCTGTGTCGAGGACGACGGCGTGGGTTGGGATGGCACCGGGCCGGCCCAGGGGACGGGGATCGGCTCCAAGGTGTTGAGAGCAATGGCTCGCAACCTTGATGCCGAAATCTCATATTCCAGACTGTCCCCGGGCACGTCCGTCTGCATCGAGTTTCCAGCTCACTGAGCAGCTCTTATCAGCGCCGGGTGGCATTGCGGGCCAGCCAGAACCCGATCCCCAAGGCCGCCGCCACCGCCGCCAGGCGAGTATGTCGAGATGCCATGGAGGCGGCTGTTGGCGCAAAGGCCACGATTGCACTCGATTGCAGGGCCTGCTTCATGTCTCGCCGCGCTCTCTTGAGGACCAGCCGGGCGACGACCAGTCCGAGCAATGCGAGGATGACGAGACCTCCCGCCACGATGAGCGCGGCAATCTCCGGCTCAAAGCGACGGCAAAGCGCGAGGTAGCCGGCGAAGGCCGCGAAACCAACAGCAAGCGTTGCCATCATGGTCGCGATCGCCGTCGCGACGACGGCGGTGCTACCATGCCGTCTGAGCCGCGGCAGGTCCAAGCCGAGAAGTTGGGCTGCGTTCATGCGCGCGAACCGCCGCGCGAGGCAAGACCGACAAGCAGGCCGACACCGAGAGCAACCGCCATCGCAGTCATCGGCCGTTTCGCGACGGCTTCGGCCACGCCATCCAGCCCCTCCTTGCCGAGCGCACTGGCACCATTCAACGCTGCGTTGACGTGGTCGGCAGTTTCAGCTCCGGTTGCCTTGACGGTGTCGAAGGCTTCGGAAGCCTTGCTTCCCGTCTTGGCCGCAAACTCATCGATGATGCGCCGCATTTCGACGATCGCCTCCTGAGCGGCAACGGCCACATCGCCTGCCTTCCCTGCGAGGTCGCTACCGGCGGCGCCGATGTCTTTCTTTATCTTTGTTGCATTGTCGGCAACGGTCTTGGCGCCTGAGGTTCCAAACATGGCGATATCCTCGTTGATGGAGTCGGCCGTGTCGGTCACGGCGGTTTGAGCAGCTGAAACTGCGGAAGATGTGCTTTTCTTGATCTTGTCTGCGGTGTCTGAACCGGCCTTGGCGGCCGTGGGGTCGGGGGGCTGCATCGGCTTTGTCCTTGCTGCATCTGGGAGACCCGAAGGCGGGCATCTGTTCCAACAACGTTCGATCTTGCGTCGGGTTCCGCCCAGCGTTTTGCAATGACCGCAAGGAACCAGAGCCGTGCTGGCGCATTGGTGGGTTTAGTCCCGCCGCAATTCTCAGGTTGCGGCGGTCACGCCACGGAGCGCTGCCTTGAAATACATCGTTCGTCGCGCGCCCTTCGATGGGCTGCTACCTGCGGAGGGAACAGGGCAGGAGGATCGCGGGTGGGCCGAAACGCGGCGGACCCTCACTGAATTGTCGACGATCGGTCTGTTTGCGCTGGCGTTGCTGGTAGCCTTGCATGCGGCAGCATCTCTTGTCGTGCCGATGGTGGCGGCGATCATCGTCGGTAGCGTCATCGCGCACGTTGGTGATCGCGGCCAACGCATAGGAATCTCCCCCATGGTGGCCGGCCTTGCGCTAACGGCTGTGTTGGGAGCCGGCCTGTTCTTGTTGATCGAGGCGATTGCCGAGCCAATCTCGGCACTGGTTGAGCGGTTACCCCAGTTGTTGCCGCGTCTGGCGGCCGCGGTTGGCGATCTGCTGGCGCCCTTCACCGCGCTCCAGTCTCGGTTTACCGGTGGCGGTTCCCCCTCTAGCGACGGCCTCGCCAGTCTCGAAAAGATGTTGGGTTCCCTGGACCTGGGGGTGGTGGCGAGTTTTCTAGGCGGATTGACACCTGCCTTGGGCGAGTTTCTGATCTTTCTCGCCACCTTGGTGTTTTACGTGGCGGGTCGGGCACAGCTCAGGCGACAATCGATCCTGGCCTTCGGTGGTCGTGAGGAGCGTTTGGCTGCCATCCGTATCTTCAATGCAACCGAGGCATCATTGACCCGATATTTCGGAACGACGTCAGTAATCTATGCCAGCGTTGGGCTTGCCACGGGGCTGATTGCCGCAGCGGCCGGGCTGCCGGCTCCGATCCTTTGGGGCCTGTTTGCCTTCGCCATGAGCTTCGTGCCGTTTCTTGGACCTGCTGTCGTTTCATTGGCGATCGGTTCGAGTGGATTGCTGTTGGACTACACCCTGCTATCGGTTCTCTGGCCCGTTGGCGCATTCATGACGGTGCACCTGATCTGTGAGAACGCCGTTGTTCCTGCCGTTCTCGGGCGTCGCTTCGAGATCAATCCCTTCCTCGTTTTCATATCGATCATTTTCTGGACGTGGATGTGGGGTGCCCTAGGTGCGGTACTGGCCGTACCACTGCTCTTGATCGCCCGGACCATCCGTAGCGAGCTCAAGACCGACGATCGGGCAGCACTGCCATCCTGACCGACATGCAAAGGCCGGCGCGCGACAGGCACCGGCCTCAGCTGTTACGAACATAGCAGCTTCGGAAATTTAGAGATCGGCGGTGTTCTGCATGGCCATCAGCTGCAGCAGCTTCTGACGTGCCCGATTGACGCGGCTCTTGATGGTGCCGACGGCACAGCCACAGATTTCGGCTGCCTCTTCGCAAGAAAATCCGGAAGCGCCGACCAGAATGAGCGCTTCGCGCTGGTCATCCGGCAGCTTTTCCAGTGCGGCCCGGAAGTCCGCGAGATCAAGGTGGCCATCCTGCGCCGGCGCCGAAACCAGGCGGGCCGCAGCTTCGCCGTCGCTATCCTGGACCTCTCGCCGGGCCTTACGGTATTGGCTGAAATAGGTGTTGCGCATGATCGTGAACAACCAAGCCCTGAGGCTCGTGCCGGGTATGAAACTGGCATGGGCGCCCCAGGCCTTCATCACCGTTTCCTGCACGAGATCGTCGGCATGGTCATGGCTTCCCGATAGCGAGATCGCAAAGGCGCGCAAGGAGGGAAGTTCTGCCAGAAGAGCGGATTTGAAGGCAGCTATGGCTGTCATCGATCACCACCCCCGTCGGTAGTCCCCGACAGGCCTTCCCGCTCCTTTCTTTCCGCCTTTTCGAGTTGGTCGAGTAGCAGTGTGAGTTTTTCTGGGATTGGTTCTGACAGGATCGAACCGTATAACTTCTTCAGTTGATCGCCGAGATGGGCCTGGATCGGTGGCTCTATGGCTGGACGCTCTGGCGTATCTTTCTTGTCTGACATGGCGGCTCTTTCGGGACGACTACAACACAACAGTCCTATGGACGATCTCGCGGCGACGGCTGCACAGATGCATCATGCCTTGAACGCGGGCTGCGAGTTCCGGTTCCGGTCAGCCGAAAAAATAATCGGATCAGAAGGGAACCGACTAAATTCTCCGACGTTTTCAGGCAGGATAGCAGTTTCTGGTTTATTGCTCGCTTAAGCGTTGGAAAGGCTTCTCATGTCTCTCACGTCCCTGATCGCGCCTCAGCTTCCCTTGCTTCGCCGCTATGCGCGGGCTTTGAGTGGCAGCCAGGCGAGTGGTGACAGTCATGTCGTGGCCATGCTGGAACATCTGGTGGCCGATCCCGATGGCTTCGACAGGACACTTGAGCCTCGGCTCGCAGTGTACAAGTTGTTCTCCTCGGTTTGGAACGCCAATCCGATGAACTATGTGCGGGTCGACGAGGGTGATCGTCCCGCGGCCGATCGCCGGCTCGACGCGATCACTCCGCTTCCGCGTCAGGCCTTCCTGCTGACGGCCATGGAAGGCTTTTCTCCGTTCGATGCGTCTCGCATCCTTGATGTTGGCCCCGAGGCCTTTTCGGCTCTCCTATCGGAGGCTGCGCGGCAGATCGGCGATCAGGTCGCTTCGCGTGTGCTTGTCATCGAAGACGAGCCACTGATCGCCATGGATCTGGAAGGGCTCGTGGAAGGGCTCGGGCATACTGTCGTGGGAAATGCACGCACCCGCGACGAAGCCGTGGCCATGGCTAATCGCGAGCGTCCCGGCCTTATACTCGCCGATATCCGTCTTGCCGATGGTTCGTCGGGTCTTGATGCCGTCAACGATATCCTGACCAGTTTCGAGGTCCCTGTCATTTTCATCACGGCCTATCCGGAATCGCTGCTGACCGGCGAGCGACCCGAACCGACCTTCCTGATTGCAAAACCGTTCCGCGAAGAGATGGTGAAGGCGGTGATTTCGCAGGCGTTGTTCTTCGACAAGGTTGCGTCGCTGCGGCTGAAGGACAATGTGTGACGGTTGGCCGGCCACCGTTGACTTCCCAAACGTCGGCCATCTGGCGCGGAGGGCAAGGTGCAGCCCGATGACCTCGATACACTCAAGACGCTGGCGAGAGTAATCACGGTTGCCGCCTGCGCCTCGGTGTCCGCGGGCCTCTTGACCTATCTTTTTCGGATGCGCCACCGAAGCGGTGGCCTGATGGGGACGTCTGCGCTCCTTTGCATTTTCGTTTTGGCGATTGCCGTAGGAGCCATCGGTCGCTTGGTGCCCGGGTCAACCGACAGCGGCATCTTCATTCTTCTGGAGACGGTGACTGCCGTTGTCGCCTTCGTCGTCGGAGTGGCCGTCTGGCCGATGATTCCGCGCTTGATCGGTCAGCCAACGCGCCAGGAAGCCAATCAGGCCACTTCCCTGCTGATGGAAGGACAATCGGCAAACAAGAGATTGATCGACCAGCTCAGCGATCTCAATCGCGACTTGGAAACGCGTGTTGCGGGAAGAACAGCGGAACTGGAAACGGTCCGCCATCGCTTTGAAATGGCTCTGGAGGGGTCCGACATTTCCATCCTGGAGCTCGACGACCAGCTTCTTTTCACCTGGGTATATAATCCTCCACGCCCGCTCACCCATGCCGATGTGCTGGGGCGCCATCCAGGCGATCTTCTTCCTCCGGCGGAGGCTGCGGAGTTCGTGAGCATCGGAAAGCGCGTTCTGACCGGCAGCGCAGCCGAACGTTTTGAGATTTCCTTCATGCTGGGAGGCCGGCAGCGATGGTTCGAGGGATTCGTCGAGCCTGTCACGGTGAACGGCAAGGTTACCGGCATTCTGACGGCTGCCATAGACGTGTCTCGCTACAAGGAACATGAGCGCGAGATGCGCGACATCCTGCGCGAGTTGACCCATCGGTCCAAGAATCTTCTGGCAGTGGTCCAGGGCATCGCCCGGCAGAGCGCGGAAGGATGCCCGGAGGCGGATGGCTTTCTCGCTCCGTTCGGTGGTCGGCTGCTGGCATTGTCGGCCGCCCATGAACTCCTGGTGCAGAATGGCTGGCGTGGCATTCTCCTCAATGAGGTTGTGACGCGAGCCTGGGCTGACGTTGAGCATACCGCCGGCATAAGGGTCGAACTCGATGGTCCTCAGGTCCTCTTGGGACCTGACATTGCGCAGAACGTCATGCTCGGTGCCCATGAACTGGTTACCGCCGCGGCAGCCGCGGACTTCCCGCCGGAGCGAGTTGTCGTTTCCTGGGCCTTGATGCCTGACGGAGCTTTTCGCCTGGACTGGCGGATGCTGGGGGCGTCGTCGATAGAGCTGAGTAACTTCGGCCAACGCCTCCTGCGGACCGTACTGCCAGTCGTTCTCGGCGGAGAGGTCACGGCACTCGGCATGTCGGAAGCCGGCTTTGCCTACGGACTTCGAGGGCGGATCGGTCCGCAGCTTCAGCTCGCCCAGAGGTCTGCGTAATGCTTCAGGTTGGCGAGATCGTAGGCGCCGCCAACGGAACGGTCGGATGGGAGATTGGGGCAGCCGCCGGGGCCGAGCGCCAGCATGGCCGCACCTGTCGAGGTTCCGGTCGTTCCGGCGGCAATGAGAACAGGTCGTCCGGTAAGCTGCTGCAATGCCTCGGCAAATAGCGTATCCCGGCCGAATGGGCCTTCGATGACGATCGGACCGGCGGCACTGGCGACCGCCATCGCCGCGCGTGCCACCATGGCAAGATAGAGACTGACGGCAGCCGTCCTGACGCTGGCGGAAAGTGAAGTCGGATCGACACTCCAAGTGCCCTTGCCGGCCGGAAACGGTCCGCAGCCCGGTATGAAGGTCGGGCGAACCATGATGTTGCCATCGAGGACGGCGCGCACATCCTCCGGCGTCGGCTTCTTGGCTTTGCCATCGGTCAGAAGGTCGAACTCGCGACCGCCCATGAACCGTGAGGACGGCACCGGATTGCCGAAAGCATCGACATTGCAAAGGCCGTCACGTCCGGCGTCAAGTGCCGAGGCATCGCCGCCGACGGCAAAGACGATGACCCAGGTTCCGGTCGACAGTACCGTGAATGGCGCCTTGCGGCTGAGAAGATGCGGCAGCAACGAAGCGTTGGAGTCATGGATGCCGCAGTAGACCGGTGTGTCGCGCGGCAGTCCGGTACGGGCGGCTATGTCTGCCGTCACAGTGCCGAGCTTGTCGAAGGCCGAGCGCAATGGCGCAAACAGGCTGTCCCAGCCCTCTGCCTTTGCGAAAGACGAATAGCCTCGGCTCTCCGGAGCCCAAAGGTCGGTGTGTACGCCCAGCGACGTGGGTTCGCTTGCCAGGACCCCGGTGAAGCGAAAAGCCCAGTATTGCGGGTAGGGCACAATGGCGGTCACCCTGGCAAAGGCGTCCGGATAGGTTCGTGCCTGCCAGTAAAGCTGCGCGCCGGCATTGAGGCCACCGGGCAATCGTGGCGTGAAGCTCTCGGTGAAAGACGGACGCGCGCCGGAATAGGTACCGTCGAGTGTGTCGGGCCCGCGGAATTCGTAGTCGAGGATCGGTAATGCCAGTTCGCTTCCAGCCAACAAGGCAAACGTCGCACCGTGGGTCGTGAAGGAGAGCGCATCGATCCGTTGGCTTGCCGCCGCGTCTTTCAGCGTGTCGAGAAAGAACGTCCACATGCCCTCGACGTCGTAATGGGGGTAGGGCGGCAGATCGACGACGGCGTTGGGCCGCGTGCGGACGAACACGTCCTCGCCGCTCTCGAGATCGTGGACCACCAGCTTGACGTTGGTTTTGCCCACATCGAGAACCGCGATGAACCTCGGCGTCGTCGACATGACGTTCTCCCCTATCTTCGACCGTCTTCAGCGTGTGGCACGGCGACGGTTGTTGATCCGTTGCACGACCAGCGGCAAGGCGATCACCAGGATCAGCATGAGGCCCATGAAGATGCTCATGACGATGCCGGGTACGTTGAGCAGGCCGAGGCCGAAGGTGACAAGTCCCATTACGAAGGCAGCGATCACGACACCCAGAATATTGCCGGTGCCACCATTGATGCCGACACCACCCAGCACGGCCATGGTGACTGCGTCGAGTTCCCAGCCCACGGCGATCGACGGACGGGTCGAGCCCAGCCGTGATGTCAGCATAACCGAGGCGAGGCCAGCGGCAACGCCGGTCATCAGGAAGACGATGAACTTGATGCGCTGTACCTTGACCCCCGAGAAGCTCGCTGCGAGGGCATTGTTGCCGACGGCGTAGACCTGCCGACCGAAGATCGTCTTGTGCAGCACGATGCCGGCAATGACGGCCAGGACGAGGAAGGTCACGAACTCGATCGAAAAGATCCAGAAGGCATATCCCTGGCCGAAAATCGCAAAGTCGGCCGGATAGTTCTTGTAGACCTGATCTCCGAGAACGACGTAGGCGATGCCACGGTAAAGACTCATGGTGCCGATGGTTGCCACGATGGCCGGCAAGCCGAGCTTGGCTACCAACACCCCGTTGAAAAGACCACAGCCGACTCCGACACCGATGCCGACGAGGAACAGCACCGGGGTGCCCGCTCCGGCCTGGGCGGCAGCGCCCATTGCCGTCGAAGCCAGCGCGATGATCGAAGCCACCGACAGGTCGATCTCGCCGGTGATGATCACGAACGTCATCGCCAAGGCCAGTATGGCCTTTTCCGTGAAGTTGAAGGTTGCGTCCGACAGGTTCCAGGGATCGAGGAAGTAGGGTGAGGCCAGCGAGTTGGCGATGGCGATGGCGATCGCCACGGCAAGCAGCAGCGCTTCCCAGCTTTTCAGCGCTCGCTTCAACGGACTGTCCAGCCGGTCTGGTATATGACGCGGCGAGAGGGTGGCGGACTGGTCACTCATAGCGGAAGCTCCTTGCGGCGGAGGATGACGCGGCCCTTGACGCGTTCGCCGCGGGCGTTGATCACGACGGCGACGATGATGATCGCGCCCGAGATAGCCATCTGCCAGAACGGGGATATGCCAATCACCGGCAGCGCATTCTTGATGATGCCAAGGAACAGGGCTCCCAGCACGACCCCGCCGACCGTTCCGACGCCGCCGATGGTCGAGACGCCGCCAATCACGCAAGCCGCCACCGTGTCAAGTTCGAAGCCCGAGGCGACGTCAACGTAGGCAACTGCGTAGCGCGAAACCCAGAGATAGCCGCAAAGCCCGGAGACGGTGCCCGACAGGACGAAAGCAAGGAAGCGCGTCTTGCCGATGTCGATGCCGGTGTACACGGCGGCCACCGCATTGCCGCCTGTGGCATAGAAGGCGCGGCCGACACCGGTGCGGGTAAACAGCAGGGCGGCAAGCAGGATCGCGAGGATGCCGACCCACGAGAGCACCGGCATGCCGAGGATCAACGTGCGCGGCAACTCCAGGAAGGCCGGAGACATCTCGTGGGCATTGACCCAGGCGCCGCCGGATTCGACGAAGGCAAGGCCACGGAAAATGGTCATGGTACCTAGGGTTACCACAATCGCCGGAATGTCCAGCCACCACACCAGAAAGCCATTGATGGCACCCAGCAGCATGCCCATGCCGATGGCGATCACGATCAGGACGATGAGTGGAAGGCCCGGGGCGAGATGGTTGATCATCGCCACCGTCATGCCGGTCAGTGCCACGTTGGCGGCGACCGACAGGTCGATCGACTTGGTCAGGATGACGGCGGACTGACCGAGCGCCATCATGATCAGGATCGATGTGTCGTTGAAGACGCTGGCAAGATTGCGTGGCGTCGAGAAGGCGGGGAAACGAGCGGTGATGGCAACAAGCAACAGAAGGCAGGCCAGCACCAGGAGCGCTTCGCGCCGCGCAAGAAGGCTGCGGATGGTGTTCATCTGAAAAGCTCCAGGGCGGGAATTTCAGGGCAGGCGGAAGGGCAAGTCACGCGGCTGCCTCCTTGTTGCCGGTCGCGGCGCGCACCAGCGTCTCCGGTGTCAGGCCCTCGCGCTCGAAGACGCCGGCCATTCGGCCCTCGCGCATCACGATGACGCGGTCGCTCATGCCGAGGATTTCGGGGATTTCGCTCGACACCATGATGACCGCGAGCCCTTCGACGGCAAGCTGGCTCATGAAGGCGTGCACGGCTGCCTTGGAACCGATGTCGATGCCCTTGGTCGGCTCGTCGAGGATGATGACCTTCGGCAGCGTAGCGAGCCACTTGCCGATCACCACTTTCTGCTGGTTGCCGCCCGACAGCGTTCCGACCGGTTGGCTCAGCGAAGCGGCGCGCAGATCGAGCCGTTCGGCATACTTGCGAGCGAGGTCGAACTCTTCCGCCATGCGAAGGAAGTTGCGCCGGCTCGTGACCTTCAACGAAGGCAGCGAGATGTTGGAGACGATCGACATGGCGGTGATGGCGCCATGGCGGCCACGCTCTTCCGGCACGTAGACGATGCCGGCGTCGATGGCGTCGGACGGCGAATGAACGGAGATCGGCTTGCCGGAAAGCGTGACCGTTCCTGCCGATGGGCGAGTAACGCCGAACAGCGCCTGGCAGAACTCCGAGCGGCCGGCGCCGACGAGGCCATAAAGGCCGAGGATTTCCCCGCGCCGAAGCTCCAGGGAAACCTGGTCGAACTCGGTTGGGTGGCAGTAACCGTCGACCTTCAGCACCACGTCGCCGATTTCGGCGGGCAGCTTCGGGAAGGCCTGCGTCACGTCACGGCCGACCATCAGCTTGACGAGGTCATTGTGCGAGACTTCGTCAAGCCGTCCGGCCCCGACCTGACGGCCATCGCGGAAGACGGCGAAATACTCGCAGATCTGCCAGACTTCCTCGAACTTATGGCTGATGAAAAGGATCGCCTTGCCCGCCTTCTTCAGCCTGTCGATGATCCCGAACAGTTCTTCCACTTCCTTGTAGGAAAGGGCGGCGGTTGGTTCGTCCATGATGACGATGCGGGCGTCAATGGAGAGGGCGCGGGCAATCGCCACCAGATGACGCTGGGCGATGGAAAGGTCCTTGAGACGTATCCGCGTCGAGATCGGCGCGTCGATGCCATGCAGGATGGCGGCGGCACGGGCATGCATCGCCGCCCAGTCGATCAGCCCATATCGGTTGCGTGGCTGATGGCCGATGTAGATGTTTTCCGCAACCGTCAGTTCATCGAACAGCACGGTCTCCTGGTGGATGGCGGTGATGCCGAGTTCCTGTGCCGCTTCTGCCGTTGGAAGCGTCACCTCCTTGCCGTCGATGCGGATGCTGCCGCCATCGGGCTGGTAGATACCGGTGAGAATCTTGACCAGGGTCGACTTGCCGGCGCCATTTTCTCCGATCAGCGCGGTCACGTGGCCGGGGCGAAGCTCCAGCGCCACATCGGACAACGCCTTGACGCCTGGAAAGGTCTTGGAGATGCCCGTCATCTTCAGGATGGGCTCTGTGGTGGGGATGTCCGTTGGAAGCATGGCTTTTATCGGCGCTTTTCGCTGATGAGGCTTATGGCCTGGAGGATCGAAGGGGCGATCGACTGGGGCCGCCGCTGGATGAAGCCCGGCCTTGGCCGGCTTGGATCCGGTCGATGGAACTACCCCCTTTCCCTGTCCCTCCCTCACGCGAAGGAGGGGCCTGCCATGATCCCGAGACTGCGCTGGAGGGCGCGCAGCGGATTGGACGTCGGAAGCCGGAGGAGAGAGCTCCTGTCATTGGCAACCGCGTCCCCTCCCAAAGGGGGGAGGGACAGGGAGAGGGGGCTTATCTCACGAGGTGTCTGGATGCCGGACCCGGCCATGGCCGGGTCCTGTACGATTTGCCGAGATCAGAAGATCTTGGCGAATTCCTCGACGTTCTTGGCGTCGTAGACGAACGGATCAGCCATTGCCGCCTCTTTGTTGGCGTCGAGCTTGATCTTGCCCATGCGGCCGATGGCGATCTCGGAATCCGCCTTGGCTTCGGCCTTGCCGGTCTTCAGCTCGTAGGCGATGTAGGTGGCCGAGTAGCCGAGGTCGATCGGGTTCCAGATGGCGAAGGCCTTGGACGAACCAGCCTTGACGTGGCCGGCCATTTCCGATGGCAGGCCGAGGCCCGTCACGTTGACCTTGCCGACGAGGCCGGCGTCTTCAACGGCTTGGGCGGCGGCGACGATGCCCACCGACGTCGGCGCGATGATCGCCTTGAGGTTCGGGTACTTGGCGATCAGGCCCTGCGTTTCGCGATAGGACTTGTCGGCGAGGTCGTCGCCGTAGACCGTGTCGACGAGATTGACGTTCTTGTAGTTGGGCAGGACCTTCTTCATCTCCTCGATCCAGATGTTCTGGTTGGTCGCCGTCGAGGCGGCCGAAAGGATGGCGACGTCGCCCTTGTCCGAACCAAGACCGTCGGCGGCCAGCTTCACGCACATGTTGCCGATCAGCGGGTTGGACGACGGATTGAGGTGCATCAGGCGGCCTTCCGGTGCCACGCCCGAATCCCAGGAAATGACGGTGATGCCGCGCTGCATGGCCTTCTTGAGGGCGGGGACGAGCGCGTCCTTGTCGTTGGCCGAGATGGCGATGGCGTCGACCTTCTGGGCGATCAGCGAGTTGACGACATCGATCTGGGCCTCGGCGGTCGAGGTGGTCGGACCGGTGTAGATGATGTCGACGTTGCCAAGTTCCTTGGCCGCTTCCTGGGCGCCCTTGTGGGCCGCATCGAAGAAGCCGTTGCCGAGCGTCTTGACGACGAGCGCAATCTTGACGTTCTCGGCGCTGGCCGGGCCCGCCATCAGGGCGATGGCGGCGGCCGTGGTTACGATCAGTTTCTTGAACAGGGTCATTTGGGGTCTCCTCCCGTTGCGACCTTCCGTCGACCTCCGCCTCACTCCTCTGTCAGGCGACGGTCGGGGATTGCTGGATGTCCTCTTTTCTGTCCGTGGACGCGACGATCAGCTCGATGCCGGCGGTTTCCACCATCCGCCGGTCGCGCTCGTCGATGCCGTCATCCGTAATGATCGTGCTCACCCGCTCGAGCGGGCACAGGATCAGGCTGGATCTGGTTTTGAACTTGGAGCTGTCGACCAGGACAACGAGTTCGTCGGCCTGGCGCATCAGCCGTTGCTCGGACTGGATGATCAGCGAGTCCGATTCCATGACGCCGAGCGGCGATATGCCGCGGGCGCCCATGAAGAAGCGCCGGGCATAGAAGTGGCCGGTGCCATCGCTGTCGAAGGGCGACAATATGATGTTCTGTTCGCGGTAGACGGCACCGGCAGGCAGCATCACGGTACATTTCGAATGCTTGATCAGGTGCTCGGCGATCGGGAACGAGTTTGTCATCACCTGCAAGCGCATCTGCGCGAGGTAATGGACCATCGGAAAGGTGGTGGTACCGCCGTTGATGGTGATCGCCTCCCCATCATGGCAGAGCTTCACCGCCTCGCGGGCAATGGCGCGCTTCTGGGCGGAGTTGACCGTCTCGTCGGCGCGGAACGATCGGGCCGCCAGCACGCCGATCTGCGGCGGATGCAGCGCCTCGGCGCCACCTCGCACTTTCTTGAGGCGATTCTGGAGCGCCAGCGCACTGATGTCACGGCGGATCGTCGCCTCGGAGGCATCGGTCAGCTCGACGATATCCTGCACCGTCAGGATCGGACGCTCCTGAACGGCGGACAGGATGATGCGGTGGCGTTCGCGTTCATGCATGGGACTGTCTCAGCTCCTTGTGTGGGGCAGGGACGATGGCGCGCCGACGCCGTCGAGGGCAAGCGTCGGCGCGAATGATCAGATTGCCTTGGGTCCACTGAGCTTCCAGCCGTCGAGCGCGATCGCTTCCGGCTGCGGCACCACCTTGAAGCGCGCCGCGAGGTCGATCAGGTCCTGCGTCGTCATGGACTGACGCGGACCGCCCATCGACAACACCTTCACCAGGATCTCCGCAGCTTTCTCGGCGGTATCGACCAACCCGAAGGCATCGTCGAGCGTCGGGCCGACACCAAACACGCCATGGAACGGCCAGAGCACAAGCGGTCGTCTGGCAAGCAGGCGAGCTGTCGCATCACCCATCTGATCGGTACCCGGTACCAGCCAGGGCATGGTGCCGATTCCCTCCGGGAACACCACCAGACATTCGGTGGAGCCTTCCCAGATGGCTCGAGTGACGTTGGCGTCGTTCCACTCGAGCACGTAGGTGAGGGCGATCAGGTTGGTCGCGTGGCAATGGAGCACGACACGGTCGCGGCCATTGGTAGCATTCTGCCGGGCCATATGCCCCTTGAAGTGGCTCGAGAACTCGGATGTCGGTCCGCCACCGTCGCGGTAGCCCCATAACACTTCAAGGAAGCTGCCGTCGGCACCGACGCGCACCACGCCGAGGTTATCTTCCGGGTCGAGCTGGACGTTGCGGAAGAACTTGCCGGTACCGGTGACAATGTAGCTCTGCCCGGCCATGGCCGGCAGCGGCTCGGTCATCGGCAGCCGGCGCGGCTCGCGGATACCGGCAAGATAGGGGGCGAGATCGTCATCGGTGAGCCGCAGGCTGATGTTGCCGCCGTTGCGCTCATCCCAACCCTTTTCCCAGCAGTCGGTCGTGGCCTTCACCATCGCCTTGACGAACCAGGCGTCGATCATATTCGCAGTCATAATTGGCTCAGGACTCCCGCTTGGCGAGCACGTCGCGCTCATAGGCCTTGACGACGTCGAACCAAGCGGCGCCGACCGGCACATTCCGGCTTTCGCAATAATGATCCCAGACGGCCGCCCAGGGGCTCGTCTTGTGTTCTTCGAAGAGCGCCATCCGAAGCGCGTACTCGCTCGACTTTTCCGCCGCCTTGAGCTTGGTCACGGGCTCCAGCATGGCTTTCAACAGCGCCTTGCGCATGTTGCGCATGCCGATCACCCAAGCAGCGATGCGGTTGATCGATGCGTCGAAGTAGTCGAGGCCGATGGCCGTGCGATCGAGCATGTTGCCGCGCACCAGTTCGTTGGCGATGGCCTGCAACTCGTCATCGAACAGCACCACATGGTCGCTGTCCCAACGCATTGGCCTTGAGACGTGCAGAAGCACGCGATCGACGAACTGGAACACAGCCGAAAGCTTGTCGGATACCACCTCGGTGGGATGGAAGTGGCCGGCGTCGAGACAGAGCATGGTGCCGCGTGTTGCCGCGTACCCCATGTAGAACTCGTTGGAGCCGACCGTGTAGGCCTCGGCACCGATGCCGAACAGCTTGCTTTCGACGGCGTCGTAATGAAAGTCCTTCGAGATCTTCTCGGAGATCACCTCGTCCAGTGCCGCCTTCAATGTCTCGCGTGGCCCATAGCGATCGAAGGGATAGTCTTTCGAACCATCGGGAATCCAGATGTTCATCACTGAAGCGGTGCCGAGCGAGCGTCCGAAGTACTCGGAGACCTTGCGGCTGGCCTTGCAGTGATCGATCCAGAACTGGCGTATGCCGGCGTCCGGGTGGCTGAGCGTACGGTTGTCGGCGCTCTTGGGATGCGAGAAGCAGGACGGGTTGAAGTCGAGGCCGAGGCCGCGCTCCTTTGCCCAGTCGACCCAGCGCTGGAAGTGCTTCGGCTCGATGGCGTCGCGCTCAACCTTGTGGTCTGCTTCAAGATAGATCGCATGCAGGTTGAGGCGCTTGGCGCCAGGGATCAGCGACATCGCCTTGTCGAGGTCGGCGCGCAGCTGATCGGCGTTACGGGCGCGACCGGGATAGTTACCGGAGACCTGGATGCCACCGGTGAGTTCACCGTCGGGATTCTCGAAGCCTTTGACATCGTCGCCCTGCCAGCAGTGCATCGATACCGGGACGGCGTCGAGACGCCCGAGGATCGCCTCGGTGTCGATGCCGTCGCGGGCAAAATGCTCGCGAGCCAGTTCGTAGGCTTTGGTGATCGGCGAATTGTCGGACATGACCGGCGGTTTCCTCCCATTGGCTCCGCTGCCAGCGCCTGTTCAATGGCGTCGGGTCTATCAATCATATTCCATCATCACCGATCAAGTACGATCATACCTGTAGTCTTGGCCATGCGTTGCTTCTGCCGCCCGTCAAGGCCTCTGCATTGATGCGTTCATGCTTGAAAAGATTTGTAAAAATCCGAAAAACGGGATCCCGTGGCGTAAAACCGCGTATCGCCGAAAGGCCTAGATGACGGTGGGACATGGCTGCGGAGCGATCAAATGTTCGCTGCGCGACTAAAAATGATTGGATTTGCGTAATGATCCCCACTGTGAGTGATCGGTCCGGATCCTTTATGATTTTGTCGGGATGTCGGGCCCGTGGAGGGGCCTGTGGCGGGAGGAAGTGAAATGATCAGGAAAGCATTCGTCATGTGGGTGAACCCGGATGCTCATGCCGAATACAAGCGTCGTCACGACGAGATCTGGTCGGAACTGGCAGCCGTTCTCAAAGCGCATGGCGCCCACAACTATGCGATTTATCTCGACCCGAAGACGTCCACTCTGTTTGCCTCCGTGGAGATCGAATCCGAAGATCGTTGGAATGCCGTTGCAAGTACGGAAGTCTGTCAGAAGTGGTGGAAATACATGGCCGATGTCATGCCGTCGAATCCTGACAACAGTCCGAAGTCGGCCGATCTTCGCG
This sequence comes from Pleomorphomonas sp., assembly GCA_029976075.1. Taxonomy (GTDB): domain Bacteria; phylum Pseudomonadota; class Alphaproteobacteria; order Rhizobiales; family Pleomorphomonadaceae; genus Pleomorphomonas. Next base: position 85,465 of record JARKNW010000032.1, read on the forward strand.
AGGTATTCTTCCTGGCGTGATGCATCGACGGGCTTGAGGTGGGCTGAGTTGCGTGCCTGAGAGCCAAGGGAAAGCCGGCATCAAGCCGTGCTCTCCCCTCGGCCGATCTCTCATGCCTGCAAGCGTTGCCCGAAGGAGGCGTTGAGATCAGCCTTTGGCGAGCCCTTCCAGGAATACGGCGGCCGATGTCTTGACCCACTCATGCTGTTCGGCCGGGGTGAGTGGCTCCCTGAGGCCGAGAAGAATCTGGCGTTGGGCCTCGTTGACCGCCCCGCGCAGGAGATGGGCCACCGTTTCGACGTTGCCTGGTCGTAGCAATCCTCTCTGTTGGTGGTCGCGAACCCAGGCCTCGAACATGCCCGTGATGCGCGCTGTCGCCTGACGATAGCTGTCGGCCAGCGCCGGGACTTCCTGCCGCTCGGCGGCGATGAGACGGGTGAGCCGCACCGCCTCTTCCGACAAGGCTAGGTTGGCATAGCCAGAGAGTAGCGCTTCCAGGCTGGCCTGAGGAGCGGTTCCTGCCACTCTGGCGGCATCGAGGCTGCCAAAGGCAGCGTCGATCCGGGTTTCCATGGCTTCCTTGAGAAGGTCTTCCTTCGCCGCGAACAACCGGTAGAGCGTTCGCGTCGACACGCCGGCGTCGCGGGCGATGGTGTCGATTCCCGTGCGGACATAGCCGGTGTTCAGAAAGGCACGCGCCGCCGCTTCGATGATCAGGGCGCGGGTTTCATCATCGCTTCTGAGGGGCGGCCGTCCGGGGCCGCGTGTAGGAGCCTGAGTGTTGTCGACCATCTGCATCCCTCTTCCTTGACATAAAGGTGAATTCCGGAAATAAAGAAAACAATGATTTTCCAAATTATCGCAAGCCGAATCGAGCTTCGAGCCGGCTTTGATACCTAAGGATGATATCCGTGTCCGCTTGGCGCCCCCTCGTTATCGCCGGATTGGCCGCTGGTGGCCTTGGTCTTTCCGTCGTTTGGGCAGTCGATCACCCGGAGCCGCTGATGCTGCAGGGCGAGGTGGAGGCGACGCGGGTCGATCTTGCGGCTCGTGTGGCTGGACGTGTCGCCAAAACACCGGTCGACGTCGGCGATCGTGTGACGGCAGGAGCTCTGGTGGTCGAACTTGACAGTCCGGCGCTGCGGGCGGGTCTCGATACCTCGAGAGCCACGCTCGCCGTGGCCAGCTCGAACCGTGACCTCGCCTTTTCGACGCGACAGGAAATGATTGATGCGCGTCGGGCCGAACGCGAAAAGGCCGAGGCCGATGTGCTTCTGGCGCAGAAGACCTACGATCGTGTCAGCCAGTTGCAGGAGCGTTCGTTTGCATCCGAGCAAGTACTCGATGAAGCCTCCAACAAGCTCAATGCCGCCCTGAAAGCCCGCGCGGCAGCCGAGGCCAACTTGCAACTTGCCATCAAGGGCAACAGCCCCGAGCAGAAAGCTGTAGCGGTGGCGCAGGTCGAGCAGGCGGCTGCCGCCGTGGCCCAGATCGAGACCGATCTCGGTGAACTCAACGTCAAGGCCCCCATGGCCGGCGAGGTAACCGCCCGTACAGCCGAGATCGGCGAGCTGTTTGGGGCCGGAACACCGCTCATTTCCATTGTCGACGTCGACAACGCCTGGTTCACCTTCAACGTTCGCGAGGACCTCTTGAATGGCCTTGTGATTGGCGACCGGCTGAAAGTGCGCGTGCCGGCTCTGGGCGGGCGCGAGATTGACACGCGCGTCACCGTCATCAATGCGCAGGGGACCTACGCGAACTGGCGTGCCACCAAGGCAACCGGCGATTTTGATCTTCGCACTTTCGAGGTGAGGGCACGGCCCGAAGGTCCGGCCCAAGGCTTGCGGCCCGGAATGAGCGGTCTGATAGACTGGTACGGCCCCCGGCTCATGGATCGCTGATCGTGGCACGGCAGGCCCATCTGGCGGCCGGCTTCCGGCGGGTTCTTGTCGCCGAGTTGCGGCAGATCGGCTCGCGGCCGGGGCCAATGTTCATGCTTGCGCCTTTTCCATTGCTGCTTTTTGCACTTCTGGCGGCGGTGTTCCAGCTCGGCCTACCACGCGACCTCCCTATTGCCGTCGTCGATCAGGATCGCTCCACGCTGTCTCGGCAAATGGTTCGCATCGTCGATGCGACGCCGGAAGGTGCCGTTACCCATGAAGCGAACTCGCTTGGTGAGGCACGCCATCTGCTGCTTTCGGGCGAGGTCTATGCGGTGGTGCTGATACCCTACCGTACCGAGCGTGACGTGCTGGCCGGTCGCCGGCCGGAAGTGGTGCTGTTCTACAATAATCAGTTGATGACGCCCGGCAGCATCGTCGCCCGCTCTGTTGGGGCCGCGCTCGGAACTGTAGTTGCCGGCATTTCGATCGAGGCGCGCGTTGCTCGGGGAACTGACGTCGAAAGTGCCAACCAAGCGGTTGCACCAGTGCCAGTGCAACAGAGCGCGCTCTTCAACCCCAGCCTCGAGTATGTTCAGTTTCTGCTTGCCGCGGTCATGCCGACGGTGCTGCAGATCTTCATCTGCGCCAGCGCCGCCTTATCCTTTTCTCGCGACCGGCAGGGTGTCGCAAGTCTCGGGCGCTCTCTGCGGCTTGGTGGAACATTGCTAAGGACGACAGCGGGAAAACTCGCCCCCTATACGCTTGCCTATCTCATCGTGTTGTGGGGGGCGGATGCGTTACTGTTCGGTCTGATGGGCGGACGTTTTGGTGGTAACCTCGCTTTCCACGTCGCCTACGGTCTTGTTTTCGTGCTTGCCTCGCAAATGCTTGGGGCCGTGGCCGGACTTCTCTCTCGCGATAACGTGTCCGCACTCTCTGCCGTGGGAGTTCTTGCAGGTCCCGCCTTCGGATTCGCAGGCATTTCGTTCCCGCGCATGTCGATGAACGAGTTTTCCCGCGTTTGGGCGGAGCTATTGCCCGTCACGCACTATCTTGAGCTGCGCACCGACAACATCTTGCGTAGTGCGCCTGCCAGCATTTCCTTGCCCGCCTTCCTATGGCTGGCGAGTTTGGTGGGTGTCTACGGTGGAATGACTCTGCTGCTCCTCTGGCGCCACGGAAGGCCGCGACCTGCACTCATTACGGAGAGCGGCAGATGATCCTCGCCTTTGTCCGTGAGATCGTCGCAACGATCGTGACCATCTGGGCCGATAGAGGCGCTCGGTCGACGATGTTGGTCGGCACGCTCTTTCTTTCTATATTCTATCCTCAGCCATATTTGTCCGAAGTGGTTCGAGATATGCCGGTGGCAGTCATCGACCAAGATGGTTCAACACTGAGCCGCGAGTTGATCCGGCGTATTGATGTCGCCGATACTATTGCAGTTGCCCGTTTTTCATCCGACCTGCCATCTGCCCGCACCCTTTTCTTGAAACGCGAGGTCTACGGCATCGTCGTGGTTCCTCCCAATTTCGAGCGCGACCTTTTGGCCGGCCATCCCGCACCGATCGCGGTGTTTTCGGATGGCAGCTATTTTCTGCTGAATTCAATAATGACGTCGGCTTTGAGCAATGCGGCGCGCAGCCTCGGCGCCGAGGTTCAGGTCGGACGGCTGGTTGCCTCGGGTGTCGATCCGGCCCAAGCTTCGGCCATCGTCGAACCGCTGCGCGTTACGACCATTCCGTTGTTCAACCCGACAGGTGGTTACGCGAGCTTCGTGGTGCCGGCAGTCTTCGTTTTGATCCTGCAACAGACCCTTCTCATGGGCATAGGCAATCTCAAGGCGGGTCGTCGACCTACCGGCTGGGTTTCCACCCTTGCTGACGCATTGGTCTATGTCGGTCTCTATAGCCTGTGGGCAGGTGTCGCCTTGGCGTTATTGCCTTGGCTTTACCGGTTGCCACGTATTGGCGACGTCGCAGTCATGTATGCCGTAGCCGTCCCATTTCTTGCCGCCGTAACGGCAATGGGCTTTGCGATTTCCCGGTTATTCAGGACAAAGGAAGGCGTTATCTTTTCTTTGCTCGTACTCGGAATGCCCCTGTTCTTTCTGTCGGGCATTTCCTGGCCAATGGAGTCCATGCCCAAGGCGCTCCGTGCAATCGCCTTGCTCGTTCCCTCCACAACGGCGGTGCCGGCGTTGGTCCGTGTCAATCAGATGGGTGCGGATATCCGTGAGGTCGCGACAACTATCTTCGTTCAGCTTGGCCTCTGCCTTGCCTATTCAACGCTCGCCTTTGCCGTCGAGCGACTGAAGCGAAAGCCTTTCGCCTGAGCCAGCTTGCGTGCCGGGGCGGTTTCGGACCACACTCGGGGAAATACTGAGGCGAGGTGTGGTATGGCGGCGGCGGGGCTCGGGGCAACGATTGGCCCGGTAGTGGTGCTTCTCTCGGCAGGGGTGCTGGCCGTGCCGCTGTTCCGCCGGCTCGGCCTCGGTTCCGTCCTTGGCTACTTCGCGGCGGGCGCGCTGGTGGGGCCCTCAGCCTTCGGTCTGTTCTCCGACCCGGCCGCCATGCTGCACGTTTCGGAGCTCGGTGTGGTCATGTTCCTGTTCCTGATCGGGCTGGAACTGAGACCACAGAAGCTGTGGGCGATGCGTGGCCAGATCTTCGGCCTCGGCCTTGCCCAGGTGGCCGTCTGCATTGGCCTCCTGACCTTGGTTGCCATCTCGGCATTCGGCCTTTCGCCTGTTCCTGCATTCATTGCCGGTGCCGGCTTCGTGCTGTCGTCGACGGCGGTCATCATGTCGTTGCTTCAGGAGAGAGGGGATCTCGCCAGTGCGGACGGGCAGAAGGCGGTGTCGATCCTGCTCTTTGAGGATCTGTCCATCGTGCCGCTTCTGGCTCTGGTCGCCTGGCTTGCGCCAGAGGGGCATGGAGGGGATGGCTGGATCGGCATCGGGCTGGGCGTTGCGGCCGTCGGAGCGTTGCTGCTGGCCGGCCGCTATCTCATCGATCCGTTCTTCGGTCTGCTGGCTCGTGCACGAACCCGGGAAGTGCTCACCGCCGGCGCACTGTTGGTCGTTCTCGGTGCCGCGCTGTTGATGGAAGCGGTGGGCCTATCCATGGCCATGGGCACCTTCCTCGCCGGCGTCATGTTGTCGGGTTCGAGCTACCGTCATCAGGTTGAAGCCGACGTCGAGCCGTTCAAGGGCCTGTTGATGGGCCTGTTCTTCCTCGCCGTCGGCATGTCGCTCGACATGCGCGTGGTCATCGACCGCTGGCCGCTGCTGATCGGCCTTCTCGCTGCCTTTGCCGTCGTAAAGGCGATTGGTATCTACGCGGTCGCGCGGCTCTTCGGCTCCCGTCACCAACCAGCCTTCCGCCGGGCTCTGATGTTCGCTCAAGGCGGCGAGTTTGCCTTTGTCCTCTATACGGCGGCGGCAGCCGGTGGCGTCATTCCCGCCGGTGACGCCGCGCTCTTCTCGACGGTGATCATTCTGTCGATGGCATTGACGCCGCTGATCCTCACGATTGCCGGTCATTTTCGTGGCGAGGAGAAAAAGTCGCTCGATGGCGTCGAGGAGGCACGTGATCTTCGCGGCAGTGTGCTGCTGATTGGCTTCGGTCGCTTTGGTCAGATCGCCGCGCAGTTGCTGCTATCACGCGGCGTCGACGTTTCAATGATCGAGAACGATCCCGATCGCATTCGCGAGGCGGGGCGTTTCGGCTTTCGCATCTTCTATGGTGACGGTACCCGGCTCGACACGCTTCATCACTCCGGCGCGGCCGATGCCGAGGTCATCATGGTCTGCGTCGACGACCGCAAGGCGGCAAACCGCATCGTCGAACTGGTCAAGGCCCATTTCCCGCTCGCAAGACTGCTGGTGCGGTCCTACGACCGCATCCACTCGATCGAGCTGATCCGCGCTGGAGTCGATGTCGAGATACGCGAGACCTTCGATGCCGCCCTGCACATGGGGGCGGAAGGTTTGCGGGCGCTTGGTTGCAGTGAAGAGCGGACCGCCGAGGCGCTCGCCACCATCCGCCGGCTCGATGCCGAACGGCTGGTGGCACAAGTGCAGGGTGGCGTCATGGCCGGTCGCGAGAACCTGACGACGCGACCGGTTCCCGAGCCGCTCACCCCGCCGATGCGGGTAGCGGCTGAGGAAACCTGAGATCAAACGCCCCGGATCACCGCGTTTGCCTCAAGGCCGGCAAGATCAAGAGCGTAAAGCGCGTCGCAAAGTTCCTGCGGCAGGAAGCCCGGCCCCTTGACGCGCTTGCCGGCGATGGCGCCGGCCGCCGCGTAGGTGGCGAGTGCCGCTATCGTTCCCTCAAAGGCCGGAGCAACCGCGACGAACGCACCGACGAGACCGGTCAATGAACAGCCGAGCGCCGTCGAAAGCGGCATCAGTTCATGGCCCCCCTCGATCGCGACGGTGCGAGTGCCGTCGGTGACATAATCGATCTCGCCGGTGACCGCGACCACCGCTCCGCTCGACCGCGCAAGCGCGATGGCGCTATCGAGAGCGGCATTGGAACTTGCAGAGCTGTCGACTCCCTTCGAGGCAAGGCCGGCGACACCAGAAAGCGCCATGATCTCCGATGCGTTGCCGCGGATCACCGTTGGCCCCATGGCAACGAGATCGGCGGCTGCCGTGTTGCGCAGACGTGTCGCGCCGACGGCTACAGGATCAAACACGATCGGCTTACCTGCTGCCTTGTAAACGCTGGCTGCGAGCTTCATGCCGGCGATCCAATCGGACGACAGCGTCCCGATGTTGAGCGTCAGCGCGCGGGCGATGTGGCCGAAATCCTCGACCTCGTCCATGGAGTGGACCATCGCCGGCGATGCGCCCGCAGCGAGCAGCACGTTGGCGGCAATGCTCATTGCCACGAAGTTGGTGATGTTGTGCACGAGTGGACGTTCGCTGCGCACCTTCTCATGAAGGGCATGAACGTCGGCTAGCGTCAGGGTGGTCATCGCGGGCTCCTTGCGAAGATCGCCCGCGGACAAGAAGACGTGTGGCTCCCGGACCTGCCGGGCCGCTCGCCTCACTCCCTCCGCCGGCATGATCCGGATCAGGTTGGTGGGGTTGGATCGCTCCTCTCCGTCCGGTCGAGCCGGACACCCCCTTGAGACGTCTCCAGCATAGGCGGGGGGGAGAATGAGTGCAAGCCAAGAGCCCAAATGGCCGGCCGGCCCGATGTGGGCAACTTGGAGAGGACTGACCGGCACGGTGCCTGTCAGCCTGCGTCCTCGTCCAGCATCTCGTGAACTGCCGCAAGCAGGAACTCGTCCTGGTAATGCCCGGCGGCGAAGGAAAGCCCGACCGGGCAACCATCTACAGTCAACAATGGAGCGGATACTTCCGGCAGACGTCCAACCCCGG